>JBAWVX010000005.1:0-91753 GCA_037147075.1 bacterium
ATACCAAAGTGAGCTTGTTTTTAGACTTTAAAACTTGTTTGCACGGCAAACCCTCCCGGGGAGCGCGCCCGCCCTCGGGTGCAATCGGGTGCGCCTCGCGCCCGATAGGGAGAGATGCCACCGGCCTTCAGCCGCATTTTTTCGCTTCTGGTCCGCGAGGGCGCGTCCCAGCACACTCGGGGGCGAGTGCGCTCCCCGAGACCATGCGCCAGACGCTTGGCGCAACCAGAGGCAGAGTCCAAAAGCTATCGGCTATTGGTATAAGTCCTCATCCCCCCGCGAGCTGCATGAGTAGCGGGTTTACCCGCGAAACGACTTCGGGGTGGTTGCATGTGACGCCCAACGCACTTCGCGGCTGAAGCCGCTACTCATGCGGTTTGGCTGAACTCATACCAATAGCTGATAGGTTTTGGACTCTCATTCTGATGGCGCCAAGTATTGGGCGCATGGCCCCGGAGAGCGAGCGCGCTCCCAGGGAAAATCTGCCGTGCAAGCAAGTTTCAAAGTCTAAAAGCAAGCTGACTTTGGTATCAAAAGCGACTTCCGATTAGGCCGCAACTTCCTCAAAGGCCAACTCGGTGATGCGGTCAACCTGCTTCTGGCCGCAGCGGCCTCGAACCTGATCCTCTGGATGAGGCAGGTTCGTTTTGCGCTTGTTTCAGCAATCCAAAATTGGGCACGAGAATGTCGGGCTTTCTGCTCGCAGCTACCAGCGTGAGGGTTTTTCAGGACCGACTACTTCGTGTTTGTATTCTGATATTGAGTGATTTAAAGTCACATCAGGTATTCGCAGAGAGGTTCATGGATTTCATAGACTTCTGAGCAGATTCTTCCTTCATGGCATTTTCTACACTGTGCAAGCGGATGGGGTCAGAAACTTGGCAGTGATCCTAAATCCCGCAGTTGGATGTTTAATAAACCTCCGAGCGTTACCTGTGCTGGAACAACCCTCTCCACCCCGAAAATTGGCTTGATTCTTTCTCGCCTTGAACCCCCAACTGCGGGATTTAAACCTAAAAGAACCACCAAGAGACATATATCAGGGGCTAGAGTAATGTGTATTTATTTTGCGTGCAACAATATAGATACAATCATACTCTAGCCTCCTGTCAACTGTCTTTCCTTGATTTTATCGAGCTAGTCGGAAGGGAAGGCCCCATTTTTTATCGAATTGTCTACAGTGCTTTTTGGAATAAGGATTTGAAGGTCCCAATGGGTGATGCCGCTGAAATCCGATCCTATCTGAAAACTTCTCGGAATGTGGATTAGAACGAGCTAGACTTGCGGCGGGCACCCCAGAGGAGGAAAATGAATCCTAGTGCCACGAGGACCCATGTCGAGGGCTCGGGAACTGCGAAGAACGCCAAGTTGCCACTCGCTTTGTCGAATGTCCATTGATTGCTGTTCGAGTCGGTGTAGCTCCACAGGTTGTTCGACAGAACGAAGGAACCTGAACCATAGGCACCGGACAAGTTGACTGCTGCGAGATCGCCAGACTGGCTTCCCAAGCTGAAGAGCGAGAATGTCTGGTCGGAGCTCAAAAATTGGCTGCCGATCGCGATGTTCAGCGTGCCACCGTAGGTGAGGCCGTTGGTGATACTGATGCCGTCGTAGTTCACGCCCCGGGAGGTGCCGTTGACTTGGAGGGTGACATTGCCCGAAGATCCGAGCGTCAAGCTGTTCCCAAAGGTCAATACACCCGGTGTGCTTCCCACTTGAAGTCCGCCATTCACAGTGACATTTCCAGTTACAGTTCCACTGCCCAAGAGGGTTTGGGTTGATCCCACAGTATATCCCGCTACGGAAGCCACATTGAAGGTGGCGCCATTTCTGACCACGATGTTCGTGCTGTTCGCGATCGAACCACCAGCGCCGAGTGTCAGCGTGCCAGAGTTGATCGTTGTGTTGCCGGTGTATGTATTCACTCCGGAGAGGACCTGGGTGCCGGTGCCGTTCTTGGTAAGACTCAAGCCGGCCGTCGTGTTGGTGATGTTGCTGCTGTAGGTGTAGTTGCTTCCGGAAACAGTGTTCAGCGTGAGGGATGTCATTTGCCCGAAGGTTGTCGCGTTGCCAGAAAAAACCGTGCTGAGAGTTTTGTTGCCAATGAGACCGCCAATGGTTGGGGTGGTGATGCCTGAACCAAGCGTGAATGTTCCATTTCCCGACGTGTCGATCGCGCTGTTCTGGATGGATTGGTTGTTGCTGAGAATAATTGTTCTTGTAGCTGCGGCGGACTTGGTGCTTCCGCTGTAAGTATTGTTTGCACTGAGGGTTAGAGACGCGCCCGTGCCGTTATAGACGATGGCGACCTTCCTCGATGCTCCATCAGCAATGATGCCAGTAGTAGTTCCATTTTGGCTTGATGATGATCCCGTTAAAGTGAGCGTGCTTGTTCCGTTCCCGGCCGCATTGTCTGTGATTGTAATACCGCCTGAAATCGACAATGCTGACAAATCGCGCCCACTCAAGTTTAGTGTGCCACCTTGCCCTTTGACATCACTCGAGCTAATATCCGCCCAGAGTAGTCCAGGTCCTCCCACGCTCACGGTGCCGCTATTAATTTGAATGCCAAGATTCAAAATGCTATTGTTAATAGTGATATTACCGCTGGTGTTGGCGCGAGGACCACTACCGTTAGCGGAGATAAATCCGTTTAGTGTGATGCCTCCTGTGCCACCCGCCAGAACCCGTGTATTACTACCCGCCAAGCTGCCGAAGTCGATGCTCGAGTCGATAGTTAGCATATTGGCACTGTTGTTTGTGATGCCGCTGTTCGTTCCGTTGAACGAGAGGCTTCCGCCGGTCAGATTGAGAGCTCCGGATTGGGAGCCGACTGTGATGTAGCCCGCACCCACGGTGCCGGAGACCGTAATCGTGCCGCTCGCGAGGCCGCTGGTATTGGTTCCGAAAAAGAGGGCATCCGTCGTAGCGTTGGTGCCAAGGGTTGTTGTGGTTCCAGACAAAGCGCTGGTTCCATTCGAGGAGCTGCTCCATCCTTGCGTGGCATCGTTTGTTGTAGGTGCCGCCCAAGTTCCGCTGGCGGTGCCGAATCCTGCCGTTGAATCATTATTGTCCCAATAGTATGTGGCGGCGTGGACCGGGGCGATGCCGAGCATTAACGCGGCTGCTACCGGTAACAGAAGAGTCTTTTGGGACCCAGAGTCCTTGAGAGGACCTTTATTTATCAGACTGATGGATGTTTTCATGGCTAGTTTGTTAGGTGGAGTTTTGTCCAGTAAATGACTTCTGAACCTTATGCCGTCTTCACACTAATTGCATTTAGGGTTTGTCTAAAAATGTGTGAAAATAATCTACCATGCCTGAATCGACTGCGGAGGGCTAAAGAGGCAAAGGTGTGGGGCCTGGGCGTGACAACGTTGCTGATTCGTCACGCCTGACGGGTCCTGTTGAACAGATCATCGCGCCAAACTGGCCGTTCCTTGAAAAGCGGGAAGCTTTTGGCTGGGATTGGCACTCCTTGAGACTACCTCCCGGCGGGAGAGCGGAACGGAGGGAATTTTGTGCTTCAGCGAGGATCCAGTATCGTGGTGCTGGAAGTCTAAAGCGGAGCGCCTCCCCATGTGTGCAGCGGGTTGGCGGTCTTCCGAAAGAAATTGTCCCTTCGCTCTGCCATGCCCATCGGCTCAGGAGTCGTCCTGCGGAATGAGTTTTTCGAGTCAGACCCCAAGGACAGGCTTCAAAGGATCATCCTCTTTGCTTGGGCGTTCAAAAACACGCGTTGTCTTCGAGAAAAAGCAGCGAGGATCGATTTCGATTTGCCGCAAGGGAGTTGGTCAGATGTGGCAAGGTGTTTTTGGGATCAAAACCCCACTCCTCCACGGAGCCGTTCACGCCGGAAAATTTGGACGGCGATGTCCTGTGCGTGTGTGGCGTCGTCGTAAAGCCCGGCTACCACTTCTGGGACACTCAGGCCGCACCCTTGCTTGCCGCCTGCTTTGATGTGCCCTGTGAAAAAAAGGGCCTGGCTCAAATCAAGAAAAAAGGCTTCGGCGGGCTTCCTTGCGCGTGTATTCGTTCTTCATGCATCTTACGGAAGCTGTTCGATACCTTAACGACCTGTTGTGCACGCGGGAGGTGGGGGATTTTCCTCAAGCCATGAACGGACTGCAGGTGCAGAATTCCGGTGGGCTAACGCGGGTGGGTGCGGCGGTGGATGCCACCGAGGCGGTGATCCGGGAGGCGGCGCAGTCGGGCGTGGATTTTTTAATCGTGCACCATGGGCTTTTCTGGAGTGGAGCGCAGAGGGTCACCGGCGCGGCTTACAGCAAGATGCGGCTGCTCATGGAGGCTGACATGGCCATCTACAGCGCGCACCTGCCGCTGGACATCCATCCCGAGATTGGAAACAACGTTCTGCTTGCGGATGCGCTCGGACTCGAGAATGGAGTCCCGTTTTTCCCAACCGCAGGTCAAAATGTGGGATTGAAATTCGAGGCCGAGGTGAGCCGGGAGGTTTTGCGCGACCACTTGGAGCGAGCCGTGGGCGGGCCGGTGCATCTGGCACCCGGCGGGCCCGTGTTGGCAAGGCACATCGGGATCGTAACCGGAGGCGCCGGCGGGGATGTCGCCAAGGCAGCCGAAGCCGGGCTGGATACCTTTATCACCGGTGAGGGACCCCACTGGTCCTACACCGCAGCGGAGGAACTCGGAGTGAACCTTTTCTACGCCGGCCACTATGCCACAGAGACCTTTGGGGTGAAGGCCGCTGCGGAGTTGGTGGCGAGAAAGTTCGCACTGCCGTGGCAGTTCATCGACCACCCGACCGGGCTGTGATCAATCCTCCGACTCGGCGGCGGTGAGGATTTTGAAGGCCTTCTTGACATCGCTCACACGCAGGATGAGCAGGCCCCTCTTGGCGCTGGGCATCGAGGCGAGGTAGGCGTATTCGATATTCACCTTCGACTTCGAGAGGAGTCGCGCCACACGCGAGAGGCTGCCGGGGCGGTTGTCGTTTTCGATCATGAGCACCTCGCTATCCAGCACGAGGGTGCCATGGGATTCCAACAGGGCGATCGCCTTCTGCGTGTCGCTCACCACCATGCGCACGGCGGCGTGGTCCACCGTGTCGATGACGGTGAGGCCGTAGATGTTGATATTCGCCTCACCGAGGGCGTCGCACAACTCGGCGAGCGTTCCGGGGCGGTTGGCGATGAAGATGACGAGTTGTTCGACGATGCGCACGTTTTTCATAGAAGGCTATTTTTGCGCCGCAGGGCCGCGGAGTCGAATCGAAAAAAGGCGGGGCTTGCCAGCGCCAGCGCGCGGGGCGATGGATGGGGCATGCCGAATCCCAAACGAAGCGCCCGCAACAAGCCGTCGCGGAATCAAAAATCCGACTCCCGCGATGCGAAGCCACGACGGTCGCCAAAGCGGCAGGAAGCTTCCCCCAAGCCAGCAAGTCGGGGCAAAACGTTCCAGATATCCGCAGGCGAACCTTCGCAAAAACTGAGGGCCTCGATTCTCCGCCAAATCTCCCAACGTCCGCTGGACGCCGCCGGACTCGCCGCCGCGCTGGACCTGCCTCCCGCCTGGAAAGGCCGTCTCCTGCAACTTCTGAAAGATATGGAAACCGCTGGAGAGATCGCGCGCATTCGCAAGGACCGCTACATCATTCCGAAAGAAGCGGACCTTTTCACCGGCATCCTCCAGATGCACGCCAACGGAGGCGCCCATGTTCTGAATGAAACGCAGGGCGAGCCGGACCTCTACATCCGCGCCGAGAATTGTTTCACCGCGATGCACGGCGACCGCGTCGTGGCACGCATCTCAAGCCAACCCAAAGAGCCTGGCTTTTTTTCCCGCCCCGAGAGACGCCGTGAAGGCAAGGTCATCCGCATACTGACCCGCGCCAACGAAACCATCGTCGGCACGCTCCAGCGCTCGAAAAACTTCTTCTATGTCGTGGCGGACGATCCGCGATTCGTCCAGAACCTCTACGTCCAACCGCCCGCCCCGCCGCTTTTGGCCAAGGTTGGCGACAAGGTCGTGGCGAAGCTCGATTCCTGGCCATCGCGCCATGTGAATCCCGAGGGCCATATCATCGAGATTCTCGGCCCGACTGGAGCGCCCGGCGTCGACATGCTCTCGATCATCCGCAAGCACAGGCTGCCCTTGGAATTTCCCCGGGATGTCCTCCGTGAGGCGGAGCGCGTCTCGCCGGAGGTCGATCCGGGCGATGCCGCCAAGCGCGAGGATTTGCGCGACCGCTTTATTTTCACCATCGACCCGGATGACGCGAAGGACTTCGACGACGCCATCAATGTCGAGCGCATCCCCGGCGGCTGGCGCGTCGGCGTTCACATCGCGGATGTGTCGCATTATGTGAAGCCGAAGTCGGCCCTGGACCGCGAGGCGCACACGCGGGGGAACAGCGTTTATCTGGCCGACCGCGTCATCCCGATGCTCCCCGAGGCGCTCAGCAACGGCATCTGCAGCCTCAAGCCGGAGGTGGACCGCATGGCATTCTCCGTGTTCGCCGAGATTCTTCAGAGCGGAAAAATCCAGTCCGTCCGCTTCGCCAAGACGGTGATCCGCAGCGCCGCGCGTCTGACCTACAAACAGGCGTTCGCGATCTTGGAGAAGCCTCCAAAAAAGGGCGACCTGCTCTCCGATCGCGTCCACACGGCTTGGGAACTCTCCTCCCTGCTGCGTAAAAAACGCTTTGCTGCGGGATCCCTCGATTTGGAGTTTCCCGAGATCAAAGTCTGGCTCGACGAAACGGGCCGTCCGGTGCGCCTCGAGCGAGTTGAGAACGACATTTCCCACCAACTCATCGAGGAGCTGATGCTCCTTGCCAACGAACTCGTGGCCCGCGAACTCAAGCACCGCAAACAACCTGCTGTTTATCGCATCCATGAGAAGCCGGATCCCGAGAAACTCGCCGAATTCCGGGAATTCGCCGCCTCGCAGGGCATCCGTGCGGGCGACCTCACCCACCGGCCCGAGCTTCAAAAACTGCTTGCCTCGCTGCATGGCAAACCCTTCGCGTCAGCCGTCAAGATCGCCCTGCTGAAGAGCCTCAAGCGCGCCCGCTATTTTCCCGAGCCGCTTGGCCACTATGGCCTCTCCAAACCAGACTACACCCACTTCACCAGCCCGATCCGCCGCTACAGCGACCTCATCGTGCACCGCGCCCTCGAGCGCCAGCTCGGTCTCACCAAGAGCGGCCCGGATTCCTCAGCCCTCGGAGCCATGGCCGAGCACATCTCAAACACCGAGCGCTCGGCGGCAGATGCCGAAAAAGAATCCGTTCGCCTCAAAAAACTCGAATTCTTCCAGCTCCAAACCACCGAGGGCCATCGCCAGAAATTCCGCGCCATGATCATGGACGTCCGGAATTTCGGCTTCTTTGTCGAGCTGCCCGAGTTCCTCCTCACCGGTCTCGTCCACGTCTCGGCGCTCGAAGGCGACTTCTACCTCCACGACCCCTCGCGCGGGCGCCTCACCGGGCGCAAAACCAAAAAAGTTTTCCAGGTTGGCGACTGTCTGGAGGTTGCTGTCGAACGCGTGGACATGTTCAAGCAACAAGTCGACTTCAAGCCCGCGTGAGACGCCGCAAAAAAGGTCCGACGAGATTTTCAAATTCCTTCTTGCCACCGTCACGAGGTTTCAATACTAAACAATTCTGTTGCTCCTCCAATACATGGGAAAAATTCTCGTCATTCTCTCTATCGTGCTCGCCGCTGCCTCAGCTGCTGTCGGTTTCCTCAACCGCAATCACCTCAATCAGACCAAAGAGGACCTTTCAAATTCCCAGCAACAGATTGTGAAGGACAAAGCCAGTCTGGAGGAGCAAACAAAAAAAGTTGCTGAGGTTCAAAACAGCCTCACCGAGCTCACAACTCAAAAACAAAATGTCGATTCGGAGCTTGCCAAGCAGAAATCCGAACTCATGGCGAAAACTTCTCAGCTCACAGAAGTGCAATCCAAATTGACCAGTGCGGAGGGTGAACTGGCCATTGCCAAGACGGATATCCTCACCAAAGCCGAAAAAATCACCCAGCTTGAGTCGCAAATCGCCTCATCCTCCTCAACCCAGCACACGCCAGACAATCAGTCGGAAGACAAAGCGACCATCGCCAAGCTTGAAGAGGAGAAGCAAAAACTCGCGGAGGACAACGAGAGTCTGATTGCCAAAATTGCCGCCCTGCAAAAATCCGCCAGGGATAAAGAAACCAAGCAGGGGCTCACCAATGTCACTGGTCGGGTTCTTGCGGTTAACCAAGCCTGGAATTTCGTCGTCCTCAGTCTCGGAAACAAAAGCGGCATCGACAGCAACATGGAGTTCCTGGTGAAACGGGGATCGACTCTCATTGGCAAAGTTCGCACCACCACCGTGGAGCCTTCCACCTCTATCGCAGATATTATTCCCTCGACTCTCGCCCGTGGTCTCAGCATCCAGCCCGGTGATGATATCATCTATCAAACTGCTCAAAATTAGTCTCTGCATCTTGCTGCTCGGCCTCTTGGCTGGATGTGCCACCGACGATTCCCATTCGTCTGCCCGTGCTGAAGGGTCCCTGCCTTGGAATCGTCCCGCTTCATGGGAAGGCGCTGGTGCTCTCGGCGCTGCAATGCAGGGAACACGCTAGCCGGGATCGAACGGGTGCTGGATTTCCCGGATCAATCGAATGAGTCTTGCGCCGTGGATGCCACACGACTCCAGGAGTTGCCGATCGACGAACGTCCTCGCGAGAAGGCCGAGAGGCATGGATTCCAGACCTTATCGGATGCCGAGCTGCTTGCCATCTTCATCCGCACCGGCATTCCCGGCAAAAACGCACTGGCCGTGGCGCGCGACCTCCTTCGCGACAGCGGCGGCTTCGCCCAACTCTGTCGCTGCACCCCCAGGGAAATTCGTCGCCTCGCGAAAGGCATAGGCCCCGCCAAATCCCTGGAGATGGCGGCTGCTTTTGAAATCGGCAAGCGACTGGCTCGAGGCAAAAATCCTGCCCCAGTGCTGGACACGGCCGAGCGAATCTATGATTTCCTGGGCAGCGAGTTCATGGCCATGCGGCAAGAATCCTTGCGTGTCCTGTTGCTGGATACCAGACTACGCCTGATCCGCATCGAGGAAATCAGCCTCGGCTCGGTCAGCGAATGTGTCGCACATCCCAGGGATATTTTCCGCCATGCTGTCATTCACAGCGCCTACGCCGTCGCTGTCGTCCACAATCACCCGAGCGGCGACCCTTCTCCCAGTCCCGCCGACTACCGCGTGACACGCAATCTCAAGGAGGCCGCTCATCTCCTCCAGATCAATCTGGTTGACCATGTCATCCTTGGCTCGCCTGACGGCGGGCGAGTGCCATATTACAGTTTTAAAGAAGCAGGCGTCATATGAAAATCCACCCAACAGCCATCGTCTCCCCCAATGCCCATCTGGGTGAAAATGTCGAAGTCGGTCCTGGGGCTCTCATTGGCGACGGCGTGGTGATCGGCGCAGGCTGCGTGATTCAAGCCCATGCCGTCATCGAGGGCGACACGACCTTGGGCGAAGGAAACACAGTCGGCTACGGTGCCGTGATTGGCGCGCCCCCTCAGGACTATGCCCATTCACCCGAAATCAAAAGCTCGGTCGTCATTGGTCACAACAACCGCATCCGTGAGTATGTGACAATCCATCGCGGAACAAAAGAGGGCTCGGCAACGCATGTGGGAGACCGGTGTTTCCTCATGGTCGGCTGCCACCTCGGGCATAATGTGCAGGTTGGGAACGATGTCGTGATAGTGAACAACTGCCTGCTTGGCGGGTATGTGCAAGTCGGCGATGGCGCGGTCTTGGGCGGGGGAGCCGTGTTCCACCAGTTCGTCCGCATCGGGAAACGCGCGATGGTCGCCGGAGGGTCTCAATTCAACAAAGACATCCCTCCCTTTGCCATGGCTCAGCTTTTCAACCTCCTCTCCGGCGTCAACATTATCGGCCTTCGGAGGGCAGGATTCCATGCCGCGACCCGAACGGAAATCCGCCACGCTTTCAAGTTGGTGTTCCGAAGCAACCTGCCCGTGAAAGCGGCTTTGGATTCCGCCCGCGAATCGGTTTGGGGCCCCGAGGCGCAAGAATTTTTCGACTTCATCGCTGCCTCCAAACGCGGCTGCTCCACATGCAATCTGGCCAAAGGACAGGTCATTCCCCTTGAGGATATTGTGGAGTAGATTTTTTTCCCCCGGGGGGGAAATTCAGGCAAATTTTTCGATTGACGCCCGGTTGGTTTTGCAAAAATCCCAAGAAGCACGAGTGTGCCATTTTCACCTTGTCGCTCGACACCGCAATCGGACATGGCTAGGAAGGTGCTTGCAATATGGAGATCTTGAATTTTCTCATGAAGCCGGAGCCGTTTCTTGTCTGGACCTCTCTGGCGAAAACCCTTGGCCTTCTTGGTTTGATCCTCGGGCTCGTTTCCTACACGGTTTACGCCGAACGTAAAATTTGCGCCTGGATTCAGGACCGCGTGGGTCCGAACCGCACCGGCATTCCCCTCACAAAAATCCGGATTCTCGGCCTTGGCCAGCCGATTGCAGATGCTCTCAAGCTCTTGTTAAAAGAAAACTTCATCCCTCGCGAGGTGAACAAATTCTATTACTACATCGCTCCCAAGCTCTCGATGGTGCCGGCCATCCTTGTGCTGGCAGTTCTGCCTTTCGGGAGTTCTCTCTTCGGTGTTCCGATGGTGATCGCTGACATCAATATCGGTGTGCTTTATGTCTTCGCGGTCTCGTCCCTCGGCGTCTATGGCATCGTGCTCGCAGGCTGGTCATCGAACTCGAAATACCCATTCCTCGGCGGCATTCGGTCCAGTTCGCAGATGATTTCCTACGAGCTGGCTCTTGGCTTGTCGGTGATTCCGGTTTTCATGCTCTGCGGCACCTTGAACATGCCGGACATTGTGAGTTGGCAGCGTGAACACGGCTGGATGGTCGCACCATTCTGGGCGAAGGGTCTGACCTGGGAAATCCTGCTTTCAGGGGATCTCAAGGCGGTTCTCGACACTTTCTTGAACGGCTTTTCGCTCTCGCGCCTCCTGATTTGGATCCCGATGCTGATCTCGTTTATCATCTTCCTCATTGCCATGTTTGCGGAGACGAACCGCGCGCCGTTCGACCTTCCGGAAGCTGAGCAGGAATTGGTGGGTGGTTACCACACGGAATACTCGGGCATGGGTTTTGCGTTGTTTTTCCTCGGGGAATACGCGGCCATGATTGCCGGCTCGGGCGTTATCGTGACTCTCTTTCTTGGCGGCTGGAGCCTGCCGATGATCCCCGACGGGTCGATGCCGGGGCCGCTGGGTGTCATCTTCGGACTGGTCAATATCGGCGTCTTTTTCGCCAAGGTGAGCGCGTTGTTAGTGCTCTTCATCTGGGTGCGCTGGACTGTTCCTCGTTTCCGCTACGACCAGCTCATGAAGCTCGGCTGGTATTTCTTCTTCGAGTTGGCCTTGGTGAATATTTTCATCACCGCCTTTGTCTTGGCCTACATCAAATAACCAACGTCCGGTGCAAACCCTCCGACCAACGGATAAAACTTATCGCCGGGCTATCGAATCGCTCAAGCGACGCTATGAAGCCGATGTCGCTGTCCGTTCGACGGTGGAGGAAATCCTGGCTGCGGTGGCCAAGGAGGGTGACGAGGCCCTGCTGGATCTGAGCAAAAAATTCGGTGGACCTGATCTCCAGCCCTCGCAGATTCCGGTGACTCCGCTGGAAATCGCCGAGGCCTGTCAGGCGCTTCCGACCGAAACCCGCAAAGCCATCGACGCCGCGCGTTCGAATGTGAAGGCTTTTGCCAAGCGCAGCCTTCGCAAGAGCTGGTTCATGAAAAACCGGCAGGGGGCCATCACCGGAGAACGGTTCGATCCTTTCCAGCGTGTTGGTATCTACATTCCCGGAGGCACGGCGCCTTTGGTTTCCACGGCTGTCATGACCTGCACGCTCGCCCAGGTGGCCGGCGTGCCGGAGATCGTGGCCGTGACTCCCGCTGGTGCTGACGGGAAAATTCAACCGGCCCTGTTGGCGGCCTTGTCGCGCTGTGGCGCCACGGAGATTTATCGTGTTGGTGGAGCCCAGGCAGTGGCCGCTCTGGCTTACGGCACAAAGACGATCCTGCCCGTCCAAAAAATTTTCGGTCCGGGAAATTCGTATGTCGTCGAAGCCAAGCGGCAGGTTTTTGGCCGGGTCGCGATCGACCTCCTGCCCGGCCCCAGCGAGGTGCTGGTCATCGCCGACAAAACGGCGAAGCCCGACTGGGTGGCGGCGGATCTTTTAGCTCAGGCCGAACACGGGCACGGCAGCCAGGCGCTTCTGGTCACGGATTCGGAAAAAATTCTCACGGGCGTCGAGAAGGCTCTCGAACGCCAGACCAAACTGTCGAAGCGTCCGGCGGAATTGGCCAAGGCTCTTAAAAACACCAAGCTGATCCTCGTGGAAGATATGCAGGAGGCCATACGGGTTGCGAACGATTACGCTTCGGAGCATGTTTCCGTCGCCACGGAGTCGCCGGGCGAAATCGCCCTCCAACTCCGCACCTCCGGCGCGATTTTCCTCGGCCGCATCTCGCCGGTGGCGGGCGGCGATTTTCTCGCGGGACCAAGCCATGAGCTTCCAACGGGTGGGGCGGGTCGGTCGTTTGCCGGTCTGACAGTGGACCAGTTCCAGCGACGCACCAGTATCGTCATGTTCGATGAAGAGTCCCTGCGCGCCTCACTTCCGCACATTGAGACTTTCAGCGCCATCGAGGGCCTCGACGCCCATGGCCGCTCTGCCTCCATCCGCCTCCAAAAGTGATTTGGAAAATCCGCGACCGCGTCATCGACCTTTCCAGACGCGCGCTCGTCATGGGCATCATCAATGCCACGCCGGATTCCTTTTCGGACGGGGGCTCGTTCCTCGATCCCGAAAATGCGTTGCGACACGGGCTGGGATTGGTCGCCGAGGGGGCTGAAATTCTCGACATCGGCGGCGAATCCACGCGCCCCGGTGCGCAGGCCGTCTCCCCGGAAGAGGAAATCCACCGCGTCCTGCCAGTCATTCAAGCCTTGCGCCAGAAAAGTCGCGTTCTGATATCCATCGACACCTCGAAGGCGTCCGTCGCGCAGGCTGCTTTGGAGGCGGGGGCGGATATCATCAACGATGTCACCGGCCTGCGCGGAGACCCAGACATGCCCGCACTGGCAGCGTCCTCGCAGGCTGGCGTCGTCATCATGCATATGAAAGGCGACCCCCGCACCATGCAACTCGCGCCGGCATACGATGATGTCGTTCGCGAAGTGGGGGAATTTTTTCGACAGTCCCTCGCCCGCTCGATAGCATGCGGCATCGACCCGATGCGTATTGTTTTCGACCCAGGAATTGGATTTGGCAAAACCCCGGAGCATAACAGCCGCCTTCTCGAGCGGTTGTGCGTGTTCTTGGAGCATGGCCGTCCCCTCCTGGTCGGCGTATCCCGCAAATCGTTCCTGGGTTGGTTGGCTTGTTCTTCAAAAATGGAGGATCGTCTTTGGCCCGGAGTCGCTGTGACTTCGCTCTGCCGGGAGCGCGGCGCGCGCATCCTGCGGGTTCACGATGTCAAACCCCACACGGAGGCGCTTCGCATGACCGAAGCGATCATCGGCCATGTTTGAACAAGCCGTGGCTTTTTTAAGGGAGCAGTGGACCTCGGGGATTGAAATCGTCATCCTCGCCACGGTCATTTATTATATTTTCATCTATTTGCGAGGGACCCACGGAGCCCGCATTCTGCTGGGCTTGGCGCTGGTTTTTCTCACTCTCACGCTGGTTTCGCAGTTGCTCAACCTGGAGGTTATCGGGTGGCTATTGCGGAGCATTTCGGTGTTCCTCGCCATTGCGTTGGTGGTCATTTTCCAGCCGGAGTTGCGCCGTGCCCTCACCGAACTCGGCAGCCATCGGTTCTTCACCACAGCCTCCCAGGAGTCCGAGACAATCGAGTTGATCACGGACGCGGTGTTCGAACTCTCGAGCAAAGGTTTCGGCGCCCTGATTGCAATCGAACGCGAGATCAGCCTCAAAACCATCGCGGAGACGGGCATCGCACTGGATGCGAAGTTTACAAAGGAACTCGCCCTCACGGTTTTTCATCCCAAGACCGTTTTGCACGATGGCGGCATGATCGTCAGTGGTGATCGCATTGTCGCCGCCGCTTGCATTTTTCCGCTCTCCCAGCGCGAGGATCTCGACCGGAATCTCGGATTGCGCCACCGCGCGGGGCTTGGTCTCGGCGATGAATCGGACGCCCTCTCGCTCGTCGTCTCGGAAGAGACAGGGCAGGTTTCGATTTGTCACAGCGGCAAAATCGAACGAAATTTGAGCGTGGAAAAATTCCGCCAGCGGCTCAGCCAGCTTCTTTTAGACGAAAAGTATGAAAGCGATCCTTCTCAACAATTGGAAAATCAAACTCGCCAGTCTTCTTCTGGCCTTCGCCCTTTGGTTTCTCATCAAGCAGAACGTCAGCCGGAATCCCGTCCGGTTTGACGCGCTGAAACCCTCGACAGCGCAGCTTAACTCCTCCCCGTCTCGTATCGCCAAATGAGCAGCAATCGCAAACTTTTCGGAACCGACGGTGTCCGCGGCGTTGCCAATATCGAACCGGTCACTGCAGAGACGGCGTTGAAGCTGGGTCGCGCCGCAGCCCACGTCTTCGCCGAGTCCCGCGCCTCCTCGCACAGCGGCCGCTTGCGTGTCGTCATCGGCAAGGACACGCGCTTGTCGGGCTATATGCTCGAAAATGCCATCGTCGCCGGCCTGACCTCGCTGGGCGCCGATGCCCTGCTCATCGGCCCGCTTCCCACTCCGGGGGTGGCCTACATCACCCGCTCGCTGCGCGCCGATGCGGGTATCGTGCTTTCCGCTTCCCACAATCCCTATGAGGATAATGGCATCAAATTCTTCCGCCACGACGGCTTCAAGCTCGACGATGAGATCGAAGCCCGCATTGAGCATCTCGTCTTCAGCGGTGAAATCGAAAACATCCGTCCCACCGCCACCAAAATCGGCAAGGCCCACCGCATCGACGACGCCCTCGGACGCTATGTGGAATTCGCCAAACAGAGCTTTCCCCGCCACCTCACGCTCGAATCGCTTCGCATCGCCTTGGATTGTGCGAACGGTGCCGCCTACAAGACAAGTCCCTGCATCCTCCGCGAACTCGGCGCCGATCTGGTCGTGATCAACAACCATCCGAACGGCACCAACATCAACGCCCACTGCGGTAGCACCCATCCCGAGCAGATTCAGAAGCTCACGCGTGAATGCAAAGCCCACATCGGCATCACGCACGATGGCGATGCCGACCGGGTCCTCCTCTGCGACGAGAATGGCGAACTCGTGGATGGCGACGAGATCATGGCCATCTCCGCCGTGGACTACCTCGAGCGCGGCAGCCTCGAGGGCGGCACGCTGGTCTCGACCGTCATGAGCAACTTCGGCCTCGACGAAACCCTCGAGGCCCACGGCGGAAAAGTTCTCCGCACCAAGGTCGGCGACCGCTATGTCATCGAAGCCATGCTCCGCGAGGGACACAATGTCGGCGGCGAGCAGAGCGGGCACATGATCTTCCGCGACTATGCCACCACGGGTGATGGCATCGTGAGCGCACTCCAAATCCTGCGCGTCATGATCGAAACCGGCAAGCCGCTCAGCGAACTCAAAAAGGTTCTGCAAAAGTATCCCCAGGCCCAGCGCAACCTCCGCGTGAAGGACAAGCCTCCGCTCGAGACCCTGCCGCACATCCAAACCCTCCTTCGCGAAGCCGAGGCCGCCCTCAAAGGCAAAGGCCGCGTCTTGCTCCGCTACTCCGGCACCGAACCCAAAATCCGACTTCTTATTGAAGGCCGCGACCAGAGCCTCATTGATCGGCACGCCGATGGTATCGCGGAGGCTCTTCGTGCCGAAATCGGCGGGTGCTGAAACTCAACAAGGGATACCCAACAGAAGGTCTTTTTTAGATCTCGATGGAGCCTCTTTTTGCCCGCCTCGATGGGTTTTAATTTCCGGTTCAGCGCATCAATTTGCCATCATTGTCCACCTTTGCAGTCGCGATCTGCTCGGCTTCATCGGCCAGCTTCCGCATCCTGGCGACCTGCTCCGGAGTAGGCGTCGCGCCTTGCGTCTCGATGGCTACCAAACGGATTTTTTTGATGCGGTCGGTGAACTCTGTGATCATCTCGGTGGCTTTCAAGCGGGGATTCAGCGTGTCCAAGCGATCCAAAAAGTAATCCATGACATCCACCCGCCCGAGGATTTCCGCTTTGTTTGGAGCATAGCGCTCATCGGTGCTTGCTGCGCCAAGTTGAAAGCCACGCAGCCATCCGCCGAGGCTGACCATATGGGCCATCTCCTCGTCGTGAAGTTCCATCATGGATTCTTCAACATCAGACTGGGTTTTCACCAATTCCCCACGCATCCCGACCCAGTCGCCTTTGTCGCTTAGTTCAAAAAGGCTCTTACTGCGTTTTGCGAGCCGTTCACCCACGCCCAACGCGCGGGATTGACGGATAAGTTCACGTCCGATGTCCTGCACGTCTTGCGGACGCTCGGCAATTGTGAGCATGAATCCATCGGCCACCAGCGAACCAAAGTGCAACGCGGTTTGGAGCCTGTTGCTGAAGCTCGCCTCGCGATTGGAGGAGACGATCATTCGGACCGGCACCGGGCGGAAGATCTCGAGATCCTTCAGCAAAGTCGCGATCGAAGGCGAGGTCACGGGGTTCACACCGAGTTCCTCGCGCATGTGCTCGGTGGAACTGGCTTCCAACTCCTTGAGCGTATCGCTCTGCGCGAGCAGTGCCCCGCAGGATGCTGCAAGTCCCATGAGACAAATTGAGGAAATTTTTTTCACTCGTGAACAAAAACACAGCACTCCGCAAAGTGCCAATCAAGCGAGAAACCACTTTCGGAAAAAATCCTTTGGGTTCATATTTCGGGTATGGTCATCGGCGTCCCCAAGGAAATCAAAGCCCAAGAGCATCGCGTTGCGCTTCTCCCCTCGGCCGCCTATCAACTCATCAAGCATGGCCATAAGGTGATTGTGGAGTCGCAGGCGGGAGCGGGCATCGGCTTCTGTGACGACAACTATCACCAAGCCGGTGTCGAAATTGTCACCAGCCATACCGAGATTTTCGCGCGTGCTGACATGGTGGTGAAAGTCAAAGAGCCCCTCCCGGAGGAATTTCCGCTTCTCCGCAAGGACCAGATTCTTTTCACGTATCTGCATCTTGCCGCGAGCCGTTTGCTGACCGAGGCCCTTCAAAAATCCGGCGCGACTTGCATTGCCTACGAAACCGTGCGGGTCAACAACCGCCTCCCGCTCCTCGAACCCATGAGCGAGATCGCAGGCCGCATGTCCGTGCTCGTCGGCGGATATTTCCTCGCAAAGCACACGGGCGGAAAAGGTGTGCTCCTCGGTGGCGTGCCAGGCGTGCTGCCAGGAAGAATCGTCGTCATCGGTGGCGGCACGGCCGGCGTCAATGCCGCCCGCATGGGAACAGGCGTCGGAGCGGATGTGACGATCCTTGAAGTCGATCTGGAGCGGATGCGCTTTCTCGACATCACCATGAGCACGGCGCACACCCTTTACTCGAGCGAGGCCAGCCTCCTCGACCTTCTGCCAAGCGTGGACCTTCTCATCGGCGCCGTGCTCGTCCCCGGTGCCAAGGCTCCGAAACTTATCACCCGCGACATGCTCCGTCTTATGAAACCCAACAGCGTCGTGGTGGACATCGCCATCGACCAGGGCGGCTGCCTCGAAACCTCCCGTCCGACCACGCATGACAATCCGACCTTCGTCGAAGAGGGAATCGTCCATTATTGCGTCGCCAACATGCCCGGCGCCTACGCCCGCACCGCCACGCAGGCTTTGACGAATGTGACTTACCGTTACATCGAGACACTCGCCGATTTCCCGCTGGCCGAGGCTTTCCAGCGGGCGCCCGGACTCCGGGAAGGCCTGAGTATCTTCCAAGGCGGAGTCACCTGCAAAGTCGTTGCCGAAGCCCACGGACTCGATTACACGCCTTTTGCAGCCACATGACACTGGAACAGGAAATTCACACGATCGGCCGACGCGCCCGCGAGGCGGCTCGCTCCCTCGCCCGTCTCACAGCGACGCAAAAAAATAAAATCCTCATCGCCATGGCGGATGAACTCGTCGTCCGCTCGCCCGAAATCCTTTCCGCCAACGCGGAGGACACAGCCGCTGCCGAGCAAAACGGCCTCACCAAAGCCGCCATCGACCGGCTTCGCCTCACATCGGAGCGCATCACAGCCATGGCCGACGGCATTCGCCAAGTCGCCTCCCTTGAGGATCCCGTCGGGGAGAGCCTCCGCGACTGGACGCGTCCGAATGGTATTCGCATCCAGAAAATCCGAACACCGATCGGAGTCATCGGCATCATTTACGAGTCCCGCCCGAATGTCACAGCCGACGCTGCCGTGCTCTGCCTCAAGACCGGCAACGCCGTGATCCTGCGCGGCGGCTCGGAAGCCCTCGCCTCAAATCTCGCCATCGCCAAGGCCCTCCAAGCCGGCGGATTTCAAGCTGGGCTCCCCGATTTTTCTGTTCAACTCATTCCAACAAAAGACCGCGAGGCCGTAAAAATCATGGCCGCCATGGATCAGTTCATGGATGTCATTATTCCCCGGGGCGGCCACTCGCTCATCGAAGCCGTAGTGAACGCCGCCCGAATGCCGGTGATCAAACACTACGATGGCATCTGCCATGTCTATGTGGACAGCGAGGCCGATCTGGAAATGGCCCGCCAGATCACAGTCAATGCAAAATGCCAGCGCCCCGGAGTCTGCAACGCCCTCGAAACCCTTCTCGTCCACCGTGACATCGCGCCCGAGTTTTTCGAGCTCGCCGCACCCGCTCTCGGGGCCGCCTGCGTCGCACTCGTTGCCGATCCCGGAGCCTTTCAAATCCTCTCGACCCTTCGTTACAACGCGCTCCGCGAGGCGGATGACGCCACATGGCGCACCGAGTGGCTTGACCTCATCCTTTCCGTGCGGGTCGTGGACGATCTGGCCTCCGCCATCGACCACATCGAAACCTTCGGCTCCCACCACAGCGATGCGATCATCACCCGCAACCCGGCCACCGCCGAGGCATTCCTCGCCGCCGTCGATTCCGCCACGGTCTATTGGAACGCCTCGACCCGCTTCACCGACGGCGGGGAATTCGGCTTCGGTGCCGAAATCGGCATCAGCACCGACAAGGTCCACGCCCGCGGCCCCATGGGACTCGAGGAGCTCACCACCTACAAATACCTCATCCGCGGCGAAGGCCAGATCCGGAAATGAAAACCGTCGGCAAACCATCTCGCATTCCCGCCACCCCGGAAGAGGCGGTTTTAAGGGCAGGAAAAATCATCGCGGAAGCCTTCCTCGTTTCCCCCATCAAGAAACCAAGAGGTTTTGTCGTGAAATTCAAGACGCGACAAGACTATGAGAACTGGCGCCGCGACCAGAAAAACCCGAGGCTTTGGTGATGGAGCAGATTTCAAAAAATCCGCTTCTGAATGTTTGTCGGCTCTTGAACGAAGAGGGCGCCGAATGCCTTGTGGTCGGCGCATGGGCCATGATCCTAAACGGCCTGATCCGTGCCACAGAGGATGTTGATTTACTCATCGCCGAAAATCTGGCGAATTACCAAAGCGTGATTCAAGCTCTTTCCCGCTTGCCTGATGGTGCAGCGTCTAAACTCGTTCCGGAGGATTTTGCGGAAAATTCCTTCGTCAAGATCGCCGATGACATTGAAGTCGATGTTGGCATCAGAGCTTGGACAGTGACTTATGCCGAAGCCCATCCAAACGCGCAGCGAACAACGGTCGAGGGCGTGGAAATCCCTGACCTTTCCATCTCCGATTTGATTCGCAGCAAGCAAACCCACCGGGACCAGGATCGTGTCGATCTCGAAAACTTGATTCGCCTTCGGAAATGAAAACTCCTTTCTCCGTGTCATCTGACTCGCTCGCTCCCGCCCGGCCCGCCCTGCCGGCCAACCTTCGGTTGCTCTATCTCGAAGGCCCCGCCTTTTCCATTGTGGTCAATCCCTGCCGCCTGCCATGAAAACCCTCCGCATTCACTACGAAGGCCGTGTGCAAGGGGTCGGCTTCCGCTACACTGTCAAAAATCTCGCCCGCGAATACGATGTCACCGGCACGGTCGAAAACCTGCCCGATGGCCGCGTGGAGTTGATCGCCAGCGGCGAGGCCGATGAGGTTGATGCCTTCCTCGAAGGCATTCGCACCAGTCACCTCGCCGGTCACATCACCCTCGAATCCCCGCAACCCATCTCTCGTCCCGCCACCCTGCGAGGTTTCTCGATTCTCCCATGAGCACACCCGCCATCCAGATTGACAACCTCACCAAAATCTTCCCCGTTCCGCTGCGCCGCCAGCGCGTGACAGCTGTGAGCAACCTCAGCTTCGAGGTCCGGCCCGGCGAGGTTTATGGCCTCCTCGGTCCGAACGGCAGCGGGAAAAGCACCACGTTGAAAATCCTCCTCGGTCTGGTAACCCCCAACCACGGCCGGGCCATGATTTTTGGACAGGACAGCCGGGATTACCACAGCCGCCGCGATGTCGGATTCCTTCCCGAGAATCCCTATTTCTACAAATTCCTCACCGCCGCCGAGACCCTCCGCTTCTACGGCAAAGTCTGCGGCATGGGCGGGTCGCTTCTCAATCAACGCATAGACGAACTCATCCATCTTGTCGGTCTCGAAGATGCCCGGGACCGCCGCATCGGAGGCTTCTCCAAGGGCATGCTGCAACGCATCGGCCTCGCGCAGGCTCTCATCCAGGATCCCCGCCTTGTTGTCCTCGACGAACCAACGGCCGGCGTCGATCCCGCCGGATCCCACCAGATCCGCGATCTCATCCTTGACCTCAAGCAGCGAGGCAAAACGGTTTTGCTGACCTCCCATCTCCTTGAGCAGGTTCAGGAAATCTGCGACCGCGTCGGCATCATGGCCCGGGGTGAGATGATCCGGGAAGGCGCGCTCGGCGACCTTGTCTCGGTGAAAAACCAGACGGAATTCGTGATCGAAAACGCCACGCCGGAAATCCACTCCCAGATCGAGCAACTCATCCAAAACTCGCCCTCGAAGCTGCTCGCAACACGCCAGCCGCAACGCTCGCTCGAGAGCGTTTTCTTGCAGCTCACGGCTGCCAACCGCAAATGAACCTCTTCATCACCGGCACAGATACCAACGCCGGGAAGACGTTTTGCACCGCACTCGTCACTCGCGCGCTGCGTTCCAGAGACTTTGAAACTATTGCGCTCAAGCCCATCTGCAGCGGCCCGAGGGACGATGTTGAAGCCCTCCAAGCCGCATCCGGCCAGGTTCTCTCCCTCGACGAAACCAACCCCGTCTGGCTCCGCGAACCTACCGCACCACTTGTCGCCGCCAGACTCGAAAAACGAGCCATCTCTCTCGACGCTCTTGTGGAGTGGTTCCGCAGCCTCACTGCCAAACACCCCTCAATTCTCGTCGAAGGGGCTGGCGGATGGCTCGTGCCGATCACTCCTACAGAGACCATCGCCGACCTCGCCGCCCGCCTGGCCCTGCCGGTTGTCCTCGTTGTCGCCAACCGCCTCGGATGTATCAACCACACCCTGCTCACCTTGGAAAGTATCCGCGCTCGCGGCCTCGATTGTCCAGGCATCATCCTGAACCACCTCTCCGCCTCCACGGATGTCGCGACTCGCACCAATCGACTGATTCTCGAGAGGCACACCCCGATTCTCCTTGAAGTGCAGGCCGCCCAGACCGAGATCCCGCCCTCACACCTCGCGCATTTTCTCTTTCAAATCCTCCAACCGCGCTGATTCCGGTCCTCAACCAGCCCTGCCCGACTTTGTGAGGGCCCGCAGGTGGGATTACTTCAAGAGCGGACTTGATTCAGGGATCATGATCCGCATCCTCCCTGGCCGCAGCCACAGGCGGGAGAGGATGAGGCGGGTTCAAACTCCTCAGCGGACTCGATCCGGATGGTTTCAAGGTTGATCAGTTGCAGGGAGAGTTGATTTTTGGCTTGGTTCAGGAAGCCGAGCGTGAGGGGATCTGGCTGATGGCGTGTCCGGAGCTGAATTTCCACGGGTTTGCCGACAAACGCAGGGAAGGACTCGGCCATTTCTCCATCAAGGACAAAGGAGGCGTAGGCGTTGAGTTTTTCCTGGAGCTGGAGAATGTGGTTCTCATTGCCGGTCCAAGGGCGGGTCTCATACATGGCAAGAATGAGTGTATCGCGACGTTTATCGTGGGCGAAGGCATCGAGGACAGCGGGATGTTCAAGGCCCATCGGACGGCGGGGCGTGGTGGAGGTGCTCATTTGGGAGAGTTTGAAGTATTCGGTCTTAAGTTTTAAGAGATGTTGTCCATTGAGAAGCCCGGCACCGTGGAGGTATCAAACGGCTTTCGGGAACCATTGGTAGAGCATGAAGTAAACAAGGACACCGGTGACGGAGACGTAATACCAGAGCGGAAATGTCCAGCGCGCCCAGGTGCGGTGGCGTTCGAAGCGGCCTTTGATGGCGTGGGTCATGGTCACCAGAACGAGAGGCACGATGACGATGGCCAGAAGGATGTGGGATATAAGCATGCCGTAGTAAAAGGTGCGCCAGAAACCCTCGCCACCGAAGGGGGTGTGAACGCCGTGCACCAGAATCTTGTGCAGCACGTAAGTGATGAGAAAAACGCAGGAAACGCAAAACGCCCCGACCATGCAGTTGCGATGGGCGGTTTTTCGCTCGGTTTTGATGAAAACAAACCCCGCCGTGAGCAGCAGTGTGGAGACAGCGTTCAATCCGGCATTCAATGCCGGGAGGTCGGAAACGCTCATGGGAGCTTGTTCGAGCGATCGAGCTTGCGGCAGGTGTCGGCAATATAATAGGTCAACCCCGCAATAATCAATCCGACGATGGCCAGCATGCCAATGACCCCCCACGAGAGGGCGATACCGGCGGTGACAGTCTGCGGTTCATCGGGTCCGCCACTCCCGGGTTGTCTACAGCCCACGCAAGCTGTGGCATCGGGAAGACGGGTCAGAAAAAAGGCAATGGCAAGAGCGATGAAAGGCTTCATTTTTTAGAAGGAATTTCGCGCAAAAGTTCTCCGATGTCCACCATGAGCTTTTGCACGACTTCAGGGTCGAGGCCTTCATGGTATCCGCGCAGCCAGCCCGCACCGTCCACAATCACAATGCGCGTCGAGTGTGCGGGCACACCGTCGGGCTCTTTGGCGATAGGTTGAAGGAGTCCATTCACAACGATTTTTTGAATCGCATCCGGCGTTCCGGTCAGGAACTTCCAGACATCCGGCTCGGCTCCCTGCTGTTTCGAGAACAAACTCAAAACCTCGCTCGAGTCGTATTCGGGGTCCACCGTGAAGCTGACCAGTTCGACCTGGCCCCGCGTTTTTTTGAGCCTGTTGGCGAGCTCCTGCATGCGTTGCCCAGTGATCGGGCAAGGGCCTTTGCAGCGAGTGAAGATGAAATTTGCCGCCCAGATTTTCCCCTTCAGGTCGTCCAAAGTGATGGTGCGCCCGGTTTGGTCCGTGAGTTGGAAAGGCGGAACTTGGGAAATTTTCTCAAGGCCCGCTGGGAGAGCTGGGGGGCGGGTGGATTTGAGGCTCACGTAGGCCAGGCCGATCAGGAGCGCCGCCGCCAGAAATGCCACGACCCAACCACTGCGCGGTATGCCCGGCCGCGCGGGGGCTTCAGACATAATAGAGCAGCGTCAGAACGAAGAGCCAGACGACATCCACAAAGTGCCAGTAGAGGGCGACGTTGTTCAGCGCGACATGCCGGGTCGGCGTGAAGCAGCGTGTGAAGAGCTGGCGGAGGAAGCACCAGAGGATGAGCAGCACGCCGATGGCCACGTGGAGGCCGTGGAAACCGGTGATGAGAAAGAAGCTCGATCCGTAAACACCGCCAGTATTGAACCAGAGACCCTCGTGGTAGAGGTGTGTCCACTCGAAGCATTGAAGGCCGACGAACAAGGAGCCCAAGGCGATCGTGACAAAGAGCCATCCGAGACCGGATTTTCCTTTGAGGACTGCCACTTCACCCATGTGGAATGTGCAGCTGCTGGCAATGAGGAAGACGGTATTGATCGAGGTGAGCAGGAGCGGGAGGTGGGCGATGTCCTTGCTCGGCGGCCAGGCGTGGCCCGCCTGCCAAGGGAAGCCGTTCTCCGACCAACGGAGAACGAAGTAACCGCCAAGAAGTCCAGCGAAGAGCATGCCCTCGGATATCAGGAACATGATCATTCCGAATTTGGCTGTGGCCGGCGGTGCGCCGTGGTGCTCGTGGGAATCTTGAGTAAGGGCTGCTGTGGACATGGATGGAGTTGTTTTAAAAAGGCATCATGGGCTTGTCATTGGCCCGCGAAGTATCATGAGTATCAGAACCAGTGCGCTCAGGGAAATAGCAAAAAGCCAAAGGAGGACCATCACGGCAACATTGCGGCGGGTGGGTTTGTTGCTCATTTCCGTGTTGCCACGAGCAGGCCAAGAAGAATTGGCAAGTAAAGAATCGAAGCGAAGAAGAGGTTGCGCGCGGCTGGGCGGCTCCTTTGCGTCATGAAACGGAGGGCAAAGGCAGCAAAGCCAATACCCAGTGCCAGAGCTCCGAGGAAGTAGGCGGGAGAGTTGAAGGCGAGAATCGAAGGCAGCAGAGTGACCGGGATGAGAAACAGTGAGTAGAGGAGGGCTTGGCGGGAGGTTACATGACCTTCAGGGTCCTTCGCGGTAAGCATCACAAAACCGCCGTCGGCGTAGTCGTCTCGATACATCCACGCGATGGCCAAGAAGTGAGGCATTTGCCAGAACCAGAGTGTGGCAAAAAGAAGGCAGCCCTCGAGGTTGTAGCCTCCCCGAGCCGCGACCCAACCTATCAGCGGCGGGAGTGCGCCAGGAATCGCCCCCACAAGCGTGTTCAGCGAGCTGATGCGCTTCATCGGAGTGTAGACAAAAATGTAAATCGCAATGGTTGCAAAGGCCAGAAAGGCAGCCCGGTCGTTTGTGAAAAGAGCCAGAATGGCAATGCCGCTCACCGAGAAGAAAACACCGAAAAGCAGGGCATCCTGTGGCTGCATGCGTCCCGAAGGCAGTGGTCGCCCGCGAGTGCGCTTCATCCGGTTGTCGACATCGCGTTCCCACCACTGGTTGAGTGCGGCCGCGCCCCCGGCGCACAACGCCGTGCCCAGCAACGTGGCAGTAAGCAGCACCCAGTCGAATGGGCCATGCCAGCCAAGAAGGAATCCAACGAGTGTGGTCAGGAGGACCAGAAGGGAAAGACGGGCTTTGACCAACTCGAGCACATCGTCGATCAGCCCATGTTTCCTTTCACCGGGAAGGGCAGCCGCGCTCTTCATACTGTCCGTGCGAATTCCGATGCCGTTGGGTGGTCGGGGATCACGAAACGGCCGGCTTCGTTGCCACGCCAAAGCCGAAAGCTAAAGACGACTCCCGCGAGAAGAGAGAGCGCGCCGAGTGCCATGTGAGTCGTAGCAACATCTGCCGCCTTGTTCGACCAGATCGTCCAAGCGCCGAGCCCGATCTGCGCGAAGATCATGGCAATCCACAAGCCGGCCATGTAACGAGCCGAACCGGCGATCGGGTTGGTGAAAGCGCGCCACACCACAGCGGCCACCGCCACGAAAATTAAAACAGCCATTGCTCGATGCCCCATCTGAATCCAAATGTGCAGAGCATTTGTCGGGACCTTGTCATCGGCAATACGAGCTTTATTGATAGCCGCAATTGCGATATCCGAAGTATCGGGAAGGATTTTTCCATACGCCAGCGGGAAGTCGGGAATGGCGAGTCCTGCGTGCTCATGCCTCATCGTCGCACCCAAGGCGAGCTGTAAAAAAATGAGAGCAGTGGCCCCCACGACCAGGTTCCTCAACACCGAATCCGGGAGGAAGAAATCCCACTGACCACGGAGAAAGCGAGGACTGGTCGTGATGGAGATGATCGCCAGCAGACTGAAGAACGACTGGGCGAGCATGGCATGGAAGATACCAATCTCGTCTTTATAGAGGGTGACCCGCAATCCACCCAAAAGACCTTGGAGGCACACGGCAACAAATGCGAGCAGAGCCAATTTTTTGATCCATCGGCGGGGCTCCCAGGCAAGAACTGCTGCTGCAAGGATCATCGTCATAAGACCCACTCCCGAGGCGATAAGGCGGTGGCTGTGTTCGTAAAAAATGCCACCCACCCAACCCGACAAGGGAAAACGAAACATATTGTAACCATATGTCGTAGGCCAGTCCGGGACGGACATTCCGACGCCCTTGGAGGTCACGATCCCACCGCTACACAGCAGAAGAAACGTGGCGACCATCGTGAACACGGCCCATATGTGAATGGCAAAGCGACGCGAATTCAAGGGCGCGTGTGATCCATCCATGATTTCTCGACTCAGTGGGATTCGAGGCGTGCGCTCTCCGGCGCAGGCTCGGTCTGGGGCAGGTAGTCCTTCTCGATGCCGGGAACGCTGTATTCGTAGGGTCCGTGGTAAACGACGGGCGTTTTATCGAAGTTTCCATGCCCGGGAGGGGATGGAACCGTCCACTCCAGAGTGTTGGAGTGCCAAGGATTGTTCGGGGCTTTTTTGCCGTTGCGCAGGCTGCTCACGACGTTCCAGATGAAGAGGAATGTGGTGAAGCCCAGGCCGATCGCGCCGACGGTGCAAAGTTGGTTGAGTGGTTGCAGTTGGCGCAAATGCTCGTAGACCGTGGGATCTGCGATACGGCGCATCATGCCACCGAGGCCCAGGTTGTGCATCGGGAAGAAGGTGAGATTGAAGAACACCAAAGTCAGGAAGAAATGCCATTTCCCGAGTGTTTCATTCAGCATGCGTCCAAACATTTTCGGGAACCAAAAATAGATGGCTCCGAAGATCGCAAAGATACTTCCTCCGAAGAGCACATAGTGGAAGTGAGCCACGATGAAGTATGTGTGGTGCACAAAGAGGTCCACCGGGGTGGAGGCCATGAAGATACCGCTCAATCCGCCGATGACGAACATCGAGACGAAGGCGAGAGCGAAGCACATGGCGGTCGTAAACTCAATGGAACCGCGCCAGATGGTCCCCATCCAGTTGAAGGTTTTAATGGCCGAGGGCACCGCAATCACCATGGTCGACACCGAAAACGTCGCGCTGAGCGTCAGACTCATTCCACTGACGAACATGTGGTGTCCCCAGACGATGAAGCCGAGAAATCCGATGGCAATCATGGCATACACCATGGCTTTGTAGCCAAAAATCGGCTTGCGAGAGAAAACAGCCAGAATCTCGGAGGTCAAGCCCATCGCAGGGAGAATCATGATGTAAACCTCGGGGTGTCCAAAGAACCAGAAAAGGTGCTGCCAGAGGAGGGGTTGACCGCCGCCTTGAGGCGAGAAGAAACTCGTGCCCATGTTGAGGTCCGCGAAGAGCATGGCTGCTGCAGCCGAAAGCACGGGGACTGCCAAGAGGAGAAGGATCGCGGTAATGAAGAGAGACCAGACCGGCAATGGCATGCGGAACATGGTCATGCCAGGGGCGCGCATGTTGACGACAGTCGTGATGTAGTTGGTTGCTCCGGCGATGGAGGAGAGTCCATTAATGAAAATAGCCGCTCCCCAAAGACTTTGTCCGATAGGAGTGCCATTGTAGGCGGCGACAGCGCTCAGTGGCGCGTAGGCTGTCCAGCCAGTCCCTGGGGCACCACCGGGAGCGAAAAACGCACCCAGAAGCAAGAGTCCCGAAAGAACGTAAAGCCAGTAGCTGAGCTCGTTCAGGAGCGGGAAGGCCATGTCGCCAGCGCCGATTTGCAAAGGAATCAAGTAATTGCCGAACGCCCCGATCAGAAGAGGCATGACCACGAAAAAAACCATGACGGTGGCGTGCATGGTCACCAGCATATTGTAGCCGCCGGGAATGATGGAACCATCCACAGCCACCGTCGCAGGAAGAAGGCGCCCGATGATCGGGAACTCCGCGCCGGGGAATCCAAGTTGCCAGCGGACGCCCAAGGCCAAGGCTCCACCGAGGAACAGGAAAGCCAAGGCCGTCCACAGGTATTGGAGGCCGATCATTTTGTGATCATAAGTCCAAAGGTATTTGTGGAAAAAGCCGACCTCGTGGTGGTCGGAGTGCGCTTGGGATTTGGTCTCTTGGACGGGTGCGTCGATGGTTGTTGCTGACATTTTTAGGAGTGGGTTTTCGAGGCTTCGGATGAATTAAAAATCAAAAATTGTCCTCTGAACATGAAAAATTTCGGCTTCAGCATGCTTGCCGACTGAAACTTTTACGCTTCGATCCCCGGTGGAGTTGCCGTTTTTCGCGGAAGAGTCGGGATGGGTTTTCAGAAGGCGGCAGGATTGAAGTTCGGTGTGATTTCCGTATCGATCGGGTCGGTGTGCCCGGCAGCCAGACGGTGAGCGGCGGCGAAGGCAATCATGAGCGCGTTGTCGGTGAGAAGGCCGGGTGGCGGGAAATGGATTTCAAACCGCGCGTCCGAAGCGCGCTGCATCGCGCGGGAGCGGAGTGAGGAGTTCGCACTCACGCCGCCGCTCAGACTCAGAATGCGGCGGTTGTTTTGGCGGGCGGCTTGGAAGAGTTTCGCGAGAAGAACATCCGTAACAGCCTCTTGGAACGATGCACAGACGTCGGGAAGGTCTCTTGCGGCGGGCGCTCCGTTTTTTTCGAGGAAGATGCGAACGGCCGTTTTCAGGCCGCTGAAGCTGAAGTCGAGATCGCCCGAATCGATCATGCCCCGGGGAAAATCAAATCGCGCGGGGTGGCCGCTGGCGGCGAGGCGATCGATTTCGATGCCGCCGGGGTAGCCGAGGCCAAGGAGCTTGGCCACCTTGTCAAAGGCTTCTCCGGCAGCGTCGTCGAGCGTCCGTCCGAGCAGGATGTAGTTTCCGAAACCCTCGACATCGAAGAGCAGGGTGTGCCCCCCGCTGACAACCATGGCCGTGTGGGGCGGGATTTTTTCACAACCGAAAAATGGGGAGAGGAGATGGCCTTCGATGTGGTTGATTGCAAGAAATGGCTTTCCGGTGCCTAGGCAAAGGCCTTTGGCCGTTGAAGCGCCGACGAGGAGGGCGGATGCCAAGCCGGGTCCAGTAGTGGCGGCAATGGCGTCAAGATCGCAAGGGCAGAGGCCGGCTTTTTCGAGGGCGAAGTCGATCATCGCCGGTGCGGAGACAAGGTGGTTCCTCGAAGCTACTTCGGGAACAACGCCGCCGAACTCGGAGTGGATGTCGGCCTGGCTGAAAATTTCGTGCGACAGGACCTCTCCGAAGCCTCGCAGGACGGCGGCTGCCGTCTCATCGCACGAGGTCTCGATCGCAAGCAGGGTGGGCATTTATTTTATCTGGTTGTTCGCGTGCTGGATGGCGCCTTGCAGGGCATCCACCGCCCGCTCCAGCTGGGGGTCCCATGTAGTGCTTCCGGTCGTGGAGGGGTCTTCGCGTTGGCGGCGGGAGCGGAGGAGGCTCACCTCCTCCTCGTGTGTGAGGGTGGCGCGAATGTGCGGGCTGACACCGTGTTGATGGATCAACTTCCGGCTGGGGGTGAAGTATTTTGCCGTCGTGAGGCGGGCAGCGGAGCCATCGGGCAGTGCGACCACGCTCTGAACCGAGCCTTTGCCGAAGGTGGTCTCCCCGACGATCAAGGCGCGGTTGAGGTCCTTGAGGGCTCCGGCAACAATTTCGGAACCGCTGGCACTTGCGTAGTTCGTGAGGACGACGAGAGGATATTTGCGATTCGGACTGGCCGTCGCGGAGGTCCGGTATTCCCGCGACGGGGTGCGGCCCTCCGTGGAGACAACGAGGGTGTTTGGCGGCAGGAATTGGCCGCAAACGTCCACCGCGCTGCCCAGAAGTCCTCCAGGGTTGTGTCTCAGGTCGAGAATGAAGGCATCCATCCCTTGGGCTTCCAGTTTATCGAGGGTCGTTGAGAGTTCAGCCGCCGTGGGCTCGTTGAATTGGGTGATGCGCGCATAGCCGATGCGTGGCTGGGCCGGGTTGCGTTTGGGGAGGATGCGTGAATCCTTCACGCTGGCGACCTTGATCACTTCGCGTGTGAGTTCATAATCCTTCATCTCGCCGCTCGATGGACGCCGGATTGTCAGGCTGACTTTTTCACCCGCGTTGCCCCGGAGTTTTTCAACGGCCTCGTTGAGCGGCATGTTGTCGGTGTTCTCCCCGTTGATTTTCAAAATTTGATCTCCGGGCAGTATGCCGGCCTTGAAGCCTGGGGTGTCCTCCATGGGATTGATCACCGTGAGCACGCCGGATTTTTGGGTTACTACAACACCGAGGCCGCCGAATTCGCTACGGGTGTCCTCTTGCATGTTTTTGAAGCTTTTGGGCTCCATGAATTGGCTGTGGGGGTCCAGGGCGTCCAGCATCCCGTGGAGCGCGCTATAGGTCAGTTCCTTGTAGTTCACTTTCGACTCATCCACGTAATCCTGGCGGATCAGTTGCATGGCGCGCGCGAGGAGTTGGAGTTGCTCGTAAGGGGATTCCGCTGCTTGGGGTGTGGCCGCCGCAGTGGCTGTCTCGCGCGCACGGGCGGTCAGCGCGAGCAGAAGGAGGACTGGAAGAAGAAGTCTGCGCATGGGTTTCAGATTAGCACGGCTTGGAGCATTTCCAAATGCCTCAGAACGCTTTCCAGGCCCGGCTCTGGGGCAAGTAGTCGGGGACTTGGGAGCGGTTTTCCCAAAGTTGATGGAAAACGGGTGTGGCCGAGCTCGACATCGGAGGCACGATCCAACTCCAGTCGGCGGAAACCGCTCGGCCAGCCTTCATCTCGCGGGCGGCGAATTCCATGAACTCGGAGGAGGCCCGGTGGTGGTCCACGATGCGGACACCGTCCTGTCCATAGGAAAAAATCACGGCCGCATTCAGTTCGACAAGGGCACGGTCTTTCCAGAGTGGATCGCTCGCTCGGTTGATGCCCATTTTTTCAGCTATGGCGGGGAGCATGTTATAGCGGGCCTCATCGCCGAGATCCCTCGAGCCGATTTCCGTGCCCATATACCAGCCATTGAACGGTGCGGCTGGAAAATCGATGCCGCCAATCCGAAGCTTCATATCGGAGAGGACTGGAACGGCATACCACTTGAGGCCCAGATCGGAAACCCACGGCCAGGTTGGATGCCTGAGAGGAATTTCCAAGGCCTGGCCATGCGGCGGCGGAAAAAGCACCGGGGCGCGGCCACGCTGCTGGATGATGAGCGGCAGCAGATCGAAGCGGGTGTCGGGGCCCTTCCAACCCAGAGAAAGCGCCTCGCGGGTGAATGACAGGTTTTTTGGATCACCCAAAATCGATCCATCCGGCTGCTCGTAACCGGCGTAGCCGAGGAGTTGATGGTTCCAGATTCTGACGGCCGGACCTTCACTTGTCGCGGGAGCGAAGACCGTGATCAGGGGCTGGATTTTACCGCCGTTGGTGGCGGTTTCGAGATGTGAGAGGAGGGCTGGATGGACTTCGACGGGATCAGAGATGTGGCGCAGGTCGCGAACTTTCAGGGATGGCCAAAACAGGCGGCCAATACACCGCGCGTTGTTTCTCCACGCCATCCGGGCGCCGTGCTCAAGTTCCTCGAACGACAGCGTCCACGTGCCTGACGAGGCGATTTCTTTTTCCACCTCCGAAATGCGGACCACATGGGCCCGGGAGTCGATATTTTTTTCCAAGGCATAGGCCTCGAGAAAATCCAGCGCCTCGCGGGTGGTGTCAGTGGCTACCACTCGATGACGGAACTGGCGAAGGTGAGACCGCCTCCGAAGACGACCAGAAGGATGGGATCGCCTTGCTGGAAGCGGCCTGTCCGCGCGGCCTCATCCAGCGCGATGGCAACCGCTGCCGCCGAGGTGTTGCCGTATTTGTCGAGGTTGATGTGAAAGCGGTCCAGCGTGAGATCCATGCGGTCCGCCATGGCTTCGATGATGCGGATATTGGCCTGGTGGGGGATTACGCATTTGATGTCTTGCGCATTAAGACCGCAGCGGTCGAGCACGGTATTGGCGGCGCGCATCATGGACGTCACGGCCTGTTTGAAGGTTTCCCGGCCATTCATCTGAAGCGTGTTGAGTTTGGAGTCCACATTCTCGCGCGTGATCGGCAGGGCGCACCCGCCACCGGGCATGTGGAGGATCTCGCAGTAGTTTCCATCGCTGCCCATGTAGGTCGTGACGACGCCCTTGGAGCCGGGCCTATGACGCAGGATGGCGGCACCCGCGCCGTCACCGAAGAGCACACAGGTGTTGCGATCCTCCCAATTCACGATGCTGCTGAGCTTGTCCGCTCCAATCACAAGCACCGTATCGCAGCCATGGTTCGAGATGAATTGGTTGGCGATTTCCACGCAATACAGGAAACCGGAGCAGGCGGCGTTGACATCCATGCAGGTTGCGTTTTTCGCGCTGATCAGACGCTGCACTTGGCACGCTGTGGATGGAAAGAACATGTCCGGTGTGATGGTGGCTACGAGGATCATGTCGATCTCCTCGGGAGACACTCCGGCATTCTCCAGCGCGGCCCGAGCGGCTTTCGCTGCCATGTGACTCGTGAATTCATTTTCCGCTGCAATACGGCGTTCGTAAATTCCGGTGCGTTCGACGATCCACTGGTGGTTCGTTTCCACCATCGATTCCAAGTCGGCATTGGTCAGCACGCGCTCCGGCACGTAGCTGCCCGTTCCGATGATCGAGGCTGTGCGGTTAGACCTGGGCGGGGTGTCGCGAAGAGGGGTTTTCATGGAGTGGTTTCATCGCCTCAACGATGCGGGTGTTGATCTGGAGTTCCACGGCCTTGCGAGCGGCCCGGATGGCATTGCGCAGCGCGAGAGCGGAGGAGTTGCCGTGAGCCTTGATGCAGATGCCATTGACGCCGAGCAGTGGTGTGCCGCCGTATTCATCGGTGCTGGTGCGTTTTTTGACGGCTTGAAATGCTCCCTTGGAGAGCAACGCGCCAAACATTCGAAGTGGATTTTTCCCGATCTCGTCCTTGATCCAGGAGACCATCGACTTGGCGAGGCCTTCCACCGTTTTAAGAAAAATGTTTCCTGTGAATCCGTCGCAAACGACGACCTCCACCGGTTTTTTGAAAATACCATGGCCTTCGACATTACCGGCAAAGAGGATCGGCGCGTCGCAGAGCATTTGGTGGCACTCCTGATAGAAACTGGTCCCTTTGCCAGGCTCGGTGCCGATATTCAGCAAACCCACGCGGGCTTCGTGCGTTTCGACAATGGCCTTGTAGTAGACGCTGCCCATGACGGCAAACCCCACGATGTGCTCGGGACTCGGGTCGATATTCGCACCGCCGTCGATCAAGAGGAAAACCCCGCCGTCTGCGGGAATCAGGACGCCGAGTGCGGCGCGGTCGATGCCCGGCAGCGTGCGGAGTTTGATCGTGGCAGCCGCAACAAGAGCACCTGTATGGCCGGCGGACACGACCGCATCTGCCGCTCCGTTTTTCACAAGATCGACGGCCCGGCTCACGGACGAATCTTTCTTTTTACGCACGCTGTCCAGGCCGTTGTCGGTCATGTCGACGACCTGCGAGGCGTGTTGAAAGGAGTATCGGGATTCAATGCCGCCGGTGGAGTGCTTGGCAAGCTCGGCCCGGACTCTCGGCTCGTCTCCGACGAAAATGATTTCCACATCGGGGAAATCGCGCAGCGCTTGGACGGCTCCCGCTACGGGATTTTGCGGCGCGTGATCCCCTCCCATGGCGTCGAGGGCAATTTTCATCCGGGGAAAATCAGACCCTCGGAACTACTCGGCGCCGATTGTGAGAACCTGGCGTTTGTTGTAATATCCGCAAGAGGGGCAGGCTACGTGGCCGGGAACAGATGCGCCGCACTGAGGGCATTTGGCGAGCTTCGGGGCCTGCCAGCGGTTTGCCGCCTTGCGTGTGCGAAGGCGCATTTTTGAAGTTTTACGTTTCGGAACTCCCATAAATTTACTTTTGTTTTGGTTTCAGCTTTTCCAGCGCGTCCCATGCCGTGGCAGAGATTCCATCCGAGTGCCCGTAGGCAAACCGGGAGTCGTCGCGACGCGCGGGGCATTGCTTTTCACCGCCGCTATCGCACCTGGGGTGCGCGGGCAGGGTAAGGTGCATATCCTCCCTGACCTCCGGGGTCAAGTCAATCAACTCCGACCCCGGCAAATCGATTTGCATCGAAAACGGATCGATGACGAGTTCCGTTTCGAAGTCCTCAAGGCAGGTGACGCACTGCATTTTTCCCTGGATGGCGAGGCTGCCGGTGGCAAAAAGTCCGTCTCCGCTCAGGCCGACATCGAGCGAGTAGCGCAACGGGGTGGTCGGTGTGAAGCCTCCCGCTTCAAGTTCCAAGGGAGCAGCGTTCTCCTCGCCTTCGATGTGCAGCGTGTCCCCTTCCGGAATGTGGTGAAGGTGCACTTTCATGGATCAAAAATATCAGCGCCCGCAGGGCGGGTCAATGCGGGCGAGGCTGCGTTAAGAATAGTCGCCAGTGTGTGCTTATAACTTCAACTCACGCGAACAAATCGCTGTGGCTGCCCAAGCGCACCAATTGAAGTTCTTCGTCCGTTTGGATAGAGATGAGCAGTAAATCCGGCTTGAGATGGCACTCGCGGCATCCTGCATATCCCCCTTTGAGAGGATGATCGCGGAGACGCGCATTCAACGGCTGCCCTATCGATAGGAGATCGATGACTTTTTCGAGTAGATCATCCATACCTTTCTCGCGAGCTCGCTTTTTGTAATCCCGCTTGAACTGGCTCGTGTATTTGATTTCGCGCATTAGGTTTTGAGCGAGCGAAGAGTCTCGGCGACAGATTTGAATCTCCGGGTCGGTCGCTCATTCAAGGCGGTGTAGGTTTCCGTATTGGGAGTGCGATCGGCATAACGCGCTTCAATTTCCTCGAGGCTGGAATTGTCGAGGTTGAGGTGAGGGCGGGTGGTCAGCGTGAAAGGGATGGCTTTTTGGATGCACACCTGGGAGAGAAAAATATTAATGGCATCACCCACAGTGATTCCGAGTTTTGAGAAAATCTGCTCAGCGGCACTTGCTTTGTCGGCATCGACCCGGGCGCGTAATATGGCTGTTTTAGTCATAACACAAAAATGCTGCATTTGTGCTTCACCGTCAACTGGAGCATCTCAAATAAACGATTTTTACTAGTGCCTGCAGATACCCCTGCCGGGAATACTCAACTTTTATTGATCACCAAGCTGCGGGGTTCGGTCATTTCCTCCATGGCGTAGCGGACGCCTTCGCGGCCGGAGCCGCTTTCCTTGATGCCGCCGTAAGGCATGTTTTCCACACGGAAAGTTGGGACTTGATTGACCATGACGCCACCGACTTCGAGTTCCTCAAAGGCTCTGATGGCATTTTGAAGGTTGTTTGTGAAAACACCGGCCTGCAGTCCAAAGCGGGAGTCGTTCACCATGGCGAGGGCTTCCTCGAATGTTCCGTAATGCTGAAGCACAGCCAGCGGGGCGAATGCCTCCTCGCACAGCACGGGCGAATCGGAAGGCACATTTTCCAAGAGCACCGGGCCCAGAAGGGAACGGGCCGAAGTATGCACGGGCGTGAGCAGGGAGGCGCCGGCATCGGTCGCTTGTTCGATCCAATTCAGGATCTTCTCGCGGGCGGCGGCATTGATCATCGGTCCGACCAGCGTCTGGCGGTCGGAGGGGTCGCCGCTGGGGAGTTTTTCCTGGATGAATGAAACGAGCGCACCCCGGAATTGGCTGAAAATTTCGCAGTGCACGAGGATCCGTTGGATGCTGATGCAGGACTGGCCGGCGAATCCGTAGGCAGCAGCGGCGATTTTCGGGACGGCGGCGTGCCAGTCCGAGTCGGGTTCGACGATCACAGCGGCATTGCCTCCGAGTTCAAGGGCGCACTTCATTTTTGCAGCTTGGGCCTTGAGGTTCCAGCCGACATCGACACTGCCGGTGAAGCTGAGCATTTTCACTCTCGGATCAGCTAGGAGGGGAGGAATGAGGTCATGCTCGAAGGGCACGATATTGATCTGGCCTGCCGGAACGCCGACTTCGTGCAGAACCTCGGCGAGGAGCAGTGCTGTGAGAGGAGTCTTCATCGCCGGCTTGAGCAGCATCGTATTCCCGGTGGCGATGCAGGGAGCGACTTTGTGGGCAACGAGATTCAGGGGGAAATTGAAGGGGGTAATCCCGAGAATCAAGCCCAGTGGGAAACGGCGGACGATCCCGAAGTGGCCCAACCCCGGGGAACTGGCTTCCACATTGATGCCATGGCCGTCGTCGCCGAGCGCGAGTGCCGCTGCGAATCGAAAGGTCAGGCAGGCCCGATCCACCTCGGCCTCGGCGAAGGTTACGGGTTTTCCAGCCTCGGCGACGATCACATCGACAAACTGCCGTCGCCGGGTGGAAAGCAGATGGGCAACTTTTTCAAGAATCGCAGCGCGGGTTGCGGCGGGGAGCTTGCGGGTTTTCTGGAACGCCGCTTGGGCGGTTGCAACGGCCGACTCCACATCCTGCGGGCCAGCAGTGCAGATATCGGCGAGTTTTTCGCCGGACCAGGGGTTGTGGACTGGTTCGGAGGTTTGCGTCTCCACCCAGCAGCCGTCGAGGTAGAAGGGTTTCATGGTTCTTTAGACGGAATTAACAGAATTTCCAAAATTCACAAAGCATCGGGTCTTTCGCGAAGCATGGGATTTTTTTAGATGCGTTCGACTTCGCGTTTTTCCACAAAGGTTGGCAGACCCTCGCGGGAGAAGCAGTTCATGAGTTCCTCGGGGTCGAGGGCTTCGGGCATCATGACTCCACGCTCGGTGATTTTTCCGGTGGCGAGGAGTCTGGCTGTGATGGCGGGCGGTATGCCGGTTTGCACAAGCGTGAGGGAGTAGCCGTATTTCTCGTAGGTGTCGCGGTGGCTGTCCATCGAATACACGAAATACTCCACGCGCTTGCGGTCCTTCGTTCCCCGCACCTCGGTGCCCACGCACGAGTAGCCTTCCACCGTCGCCCCGAGTTGGGCGGGCTTGGGCAGGTGCGCGCTGGCGACGCGCACGGGGGAAACCTCCACGCCGTCGACACGCACTTTTTTCCAAGTGTCGAGGTTCAGAAGTTGGAGGCTCTTCGAGATGTTCACCACCTTGTCGGGGATGCTGTATTTGAAGACCGAGTAGCGGACGCCTTTTTCCACGAACGGGGGATGGATGCCTAAACTCACGCCCTCCTCGTGAGCCACGGCGTAGGTTTTTTGAAGTCCGATCGGCTCGGGAAAGCGAACCCATTCGACCTCGGTCTCCAGTGGCTTGCCGCTCACGACGCGACCGTCTTTCACATAGTAGGGTGGCGCGCCGAGTTCCTCGAAAAATGTCTCCGGCGAGAAAAGCACAGCGAACCGGTAGCCGCGCACCTCGGCATTGTCTGCATCCAGCACGCGGATGCTCGAGGCCGTGTCGAGCCGGTCCATTGCCCAGCGGGCATAAACATTCACCGCGCCGGGATCCATCCCCATGCACAGGATGCCGGCTAGACCCCGGTCGAGGAATGGCTGGTTGAATTTCTCGATTTCCGCCTCGAACGAATTCTTGCCCGGCTTTTTCACACCTGGAGCCGAGTAGATATCCGCCGCCATGTCGATGTAGTGCGAGCCCGCACGGAGGCAGGCCTCGAGCACGGAGTAGTTCGTCTGGCACACGCAGGCGTTGCAGGTCACGGTGACCTCGTGCTCGCGCATGAGCGCCGCCAGCGCATCGGTGTGCATGGCGTTGGCCTGCACGACGAGAAACCGGCTCCTTGGAGTCTTGGCCGCCAGTTGGTTTGCAAAAACGGGATCCAAATCCGCGAGGATGATTCGGTCGAAACAATCGTATTCGTGAAGTTTTTGGCCGATGACCGAACCCACTCCGCCAATTCCAATAACCATTGCGTTTGCCATAAAAAATAATGTTAGCGGCGAGCAGTCCGCGAATGACATTTCTTCAGAACTGGTCCTCGGCGGCAGTCGCCGTTGTAATTTGAGACACCTTAGGCTGATCCCACGTTCATAATTTTTCCGCTTGGGTGTGTGTCAGATTATATAACAAACCTTTTTCAGGGAGCTGATTATGATTTGAATGAACGGTCTTTTGATCTACTCAGCGGAGGCAGGCCGATATCGCGCACGAGGTGACCCGGAACGATGCGGGTTGTGATTTCAGGGCGCGAACAATGTTTTCTGATATTCGCGAGAAAAGTCACCATGCCAAATGCACGGGCCTTGGCTTGATACAGGGCCAGGCGATTCAACGCCCGCTGGGATGCATAACCCTGTTCGGGCAAAGCTTGGTGCAAAAGCCAAGCCTGATCCAGCAATTCGCCCAATTCACCTGTTGAATCGGATGGATTCTTCTGCAATTGATGCCAGGCCCTGTGCAATCGCGGCGGGTAAAAAGCCAGCTCGTAAGCAGTTTGTAGGCGTTCCCGGGGTGTCATGGGCGCAACCCCCAAAGACTCGCATCGATCTTGAAGTTGGCCAGATTTTCCCTCACCAAGGCGTCTTCACGAAATGCTTCCGGCAGATCGCCAACGGCGGCCTCCACGGTATCAATCCGCACTGGAATTTGACGGCAAAGGTATTGGATGTCGCTGCGATCAATCTCGTCATAGCGGATGAGTTTGCTGGCAATGAGCTGCGGGACAGATCCGGTTTTGACCAACAAATTTCGGCCTCGCCAGAGAATAATATCCGTTTTTTCATTCGGCTGCGCTAGGCAGAGCCGCACCGCCGAAATCCACTCCAGATGGTCGGATGAATAATCGTCGGCGGGATTCAGCGGAATGCCGGCGAGCCCGGCGGCCCGACGGAGTTCACTTTCGTCCACTACGGAATATGGGGCCGCGACATCGATATCCAGACTAGTCCGCTCCGGTTCATCCAAGAGCATGAACGCCGCGCTTCCGTAGATGTGCAGGATGGCGGGGGACTTCAGTTCGCCATCCATTTTTTCCAAATAGCCAAGCAATTCAGCCTTGTTCACGCGGCCAACTATATGGGTGCAGGCGAAGCTGGCAAGGTGAAGCGGCTCAGTAAATGCTCAGCGGCTACATTCGCCGTTTCTACAATCTTTGCCACAACCCGAAGTCGCAGGAACGCAGGCGACCTCGTTCGCAACAAAGCCGGGGAGTGGACTATGATTAAATACATAAATGAGAATAATTTGTGATTTGATCATAGGCAGCGGATCGATTAGGCTATGTTTTTGTCGGGCGTGGAATTTCGCTTATTCTCAATATGCTGCGAATCAAGGCAGCACCGATATCGATACCGCCTTCGTCGAATCCCTGGTGCCAGCTGTGAGGGAATCGCTCGATCACATTGACATATTGGCTTTTGTCCCGAAATCCGACGCCTGGCCCGTGGAAATGGAGGCAGACGGCATCCGCCCCGTCGATCACGCCTACCGCGATGAAGTGGATGCGATTTTCAAACAAATTTACCGCGAGGGCCGGTCAGTTGCGTGTAGCGGCAGAAGTTGTAAACCAAGTTCGCCAATCCGATCGCACATTTCGCCCGCTTCATTCCGATAGGTCGTAGAAAAATCCGGTTCATCGAGTTCTCCATGAACCCGAACACATGCTCGACCAGTGCCCGGATTTTCGACTTCTGCCGATTATGTCGACGCTGGGCTTCGCTCAGGGTTCCGGCCCGATTTCCCTTTTCGTGGATTTGGTTCTTGATCCCAAGGGCTTCGAGTCGCTCGTCGTTCTCGGCGCTTTTGTAGGCACTGTCGGCGTGCAGACTGGTTCCCCGATCAGATTCTCCCACCAATTCCCCAAATGGCACGCTGTCATGCACATTGGCACTCGTCACCCGATAGTCGGTGATCAAATTGGTGCCCGAATCGGTTTTGATGTGATCCTTGTAGCCGAAAAAACTCACGCCATTTTTCTTCACCCAGCGTGCATCGGTGTCCTTGTGCGCTCGCTTGGCTTCATCCCCCTCGGCAGGAACTTGGCCTGCCTTGATTCTTTCATTTTCCTCCCGCTTGTTGCGCTGGCGCGGAACCTCCACAATCGTGGCGTCGATGATTGATCCGGTTTTGGCAAACGCTCCCTCGGCTTCCAACTTGGCAGCAAAGTGCTCGAAGAGTTGCCGCTCCAATCCTTTTTCTGTCAGGGCTTCACGGAATCCCCAAAAGCTCGTGTAATCGGGAATCGTCTCCCCGATATGAAGCCCGAGAAAGCGTGTGAAGGAAAGCCGGTCGGTGATCTGATACTCCAGCTGCTCGTCGCTAAGGTTGAAGAGGCGTTGAATAATGAGGGCCTTGAACATCAAAATCACATCCAGCGGTTTGCGACCGGCAGGACTCTTCCGGTTCGCCTTGCTCAGAGCCTCCGTCAAAATCGGGCGAAACATCTCGAAATCAATCCGCTTGGCCAACTCCTCCAGCGGGTCTTTCTTTCAAACGACTCAATGCGGCAAGGCGCTGGCGCACCCACTCCTCCACGGAATGCTCCCCACGAAGGGGATCGCGCGCATCGGTGAAGCAAGCGGCCAAGAGACGGCTGATGCCCACCCGGCGTCGATTTAACGCAGCAGAAGGAGTCCACCATCGGAGCTGAGGTTGCCGCCGGTGAAATCGGCAACGACTTTTCGTGGACCCAAGTCTTGAAAATGCATGGGCTGAGTGGGTCAGTGCCTTCTGACAGAAGGCTGGAGTCGGATAGTATTTATCTTGATACAAGCAAGATAATTACGTATTTTTTCAGCCCCTGTCAAATGTCATTTCGTGATTTTTTCGGGCTAGAAATCCGTTTTCGGGTTCAAGAGACGTCCGGCCACCTCAGGCCGTCCAGACCGTCTCGCTGCCTACGATGGTGCGGACGGCCCGACCTCGCCAGGTGTGGCCGTGGAAGGGGGTGTTTTTGGAAAGCGAGGCGGATTGCTTTTTGTCAAAAGTCCAATCCATGTTCGGATTAATAAGCACAACATCCGCAGCCGCTCCGATGGTGAGCGTGCCGCGATCCAGCTTGAGGAGAGCGGCGGGCTCGGAGGTGAAGAGGGCGATGAGACGGGGCAGTTCAATCGCCTGGCGCTTGTGGACGAGGATATCGTGAAAAATGGCGAACTCGGTTTCCAGGCCGGTGATGCCGAACGGGGCGTGGTCGATTTCGACCTCCTTCTCGTAGGCGGCATGAGGAGCGTGGTCGCTGCACAGGATCGTCAGCGTGCCGTCGGCGATGCCCGCGATGATGGCCTCGATGTCCTCCTCCGTGCGGAGGGGCGGGTTCATTTTGAAATTGCTGTCGAAGGCGGCGAGCGTGGCATCGGTGAGCGCGATGTGGTGCGCGCAGACCTCGCCGGAAATTTTGATGCCTCGCGCACGGGCTTCGCGGATCAGGCGCACGCTGCCGCCGGAGCTGATGTGTTGGCAGTGGATGGGTGAGTCGCAGAGTTCCGCGAGCAGGATGTTGCGGGCGACCATCATCTCCTCGCCCGCGCGTGGCCAGCCGGGCAGTCCCAGGCGGAGGCTCCACTCGCCCTCGTGTATGATGCCGTCGCCGACGATAGAGTAGTCCTGGCAGTGATCCATGACCGTGAGGCCGAACATGCGGGCGTATTCCACCGCGCGGCGCATGATTTCGTTGTTCTGGATGCAGTGTCCATCGTCGGTGAGGGCGACCACTCCAGCATTGAAGAGCGAGCCGACGGGAGCGAGTTCCTCACCTTTGAGGCCCTTGGTGATCGCCCCGGTGCAGAGAACGTTCACGCAGGCTTCGCGGGCGGCTTTTTCTTTGATCCAAGTGATCGTCGCGGCACTGTCTGCCGAAGGATTCGTATTCGGCATGGCGACGACCGTGGTGAATCCTCCAGCTGCAGCAGCGCGGGTGCCGCTGGCCATCGTCTCCTTGTGGGATTGTCCCGGCTCGCGCAGGTGGACATGGATGTCGATAAGACCCGGCGCAACGACCAAGCCGGTGGCGTCAATGGTCTCGGTCTCCTGGCCCGGCATGGCGTCGATGATTTTTCCGTCGGCCATCCAGAGGTCGGCGGTTTCGTCGCGGTGGTTGGCCGGGTCGATGACGCGGCCGTTGGCGATGCGGGTGATTTTTTTCATGGATTGACCACAGAGCAACTATGATTCTCAGCAAGGAGAAAGTTGATGTTTTTTAACGATGGCTTGGATGTGAATGAGGAGTTTTCGCATGGCGGCGACAATGGCGCATTTGTAGGGCTCTGTGGTCAATTCCCTCGGACTGGCGTTCATAGCGGCACGCCGGCTCCTCCGGCGCAGGAGTAGAGGACGGCCATGCGGACGGCGATGCCATTGGTGACTTGCTCCAGGATCACGCTTTGGGGTCCATCGGCGACGTCGCTGTCGATTTCCACGCCCCGGTTGATGGGGCCCGGGTGCATGATGAGGCAGGAAGGTTTGAGCTTTGCGGCACGGGCCTTGGTAAGGCCGAAGAGCGAGACATATTCGCCCAGGCCGGGGAAGTATTCCTTGCGCTGGCGCTCGTGCTGGATGCGGAGGAGGTTCACGACATCGACATCAGAGAGAACGTCATCAAGTCGGTGGGTCACGCGGACGCCGAGTTTTTCAAAGCTCTTGGGAACGAGGGTCGAGGGGCCGACGAGGGTTACATGCGCGCCGAGTTTGAGCAGGCCGAAGATATTCGAGCGGGCGACACGGCTGAAGAGGATGTCGCCGACGATGGCGATGTTCAGCCCCTGGATACGGCCGAATTTTTCCCGGATGGTGAAGATGTCGAGGAGACCCTGAGTGGGATGCTCGTGGGCGCCATCTCCGGCGTTGATGATGCTCGATGCGAGGCGTTCGGCAAGAAAGTGGGACGAGCCGGGTGAACTGTGACGCAGAACGATGATGTCGGCCTGGAGGGCTTGGAGATTGAGAGCGGTGTCCTTGAGAGTCTCGCCTTTTTGGAGGCTGGAGGCGGTGGCCGAGATATTGACCACATCCGCGCTCAGGCGCATGGCGGCGACCTCGAAGGAAGTCCGCGTGCGCGTGCTAGGCTCGACAAAGAAATTCACGAGCGTCTTGCCTCGCAGGGCGGGAACTTTTTTCAGGCTGCGTTCGCCGACGCCCTTGAAGGCACGGGCGGTGTCGAGGAGGATGGTGATCTCCGCAGCGGTGAGTTCATCGAGTCCGGTGAGATCTTTGCGGGTCCAGGTGCTCATGGTGTGATGACGACAACCGAGTCCGGCACGCCGTCGAGAGTTTCGAAGCGAACGCGAATTTTTTCCTGCCGCGAGGTGGGAAGGTTTTTGCCGACATAGTCAGGCCGGATAGGAAGTTCGCGGTGGCCGCGATCCACCAGCACGGCCAGTTGAATGGTGGAGGGACGCCCAAACGAGGCCAAGGCGTCGAGGGCGGCGCGCGTCGTGCGACCGGTAAAGAAAACATCGTCGACAAGCACAAGAGGGCGGCCGTCGAGGTCCACCGGCAGGTCGGTGACTTCCAGCGCGGTCACTTTGCCGCGAGTCGAGAGGTCGTCGCGGTGCATCGAGACGTCCAGCGTGCCCAAGTAGGGGCGCGTGCCTTCGATTGTCTCGATGTGGTCCGCCAAGCGGCGCGCCACTTCCACGCCACGCGTGGGGATGCCCGCAAGAACGACGCGAGTCGGCGAGTCGTGGCGCTCGACGATCTCGTGTGCCATGCGGCGAATGGCCTTGACCATGGCCTCGCTGTCCATGGCTGTTTTCGGGGTGTGATCCTGTGTGTTTTGGTCTCCTGTCATTTGTCCTTAGCGGCCTCACGGGACCCCCTTGAAGGGCTGTTTATTTGAATTTATTGATTGGAAGCTGTTTTTTGCTCCCTGAGAGCCTTGGCCCGGTTGCTTCTCCAGCCGGAGCGATATTTTAAAATCCAGTCGAGCAAGGCTTTTTCAAAACCAATATCGCGGCCAATTTTTTCGCTCTCGATCCATTTGTGGCGAAGGATTTCATCGCGTTCGGCAAGGAACTCTTTGTAAAGGACCGAATTCGTCACAAGCTCTGGGGTATTTGTTTCAGGAGGATTCATCGTTGAACACTTTTAATGGTTATTAAAACGCACGGCTTGTCAAATGTTATCATGGCTGCGGATTGGTGAAAGGGCCATTTCACACGAGGATGCGGCGGATGGTTTTTATCGAGTCGAAACACTCCAGTGCGCACTCGCGGGCGGCGCGAGAGAGGCGATCCCAATCCTGAAGAACGCGGCGGGCGCAATTCACAGCGGACGCTTTGTCGTGCATCCATAAAAAGCCACTCTCCGCAGGCAGGTATTTCTCGGCAGCGGTGGATTCTGTGATGACCGGGCGCCCCAAGGCCAAAAAGGCGGCCGCCCGGTCGCTGATCCAACCCGTGCGCGTCACATCATCCACCTTCACAGGCGTGAACTCCGCCAGTGAACCGCGGAGATAGTCGAAGTAATGCTCCGGCGAGCAAACAACATCGCGGGGATACACATGGCGCCATCCGTGCGAACGCAGCCTGTCGGCCTCGGCGTCATCGGGGTTCATATGCATGGCCAACTCCCACTCGGCCTCAGGCAACTCCGTCGGCACGTCGATGTAGGGCTCGAATTGCGCGCGTTTCGAGTAGTCGCGATAGACCCCGTCGATCTCCAGCCAGCCTTCCCAATACCACTGGCCGACCGTGGTGAGGCGGTTTCGCGCGGGACGCGGAGCGGGTTGCAGATGCTCGGTATCCACGATGGGATGAAAGGTTTTCCAATCCACTCCGGGAGGCGGCTTCGGCAGTCGACATTCGGGTGAGTGCATGTTCAGGCCGATCGTCCAAAACTCGGTGTGGTAGGACTGGCCCAGCTCGAGTTTGGCCATCCAAAGACAGATTTCCGTCGGATCAATATTGAGGTAGATGCGGCGTTCAAAAAGCTGCAGAAGCGGCGGACGGATCGAGTAGCTGAGGTTCAAAAGTGTGGCGGGGCCAGCCAATCGGTGGCGGAATTCCCGTTCGCTCATGCCGTGGAAGTCAAATCCCGCCATTTCCTGCACCTCCGAGGCCGAGCGCTGGTAAAGCAAAACATACTTCAGCCCGTAGTGGCACATCCGCTCTTCAAAAATCCGGATACAGCGCTCATCGAGCGCGAGGTCGCCTGAGGAAGGCAGGAGCTCCATCCAAAAATAATCCAGCCCGAGCCTCTTCAAGCCCAAAGCCCATTGGAGCGGGACGGCGAAGTTGCCTCCGCCCTCAGGATACTTCGCCGCAAATCCGCTGCCTAAAAAAACCGTGCCCGCGTAGTTCATTGGTTCCGGAATTCATAGCGGATATGCCGCCAAGCGCACGGTGAAAAATGCGGGCGGCGGTCACAAACCACCGCGTGCTACTGGTCAACAGGTTGTGATTCCTGATCTCCAGCAGAAAATGCCGGAAGCGGCTTGACCGGCGAAGCATTCAGCGCCTTGACCCGCTCGTGGATGCCCGGAGCAATCTCCGGCTGGCGGGTATAGGCCATGGCGAGCATTTCCAGTTTGGCGTCCAGGTTGTCCACCATGTTGAGGGCAATGGCCTCGGGCGTCTTGGGCTCGACGGGGGATCCGAATTGCAGCTCGCCGTGGTGGGAGGCTATCAGGTGGAGGAGATGCAGGCGGACATCCTCCGATGCAGGCTCGATGCCGCGCCAACTCTCAAGAGGCAGCTTTCGCCAAAGGGCATTGACGGCCTCGATGCCGATGCTGATGTGTCCAAGCAACTCGCCCCGCAATTCGCGGGGAATCTCAAATCCCGCCTCGGGAGGACACATTTCCCAGAGTTTTCCGCAATCATGGAAAAGCACGCCGGCGAGCAGCAGGTCGCGGTTGAGAACTGGATAAGCCCCGCAGACGGCAGACGCCGAGCGCATCATCTGCCCGGTGTGGCGGAGCAGGCCACCGCGGTGGGCATGGTGATTGTGCCGGGCTGCGGAGGCCCTTCGAAAACGGGGGCCGAATTCCTGGAGAAACAACTCGGAAAGACCGCGCAGGCGGGGATCCCGCATGGTGCGGACCAGTTCTGCGACATCCGAGAAGTCATTTTCCAAAGCCGCCATGTCCTCCTCACCCCCACTGAAGAGTTCCGCCGTCTCCTGGGGGTTCAATGGCCGAAGCCGCCAGCGGCGGGCATCCAGACCGAAGCTGCCGCTCACCACAAACTCGCCTTCGACCTCTACACACTCGCCACGTGCCAGATTCTCACAAGACGCAAAAGCATCTGAATCCGACCAGGCCCGCAGGGTCAGGACATCACCGGCGTCGCGAATTTTCATTTCCCAGTAGGGCTTGCCGTTTGAGGATTCCTTTTTGGTCAGTTCATCGACCTGCCCGCGCAGGCGGGCGGCAAGCGAAATCCCGCGGCAGTCCGCACGGAGTTGGCTGATCGTCCTTCTTCCAGGATCGTTCATGGCTGGCTCCTCAATCGATTTCCGGCAAGGCACCATCACCAGCACGGCAGAGGATGCCGGTGGCTTTGATTCCGATTCTGGAATTGTAGGCCTCTTCCACAGCGGCGTGCACCGCCTCGGCGGACTCGTTCTCCACCAACGCCACGATGGCTCCGCCGAAACCTCCCCCAGTGAGGCGTGCGCCCAGACATCCGGGCTGGGAGTTGGCCAACTCAACCAGCAAATCCAGTTCCGGTGTGCTGTTTTCAAAATTTTCCATCGAACTCCGGTGCGAAGCCGTCATGAGCCCTCCGAGGGCTTCGGCGCGGCCGGACCGGAGGGCCTCGACCGCCAGAAAGACGCGTTCATTCTCGCCGACAACATGCCGCGCACGGCGCTTGGCCAATTCGGGCATCTCTGCGGCTTCAAGCTGAGCACTGCTGGCGTCGCGCAAGGTTGGCACACCCATGTGCCGCGCGGCCTCGAAACACTGCTCGCGACGCTCGTTGTATTCGCCGCCTGTGAGGGCGTGCTTGACTCCCGAATTGATGATCAAGAGTCCCAAATGCGGGGGAAACGAAATGGAGTCCACCGTTTCGCTGCGGCAGTCCAGATACACCAGATGGTCTTTTTTTCCGAAAACAGACGAGGCCTGATCGAGCAAACCGCAATTCACGCCGACGAATTCATTCTCCGCACGGCGGCAGAGCTTCGCGAGATCCAAGCGGGAGAGTTCCAACGGGTAGAGGCGCGTCAGCAACACCGCTGTCGCCACCTCGATCGCGGCGGAACTCGAGAGTCCGGCACCGGCAGGGAGAGTGGACTCATAAGCGGCCTCGAATCCCCCCTCCTCGGCTCCGGCGCGAGCGAGCATCTCGGCGACACCCAGCGGATAGTCGACCCATTCACCGGTTTTTTTTAAGCTTTGAGCCCGTTGAATTTTTCGTGTGTAACGAACACCCGAGCTGGAGAGACGGATTTCGCCCTCATCCAGACGGCTGCCTGTGGCGGTGATACCGAGTTGCAAGGCGGCGGAGAGAACAACGCCGCCATTGTAGTCCGTGTGGTTTCCCAGGATTTCGACGCGGCCCGGAGCAAATGCTGTCACTTGGGTCATAGACCCTGCATGATTGACTCCGGATAGGCACTTGCCAAGGGGCAATTCCATGGCAGGATAAGAAAGAAGGAGTGCATTACCATGTCAGAAACACTTGATAACAACATCGTGAGCAAAAAACTCGAAAGCAGCACGGAACACGCCAAGAAAGCCCTCGAAGCAGCAACAGAGGCAGGACGCCATGTGGGTGACACCGCCAAGAAAGAAGCCAAAGCGGCCTACCAAACCGGTCGAGAGCATCTCGGGGCGGCAGCAAAAGATCTCGGCGAAGCCGCCAGCGCGACTTATGGGAATGTGCGTGACCGCGCCGGCTCGATCTATTCCGACGCCTACGACTGCGCCCACGACTACCAAACCGAGGCGGAAAACTACATCCGCGAAAACCCTCTCCAAGCCGTGGCCATCGCCGCCGGTGTGGGCTTCGTGCTCGGCGTCCTGCTTCGCCGCTAAGAGATTTTGGAAACCAAAGCCACTGTGAGGGCACCGCGAGGCTTCATGGCGGAACTCTTGAGCCTCGTGGGCTCGTTGGGCCGCTACATTCAGGCCTTGGGAGCGCTTGCTGGCGAGGAATCACGGGAAGCTGCCGCTCTCGGCGCCAGGCTGTTCGTCATGTTTCTCGCGGCACTTTTTTTTGCAGCGTTTGGTTATATCCTTCTCATTTTTGCCGTGGCCTTTTTCGCGGCTTGTGTGCTGGGGATTTCCTGGCTATGGATTTTAGGGAGCTTCACCGCGCTGCACGCTCTTCTGGCCTACCTCTGCGCGAACCACGTGAAGATCCACAGCCGCACGCCAATTTTTGAGCAAACCCGCCGCGAGGTGGCCCGCGATTTGGAATCCCTCCGTCAAAGCTCCGCGCCATGACCAGCAAGCACGACATCCTCGAAGAACTCCGTCGCAGCCGCCTAGCCATTGCCCGTGACACAGCTGCCATTGCGGGGGAACTCAACCTCGTTTCGAAAATCCGGCGCTCCGTGACGTCCCATCCGCTCGCCTGGCTGGGCAGCGCCGGCGCAATTGGCTACATCCTGGCCGGCCCGAAAACACGCAAGGCGCCTGAATCCATCCCCGCCAAAAAAGGGGCCATATCGGAAAAAACCGAGCCCTCCCGCAGCGGCTGGCAGAGCTTTTTTGGCGTGCTTTTCAACCTGGCCAAATTCCTCCTTCCGCTCATGCGTCCGGCCCTCTCCGCCTACGCTGCCCAGCGACTGGGTGATCTGTCCTCCCGCTTCTCCCGCTGATTCTTCTATGCACGATCCAAGATGTGACCAACTTGCCGATGTCCTAACTCGACACTCCACCAAGCTCCAACCCGGCGAAAATGTTCTGATCGATGTTTTCGACGCGCCGGACGAAATCGCTGTGGCGCTCATCCGCGCAGCTCGGACCTGTGGAGCCGTGCCATTCGTGCAAAATCACCACGCGCGCATCAGCCGCGAAATGGCCCTCGGCGCGGAACCCGAGCAACTCGAGGTGACCCGCTCGGTCGAACTCGCCCGCATGAAAAAAATGCAGGCCTACATCGCCGTGCGCGGCAGCCACAACATTACCGAAATGTCCGACGTGCCGGATGAAAAAATGCGGCTGATTTCCGGTGCGATGCGTCCCGTCATGGATTGGCGCATTAATAAAACGAAGTGGGTCGTCCTGCGCTGGCCGACGGCTGCCATGGCGCAACAAGCCCAGATGAGCACGCCCGCCTTCGAGGATTTTTTCTTCAAAGTTTGCACACTCGACTACGGGCGCATGGCCCTTGGCATGACTGCGCTCAAAGACCTCATGGACCGCACCGACAAGGTCCACCTGAAAGGCCCCGGCACCGATCTGCGATTTTCCATCAAAAACATCGGCTCTGTGACCTGCGGCGGCGACCGCAACATCCCCGATGGGGAGGTTTTTTCGTGCCCCGTGAAGAAAAGCGTCGAGGGCCTTGTGACCTTCAATGTTCCCAGCATTTATCAGGGTCATGCGTTCGACAATGTCCGCTTGGAGTTCTCCGAAGGCCGCGTGGTAAAGGCCACGGCCAACAACACCGCCGCCCTCAACCGCATTCTTGACAGCGATGCCGGTGCCCGCTACATCGGTGAGTTCGCCTTGGGATTCAATCCGCACATCCTCCATCCGATGCGCGACATCCTCTTCGACGAAAAAATTTCCGGTTCTTTCCACTTCACCCCAGGCCAAGCCTACAAAACAGCGGGAAACGGCAACACCAGCCGCATCCACTGGGATATGGTCTGCATCCAGCGCCCGGACTACGGCGGCGGTGAGGTGTGGTTCGACGGCAAACTCGTCCGCAAAGACGGTCTTTTCACACTCCCCGCGCTCAAGAAGCTCAACCCGGACTACTTGCTTGGGGGAAAGCACTGAAATCCCTGCGGATTTTCGGTTGCTACCCCATTAGCCGCTTCGTTAGTGTGGAGGCTTCCATATGGAACAATCCATCGCCCTGCGCGAACTTCAAGTCGAACGCAAGCACATCATCATCGAACTTCGCGAGAACGACCGCGGCCGCTTCCTCAAGATCACCGAAGAGGCCCACGGACGCAGGAATTCAGTCATAATCCCCAGCACAGGGCTTGACGAGTTCGAAGCCTGCCTTGACGAGGTTCTCACGGAGGGCGAGGAGATCGAATAACCGCCTCGAAGCAAACATGAACATCCTAGTTACTGGAGGCTGCGGATTTATCGGCAGCAATTTCATTCGCCAGCGTCTCACCGAGAGCGACTCGCCGGTCCGCAAACTGGTCAATCTCGATCTCCTGACCTATGCTGGCAACCCGGCCAATCTGGCCGACCTTGCCTCCGACCCGCGCTATGTTTTTCAAAAAGGCGATATCGGCGATGAAGCATTTGTCTCCCGCTTGCTCGACGAGCACGACATCGACGCCGTTGTGAATTTCGCCGCTGAGTCCCATGTGGACCGCTCGATCGACTCTCCCGAACCGTTCATCCAGACCAATGTCACCGGCACACTGCGCTTGTTGAATGCCGCCCGCCGCCATTGGAGCCAACGACCCGAGGGACGCCGCGAAAAATTCCGTTTTCTCCATGTCTCGACCGATGAGGTTTACGGCACACTCGCCCCGCACGACCCGGCCTTTAGCGAGACCACGCCCTTCGCACCGAACAGCCCCTACGCGGCTTCCAAGGCCGCCAGCGACCACCTCGTTCGGGCCTTCCAGCACACCTACGGCCTGCCGACCCTCACGACGAACTGCTCGAACAACTACGGCCCCTACCATTTCCCCGAGAAGCTCATTCCGCTCATGATCCTGAATGCCCTCGATGGCAAGCCGCTCCCGGTCTATGGCGACGGACAGCAGATTCGCGACTGGCTCTATGTCGAGGACCATGCCGCCGCCATCTGGCTCGTCCTGCAGCGTGGCCGCACCGGCGAGACCTACAATATCGGCGGCCTCAATGAACGGGCGAATCTCGACGTCGTGAAAACCCTCTGCGCGCTTCTCGATGCGAAGTCCCCCCGCGCCGATGGGGTTTCCTACGCCGCCCAAATCACCTCTGTCGCCGACCGCCCCGGCCACGACCGCCGCTATGCGATCGACTGCTCGAAAATCCAATCCGAACTGGGCTGGTCACCCTGCGAATCCTTTGAAACGGGACTCGCCAAAACCGTGGACTGGTATCTCGCAAACCGCGCTTGGACGGACGACATCACCCAAAGCCGCTACAAGCGCGAACGCCTCGGCAAGCTAAGCCAGCCGAGCCGTTGAATAAACTGGGCATTGAAGTTTTTAAAAAAATTGTCAAAAACTTAATGCGGGGTGAAAAAGTCATCGCACTACATCGCGCAGGGATTTGAAAAAATATCCAACGATCTCAACTTCCTGATGGGATGTTTGGATGAGGTGCTTCGGGAATTGGGCCAGGAGGCTGTTGCCGACCGGCTTCCATGGACCGGCTCCATGGAGGAGGGCTGCGAGGGGTTCGAGCAGGCGACATCCATCGCTTTTCAGCTCCTGAACATGGTGGAGGAGAACACGGCCGCCCGCACACGCCAACTGCGTGAAATCGAATCTGGGGGCCAGCCCGAGCCGGGTCTCTGGCGAAGCCGGTTGGCCGAGTTGTCCGCTTCAGGAATGTCCCCTTCCGAGATCGCGGAGTTGCTTCCGACACTCTGTATTGAACCGGTTCTAACCGCCCACCCGACCGAGGCCAAGCGCTCGGCCGTTCTTGAACAGCACCGTGCTCTTTATCGGTTGCTCACATCCCGCGAAGGCCAGTCGCTGTCCCGGAGTCAGCAAAATGCCCTGCGCGAGGAGTTCAAAGTTGTCTTGGAGCGCCTCTGGCGAACAGGCGAAATCCTCTTGGAAAAACCTGACGTCGCCACGGAACGGCGCGGGGTCATCTACTATTTGCGCGAGGTGTTCCCTCCCGCCTTGGCCCGTCTCGATCAGCGCCTCCGCGAGGCTTGGCGCGCCGCAGACTTTGATTCCTCGCTGCTCGGTGATCCTCTCGGGCTCCCAAAAATCCGCTTCGGCACCTGGGTCGGAGGTGATCGGGACGGCCACCCGCTTGTGACTGCGTCCGTCACCGAGACCACGCTTCGCGATCTTCGTCTAAGCGCCTTGATTGTTCTGCACCGAGAGTTGGAGGATCTGGCCTCCAATCTCCCCCTCTCGAGCAATTTTCAGGATTTTCCGGAGGATCTCCAAAGCGCGCTCGACAAGTTCCGTCGGGAAACGCCTGCGCTCGCTCAAACGTTGTCGCAATCGTATTCCGACGAGCCTTGGCGTCAGTTCGTTCTCCACCTTCAACACCGTCTGCCTGTATCCACCGGCGAAATCGAAGATGCAAAAATTCTGGAGAGCGGTGTTCGTTTTCAAAATCCATCCGAACTCGAGGCGCATCTGAAACAACTTTCCGATGCCCTGCACGCCGGAGGCGCCGGGCGCCTTGCCGACTTTGCCGTGAACCCCGTGCGTCGCGCCCTGGACACTTTCGGCTTTCACTTGGCGAATCTTGATATTCGTCAGAACAGCCGCTTCCACGATCTGGCGATTGATGGACTCCTTGAGGCGGGGGGCGCGGAAGACCACAAGTTTTCGGAGTGGAGCGAGGACCGGCGCTTGGCTTTTTTGGAGGAGGAGCTCCGCTCGCCGCGACCATTCCTCAGCGCAGGAACACCTGCAGGCCGTGAGGCGGATGATGTCCTTGCCTGTTACACTGTCCTCCGCAACCACATCTCCAAACACGGGCTTGATGGCATCGGGTCTTTGATCGTCAGTATGACCCGGCGTCTTTCCGATTTGCTCGCCGTTTATTTGCTGGCTCGAGAGGCTGGTTTGGCGCGGTGGACAGAAGAGGGGCTGGTTTGCGATCTGCCTATCGTTCCGCTGTTCGAGACGCTCGAGGACTTGGAGCAGGGGCCCGGCATTGTCAGGCTGTTTCTGAAACATCCCGTCACGGCGCGGAGTCTCGGCTTTCACCGCCGACGGGCGAATGAAAAAAAAACCAACGAACACAACTGGCCTGTCCAGCAGGTCATGATCGGCTACAGCGACAGCAACAAGGATTGCGGCATCTTTGCCAGTCAGTGGGCACTGCACCAATCTCAAAGCGCATTGGCCCAGGTCGGACGCGATGCCGGTGTAAAAATCCGTTTCTTCCACGGTCGGGGCGGCACGATCAGTCGCGGGGCGGGGCCGACCCATCGTTTCCTGGCCGCGTTGCCACAAGGGTCCGCACGCGGCGATTTGCGTGTTACCGAGCAGGGGGAAACCATTTCCCAGAAATACGGGACCATTTCCTCGTCTGTCTACAACCTCGAGTTGCTGCAGGCGGGCGTCGCCGCTGTTTCCATCAACGACCAGCCCGCACCCAGCGATGGGAAATTCAGCGAGGCATGCGAGTTTCTCTCCGCCGCCAGCCGGGATGCCTACACGGCGCTCATCAGCCACCCCAATTTCATGACCTACTTCTCGGAGGCCACACCGATCGATGCCCTCGAGACCAGCCGCATCGGATCACGTCCCTCGCGGCGCACGGGTCAGCGGACCCTAGCCGATCTCCGCGCGATTCCTTGGGTCTTCAGCTGGAATCAAAGCCGTCATTACTTGCCCGGCTGGTTCGGTGTGGGTTCCGCGCTGCAGCGCCTCCAAGCCGAGCGTCCCAGGCTTTTTCAAAACCTGCGTGCCAATCTCAAGAAATCGCCCTTCCTTTACTATGTGTTGACCAACGTGGAAACGAACCTGGCCAGCGCCGACCGCGAGATCATTTCCATTTACGCGGGACTGGTTGGCGACGCGCGGATTCGCAAGGAGATCCTCAGCATCATCCTGGCGGAGTTTGACTCCACACGCGAAATGATGTCCCTCGTCTTTGGAGGCGCCCTGGAAAAGCGCCGCCCCCGCATGCTGAAAACCCTTGCATTGCGCGACTCCGGGCTTCGCGCGCTTCACATCCACCAGACGAAGCTGCTCACCGAGTGGCGCGCCGCAGAACCCGCTGCAAAAAACCGACTGCTTCCAGAGGTGCTTTTGAGCATCAATGCGATTGCCAGCGGCCTCCGCACGACAGGATAGACCAAACTAAAAACTTCACCGCACGCACAGACGCGTGTAAATGGAAGAATTCAATTCAAGACCCATGGGCAACATCTACAACAACATCGTCGAAACAGTCGGACGCACCCCGCTTGTCAGGCTCAACCGCGTCACGGCGGGGCTCCCCGCCACCATCGCTCTCAAGTGTGAATTTTTCAACCCGCTGGGCAGCGTCAAGGACCGCATCGGCATGGCCATGATCGAAGACGCCGAGCAGCGCGGAATTTTGAAGCCCGGCACGGTCATCATCGAGCCTACAAGCGGCAACACTGGTATTGCTCTCGCGTTTGTGGCGGCTGCGAAGGGCTATAAAATCATTTTGACGATGCCCGAAACGATGAGTTTGGAACGGCGCACCCTCCTGGCGATGTTAGGCGCCAAGCTTGTTCTCACCCCTGGTTCCGAAGGCATGCGTGGTGCGATCGCCAAAGCCGAGGCCCTTCTCCAAGAAACTCCGAATGCCTGGATGCCACAGCAATTCAACAACCCCGCGAATCCCGCCATTCATAGCAAAACCACGGCTGAGGAAATCTGGAGCGACACGGACGGTCAGGTTGACATTCTTGTGGCAGCCGTCGGCACCGGTGGCACCATTTCCGGATGTGTGGAGGTTCTCAAACCCCGCAAACCCTCCCTGCAAGCCATCGCTGTCGAGCCCAAGGACTCGCCTGTCATTTCCCAGACCCTCGCCGGAGAACCCCTCAAACCCGGCCCGCACAAAATCCAAGGCACCGGAGCCGGCTTCGTTCCCAATAACCTTCATCTCAAAAACTCCGCAGGCGAAGCACAGATCACCGAATGTATCCGGGTCTCAAACGACGAGGCCTTCGCGATGGCCCGCCGATTGGCCAAGGAAGAAGGCATCCTGGGGGGCATCAGCACAGGAGCCAACGTCCATGCTGCCATCCAAGTCGCCATGCGTCCCGAAAATGCAGGCAAGCTCATCGTCACAATCGGTTGCTCCACAGGTGAAAGGTATCTCAGCACCGCCCTGGCGGATGAAGCCCGCGCGGAGGTGGCAGCCTGATGGAACCGCTCCCGAAGCCTGCACTTGAGGGCCACCTTTCCGGAGATTCCCAGATCGAGTGGGATCTTTTTTGGGAACGCAACAAATCCCTAATCCTCTTTGTTACCGGGGCTGTCCTGGTTGGAAGCGTTTGTCTCGCCATTTGGTTTGTCTTCTCGACGAGTCAAAATGTCGCCGCGCAAAAACTCTTGGCCGAGTCCAGTAGCATCGAGGCCTTGCAAATCGTGGTTGACAAATTTCCCAAATCCCGCTGCGCAGCCGATGCACTCATGCAAATCGCTTCCCTCGAGCGGGACGCCGGCAATTTGGAGAAATCCACGGCTGCATTTCGTGAATTCCTCAATCGTTTTCCCAAGCACGAACTAGCCGGTGGGGCGCTTCTCGGAATCGCGATGAATCAGGATGCGTCGGGCGATGAGAAGTCGGCCATGACGACCTGCCAACAAGTCGTAACCCAATACCCTGCGAGCTACGCGGCCCCTTTTGCCGCCTACACCGAGGGGGAGATACTCCTTCGCGGGCTACAGATCGATGATGCCCGGAGCCGATTCAACATGGTGGTCACTCAGTTCCCATCATCCCCTGCCGCACGCATGTCGGCGAGTCAGCTCTCGCGCCTTGGCGGGCCCCCTTCGGCCCAATAGGCGGGCCCGCGACCAATGAATCGGATGATGGATTCGCCACAAATCCTCTGTCCGGTTCTGCCAGCTGCAACTCGGCAATCGAGGGAGATTCGATGATCGCGATTACCATCGAGAACCTGGTGAAGAAATTTGGCGACACCGTGGCGTTGAATGGCATTTCGCTCAGGATCGAGCCAGGAGAGTTGTTCTTCCTTCTGGGCCCGAGCGGATGCGGGAAAACAACGCTGCTGCGCAACATCGCCGGGTTTTACATTCCGGATGAGGGCCGCATCCTTTTCGGCGACGATGATGTGACGAGCCTTCCTCCGCACCAGCGGAACACGGGAATGATGTTTCAGAGCTACGCGCTTTGGCCACACATGACGGTCGCAAAAAATGTTTCCTTCGGTCTCGAAGAACGCCGGGTTCCCCAGGCTGAAATACGCCAGCGGGTTGGAGCGGCGTTGGAATCCGTGCAAATGGGTGCATACGCCGATCGTAAAATCACCCAACTCTCCGGCGGGCAGCAGCAACGCGTCGCCCTGGCGCGGGCCTTGGTGATACGTCCCCGTTGCGTCCTCCTCGACGAGCCTCTGTCAAATCTTGACGCTCGTCTCCGCTTGGAAATGCGCTCCGAAATCCGCCGCGTCTGCAAGGAAAATGGCCTAACCGCGATTTATGTCACGCATGATCAAAAAGAGGCCCTCTCCATTTCCGATCGCATGGCTGTTCTCGAGGGAGGTTGCATCGCTCAGATCGGAACGCCCGAGCAGGTCTACCGCCGTCCCCGGACGCGCGTCGTGGCGGACTTCATCGGCGAATCAAATTTCCTGTCAGGAAAAATCGTATCCCTGGACGGGACCAAGGCCCACGTGGAAACAAGCGAGGGGCCTTTCGAGGGATACCTCGGCGATCCGCAGTGGAAGCCTGCTCCAGGCGATGAGGTATCGCTCAGCATCCGCCCTGAAAGCTGGTCGCTCCGCACAACGCCTGCCATGGTGAACGCCGTGAAAGGACGGCTCGGAGAGTCGGTTTACCTTGGCGAGATAGCGCAATACCGCCTCCAGACCTCCGCTCAGGATATGAAAATTTTCGAACTGAATCCCCACGTCTCCGCGCGCGGCCAAGGTCGGGATTTTTTTGCTGCCGCGAATCCCGAGGACGTTGTGGTTCTCAAACCCTGAGACGAACATGGACCGCTCCCGCCTGTCATGAGCCCGCGAATTCTTATGGTGCTGGCGGCCCTTGCCTCGGTGCTGGCGGTGCCATTTCTGCTCAAGCCCCGCCAAAATCTCCTCGCGAAAGCCGATGACACCCTCGTCATCATTTCCCCACACAACGAGGCCGTGCGCCATGAATTCAGCATGGCCTTCGCCAAACACTATCAACTCAAAACCGGACGATCGATCCGCATCGATTGGCGACTGCCGGGCGGAACCAGCGAGATTTCGCGCTTTCTCGCAGGCGAATACCTGGCGGCCTTTGAATATGCCTGGACCTCCCAAGGCAAATCCTGGACGCCGGACATCGCCGCAGCCTTCGACAATTCCAAAGTCAAATTGCCGGATGATCCCGCTGCAGATACCGCGGCACAAGCGGCGCGCCGGTCCTTTCTGAATTCCAGCACAGGCATCGGAATCGACCTGTTTTTTGGCGGAGGGGCTTACGACTTCGAGCAGCAAGCCAAGGCCGGACGCCTTGTTGCCAGCAATGTTATCAAGGCCCATCCAGCCTGGTTTGGGCAGGACACGATCCCGCAGAGCGTTTCCGGCGAGCAATTCTACGACCCGCGTGCTCTCTGGATCGGAACCTGCCTCTCCTCGTTCGGCGTCTGCTACAACACCGACTCTCTGCACCGCCTTGGAGTCCGTGGGATGCCCTCATCGTGGAAAGATCTCACCAACCCGGTTTTTTATCGCCAGGTCGCACTGGCTGATCCGACCAAAAGCGGTTCTGCCGCGCGGGCGTTTGAAATGGTGATTCAGCAGCAAATGCAGGAACTCGTCCGCAAGGCTGGCGGTCCCGATGAGGAGATGCTCGCCCTCGGCTGGAGGCGCGGCCTGGAAATCATCCAAGCCGCCTCAGCCAACTCGCGATACTTCACCGATTCATCGCCGAAAATCCCGCTCGATGTGTCGCTCGGAGATGCCGCCATCGGCATGTGCATCGATTTTTACGGGCGCTTCCAAAGCGAGGCGGTGAAAATCAGCGACGCGCCATCGCGGCTGCAATACTTCACGCCGGCAGGCGGCTCCTCGGTGGCGGTCGATCCCATAGGTCTTTTGCGCGGCTCTCCGAACCGGGCGGCGGCCGAGGAGTTCATCGCCTTTGTCCTCTCTCTCGAAGGCCAAAAGCTCTGGAATTTTAAAGTCGGCGTTCCGGGAGGTCCCACGAAATACGCCCTGCGGCGGCTTCCCATCCGCAAGGAACTCTACTTGCCGGAATACGCAGCGCTGCGCTCGGATCCGGATGTCCAGCCTTACGAAGAAGCCAAGCTTTTCACTTACACAGCCGAATGGACAGCACCCGTTTTTCGCGTCATGGCCTTCATCATCCGGGTCGTCTGTCTCGACCTCCACCACGAGCAAGCCGAAGCCTGGCAGGCGCTCGTCCAAGCCGGATTTCCACGTGAAGCCTATAAAAAATTCACCGACCTGTCTGCTGTAGACTACGCGACGTCAAAAACGAGCCTCAAAGACGCTCTGGCCTCGAAAGATCGCATCCAAGAAGTCCGCCTCGCCAAGGAGCTCGCCGAATATTTCCGGCGCCAATACCGCGAGGCTGCGATGCTGGCTAAGGAGGGAAAATGAGCCGGTCATTTTCGAAAATCGTCTTTTTCGCGACCACGGTTTTCTTCGCCTTGTTTTTTCTTTGGCCGATTGCCGAGACCCTCCGCGGAGCCTTTATCGGGTCGGACGGAAAATTCACGATCGACTACATCGCCGAGGTGTTCCGCAATCCCCTCTATGTCGAGGGACTCTGGAATTCGCTCCAGATGGGAGTCTGGAGCACACTGCTTGCCGCCCTGATCGCGATTCCGCTGGCTTGGCTCAGCGATCGTTTTCTATTCCCCGCAAAATCGCTTCTTGGCGCGTTGGCTCTTGTTCCAATGATCATGCCGCCCTTTGTAGGAGCCATCGGCATCAAGCAAATCCTCGGCCAGCAAGGTGCCCTGAACGCGCTTCTGGAAGCCACCGGACTCCTTTCTCCGAACCATCCGATCGACTGGCTCGGTGAGGGAAGAATCTGGGGCGTCATCGTTCTCAATGCCCTCCACCTTTACCCGATCCTCTACCTCAATGTGCTCGCCGCCCTCGCGAATGTGGACCCTGCGATGGAGGAGGCCGCCGAGAATCTCGGCTGCACGGGCTTTCGCAAGTTTTGCCGGATCACCTTGCCGCTCGTCATGCCCGGCATCTTCGCGGGGGGAACGATCGTTTTCATCTGGTCATTCACCGAACTCGGCGTGCCCCTCATGTTTGACTTTACCCGTGTGACCTCCGTGCAGATTTTTTATGGCATCAAGGATATCGGGGGAAATCCCTTCCCATTCGCTCTGGTGGTGGTGCTGCTCTGCTCGACCGTCATCCTCTACGCCGTCGGGAAATTGCTTCTCGGCCGCGACTCCCACGCGATGATGGCGAAGGCGACCAGCTTGGGCGGCCCGCGCCGCATCGGGCCAGTGGCCGGTCTGCTTTGTGCCGGCCTGTTCGGGCTCGTGACCTTCCTCGCCGTGCTGCCACACATCGGCGTCGTCCTCGTAGCGTTTTCGAAGGACTGGTATCAGACGATTCTTCCCAGCGGATGGACGCTGTCGCACTTTGAAGCCGCTCTTGGTCACAACCTCACGCTGCCCTCGATTCAGAACAGTCTGAAATACGCTGGCTTGGCTACCGCTCTGGACCTCGTTCTGGGAGTGGCCATCGCCTATGTCGTCGTCCGGACGCGTCTCGCGGGAAGGCAGATTCTTGATGCCATGGCCATGCTGCCCCTTGCTGTGCCGGGTTTGGTCCTGGCTTTCGGCTACCTCGCCATGACGCAAGAGGGGAAGCCATTTGCTTTTCTCAATCCCACTATCGACCCGCTGCTGATTTTGGTCATCGCCTACTCGGTGCGCCGTCTGCCTTATGTCGCCCGCTCCGCTGCGGCCGGATTCCAGCAAACCAGTGTCACCCTCGAGGAAGCCGCACAAAACCTCGGCTGCACGCCCCTGCGCACCCTCTGGAAAATCACAATCCCCTTGATCGCGGCGAACCTGCTGGCTGGCGGATTGCTCGCATTTTCCTTCGCCATGCTGGAGGTCAGCGACTCCCTCGTGCTTGCCCAGAAACAGCAGGATTTTCCCATCACCAAAGCCATCTACGAACTCTACCAACTCCTCGGCGAGGGGCGCTTCGTCGCCAGCGCCCTTGGCGTGTGGGCCATGGCATTCCTCGCCGTCACCATCATCGGAACAAGCCTCATACTGGGCAAGAAACTTGGAGCGATCTTCCGCGCTTAGCCGCCCAAGGGCGAGACGACTGCAAGCGAGTCATACCAAAGTCAGCTTGCATTGAGACTTTGAAACGTGTTCGCACGGCCGTCCTTCCGGGGAGCGCGCCCGCCCTCGGGGGCAGTCGGGTGAGCCCCACGCCCGACACGGAGTGGTTTCACCGGCCTACAGCCGCATTTTTTCGGCCACATGGCGAATTTGTGGATCGGGCAAGGGCATGGTCTTGCCGGATATCCATAACGATCCTATCGACCGAATTCTCATCGCAGAAGCCCTGAAACACAGATGCCCCTTAGTTGCCCAAGGATGAAAAAATTCCGCTTTATCCTGGAGTCAAGACGATCTGGTAAACAAAAAAGAAACCCGGTCAGAATTTACCTTCCTCAAAAAGAGGCAAACGGTCCTGGTCCTCATGGCAAATTGCCTCCCACTCGTGGCCCTGCTTGATTCTGCGGAGTTTGTCAGAGAGCGGCGCGCTGAGGAGTAGAGGTAGCTAAACTTTGCCACGGCGGAGGGTATGCAAGGTGATTTCCGGCGGGCAGTTCCAGCGTGCTGCGATGCCGCAAGCCCCTGTCCCCCGGGAGGTGTAGCCCTGCATGGTTCCATGGCTCCAAGCCCCGGCGATGAAGCGTCGCGGAACTTTGCACGGGACAACCAAGTGCCGCCCACCGGGCAGGCAGATCTGACCCCCGTGCGTGTGGCCGCTCAATTGCAGCGCGAATCCCAGAGCGTCCGCCTCCACGTAGGTCTCGGGACTGTGCGACAAGAGGATCACAAACGCGTCTTCGGGGGCCTTGCGGCGCGTGTCGGCGAGATCATGTGTCTGGTAGTAATGCGGATCGTCGACTCCCGCAATCCAGAGAGAATCGCCCCCGCGACGGATCTCGGCAACCTCATTCAGAAGAACAGGGAGTCCCACGCGCTCGAGATCCAGAGCCATTTCCAGAGGATCATGATTCCCAAGGATGGCCCAGCACTCCTGGGTCAGGGCTTCGCGAAGGCGGGCCATGCCGCGTGTGGCGCAGGCGTGGTCGCCTTCCATGCCATTTCGGTAGTCGCCGGTCAGCAATGCCACATCGTGCGGCGCGTCTCGCACCAGGTCGATGACCCTATCGATGAGTTCTGGATCCAGATCACAATGAAGATCCGTGAGGTGCAGCAGGCGGAACCCCTCAAAAGCCGCTGGCAGATTGGAGAAAAACCATTCCCTTTCCTCCAGGCGAACATCCAAAAAATCGCGCCGCATCCGGCTTTGAAGGCCGATGAATTTCAGGATGCCCGCAAGCAAGGCGTCAAAGGGAAGAATGCGTTCGAGACGAAAAATGCCGCGTCCCTGATGCAGAAATTTCGTGAGCTTGTCCCGCTCACGTTGCATCCTCTTGGCATAAAGTTCCGGCCCCAACCGGGCGCGGAGTGCACGGCCATTCTCCGAAGCGGGATCGATCAAGGTTGGTCCGTTGACGTTGGAACGGCAAAACGCAGCGGCTTGAAAAGCCCGGTCTCGCCCTCCTTGGTCCAATAAATCTCCGCGACGCGCCTCCAGTCTTTCGACTCCTTGTAAAGCGATCCCTCTTTGAGACGGGTGCGTATTTCCTTGCGGAGTTCCTGACTGGTCGCGTTATCTGGTGAATCCAGCTGGAGCGAGCGCAGGCGAACCGTGACTTGATCGATCATCTGGGCATGCAGGAAAACATGGGCTCCCTCGGGCAGGTCGGGCGCGTTTCGCAGATTCCGCAGCGTGAAGAAAGTTGAGTTCCCAACGCGTGACGCCCACGCTTCAAAATCGTAATCCCGCCGCCCCTTGGCCGCTTGTGGCGAGAGGGAGACATGGATCGAGTAGCGGTCGTTCGGAAGGGGGGACACGACAGCCGATGACACGCCTCCTTTTTCCTTCAACTCCCATTCGCCGAGCAACCAAGTGTTGAGCGCCTCGGAGGGTGAGGAGGTCAGCGGATTCTCAAAACGGCATGCACCCAACAGGAGGGGCAAGAGAAGCAGTGCGAGGCGTGGAAAAAGTCTCATTTTCGCGCTATATCCGAGTTCCGTCGGGAATGACACTGTTTTTCGGAACGACCACGATTCCATCGCGGATGTAATACCCGTCACCGTCGAGATTCTCGCAACCGGTCTTCGGGGTGATGACAACACCGGCCCCGATGCGTGCATTTTTGTCGATAATAGCCCCCTCGATCGAACAATTGGGTCCCACCCCAATGGGAGGCACTCCCGCCGGATGCTCGTCCGAGGCCGCCTCGTAGAGGTCGGCCCCCATCATCACGGTGTTTTTCAATGTCGTGCCAGAGCCCACAATGCTGCGGATTCCGAGAACACAGCGTTCGATGGTGCTGTTACCCAACACGCAACCGTCGGAAATCATGGCCCGCTTCACTTGGGCTCCCTCAATGACGCTGGCGGGGAGGCAAAGCGGCTGCGAGTAAACCGGCGCACCGGCCACATAGAAGCTGAACTTGGGATTGCGGTCGGCCATCTCGAGATTGGCGTCAAAAAACGAGCGGATGGTTCCGATATCCTCCCAGTAGCCCTGGAAAATATGGGCCATGACTTTGCGGTGCTCGATGGCGGCCGGGATGATGTTTTTTCCGAAATCCACCAAGTCGTTGTCCAAACTCGAAATCAAGGCCTCGCGATTGAAAACATAAATACCCATGGAAGCTTGGAACAACTCCTCGCTGCCCGGATGCCCGATCTGTGCGAGAATTTCGGGCGGGATGCGAAGCGAGTCGATGACCGCCGGGTCCTTGGGCTTCTCCACGAATCGTGTGATCCGCCTCTCGTTATCCGTCACCATGATGCCGAATCCCGGCACGGCCTGGCGGTTGACAGGGATTGTCCCGATCGTGAGATCGGCTCCCGAGTCGATGTGCTGGCGAATCATCTCGCGATAATCCATTCGGTAAAGCTGGTCGCCGCTGAGGATGACGAAATACTTGCAGCGGTGTTCAAGAAAGTAGCGGAGGTTCTGTCTCACGGCATCGGCCGTGCCTTGATACCAGCGCGCTCCCTCGGGGGTTTGCTGCGCGGCGAGGATTTCGACGAAGCTCGGGGTGAAATTGTCGAATTTGTAGCTCTCGTTGATGTGGCTGTGGAGTGAGGCACTGTTGAACTGGGTGAGGATGTAGATGCCGCGCAGGCCGGAGTTCAGGCAGTTGCTGATAGGGATGTCCACCAACCGGTATTTGCCGCCGAGTGGCACGGCAGGTTTCGAGCGTTCTTTGGTGAGCGGAAAAAGACGGGTTCCCGCGCCGCCGCCCATGATTATGGCCAGGGTGTCCGATTTGAAGGAGGAGGAGGGTTGAATGGTCATGGTGGATGAGAGCTTGCGCGACGGGGTCCGCATTGTCACGATGCTTTTATGTGTGGAATTGTTGCTTATGTGGGCTCCTCAGATGCCCTCCCTGTCTTGCTGGATGGCCTGCATCGCCTCGAATACCGAGGGTATGATTCCGCAGGCGTCGCAGTGCTTCAGTCTGGACGGGTCGAAGTCCGAAAATCCGTGGGCCGCATCGCCAATCTCGTCGGGGAAATAGCAAAACACCCGGTCGCGGGTTGTGTTGGAATCAGTCACACCCGCTGGGCCACGCACGGCGCCGTGACACGCGAAAACGCCCATCCGCACCAAGACCGCTCCGGGCGGCTCCATCTCGTTCACAATGGAGTCATAGAAAATTACCAGACCCTCAGGGATCAACTGATCGAAAGGGGCCACGAGTTCCATTCGCAGACCGACACAGAGGTCCTGGCCCACCTCGTCGGCGAGGCATTCGAGACGTCCGGCACGCGCGACAAGGGAGCGTTGGTGGAAGCCGTTCGCACAGCCCTGCGACAGGTCATCGGAACCTACGGTATCTCGGCCATCCATGCGGACGTCCCCGGAGTTGTAGTCGGAGCGCGTCGCGGAAGCCCACTGGTTCTGGGCATTGGCCACGACGAGCACTTTCTGGCAAGCGATGTCAGCGCCATCGTCGCCCACACACGCGATGTCGTTTACCTCAACGACTACGAGATTGTCGCTCTCCAGGCGGAGGGATTCGAGATTTCCACCGTCTCGGGTGGTGGCGCGGGATTTCAGATCAGCCGGGTCGAGTTCGACGCCTCGTCGGTGGACAAGGGAAAATACCCGCACTACATGCTCAAGGAAATCCACGAGCAGCCGAATACCGTTCGAGATGCCATGCGCGGGCGGCTTTCCCTCGAAGAAGCCACGGCGAAGCTTGGCGGGTTGAACATGACAAATTCGGAGTTGCGAGCTGTGGACCGAATCGTGCTGGCAGGTTGTGGCACGGCATTCCACGCTGCCCTGGCCGGCGAATACATTATCGAGTCGCTGTCGCACATCCCCGTGGAATGCGAGTTCGCCAGCGAATTCCGCTACCGGAACATTCCCCTTCAGCGCGACACGCTGGCTTTCGTGATCAGCCAGAGCGGGGAAACAGCCGATACACTGGCGGCCTTGCGTGAGAGTCAGCGGAAAGGACACCGCACGCTCGGCATTTGCAACAATGTCGCCAGCACGATCGCCCGCGAGAGCGACGGCGGTGTCTACATGCACGCCGGACCCGAAATCGGCGTTGCGGCCACAAAGTCCTTCACCTCGCAGCTCACGATCTTCACTTTGCTAGGCTTGCTTCTCGGCCGCATCCGCCATCTCTCCCATAGCGAAGGGCTCGATATCATCGCGCAAATGGAAAAGCTCCCCGACCTTGTTGCCCGGACCATCGAGCTGGAACCACAGGTTGCGGCCATCGCCAAAAAATATGCCCCTGCCAGGAATTTCCTCTTCATGGGACGCCAGGCACATTACCCGATCGCGCTGGAGGGAGCGTTGAAGCTGAAAGAGATCAGTTACATCTCCGCCTCGGGATACCCCAGCGCGGAGCTCAAGCACGGAGTCATCGCCCTCATCACGGAGGAGACGCCCTCGCTTTTCATAGCCCCGCGCGACGCGGTGTTTGAAAAAAATGTGAGCAACATCGAGGAAGTCAAGGCCCGTAAGGGTCCCGTGATCGCGATTGGCACCGAGGGCGACACGGCGCTGGGGAAAATTTGTGATGATGTGATTTTGATCCCAGACGCCCCGCACTACCTCACGCCGATTCTCAGCGTCATTCCTTTGCAACTGCTCGCCTACCATATCGCGGTGGAACTCGGCTGCGATGTGGACAAGCCACGCAATCTCGCAAAAAGCGTAACGGTGGAGTGAGCCCGACCGGTTTTACTTTTTGAGTTTCCGGCGCAAGAAGGTGGGGACGTCAAGATCCTCGCCCTCGACGATGGTGGGCTCCACCTTTTCGAACCTGCCACGCGCGATCGGCTCCAGGGGCAAATCCTCCTGCTTGATCTTCGGAGCGGACGTTTTCAACTGGCCCGCCGCAGGAGTCTGAGGCGCCGGGGGAGTGGATGTGATCGTATCCTCCGGAAAGAGCGCAGACGCTGTCGCAGAGGTTGTCGCCGGGACGACAACGGGTGTCGAAGGTTCGAGTCGTCCCACGCGGCCAGTCTGTCCGATCAAGGTGATGACCAGGGGAGCCGAATCGTCACGCACCACTCCAACTCCCAGATGCAGCAATGCCGCCGGGGAGGTGTTTTTTGAAATCTCCTGCATGATGGCGGCGACCTCGGCGAACGTCAGCGAGCGCGGACCGGAAAGATGGACAAGAACTTTTTCCGCATCGTGAACCAAACGGCCATGATCGAGTAAGGGACTCCTGAGGGCCTGCTCCAAAGCCTCATGAGCACGGTTGCCACCATCGGCCTCGCCGCTCCCGAATAGAAAAGACCCTCCCCCACCTCGTAGAATGCCGAGAAGGTCGGGAACAGCAACCTGCATGGGCCCCGGACAGGAAATCAACCTCGCCAGGGAGGCCACTGCTTGAAAAAGGATCGCATCGCAGGCCGCAAATGTCTCCTCCGCCTCGGCACGCGGGGCCGTGATCTCCGCCATGCGGTCGTTCTCGAAATGCACGATGGCATCAGCGTGGAGGGAAAGCATTTTGAGCGCCTCTTGAGCCTGCTGGGTTCGGCGACGCCCCTCAAAATGGAATGGGGTTGTGACAACGGCGACGACGAGTGATCCGTTGGCATGGGCCAGCTCGGCCAAGTGAGGGGTTACCGCGCTTCCCGTGCCGCCGCCCAGTCCGGCACAGAGAAAAACCACATCGGCACCCTCCACAGCGCGGCGCAGCTCGCTCATCGATTCCCTGGCCGCCTCGTGTCCCAGCTCCGGGTCGCCTCCAGCTCCGAGTCCGTGTGTTGTCATCGGGCCCAGAGCCGTTTTTCTCGATGCCACGGAGGCGTTGAGGGATTGCTGGTCGGAATTCACGGCCACTGTTTCGATCGCCAGCGGGGCCCGGACAACCATGCGGTCTGCAATATTCACCCCGGCATTGCCGATGCCGAGGAGTCGGAGCACCGGTTCCTTTCCGGTGTCACGTTCAAGCCAACGGGGATAGGTAATCATAAAAAAAAGGCCTACCTGCCGAAGAATCCTTTCAAGCGGCCGATGAAGGATTCATCCGGCATCTCGGCGTGCACAGCCTGAGCATATTTCGCGGCTCCAATACAGGTGGAAAGTTGGGGGTTTTCAAAAGCGGACATCGGGCCGGACACAGATTGGGAGTGGGCCAGATAGACCGGTGTGCCGGCAAAGATGGACTCAGCCGTCTCCCGCACCCCGCGAAGCAGGCTGCATCCGCCTGTCAGGAGGATCCCCGCCCCCAACAGATGTTCGGGAACGACTTCTTGAATCCTCTTGTGAAGGATTCCGAAGAGCTCTTCAAGACGGGCTCGAATGATCATGTTGAGCATTTGTCTGTCGATGTCCCTTCCTGAAAAACCCGTATCATTCTTCAGGGTGATTCTATCTCCGGACGAGATGTTTGTGGTAATGGCCGATCCTTCTTCGATCTTGAGTTTCTCTGCCCTTGCAATCGGTATCCGCAAACCGATGCAGAGGTCGTTTGTGATGTGATCTCCGCCAATGGCAATGACCCCGCTGTGGCGGACGACCCCGTCCTTATAGACGATGTAGTCTGTCACGCCGCCGCCGATATCGATCAGGACCGCCCCGGCTTCTTTCTGATGCTCGTCCAAGACGGCTTGCGCCGAGGCCACCGAGTTCACGACAATGTCATCCACATCGATGTCAAACTCCCTGACACAGCGGATCACATTTTGAATCCGGCTGGTGACGCCGTGGATGATATGAAAATCGGCCTCGAGCTTGGATCCCATCATGCCGTGGGGATCGATCACGCCCTCCTGACCATCGACATAATAGCGTTGAATGACAGAGTGGAGGATAACGTTCTCTTTCGGAATCCCGGCCTCCTTGGCTTTGAACTCGACACTTTCGATTTCCTTCGCGGTGATGGTCGATTCTTCGGGGAGGGCGAGTGAGCTCCGGTTGTTGAAGCTGGAAATATGGCTTCCCGAGACGGCCAGCCAGACGCTCCGAATTTCCTGATCGCTGCGATCCTCGGCATCAGCAAGCGCATCATGCACGCACTGCGTGGCATTTTTGAAGTCCACGATCTCCCCCTTTCGAACGCCTCTGGATGGACTCTCGCCGACGCCGAGTATGCGCATTTCACCATCGCGGTGGCATTCCGCCACAACGGCGCAAACTTTCGTTGTTCCGATTTCAAGTCCGACGTGGATTTTTTCGCGGGCCATCAGTTTTTCCTGGGTTTGGATTTTTGTGGAGTTGGTTTCTGCTGTTCTGGAACAGGAGGCGGTGGGGAGGTCATCACAAATGTAACTGGCGTGTTTTTGGCGACCATGAGATTCACAGACTCCAGGGCGCGTCCCGTGTCGCGGCAGTGGGCCAGAAGGCGCTGGAGCTTTTCCAACTGGGTCAGGAAATCCCCGGAGGCGAATTTCAGGTGGGCGTTTTGATCGGTTACCGCATCGATGCAATAGCCTTTGCTGATATTCAGGGAGCGTATGACGAGGAGTGATTGCGGTTGGCCCCTGGCCTCGCGCAAGAGGTGAAGCGCATTTTTCAAGTCATCCTGCTCCAGCAAAGCGCCCTCCTGGATTTTTCCGACATTCACACCGTAGATGACCGGGAGTTGATGATACTCCTGAAGCAAAAGCCGCGGTTTCATGAGGAAGCCGGAGTCGTCCACTAATGTCATCGAACTCGGGTCATAGTCCGCCGTGGAGTCCGTCGAACTCGAAATCCAAGCCACGGGAATCCTCCGTGTTAAGCGGATTTCCAAGCGGTCAGGCATGGTCCTTTCGATGTATACGTCAGCGACCATGGGGATTTCGCGGAGTTTCCGGTCGATGCGAGCCAGGTCGATGCGAAAAATGTTGTCGCCGGTTTTGATGCCGGTCTCCGCGACGAGGTCCTCCTCACCCATCACGCCATCTGTTTCGAGAAGGAGTTGGCAAAGATTGTAGGCGGGATTCGAAAAGAAAAATTTATCCAAAGCCTTGCTCAGGCCGAACCAAATCAGCCCGCAGAGAATTGCCACAGAGATGGTCACTACACAGAGCCGAGCGATCAGGCGCTGCCGTTTCCGCTTGGCGGTTTTGGCACGCATTTTCACGTTCAACGAGTGAACGCCGTTTGGCGTTCTCCCCGTCGTTTTGGAAAATGGAATTCCAGGTTTCATCAGGGCTTCACTTTATCGAGCGAGAGTCCGACGATCTCCTCACAGAGTGCCGGGAAATCAAGTCCCGCAACGGCTGCCGCCTTGGGGAGAAGACTCAGCTCCGTCATGCCTGGAATGGTGTTGATCTCCAAGACACTCATCGAACCATCGGGAGCGAGCAGTATATCCACTCGGGAATAGACTTCGAGTCCCAATGCGAGGTGGGCCAGAAGGGCGGTCGATTGGACATTTGCCGATTCAGCAGACGTGAGTGGGGCAGGAACGAAATACGTTGAGGCCCCACTGGTGTATTTGTGGTTGTAGTCGTAGAAGCCATCACTGGGAACGATCTCCACGACCGGCAGTGCCTCTCTGCCGAGGATTCCAACGGTCAGCTCACGACCGGCAAAAAAGCTCTCCACAAGGACATCCTCACCGTGTTGGAAGCAGTCCTCCAAAGCGCTGGGAAGCTCCTGTTCGTTTCGAATGATATGAACACCCACACTCGACCCTTGGCGGGGAGCCTTTACGACGTATGGCAACGGGAGGCTCGGGAGCTGCCCCCGGCGGATTTTTTGCCATTTTGAAGTTGGCACTCCGGCACGATCAAAGGCCTCTTTCGAAAGAATCTTGTCAAATGCCGCATGGCTGCCCTCAATTCCCTCTCCTGTGTAGGAGATGCCGCGTTGATGAAGAAGGGACTGGAGCTGACCGTCTTCTCCAAATGTGCCATGGATGATGTTGAACGCGATGTCGATGTCATCGGGGAGAAGAAACTCCGGCGTGGTGACGTCGATTTCGGCCACCTCCGCCCCGGCGGCTCGCAGGGCTTTGGCCACCGCAGCTCCGGAGCGGAGTGAAACCTGCCGCTCCATGCCCGGGCCACCCAGCAGGAGAGCCACGTTTTTGTTTTTCAGAATCCCTGCATGTTTTTGAGTCATCATAAATCCACCCCCACGATTTGAACCTCGGTTTCGAGCTGAATACCGCGCATTCTCTCGGCGGCGCCTTGAATCTCCTTGATCAAGGTCTGGACGTCGGTGGATGTCGCCCCGCCGTCATTGACAATAAAGTTGGCGTGAATTTCCGATACGCGGGCACCTCCGACGGAAAAGTTTTTGAATCCGAGCTCCTCGATGAGTTTGCCGGCGGGAATCGTCGTCGGGTTCTTGAAGATGCAACCCGCGCTGGCTGCGACCGGTTGGGTCGAGCGGCGCTTGGCAACGGACTCGGCTATGGCGGCATCGATTTCGGCCTGGGTGCCTGGTTTGCCCGAAACGACCGCCGAGAGCGCGTAGTTTGTTCTCAGCATCGGAACGCTGCGGTAATGCACATCCATCTCCTCGGGCGTTCGGGTAAAGATGTTGCCGTCCTGGTCGCAAAAACGAACCCTGACAACTTGGTCGAAAGTCTGGATGCCCATGGCACCGGCGTTCATGCGGAGTCCGCCTCCAAGGTTGCCGGGTATTCCCTCCATCCACTCGAAACCGGCAATACCAGCCGAGCGGGCCAGCGCACTGAGTTGTTTGAATTTGACGCCCACACCGGCCGTGATCTCGCTGCCGCTCACTTCGTATCGTTGGAAGTCACCGCGCACCAGGTGTGCCACCACGCCGGGAATTCCTCCATCACGCACGAGGAGGTTCGATCCACGGCCCATAACCATGAGCGGGATGTTTTCATCGAAACAATACCTGACCAAGTCGGCGAAGCCCTCCTCGCTCTCGGGTTCCATCCAGAACTGAGCGGGCCCGCCCACGCGCATCGTGGTGTGTTTGGACAGAGGCTCGTAAAGTTTGATGCGCCCCTGGCCCATGACTTCCTGCAGTTTGTCGCGCATTTTCAGGTCTAGCGCCAAGCGCTGGCCTGCCTCGTGGATGTCACCCGCTCCCAAGCTGAGAATCAGGTCCCCATCCTCCACCACGGAGGCCGCTGCTTCATGAATGCGGGAAATCTCGGGCACATGGGCAGCCGAGGCGTGGCCGGCGGCCTGCATGGCTTCCACAACCGTCTGCCCCGAGATGCCCGGTATTGGCTTCTCGCTTGCGGGGTAGATGTCTGAAACAAAAACGTGGTCTGCGAGGACAAAAGCTTTGCCGAATTCGTCCTTGAGGGCCTGAGTCCGCGTGTAACGGTGGGGTTGGAACATCACCACCACCCGGCCATGGTCGCCGGTGCGTGCTGTCGCGAGGGTGGCAGCAATCTCGGTGGGGTGGTGACCATAATCGTCAACAATGGTATGGCGCGCTGTGTCGTGGATAATCTCGAACCGCCGCTTGGCGCCTCGGAAGCTGCGGAGCGCGCTGACGATGGATTCGAATGGCTGGCCGATTTCGGTGGCCAGCGCGATGGCGGCCAGGGCATTGACGGCATTGTGAGCGCCCGGGATATTCAATTCGACATCCCCCAGTTTTTTTCCATCGACCGAAACAGTGAATCGGGATTGGAAATTTTCGGTAGAGATTTTTGTGATTTTGTAGCGGCAGTCGGCCCCGAGGCCGTAGGAAACCGCGCGCGGGTGTGATGCACAGACCCTTCTGGCCCCTTCGTCGTCGGCGCAGAAGAAAACCTTGCCCGACGTCTGGTTGATCAGGCGCCCGTAAACGGCGTCGATCGCTTGAAGGTCCTTGTAGAAATCCAAATGCTCCGGCTCGATATTGAGGACGATGGCGTGTTTCGGGTGGTAGTTGATGAGGGTGCCATCGCTCTCATCGCCCTCGGCAACAAACCATTCTCCCTCCGAATCCCATCTCGCATTCGTGCCCAGAATCGGAATTTCCGCACCCACGTAATGAGAAGGTTTCAGGCCTCCGGTGCGGAGGACGTGCGCTGCCATGGACGAGGTGGTGGTTTTGCCATGCATCCCGCAAACCACAATACCCTTCTTGGAATCCATGATGGCGGCCAGGGCATCAGCGCGTCGAGCGAGAGGAAGTCCGAGTCGCAAAGCCTCGTCGTAGGCAGGGTTCCCGGCCTTGATCGCGGAGGAATAGATTACAACTTCCACACCCCGCACGCAGTCGGAGGAGTGGGGGCAGCGAAAGGAGAGACCTTTTTTGACCAAGCGCTCGACCTCGGTCGTGTGAACCCTGTCTGAACCGCTCACCTTGTGGCCAAGCCCGATGAGCAATGCCGCAATGCCGCTCATTCCAGAGCCGGCGACTCCGATCAGATGGATGTGCCTGGGTGTAGAGGCCGTGAGAGCCTGTCGCAGTTCAGAAGTCGTCACGCCATGCCCTCCTCCACGGCTCGCTCCAGGACATCCGCCACATTGTTGGCAGCAGATTCGGGAGCAGGTTTTTTCGCGGCTGCGGCCATTGCGGCGCGGCGGGCAGGATCGTTCAAGAGATTCCAAATTGTTGCGGCAAAAACCTCCGGAACAATCGTTTTTTCCTCAGCCAGCAGCGCAGCCCCGGCTTTCACATAAATCTCCGCATTGGCTCTCTGGTGGTCGTCGGTGGCATGCGGATAGGGAATCAGGATCGAAGGCAATGCGAATTCGGAGAGCTCGCTGAGGCTGGATGCACCAGCCCGCGACACAACCAGGTCTGCCGCCGAATAGGCCTCTTCCATGCGGTGATGGAACGGGGCGACATAATGGGGAATTCCATCCCGCTGGTAGTTTGCAGATGCCAGGCGATCGTCATTCTTGCCGGTGAGGTGGATGATTTGCAGGCCCGCCTGGGCGAGTAGAGCGGAGGCGCGGAAAAGGACTTGGTTGATGCCAGCCGCACCCTGGCTGCCTCCTGTAACGAGCAGGGTGGGACGCGAGGGTTCCAAGCCGAAAATTTTCAAAGCTTCGGTGCGATCCATCGGCGCTCCGAGATTTTTCCGGACCGGCGTTCCGGTTACGATGCAGCGAGAGGATGGAAACCGCTGTCGACATTCCTCGAAACCGAGGAGGACACCGGCACCGAATCGCGCAGCGAGACGATTGGCGCGGCCCGGAATGGCATTCGACTCATGGATATAGCATGGCAGTCCCCTTAATCTTGCGGCGAGAATCGGCGCAGTTGAAGTGAATCCCCCCATGCCGAGAACCACCGAGGGACGGAATTTGCGAAAGATCGTCCGGCATTGCCGATAACTTTCCCAACACCGGCGAAGAAATCCTATGAATGCCGGAGAAAGCAGCATCGCCGGCATTCCAACGGACGGGAGCTTTTCAGCCCGGAACTGAGGGTGGGATTTCAGGGCAAGCGCATCGATTTCTTTTTCCGATACGAGAAGCAAAACCTCGTGGCCGCGCTCGTGAAGCGACTCGGCCACGGCAAGCCCCGGGAAGAGGTGACCCCCTGTGCCGCCGCAAGCGATGATGGCCCGGAATGTCGTGTTTTCTTTCATAGGCGCGGTTCGAAGTGCGGTCGCGTGAGGGCCGGTGCCAGCCGGGAGACGATCGGCCGTCCCTGACGGTGTATGTTCACCAGAAGACCTATGAAAAAGAGACAAACCACCATGTTCGAACCTCCATAGCTGATAAACGGGAGCGGCATCCCCTTGTTGGGAAGGAGTGATGTTGTGACGCCGATGTTCACGCATGCTTGCAGGGTGATCATGATCACTGCACCGATCCCGAGCAGGCGCCCATTCTCGTCTTGGGCATTTGAGGCAATCAAAGCTCCGCAGAGGCAAATAACCAAATAGGAAAAAACCGTGAACAATGTCGCATAGAGACCAAGTTCCTCCCCGATCATCGGAAAAATAAAATCCGTGTGTGCATAGGGCAGATAAAGCATTTTCTGTCGTCCCTGTCCCAAGCCGAGTCCATCGACACCGCCGGACCCGAAAGCAATAAGCGCCTGCCATTGCTGGAGGCCTTCGCCAAGGCTGTATTTCTCGGGATGCAGGAACGCAAGCAATCGTCCCTGGCGTTCGGAGACGTTCATTGCAATCAAGAAGATGCCCCCAAGTCCGCCGCCGATGAGCATGAAGAGCCATCGGAGGGCGCCCCCTGCCACGAAAACGACGGCGACAGCAGTGCCTCCAATCAGTGCCGTGTTTCCGATATCAACCTCTAACACGATCAAGGCCATCAGAACCCCTAGGATAGACATGGGAAAAAGCAGTCCATCTTTGAATGTTGAAACCTTGATGTCGGTGCGAGAAAACCACCAGGCAAGAAAAAACACGGCTGCCACTTTTGCGAGTTCGCTGGGTTGAACCACGCCGAATCCGACATTGATCCAGCGGTGGGATCCATTGATCCGGAGCCCCACGGGCGGGATGAAGCACAGGATCAGAAGGACGACGGCCGCGCCGAAAAACCAATGCCAGTGTTTCACCCACACGTGGTAATCGACAAGCGACGCGAGAACCGCCACGACAAGCCCGACGCAGAGCCACATGCCTTGGCGTTTCACGAAGAAATAGATATCCGAGTGGCTCTCCTCCGCAAATGCGCTGGTGCTGAAGAGCATCACCAACCCCAGGGCGATGAGTGCCGCCACAGCGACTGTCAGGACATAGATCGCATTTCTCTGCATAAGGAAATCCCTGCGGGCCGATGGAGTTCTCGTTGGTTAAGGAATGACGAGTTTTTGACCGATCTTCAGTTTCTTCGGATCGTCAATATTGTTCGCCTTCATCAAGGCCTCTTGGGTGATATTGTATTTCTTGGCCAAGGAGTAGGGATTGTCGCCCTTGGCGACGACATACGTTTTTTCCCCGCTGGATGACTGCCCTTGTTCTTTCGGTGTCGCCTCGTTTTTCTCGTGGGCTGCGGGCGTTTTTTCCATTGACGCCTTGGCAACGACCGCCGGTGTCGAGGAGGCTTTTGCGGTTGCGGTCGATGTTGGAGCAGCATTGGCCTGGCTTTTTGCAGTGGAGGGGATGCTGAGAACCTGCCCAACTTTGAGGATGGAGGTGCTCGTGAGGCTGTTCGCCTTCTCGATCGACTCGATGCTTGTGTTGAATTTTGAGGCGATGCGACGGAGGGTGTCGCCAGCGACGACCGAGTAGCTGGTTTGCGTCGACTGGGCTTTTGCTGCGGGCTGGGATTCCGATTTGGCAGGTTGCTCCGTCTTTTTTTCGCTTGCGGCGGCAACAGAGGCATTGTCCGACGATTCCGCTTTGGCTGTTACGGGCTTGGCTGGTTTTTCCTTGAGCTGATTGAACCCGTAGATGCCGGCCACGGCCACGACATGGAGAAGCAAAACCACAACAAAAGCTTGGGAGAGCTTCATGCTGGGTTCGCTTTCGCCTTCATATTCTTCGATCTCCTCCCGGCCGGAGGCCGCTCTGGCTTGCATTGTTTTTCTCGGAACCAGCCGTCTCGCTGGACGGCGTGGAGCATTGGTGTTTTTTTTGAACATCATGGTGTGGTGGATGGGTTGTTTTTGAGTTGTTGAACGAGACTTTTGAAAATATTTCCGCGTTCTTCGTAGTTTCGGAACATGTCGTAGGAGGATGTGCCAGGGGAGAAGAGGACGACATCCCCCGGTTCAGAGAGTTCGCGGGCCTTGGCGACAGCCTCCTCTAGAGTGGCCGCAATGTGGCATGCCGTTTTTTTCCAGGAGGCGGCGATGCGTTCCTTCATTTCGCCGATGAGAACGGCAGCGCGCACTTTTTCACCGACGAGATCGGCATTGTCATCGAATTCCACGCCCTTGTCCTTCCCTCCCGCGATAAGGATGATCGGGCGGTCTTGGGAAACGATGGCTTTTTCCATGGCGTCCAGATTCGTGGCTTTCGAGTCATTGATCCATCGAACCCCGTCGAGATCACGGACGAATTCGCAGCGGTGAACGGGAGGCGTGTAGCCCGCGACGGCTCGGACAAGGTTGTCCAGATCAAGGTTCCATGCCACCCCGATCCCCAAGGCCGCCATGATATTTTCCGCGTTATGGATCCCCGGCAAGGCCGTGTCGGACAGGTCGAGAAGCCGTCGACCCTGAAAAAATATTTCGCGCCCTTGGAGGGTGAAATCGGCATTCGGATCGGTGGCGCTGAATGAAATTCTTTGCGCAGGAAGAGGTGGCAGATCGGATAAGACATTCACCACAGCAAAATCGTCGGGTGTCTGATTTTCAAAAATCCGGAGCTTCGCCGCGCGGTATTCCTCCATACCGGGGTAGCGGTCCAGATGGTTCGGGCTCAAATTCAGCCAAGCAGCCACCTTGGGATGAAAGGTGTGGATTGTTTCGAGCTGGAAAGAGCTCACTTCGAGGATCATGACATCCAATTGATGGCTCTTCCTCACAGCGCTCGAAAAGGGCAGACCGATATTGCCGCTTGCCATGGTGCGGACTCCGCAATCTGTGAGAATTTTTTCCGTGAGCCCGGTTGTGGTTGTTTTGCCATTGGTTCCGGTAATGGCGACAACCGGGCAGGTGCATTCTTGAAATGCCAATTCCAACTCACCAAGGATCGGAATGTTTTTAAGGAGGATGTTTTGAACAAGGGGCGCGGAGGGATCTATGCCCGGGCTAAGCACCGCCAGGTCGTAGGAGGACGGGTCCGCTTCCGCTGCATCGCCAATCAGAACGCGAATTCCCCTTGCTTCCATTTTTGCAGATTTCTCGCGAACGGACGGGTTGTCGGCGGATTCGCAAACCGTCACTGCCGCCCCCTCCTCCAGCAACAAGGTTGCCGCAGCCTCGCCGCTCTCGCCGAGACCCAAAACAACCGTTTTTTTGCCACTGTGAATCATTTCAACGCAATTTCAAAGTTGCCAGTCCGAGAAGGGCGAAGAGGACCGAGAGAATCCAGAACCGGACAATGACTGTATTCTCTTTCCATCCGCTGAGTTCGAAGTGGTGGTGGATCGGTGACATCTTGAAGACACGGCGGCCCGTTGTTTTGAAGCTCGCGACTTGGATGATCACCGACATCGCCTCCATGACAAAAACCCCTCCGACGATGACAAGCAGGAGCTCCTGTTTGCAGCAGATCGAAACCGCGCCCAGCATTCCGCCGATGGCCAGCGAGCCGGTGTCGCCCATAAAAACCCGCGCGGGGTGGGCGTTCCACCAGAGAAATCCCAAACAGGCCCCGAGAAGGGCCACGCAGAGCACAGCCAACTCCCCGGCATACGGAACAAACGGCACCTGCAGGTAGGTTGCGGTTTTGATGTTTCCCGCGACATACACGAGCACAGCGTAGGTGGCAGCGACCGTGGCCGTGCAGCCGGTTGCAAGTCCATCGAGCCCATCCGTGAGATTCACGGCATTCGAGGTCCCCACGATGACCAGAAGGTAAAAAACAAACGTGAGAGCTCCCATGCCGAGAAGCAGAGGTTCCTTCAAAAAGGGAATAAACAGCTGCTGCGCGGTCGCGGAAAGCTTGGGGTTGGCTAGGAAGAATATGGTGAAAATACCCGCCAGAAGGCATTGCAAGGCGAACTTGAGCCTGCTGCTGATGCCGTCGGAATTTTTTTTGGCGACTTTCAACCAATCGTCATAAAACCCAATACCACCGAGAAAAAGTGTGCTGAACAAGACCAGCCAGACGAAGGGATTTTCCGGTCTGGCCCAGAGCAGTGTGGAGATAACGATCGATCCAATCAGCAGGATGCCGCCCATGGTTGGCGTTCCTTTCTTCGAGCCGTGGAGCTCGTGGAGCTTGTGAACCTCCGCTGCGGTGCGAATCGGTTGGCCAAACTTCAGGGAAATGAGCTTCCGGATGACGAAATTCCCAAAGACAACGCTGATCAAGAAGGCTGTGATTCCTGCACAAATGGCCCGGAATGTGATATAGGAAAACACATTCAGCGCCTTGAGAAAATCATTGCTGATGCCTTGCTTAGAAGCCCAGTCACTGAATTCCGAGAGATAGTAAAGCATCAGTTTTGGAGTTTTTGAAAGAGGGTTTCCATTCGTGCGGAGCGGCTGCCCTTCACGAGAACAAGGTCTCCGGAGCGGGCGAGTTGATCGAGAATGCGTGCTGCACCCGAGGTGTCCTCGACCTCATGGATGCGACTGAATCCAAGCTCTCTGGCTTTTGCGGATATTTGACGGGCCTCCGGTCCGACGGTCACGAGAATGTCAGCATATTTTGCCGTGGCGGAACCGACCCGCGAATACCCTTCGGCGGCATAGTCGCCGAGCTCACCCATTTGACCTAACACGGCAATGCGCCGTCCCAAGCAAGGCGTGAAACGGAGAGTGCTCAACGCGGCCTCCATCGAATCGGGGTTGGCGTTGTAGGAGTCGTCGAGGAAGGCGACCCCCTTGTGAAGGCGTTTCTCGAGTCGCCCACCTGCCAACTCCGTCCGGGCAAGTCCTTTGACTGCGGAGTCCAGCGAGACGCCAAATTCCAGTCCTGCGGCAATCGCCAGGAGTGCATTCTGAACCATGTGCAATCCTTGAACGGGAATGGATGCCTTCGCGGTGAAAGGTTGTTTTTCGGAGTGAAGGACTACGGTGAACGTGGTGCCCGTGCCGGTCGCCGAAATATCCGTGGCAGTGAGGTTCGCTTGTTTGAGTCCGGTGCGGACGACTTTGCCCCGGCAGCGGAGGGCGATAGATTCCGTTTTGTCATCCTCTGCCGAGAGAATGACGCTCCCGGATGGCAGCACAGCCTCTGCCAGCATCCCTTTTTCCAAAGCGATGGCCTCGCGGGTCTTCATGTATTCGATATGTGCCGTGCCAATATTGGTGATGATCGCGCAATCCGGTCTGATGAGGGCTGCCAGCGGGGCAATCTCGCCGGGATGGTTCATTCCGACCTCCCAGACGGCCGCCTCGTGTGTCGAATTGGCTGCGAGAATGGAAAGAGGAACCCCGATGTGGTTGTTAAGATTTCCTTGGGTTTTGACCACTTTGAATTTGCTGCCCAACACTGCGGCTGCAAATTCCTTGGTGCTCGTTTTGCCGCTGCTTCCTGTGATGCCAAGAACCTTCAAATTCAGCTTGGACCTCCATGCGGCGGCCAGATGCGTCAGAGCCGCCAGGCTGTTCTCTGCGAGGAGGACGGGAGCCGATGCCGAGAGTCTTCTCGCCTCATCTGGGCAATCCAACAGCAGCGCGGACGCTCCCTTTTCGAGGGCCTGGGCGGCGAAAACGTTGCCATCAAAATTCCCACCACGCAGGGCGATGTAGAGGTCTCCCCGGCTGATGGTGCGGGTGTCTTTGCTGATGTTTGAAATCCACACGCTGGAACCATCCCCCAGGAGTTTGGCACCGGACATTTTGGCGATTTCCGCAAGTGGCGTCTTATCCATGGATCAGGATTCCGCTCCTTTCTTGTCGGTGATCGCCCTCTCTGCGACGAGCACATCGTCGAACGGCACCTTGGTATCGGCGAACTCCTGGAATTTCTCGTGGCCTTTGCCGGCGATCAAAACGATGCCTCCGGGACCAGCGAGGTCGATGGCGCGGCGGATGGCACTTTCGCGGTCGGTGATCTTCTCGTAGGCGCGTCCGCTCAATCCCGATTCCATGTCCATGAGTATGTCTTCGGGATTTTCCGAACGGGGATTGTCGGAGGTGATGATCACGTGGTCCGAAAGCTCGGCGGCTGCGGCCGCCATGAGAGGACGCTTGGCGCGGTCGCGATCGCCACCGCATCCACAAACAGTGATGACATGCGATGGATTCAATTCGCGGATCGTACGTAGGACATTTCTCAAGGCATCGTCCGTGTGGGCATAATCGACGAACACTTGGAAATGGCGCTTGGCTGCGATGCGTTCGAGTCGTCCGGGAATTTGTGGCGCAGCGGCAAGGGCATCGATGGCCGTGCGTATTTCGACCCCACAGGTCACGGTCGCAGCAATCGCTGCGAGGGCGTTGTAAACGTTGAACAAGCCAATGAGCGGGAGTCTCACCAAGTAGCTTTTCCCTCTTGCTTCAAGGGTGAAGGTCGTGCCGTTCATGTCGTGCCGCACGGAACTCGCCCGAAACTCGGCATGAATGCCACGGCCAATGGAAATGATTTTCAGCCTCTTCGAGAACTGGTCGATGAGCCGTTGCCCGTAACGGTCATCGAGATTCACAATAGCACGCCCTTTTTTGTTTTTCTGGGATGCGAAAGCTTCAAAAAGTCCTGCCTTGGCCTCGAAATAGGCATCCATCGACCCGTGGTAATCCAGATGGTCCTGTGTGAGATTGGTGAAAATGGCCGCATCGAATTCCACACCACGCACGCGGTGTTGCACGATGGCATGGCTGGAAACCTCCATGGCGACGGCTCGCCCATGGGACTCACGAATTTCGGCGAGGATCTTCTGGATATCTACCGACTCGGGTGTCGTGTGCGGGGCGGGACGCTCCTCCTCCGCGACAAGGTATTTGATGGTCCCAATTAAGCCGCACCGCAATCCAGCCTGCTCGAAAATGTGACGGATTAAAAATGTTGTGGTAGTCTTTCCATTTGTCCCCGTCACGCCAACGCATTTGAGTGCACGGTCCGGGTGGTCAAAAAACGTGGCCGCAAGATCCGCCATTGCGATTCTGGCGTTCGGAACCACAACGACTGGACATTTGCTCTCGCCATCACATTTTTCGGCTACTGCGGCGACAGCTCCCTTTTCTTGAGCTTGTGCGATAAATGAGGTGCCGTCCGAGTGTTTTCCGGGCAGCGCAAAGAACAAGCAACCCGGTGAGGCTTGCCGGGAATCGAAGCAGAGCGAAGAAATCTCTGGATCGGCGAGAACCGTCGAAATGCCAGCTCTGTCAAGAAGGGTTCGGAGTCGCATTGTTTCAGTTGTCGCGCTCATCGGGGTTGGAATTGCTGGCAATGGGCACGGGTTGCAGCGGAATCGGCGGCGTGGTCGGAGTGAGGTCCAAGTGCCGGGCCGCGCGCTCGGCGATCTTCGAAAAGATCGGGGCAGCGACCAGACCGCCGTAGTTCAAGCTCGATGCGATCTTGGCATCATCGACCATCACAAGCAGGACAAATTGAGGGTTCTCCGCCGGCAGGAATCCCACAAAAGACACAACATACTTTCCTGCTGCATAGCCTCCATGCGGGCTCACCTTTTGAGCGGTTCCTGTTTTTCCTGCGACTTGAAAGCCATTCACCCTTGCAAAGGTGGCTGTTCCCCCAGGCTGGGTGACGCCGATCAGGGCATCCGCAACGAATTTTGCGGTTTTTTCAGGCACAACCTCTCTCATGACCGTTGGCTTTTTTTTGAATGTGACCTCTCCTTTGTCCGTCTCGATCGAATCAATGATCCGCGGAGCCATGAGATGTCCTCCATTCGCTATCACAGACATGGCCATGGTGATTTGAAGGGGTGTTACCGCAACAGACTGTCCCATAGGCATGCGGGTTATAGTCAACTTATCCCAGCGGGCAGGTGGATGAACGAGACCGGGGATTTCTCCGGGTAGTTCGACCCCAAGCCTTTCGCCGAAGCCGAATCGGCGGACATATTCGTAAAATTTGTCTCCACCCATCATCATGGCCATTTTGGCGGAGCCAATGTTCGACGATTTGACAAGGATTTCGTGAACATCCATGTTGCCGTAGCCATGGTGGTCCTTGAGAATGCGTCCGCCGTAGGAAAACCGGCCGTTTTCGCAAAAAATGGAAGTTTTTACGTCCACCTTGCCCTCATTCAGCGCACCGGAAGCCACGACAATTTTGAATGTCGACCCAGGCTCGACCATATCAAGGATCGTTCTGTTTTTCATCTGCTCCGGCTGGGCTTTCCCGGGCTCGTTGGGATTAAAACACGGGCGGCTGGCCATGGCGAGAATCGCACCAGTTTTGGGATCCACAAGGACGGCATTCGCTGTTTCGGGTTTCAGGTCTTTAAAGGCGGCATCAAGCTCCTCCTCCACGATGGTCTGGAGCCCCATGTCGATGGTAAGACGCACATTTTTACCATTTTCGGGCTCCTTCTCGACGCCCCTGTAAAGAACGATCTCGCGGCCCGTGCGGTCACATTGGATGAAACGATAGCCATCCCTTCCGGCCAACTGACTGTTCATCGAGAGTTCGACGCCCTGAACAGGCTTGCCTTCATGGTTGAGAAAACCGAGGACATGCCCAAGGATCTCTCCATTTGGATAAGTGCGGACGGCATCTTGTTCCGAAAAGAGACCGCGCAGGTTGTGTTTTTGCATGTCGCTGAACAAATCCACCGCCTGCTCCTCGGGAACCTCGCGCTTGAGAACAATATATTTTTTGCCTGTGGAAAATTTTTCCAGCACCTCTTTGGCATCCAGCGAGAGATGCTCCGCCACCAAGTCAGCAAGAATTTCCGGCTTTTTCATGCGGGAGGCGTCGGCAACGATTGTTCGCACCGGGAGGTTCGAGGCAAGAATTTCGCCGTTTCGGTCCAGGATCATGCCGCGTTTGGCATGGATAATCTGGCAGGTATTGTGTTTTCGAGCGGCCATCTCCGCATATTCCTCATGCTTGGCCACATGAAGATCGATGAGACGTGCCGAAAACAGCGTGAAGATACTGGCGGCGATGCCACAGGCTATGACGATGCGTGTGTTCGCCGTGAATTTCATGGACGCCCGACGTCGTTGAAGGCTGTGCGCAGCGTGCCGACATCCGCAGCTTGGACAGGCGGCGTGAGGCGCGCAACTTTGTCACCTGTGATATTCACCACAGCGATATAACCGGATTTCACCCGCGCCTGAAGCGCCGGACGGGAAGTGAGTTCTGTCACCTTCGCAAGCAGCACCTCATTCTCCGCTTGAACTTGGCGGATTTTGCGCTCTGTCTGGCGAATTTGATCTCCAATGGCAAACTGTTTGTTTTTCAGGTGGACGAAGCCAAGCCCGGTGGCGAGCAAAACAGTCACGATGAAAGAAACAACGAGGATTTTTCCTATCTGGATAGGATTGGAATTTACGGAGGCCGTCAGTTCAGTGTTCATAGATGGTTTCCTATATTTTTTCGACAACACGCAGTTTGGCGCTGCGAGATCTGGGGTTTCTCTGTATTTCCCGTTCGCTTGGGGTGATGGGATGAGGAGTGAGAAGCTTGAACAAACGGTCGGGGTTGCGACGCGGCTTCGCCCATTCCGGACGATCGATCCACTCGCGACTGTGCTCGCGGAAAAAAACCTTCGCGATCCGGTCTTCCAATGAATGAAAAGTGATCACCGCCAAACGCGATCTAGGCGCCATGCGCGCAGGCAAGGTGTGCAACGCCTCGCGGAACGCATTCAACTCATCATTCACATGGATGCGGAGGGCTTGAAAAATTTTCGTCGCAGGGTGCTTGGGTCCCCGTCGCGGAGAAACGCTTTCCACGGCTTTGACCAGATCGGAAGTGGTTTTCAAGGGATGGGTGGAACGCACTTCCACGATTCTCGCTGCGATACGTCGAGCATTCGGCTCTTCGCCGTATTCCTTGAAAATGCGGATCAATTCATCCAGAGGCAGGGTGTTCAAAGCATCCGCTGCCGACTGCACGGCACAGGGCCCCATCCGCATGTCGAGCGGCCCCTCGCGCAAGAAGGAAAATCCGCGGTCCGCCTCGTCGAGCTGGTGCGACGACACGCCAATGTCCAAAAGCGCCCCATGGAGAAGCCTGTCTTCGCCAAGCGCGTCCAGCGCCTCACAGGCATTTCGGAAGTTGGCTTCCACGAAGCGGGCCCTTGCTCCGAATTCCTTGAGCGTTTCGCGGCATTCTGCAAGGGCTTGGGGATCCTGATCCAGACCAATGACTTCAGCGCCAGCTTGAAGCAAGAGCGCCGAGTGGCCGCCGCCGCCCGCAGTTCCATCGAGAAAAAGCCTTCCCGGAGCAGGTTGAAGAAATGCCTTCACCTGCCTGGCCATCACGGGCACATGGTAAGTGCTGCCGGGCATGTCAGGCGCTCCTAAAAAAACTCCCAGAAAAATGTCGGAATCGAGGTCTCGCATGGAAATGGGTCTTTGGATTCTTCATCGGGTATCCACATCGTTACCTCCGATCCGACCTCCTTCCAAACAGGGTCTGCGGAGTTTTCGTTGTGGATTTTCAGTTTTGTTTCATCAGGGATTTGGGGTTCTTTGATTCGGAAAATCAGAGGCCGATATCGACGGCCACGCGTTTGTAAATTTCGTCATTCACGGCCGTGGCTGCCGCATGGCGATCTTTCGACCACAGCTCGAAGCGGCGTCCCGCGCCGACAAAGACGATTTCGCCGGAGAGAGCAGCGGCAGCGACATGGGAATCTGGAATAAGAATGCGGCCCTGTTTGTCAGTAAGGACTTTGTGGGCAGCACTGAAGAACTGCCGAATGGCTTGGCGTTTTTCCTGGGCCGTAGCACTGGAATTCTGAATCCGCTGCTCGGTGGAGTGAAATTCCTCCTGCGGCATGATCATGAGATAGCCTTCTTGCGGATGGGGAATAACGAAAAATTCCGCCCCCTCGCCCTTCACCCATGCCGACGGCACTGCGGCGCGATTTTTAGCATCAATCGCGCGCTCGAAAGTCCCTGAATAAAAGGGCGGTGCTGTGGGCTCTTGAGGCATTTATGGTTTATGGGCTGAGATGACAGAACTTTCCACTACTCCCCACAATTACCCATTTTACCCCACGTTGCAACATTTTTTTGGAATTTTTTTAGAGCTTAAAATGTTTTCCCGATTGACCAAATGAATGGCTGGGCGAAAGATGATCTTCATGCAGGGGAGCCCGTGAGGGCTGAGAGTTCCGCTTTGCGCAAGGCGAGCCGGGAGACCCTTTGAACCTGAGACGGTTTACACCGGCGGAGGGAGCACGGAATCGGAATGTTTTCGATTTGCTCTTTTCAGCTGCTTGGGACCGAACGCAGGCTGAAAATTCCAAACAAAAAACCAACGATCATGATTGCACCTGTCGAAGCCTTTGAACCCAGCAGCGGAACCCCGCTTCCGAATTCGACCCGAATTTATGTAGCAGGGCAGATTCACCCGGAAATCCGTGTGCCAATGCGTGAAATCTCGCTCTCCGACACCCAGCGCCTCGACGGGTCCAAGGAAAAAAATTCTCCCGTGCGCGTCTATGATGCCTCAGGCCCTTGGGGCGACGAGAATTTCGATGGCGATGTGAAAAACGGCCTGCCCGCTTTGAGATCCACATGGATTCGTGCCCGCAAGGATGTCGAAGAATACGAAGGCCGGGAAGTCAGGCCGCAGGATAACGGATACCTGTCGCGCAACCACGCCGAGTATGCGAGCACAGCCGAGCGCAACCGGCTTCTCGAGTTCCCCGGTCTGCGCCGCAAGCCTCTGCGCTCCTCAGACGGGCATCCGGTGACACAACTCTGGTATGCACGCCAAGGACTCATCACGCCGGAGATGGAGTTTATCGCGATCCGTGAAAACATGGGGCGTGCCAAGATGTCGGATCAAGCCGATGACATCCTGCGCAATCGACTGGAGAAGCAGCACGCAGGCTCATCCCAGCGCATCGGCAGCGATTACACACCTTCGGTTTTCCGTCGTTTCCCGCAGCGCATTCCCGCCGAGATCACAGCGGAATTTGTCCGCGATGAGGTCGCCTCCGGACGAGCGATCATTCCCGCAAACATCAACCATCCCGAGCTGGAGCCAATGATTATCGGTCGAAATTTTTTAGTGAAAATCAATGCGAATATCGGCAACAGCGCCGTGGCCTCAAGCATCGAGGAGGAGGTCGAAAAAATGCGCTGGTCCACGAAGTGGGGCGCCGACACGGTGATGGATCTCTCGACCGGGAAAAACATCCATGCCACGCGGGAATGGATTCTCCGCAATTCGCCTGTCCCCATCGGCACAGTCCCCATTTATCAGGCTTTGGAGAAGGTGGGCGGCAAGGCCGAGGAACTCACCTGGCAGATTTTCCGCGATACTTTGATCGAGCAGGCCGAGCAGGGTGTTGACTATTTCACGATTCATGCCGGTGTGCTCCTGCGCTTCGTTCCGCTCACCGCTTCACGCATGACCGGCATCGTCTCCCGGGGCGGCAGCATTATGGCAAAATGGTGCCTGGCCCATCACAGGGAAAACTTCCTCTACACTCATTGGGACGACATCTGCGACATCATGGCCGCGTATGACGTGAGCTTCAGCATTGGCGATGGCCTACGTCCGGGCTCGATCGCCGATGCGAATGACAAAGCCCAATTCGGAGAACTTCAAGTGCAGGGCGATCTCACCCGCCGTGCGTGGGCGAAGGGCGTCCAGGTCATGAACGAAGGCCCCGGCCACGTCCCGATGCACCTCATCGAGGAAAACATGGCGAAGCAGCTCGAGTGGTGCGGCGAAGCTCCATTTTACACGCTGGGGCCCTTGACGACCGATATCGCGCCCGGCTACGACCACATCACGAGCGGCATCGGAGCCGCCATGATCGGTTGGTATGGCTGCGCGATGCTCTGCTATGTCACGCCCAAGGAACACCTCGGCCTGCCGAACAAGAAGGACGTGAAGGACGGCGTCATTGCTTACAAAATCGCAGCCCATGCCGCCGATCTCGCCAAGGGCCACCCCGGCGCGCAATACCGCGACAACGCACTCTCCAAGGCCCGTTTCGAGTTCCGCTGGGAGGACCAGTTCAATCTTGGCCTCGACCCCGAGACCGCGCGGGAATTCCACGACGAAACCTTGCCGCAGGAAGGCGCGAAGACCGCCCACTTTTGCTCGATGTGCGGCCCGCATTTTTGTTCGATGAAGATCACCGAGGACGTCCGGAAATACGCTGCGGAACAAGGTGTGACCGAGCAGGAGGCTTTGGAGAAAGGCATGGAGGCAAAGAGCCGGGAGTTCGTCGAGAAAGGCGCCGAAGTCTACACGAAAGAGTGAAAGCGAAATGGGTCTTTCATTCAAAAAATCCCTCTCACCGGCATTAAGACGCGATTTTTTGGTAGTGTTGAAAAAACGCTTCGCATCAAACGCGCCCCGCCATCCGGGCATCGAATGGTCTGATGTGGAATCGAGGCTGGAAGCCAACGCCGGGAAGATCTGGTCACTTCACGAAATGGAAGACAGCGGTGGCGAGCCCGATGTGGTCGGCATCGACCCATCGACGGGTGAGTTTCTTTTTGTCGACTGCTCCGAGCAAACTCCCGCAGGACGAACCGGAGTCTCTTATGACCGCCAGGCCCTCGATTCTCGCCAGGCAAACAAACCCGCAAACAGCGCTCTCGATCTGGCTCTGGCGATGGGCGTCGAACTCCTCACAGAACACCAGTATCGAAGTCTTCAGGCTCTGGGCAGGTTCGACACCAAAACCTCGAGCTGGCTGAAAACCCCGGAGACCATCAGGCAGCTCGGCGGAGCCATTTTCGGCGAACGTCGCTATGGAGAAGTCTTCATCTTTCATAATGGCGCGCAGTCCTACTTCGGCGGCAGAGGATTCAGGGGCTTGCTGAGAGTTTAATTTTTGACAGGAGTCAACTGCAAGAGACTGGATTTCATCCGATGCCCTCCGTGATTTGAGAGTGATCGACCTGAGATCAATACCGCAGAGTTGTTTCAAGGTGACAAGACCTTGTGGCTCTGATCGGATGCTTCGGCATTTTTCATACTCCGGCTCTGCCTGCCTCATTGCAGAACTCTTCGAGGACGCGGTCTTCTTCCTCACGGCCATTTCCTCTTCGACACGCAGAGGGTCCTAATGTTGCTTTTCCGCGCGGAAGAGCCTATGTGTGGAGCTGATCGAAAATTCTATGAACTCACCCACCACCATGCCTGTCAGTGAACTTCCTGCGGAGGCTCGCGGGGCTTTTCTTGTCCGGACCTACAGCCATCTGGCTTTGGCGATCGCCCTTTTTGTGGGAATGGAGGTCTGGTTTTTCCAGACTGGTTTTGCAAATGCCATCGTGCGGGCTTTTGACAGCGTCTCGTGGCTTCTCGTGCTGGGCGGGTTCATGTTGCTTTCGTGGTTGGCGACTTTTCTGGCGAATCCGGGAATCTCCCGACCGCTCCAGTATCTCGGACTTGTGTTGTATGTTTTCCTACAGGCGGTGATCACGGTGCCGCTTCTTTTCATCGCGAACCAAACCGCACCGGGCGTCATTGGCAGCGCGGCTCAAGCCACTCTCGGCGGTTTTTTCCTTCTGACTGCTGTGGTGGTGACCACCCGCAAAGATTTTTCGTTCCTGCGGACATTCCTCATCTGGGGCGGGCTTCTTGGTCTTGCGGCCATCGTGTGCGCGGTGCTTTTCCAATTCAACCTCGGCACTTGGTTTTCGGTGGCCATGGTCGCGCTGGCCGGTGCTTCGATCCTCTACACGACCTCCTCGATCATGCGCGACTACCCTGAGAACGCGGATCTCGCGGCTGCCATCCAACTCTTCGCCGCTGTGGCAATGATGTTCTGGTATGTGCTGCGTCTCTTCATGGGATCGCGTCGCTGAGTGAGTCAAGGCACTCCGCTGCGATGCTGAATGTCGCGCTCAAGATGCTGTTTCGCGACCGGGCGAAATACGCGATGCTCGTCTGCGGCCTCGCCTTTTGTTCGCTGCTGATGTGCCAGCAGTCCTCGGTTTTCTGCGGACTGATGATGTGGACGACGGCAACGGTGCGGAACATTGGTGCGCCGGTGTGGGTGGTGGACGCCAAAGTCGAGCAGGCGAACGAAGTCATCCCGATGCGGCAAATCGAGGTGGATCGCGTGCGCAGTGTGAAGGGAGTGGCGTGGGCCGTGCCGCTCTACATCGGCATCGAACAGGCCCGACTCGGCGACGGATCTTTTCAAAATGTGCAGGTCGTCGGCCTCGACACGGGAACTCTCACCGGGCGACCGATGAACATGACAGCCGGACGCATCGAGGATTTGAGGCTGCCCGACTCGGTGGTGGTGGATCAGGTCGCGGTGGAAAAATTCCGCCGCAAGGGCATCAAGATCGAGCTGGGGACTGTATTCGAGATCAACGACAAAACCGCCCGCGTTGTTGGCATCTGCCATGTGAGCCGGAGTTTCCTCGGCCAACCCTACATTTACACCACCTACGATCGCGCGCTTCAGTATGCGAAGCCCTCCCGCAAACAACTCAGTTATGTGCTGGCGGCGCCGCAGCCGGGCGTCTCGGACCGCGAGCTGGCCGACCGAATCAACAAACTCGACGGCCTGCGGGCGATCGAAAGCGACGAACTTTTTTGGATGACGATCCGCTGGTATATCAAAAACACAGGCATCCCGATTTCCTTCGGCACCGTGGTGATCCTCGGCCTCATCGTGGGCGTGGCGATCGCGGGACAAACCTTTTATCTTTTCGTCCACGACAATCTGCGGTTCCTCGCAGCCTTCAAAGCGATGGGAGCCCGCAACTCAACGCTCGCTGCGATGGTTCTGACACAGGCGTTTTCCGTCGGATTCATCGGTTATGGCATCGGCGTCGGTTTGGCCTCGTGGTTCGGAAACACTGTTCTGGCGAGGGAGGCTCCGCCCTTTTTCATGCCTTGGCAGGTCCCGGCCTTCGTCGCGGGCGTGATTCTTTTCATCTGCTCTTTCTCAGCCCTCATCGCCTTGGCCAAAGTGATGCGCCTCGAGCCAGCGGTCGTCTTCCGATGAGCGACGAAACAAAAATCGCCGTCCGAGTCGAAAATGTGGTGAAAACCTTTAGCGGCGGCGACTCGCGTGTTTTCGCCCTCAAGGGAGCGAGTCTTGAAGCGCGCTTTGGCGAGATTCTCATGATCGTCGGCCCCTCGGGTTGCGGGAAAACAACCCTCCTCAGCGTGATCTGCGGCACCCTCAAATTCGACGAAGGGAAAATCACAGTCTTCGATAAGGACCTCGGGAAAATGCGCAATGGCGACATGACGCGCTTCCGCCGCGAAAACATCGGCTTCATTTTCCAGCAGTTCAATCTCATCCCCACACTCACCACAGTGGAGAATGTTTCGATTCCCTTGATCCTCCAGGGGAAGTCCACGGCCGAAGCGGAGAGACGCGCTCGTGTTGTTCTCGAGCAGGTCGGGTTGGGTGAAAAATTCAAATCCTACCCGAACCAACTCTCGGGCGGACAGCAGCAGCGGGTCGCGATTTCCCGCGCGCTGGTGCACGAGCCACGCCTGATCATCTGCGACGAACCCACCGCCGCGCTCGACTCCGTGAGCGGACACAAGACCCTCGAACTCCTCAAAGCCAGCGCCCTGCAACCGGACCGCTGCGTGATCATCGTCACGCACGACAGCCGTATTTATCAATTTGCCGACCGCATCGTTCAAATGGACGATGGCCATGTGGTCGGCCATTTCGACGATCACACCCAACTTCAGCATGCCTAAGCGCCCTTCCTTCTACATCGCCCTCGCCGGAATCATCGCCGTCACCCTCCTCGTGCTGCGACTGCGCCAGAGCGGCCCGGAGCCCCAACCATTGATTCCCCCGCCGCAATCGCCCTACGCTGACTCCATCGGCGGCCGGGGGCTTGTCGAGAGCGTGAATGAAAATGTCCGCATCGCGCCGGCCACCTCGGGGTTGATCCAGGATGTCGCCGTGAAGGTGGGCTCCAGAGTCTCTCAAGGCGACATTCTTTTCACGATGGACGACCGCGACGCACGCTCCGCCGTGAAAGTTCAAGAAGCCCAAGTCGCCGTTCTTGAAGCTCAGGTCGAAACATCGAAAACCATCGTCGCTGACCGCAAGGACCAGCTCGACCGCACCACACGCCTCCGCGAAAAGAATGTCTCCAGCGAGGACGAGGCCAAACGCAACCTCTTCGCCTGGCAGGCCGCGGACCGCCAATTGCAGAGCACGGTGGCGGACCTCGAACTCGCCCGCGCCCGCCTTGCCGATGCCCGCGTTCGCCTGGACCTCCTCACCATCCGCGCCCCGCGCGATGGCACCGTGCTCCAAGTCAACATCCGCCCGGGCGAATACACGATGGTCAACGCCGCCGAACCGGCGATCCTACTGGGTGATATTTCCGAGCTTCAGCTCCGCGTCGATGTCGATGAATCCGACGCCCCGTCCATCCGCGAAGGCTGCACTGGCGTCGCCTTCCTCAAAGGCTCGCGAGAAAAATCCGTCCCCCTCGAATTCGTGCGCATCGAACCCTACATCCTACCCAAAAAATCACTCTCCGGCGAAAGCACCGAGCGGGTCGACACACGCGTGCTCCAAATCATCTTCCGCTTCAAAAATCCCAACTTCCCCGTCTATGTGGGGCAGCAAATGGATGTGTTTATTGAAAAATAAAAAAAATCACCAGAATTGACCGCGGGGGACAAAGAGAACACTGAGAGTGAATTCATTTATGAAAATATCCCACGCCACCTTGGTCTTGTGCCTTTTGTTTTTTGCCCTGCCTTCGGCATTTTCGCTCCAAATCAACGGGGTTGAGGTTCCGCCCCAAGTCACAGTGAACGGACAATCCCTCGCTCTGAACGGCGCTGGACTTCGCACCGTGAGCATCGCGTTTATCCCGATCAAAGCCTATGTCGCCGCCTTCTACAGCCCGTCCCCGCTGAAATCCGAGGAAGCCGTGCTCGCCTCGCCGGGCCCGCTGCAATTCACCTTCACCTTTCTGAAATCCGTCAACCAAGGCCAAGTCACCGACGCCTGGCAGAGCCAGATTCAAGCCAGCATGACCTACTCCTACCCTGGCATCGAAAAAGACAAGGCGAGCTTCATCGGAATGTTCGGGCCCATCGCCCAAGGCGGGTCGGAAATGGTCCAGCTCATAGGCACGCAAACCCAAATCTACGACAACGGCCAACTCAAAGGGGTCATCCCGGGCCGCGATTTCCAAAAAGCTTTCCTGAGCATGTGGTTCGGCTCAACTCCCGTGCAACAGGACTTGAAAACCGCTCTGTTGCGAAATTAGCGGGAAGCCAGGCCTATGACGCCAGGTTTTCAGCCTCGCGCTTATGAGTAGATTTCGTCAGGAATCCCCTGATATTGTTTATTAGCTCAGGGAACCGCTCTGAATAAGCCTCAGCGCGCCGCTGGTCGTTTTCATTTTCAGAGGTGGAGAGCGGACCTCGCGGTGGACGAACTTCCTGTAGTAATCTTCAAAGATGAAGCCGAGCGCACTGGATGACGGGTTGGCGTTTCCGCTGACGCCTCTAGAGCAATTCAACAAAAGCTATAGCCGCAAGAGACAAACCAATTTAGGGCGT
>JBAWVX010000006.1:0-87493 GCA_037147075.1 bacterium
ACTACGACACCTTCACTACCTACGGCAGGTGGTGCTCGGCGCAACGCTTACCATTTTCGGGCATCCCCATCGCTCAGCTTGGCGAGAAATGCAGCGGCACCCGGTTCGATTTCCACACGCATCCTGCCCAATCCCCGCTCCTCATCGGCCAGGGCGCGCTGGATCAAAACCAAAAGATCCTCCTCCGCGAGTGGACGGAGTTCGAAAATCTGGGACCGGGACACCAGCGCGCTGTTGATGCTGAAAAAGGGATTCTGCGTGGTCGCTCCGATCAATCGCACGACGCCATTCTCCACCTCAGGCAGTAGCACATCCTGCTGCGCCTTGTTGAAGCGGTGGATCTCATCCACGAAGAGAATCGTCCTCCCGCCATTGGCGCGGCGCACAGCTGCTGCGGACACAACGCGCCGGATGTCTCCGACATTGCTTTCCACGCCGCTCAGGCGCTCGAAGTGTGACGCCGTGGTGCCGGCGATAACCTGTGCGAGCGTGGTTTTTCCTGTTCCGGGCGGCCCGAAAAGGATCAAGGAAGAAACACGGTCCGCCTCGATCGCACGCCGTAAAAGCTTTCCTTGTGCGAGAAGATGCTGCTGACCACAATACTCGTCCAAAGTGCGCGGACGCATTTTCGTGGCCAGCGGGGCTTCTGCCGGCACTTCGGGCCATTCCTTGGAAAAAAGGTCATCCACAACGAGTCGCACATTCCAGCAATTCGGCGGCCTCTCCAATCAAAAAGACCCACCTGCCTTCTCGGTGCGGAGCGGTGGATTGACTCCCTGAACCTCTTCGCAATGATAGGGCGATGGGGAAATTCCAATCGGCCAGTTACCACGCTTCAGGATCTTACAAGGCGGCTGCGGCGCTTGCTGCGGCTCACCATTTGCGGAGTGCGCTCGAGACGCCCGCCCGCCTGGCGTTTGCCTTTGTCAGCCCCGACCACATTTCCCACTTGGACGAATTTTGTGAAACATTGCGCGTTGACGGCCATATTCAGGATGTCGTCGGTTGCACCACTGGCGGTCTGATCGAGGGGAAGACCGAGTTTGAAGGGGAATCCGGATTTTCCGTCATCGCCCTGCAAGGGGAGTTCGGTGATCCACTGACCCTCCAGGGGCAGGAGTTTCCCTCGAACCTGAAATCCAATGGATGGATTTTGCTGGTGAATCCTTTCTCGTTTTCAGCAGATGCATGCGTTGCCTCTTTCAACAGTCGCACACCCGCCGTTCCCATCGTGGGGGGCTTTGCGAGTGGAGGTCACGCCGATGCGACCTGCGTCTTCGTCAATGGAACGCCTGTCGATGCCGTTGCTATCCCGGCGTTCGGGATGACGTCCATCGTTCCTGTCCTCAGCCAAGGCTGCCGGCCGATTGGCGAGCCTTTCACTGTGACTCGCGCCGACCAAAATGTGGTCTATGTTTTGGGTGGACAACCGGCATACCGGGCGCTTGAGAGTGCTTTTGAAACCTTGAGCGATGAGGAGAAATCGAATGCCAAGGGGAATCTTTTCGCGGGTTTGGCAGGTTCCGAATACATCCACGATTTCCACTCTGGCGATTTCCTTGTCAAAAGCATCATCGGCGCCGATCCCAATTCAGGAGCAGTCGTCATCTCCGGAATACCTCGCATTGGACAGACGCTTCAATATCAACTCCGCAATCCAAGATCGGCGATCGAGGACCTCGATCGCGCGCTGGAGTCCGCCCGTCTCGCGAAATGGCCGGCCTACGGATCGCTCCTCTTTTGCTGTCTCGCCCGGGGGAGCAAATTCTTCGGCTCTCCCAACACGGATGCGACCGCATTTTCCGGGGCTTTGGACGGCAAACCTCTTGTCGGCTGTTTTTGCAATGGTGAGATCGGACCCGTCAGGGGTGTTAATTCGCTCCACGCCTTCACGGCTGCTGCGGCAGTGTTTGTTGAAAAAACCTCCTAGGCCTGTATGTTTGGTTTTTTTCATGAAACTCCTCTCAGTCCTCCTCCTCGTTCTTCTGCTGGCTGGAACGGCCTTCCAGCAAGGATGGCCCCCCTTTTCACCCGTCCAAAGCAACCAGGATTTTCCGACCACCAAAGCCGTTCGCGCCGATATCTCGCCGATCCTTCCTCTCTCCGGTGAGGTCAAGCCCTCCCTGCAGGTGGATGTGAAACCCGAAATCGGCGGTAAAATTCGTCGCATCCATGTCAAGCCCGGCCAGAGTGTCAAAAAGGGTGAGCTGCTGGTGACAATTGACGACACGGATTTGTTGAACGAGCGGGCGGCTGCCGAGACGGAAATTGAGGGGGCCCGGCTTGCGATGGGAAAATCCAAAGGCAACTTTGATCGAGCCCGCCAACTCCACGATCGCCGACTTCTGAGCGAGGAGGCGTATGCGAATATGATGGCCGATTTCCAAATCGAGGAAAACGGACTCGACAAGGCATTGCGCCGCCGCCAGACCGTAGACGATCGCCTCTCGAAGACGCGTGTGCTCGCCCCCTTTGATGGCACTGTGCTGGAAATCCCTGTCAGCGAGGGACAGGTTGTTGTTGGCGCCGCGAGCGTGAACTCCGGCACAAGCCTCATGACGTTTGCCGACCTTTCCAGCCTCATCATCATTTCGCAGGTGAACCAACTCGACGCTGCCAAGATCCGCCTTGGCCAAGAGCTTATTCTCAAATCCCCCGATTCCGATCAAGCCACCGCCCAGGCGAAAATTCAATTTATCGCGCCTCTGGCCACGGTGAAAAACAACATCAAGGGCTTCGAGATTCGTGGACTCATCGAGAACAACGAAGCTGGTCTGAAGCCCGGCGTCTCCGTGAGTGTGCGTTTGGGCCTTGCCAAAGCGTTGGATGTCGTAGCGGTTCCCGTCACGGCCGTTTTTGAAAATTCCGGAAACAAGGTTGCTTATGTTCTTGAAGAAAAAACGCCCGTCATGCGCGAGATCACGGTAGGAGCCATCGATGCGGATCAGGCCGAGATTCAATCTGGCATTCGCGAGGGTGAGGAGGTCCTCCTCGTCGAGCCTCCCAAGACCACGTCTCCATCACACAAAAAAGGGAAGTCGTGAGCCTTATCCACCTCGAGGGTCTGAGTAAAACCTACCGCGTTGGCGATCAAGAAATCCGGGCTCTTGATCAAATCGACCTCCGCATCGAGGAGGGGGAGTTCATTGCCATCATTGGCTCCAGCGGCAGCGGCAAGTCCACGCTCATGCACTTGCTCGGTTGCCTTGACACCCCCACAGCCGGCCGAATGGAAATTTGTGGAAGGAATCTGGCCAAGGCCTCGCGAGATGAACTGGCCCAAGTCCGCAACCGCGAGATTGGATTCGTTTTCCAAGCTTTCAACCTCCTCCCGAAACTCGATGTGGTTTCGAATATTGCCCTGCCCTTGATTTATGCCGGGGTTCCCGCAGCCGAGCGGCTTGAGCGTGCGAGGAAAGTGGCATGCGATGTCGGTCTCGGCGAGCGTCTCTGGAACCGCCCGACTCAACTCAGTGGTGGACAGTGTCAGCGTGTTGCCATAGCCCGCGCCCTCGTCAACAACCCGCGAATCGTTTTTGGAGACGAACCCACCGGCAACCTCGATTCCGCAACCGGTCGCATGGTGCTAGAGATGTTCGAAACGCTCCATACTTCGGGTAAAACCATTGTGCTCGTCACCCACGATGCTTCTGTGGCGGCCCGCTCACGGCGTGTCATCGAGATCCGTGACGGACGCATCACCCGGGAATACAAGCCATGAACCTGCTCACTGGTATTGCCATCAGTTTGAGGGAAATCTCGGCCCACAAATTCCGCACCTCTCTCTCCATGCTCGGTATCGTGCTGGGTGTCAGCAGCCTCATCGCCACGATGGCTCTGACACGTGGCATGGAGGAGGGAACGAGAACTTTCATGCAACAGCTCGGAGGGCTTGAGCTTGTTACCATCGTCGATAGAGAGCCTTCGAGTCGTCATTTCGAGTTTGCAAACCTTTCACCTGGCCGCACAGTTCGCGACGCGGAGGCGCTCCGGCGTTCCGCCACGTTCCTCTCGCATGTTTCCCCCGAGATTTCGATGGGAACAGCCGTCTCAAACGAAGGGGGAGGAAATCCCGACCGCCGTCTGGTGCGAGGCGTCTATCCCGACCATTTCGTTGTGGGCATGCACCGTGCCGCTGCTGGACGTTTTCTGACGCCTCTCGACATTGAGCGAGGCACTCGCTGCGCTGTAATCGGAAATACCGTGGCGAGCGAACTCTGGCCAGGAACATCTCCCGAAAATGTCGTCGGAAACACCCTCCTCATCGACTCGCGCCCGTTTCAGGTTGTCGGAGTGCTCCCTCTCTATGAGCGGGCCGAGCAAACCCGCGCTCGCAAGGCTGGCAAACCTGTGTTTTCCCGCTGGGACCCCTTCCGTCAAAAGAATGAAACGGTGCTGATTCCTTTTAGCACGATGTTTCACGAATTCCGGTCCGGGTCTTTTGCCAAGGATTCTCTGGAAACAATGAAACTCGACGTCCTGACGGTGCGTGTGGGCGACTTGGGTTACTTCCACGCGGCGCTGGAGCAGATCAAGTCGATCCTCGACATCACACACCGTGGAGTGGACGACTTTGATCTTGAGACAAGGCAGGATTGGTTCGATCGCATGGAGAGCAGTGTGCGAGCGGCCCGCCTGAGCGGAGGGTTGATCTCCGCGATCAGCCTCGTCGTGGGCGGCATCGGGATTATGAACATCATGCTCGCCAGTATTTCCGAACGCGTGCGCGAAATCGGCATCCGCCTTGCCGTGGGCGCGCGTCAAGGAGATATTTTCTGGCAAATCCTCATCGAGAGCATCCTCGTGTCTCTCATTGGTGGTCTGCTCGGCATTGTCGCGTCCCTCGGCCTTATTCAAATCCTGAAATCCATTTCCCCGGTCGAAAATGTGCCGGTCCTGACGCTGGATGCCATTCTCTTGGCGGTCGGCTTCGCCATTATATCCGGTCTGCTCTCGGGACTCTATCCTGCGATCAAAGCTTCCTCTATCGATCCCATCACTGCGCTCCGCTACGAATAGAAGCCAGACGGAACGCGATTCGTGGCAGGTCTTACACGGAAAGCTTGTCTGCGACCAGGTTTTCGAGGTGGGCCCGGACCGCTTCATTCTCCAGACGCTCGAGGAGACTGTTGAAGAAGCCGTTCACGATGAGTCGGCGGGCTTTTTCCTTCGGGATGCCTCGGGCCTGCATGTAGAAGAGTTCGTCTTCGCTCACGGGGCCGTTGGTGGCGCCGTGGGTGCACCGGACTTCGTCGTTGAGGATTTCGAGGCCGGGCATGGAGTTCGGGTCGGCGTCGTCGCTGAGAATGAGGTTGCGAACTTTTTGGTAGGCATCCGTTCCCTTGGCCCCAGGTTCGACTTTGATGAGTCCGGCAAAGATGGTGCGGGATTTGTCGTCGAGGGCGTTGAGGTAAAGGAGGTCGCTGGACGCGTGCGGAGCGACATGGTCCTGCAGGGTGCGCTGGTCGATCTCGCGGGTTCCTTCGACCGGGTTGATCGAGAACATCTCGCTGCGGGAGCCCTCCCCGACAAGGCGGCTGAGGCTTTCACCGCGAACGAATCCCCCGCCGAAATTGGCGATGAGGGCGGTGCAGGTCGCGTTGCGGTCCACCGTTGTGGAATTCAGATGGAATGCGGTCGTCTCGCGGGACCAGTCCTGAATGGAGACATAGGTGAGCTTGGCTCCGGCGGCGAGGTGGAGGTCGTTGACACCACAGGCGAGGGCGGTGTGCTTGTCGGCGGATTTGAAGTAATCGAGCACTGTGACGCTGCTGTTTTCTCCGCAGACGATCAGGGTGTGAGGGAAGACGGATGCGTTGGCACCCTCGACCCACTGGAAAATCTCGATGGGGAGTTCCACGCTGGTGTTGGCCGGCACGAAGAGGAAGACTCCTCCGGCGACGCGGGCTTTGTGCAGCGCGGCGTATTTGCGGGAGCCCAGTTCGACGGGCTGCGCCATGAAGTATTTTTTGAAAAGATCAGCGTGTTTGGTGGCCGCTGCTTCGAGTGTCTCAAAAATGACTCCGACGGGCAGCGAGGATTCGCGGTGCAAAAGGGCGTTATTGCCGAGGACGAGCTTGGCGGATGTCTGGGCGAGTCCGGTGGAGGCGTTGATGAGGCGGCCTTCGCTGGCGACGGGTTTGGCTTCGACGAATGCGGAGAGGTCGAGGGCCTTCAGATTGGCAAAGCGCCAGGCCTCGTCCTTTCGCGACGGGGTGGGGGACTTCTCGTATTCCGCAAGCGCGGTGGCTTGCTCTGCGGCGAACCAGGCGGGCCAAGCGGACTGTGCCGCGACGGGATTTTCCATAAGTGTGGTGCTCATTGTTTTGTGCCTTGGTTCAGCCGACCGAGCCTTCCATTTCGAGGTCGATGAGGCGTTTCAGTTCCACCGAGTATTCCATGGGGAATTGCTGCACGAGGTCGTTCACGAATCCATTCACGGCGAGGCTCATCGCCGCCCCTTCGGAAATGCCGCGCTGCTGCATGTAGAAGATTTGCTCGGCGCTGATCTTGCTCACCGAGGCCTCGTGCTGGCAGGCGTTTTCCTTTCCGCGCACGGTAATGGCCGGGTAGGTGTCCGTGCGGCTGTCTGTGTTGATGAGGAGGGCGTCGCACTCGGTGTTGTTTTTGCAGCCTTTGAGATGGCGGCCGACTTGCACCAGGCCGCGGTAGGTCGAGCGTCCGGAACCGATGCTGATGCTCTTCGACACGATGTTGCTCGTCGTTTCATCGGCGGCATGAATCATCTTCGCGCCGGTGTCCTGGTGCTGTCCATCGCCTGCGAGTGCAATCGAGATCACCTCGCCGCGAGCTTTGCGGCCTTTCATGATCACGCCTGGATATTTCATGGTGAGGCGGGAGCCGATGTTGCAATCGATCCACTTGATTTCCGCCTCCTCGTGGGCGAGGCCGCGTTTGGTCACGAGATTGAAAACATTCGCCGACCAGTTTTGAACGGTGATGTATTGGATTTTCGCACCCTTGAGGGCGACGAGTTCCACGACGGCGCTATGGAGTGTGGAGGTCTCGAATTTCGGGGCCGTGCAGCCTTCCATATACATGACCTCGCTGCCCTCGTCGGCGATGATGAGCGTGCGTTCGAATTGGCCGAAGTTTTCCGCGTTGATGCGGAAGTAGGCTTGGAGCGGGTGCTTCACCTTCACTCCCGGCGGGATGTAGATGAACGAACCACCCGAGAAGACGGCGCTGTTGAGGGCGGAGAATTTGTTGTCACCCGTCGGGATGACTTTTCCGAACCACTTCTTGAAAATCTCGGGGTGGTTGTGGAGGCCCTCGGTGGACCCCACAAAAATGACCCCCTGTTCGCCGACGGCGGCCTTGATGTTCGAGTAGGCGGCCTCGCTGTCGAACTGGGCTTCGACGCCCGCGAGGAATTTGCGCTCCTGCTCGGGAATGCCGAGGCGTTCAAAGGTGCGCTTCACATCCTCTGGCACATCATCCCACGAGCGCTTCGGCTGGGTGCCCTGCGAGAGGTAGTAGCGGATGTTGTCGAAAACGATGTTGTCCAGATCATGACTGGCCCAGTGCGTGGGCATCGGCATGGAGTTGAATTTGCGCAGGGCGTCCTTTCGGAATTCACGAATCCAATCGGGGTCTTTTTTGACATCGCAGATGTAATCGATGGTCTTCTCCGTGAGGCCCGTGCCGGCGTCGAATTCGTAATCGACATCGTAGTGGAAGTCGCCGACCGAGCGGTCGATGTTGAGTTCGGGTTTGGTTTCCATGGTTTTGTCCTCCGGAAGAAAATCAGGCGTTTTGGAGCATGTCCTTCTCGACCCAGTCGTAGCCCTCGGCCTCGAGTTTGTGGGCGAGTGTCTTGTCGCCGCTCATGACGATGCGGCCATCCACCATCACATGCACAACATCCGGGACGATGTAGTCGAGGAGGCGCTGGTAGTGGGTGATGACGAGGAGGCCGCGCTCCGGGCTGCGCATGGCGTTGACGCCCTCGGAAACGATGCGGAGCGCGTCGATGTCGAGTCCGCTGTCGGTTTCATCCAGCACAGCATAAACGGGATTGAGCATGGCCATCTGAAGCACCTCGCAGCGTTTCTTTTCGCCGCCGGAAAAGCCTTCATTGACCGCACGGGATGTGAATTTGCGGTCGATCTTGAGCATGTCCATTTTCTCGTAGAGGTGCTGGTAATACTCGACGGCATCGAGTTCCTCGCCCTCCGGCAGGCGGGCCTGCAGGGCGGCACGGATGAAGTTCGCAATCGTCACGCCGGGGATTTCCATCGGGTATTGGAAGGCAACAAAGAGCCCCGCCCGCGCGCGCTGGTCGGGCTCCTCCATTTCAAAAAGATTGAGACCATCGAGTGTGACGCTGCCGCCTGTGACCTCGTAATCCGGGTGGCCGGCCATCACCTTCGCGAGTGTGGATTTGCCCGAGCCGTTTTTGCCCATGATGGCGTGGACTTCTCCTTTGGGAATTTCGAGGTTGAGTCCTTTGAGGATTTCGCGGTCGCCGATGTTTGCGTGCAGGTTTTCGATTTTGAGGCTCATGGTTGGTTGGTGTGGGATTTTTTACAGGCCGGGCAGGTGCCTCGGAGTGTGATTTCGGAGTGGTTGATGTTAAAGCCGGATGGAAGTTTGAGAAACTGGGTCAGTGACCCGCCTTTTGTGAGCGGGATATCGGAGACAATCCCGCAGGATTCGCAAACGAAGTGGCCGTGTTCCGAGAGGTTCGGGCAGTAGCGGGTGGCTTCCCGCTCGACATTGACTTGCTTGGCGAGGCCGCATTCCACGAGGGTCTCGAGGCAATTGTAGACGGTGGCAAGGGAAATCGCGGGCAGGCGTTTTTTGGCCCGAATGAAAACCTCGGTGGCTGTTGGGTGGTCGCGCTCGTCCAGCAGCACATTGTAAACCTCCCGGCGCTGCGGGGTGAGGCGATGGCCGTTGTGGCTGATCGTCTCCTCATAGGCGGGTTCGGCGGTCTTTTTGGCGGGCATTGAAGATAGGTGAAAATATCCGCGCCGCTTGTTTGATCAAGAATTATTCTAATTAAGGCGGGATATGGCGGATCAGTCTGATCGGACGGATCAAGCAGGCGGGAACGCTTAAGCCGCGTCTTTTTCCTGCTTGCGCCGGATGACTGGGGCTTTTTTGCCTTCGACGACGGCGCGGTTTATTATCACTTCGGAAACATCCTCGCGGCTTGGGCAGTCGAACATGACATCAAGCATAATGCGTTCGATCATCGATCGCAGGGCTCGTGCCCCGGTGCCTTTGCGGATGGCCTCGGCGGCCATGGCGCGCAGGCCGTCCTTCGTCATGTTGAGCGTCACGCCATCCATGCCCAGGAGCTTGGCGTATTGTTTGGACATCGCGTTTTTCGGCTCGGTGAGCACGGACACCAGTTGTTCTTCGTTCAGCTCCTCCAGCGTGGCCACGACGGGCAGGCGACCGATGAACTCGGGGATCAGGCCGAAGCTGATCAGGTCTTCGGGCTCTACCAGCTTGAGGGTGTCGGCGCGGTTGGAATCGTTCGTTGATGTCGCGACGGGTGCATTAAACCCCATGGTGCGTCCACCGAGACGGCGTTGGATGATTTTTTCAAGGCCTACGAACGCTCCGCCGCAGATGAAGAGGATTTTCTCAGTATTAACCTGGATATATTCTTGCTGGGGATGTTTTCGACCGCCTTGAGGTGGCACGTTGCAAGTGGCAGCCTCCAAAATTTTCAGCAAAGCTTGTTGAACGCCTTCGCCTGACACATCGCGCGTGATGCTCACATTGTCGGTTTTGCGGCCGATCTTATCGATTTCATCAATGTAGATGATGCCCATCTCGCAGCGTTTCACGTCGAAGTCGGCGCTTTGCAGAAGGCGGAGAATGATGTTTTCGACATCCTCGCCAACGTAGCCCGCCTCCGTGATGGAGGTGGCGTCCGCAATGGCGAAGGGCACATCGAGCACCTTGGCTAGTGTGCGGGCCAGGAGTGTCTTGCCCGAGCCGGTGGGGCCGAGGAGAAGGATGTTGCTCTTTTCAATCTCCACGTCGTTCAAGTGATCCAGTTCGATCAATCCGGGTGAGGATTGTGTCAGGCGTTTATAGTGGTTGTGAACCGCCACGGAGAGTACCTTCTTGGCAGTGTCCTGTCCAATCACATGCTGGTCCAGGAGCTTCTTGATCTCGGCCGGCTTGGGAACGCGAAAGGAAGGCTTGCTCTTGCGGGAATCGTCCTTGAGTTCCTTCTCAAGAATGCCTCTGCAAATGGTGATGCAGCTGTCGCAAATATAGACACCAGGCCCTGCGATGAGTTTGCGGACTTCGGCTTGGCTCTTTCCGCAGAAAGAGCACATGGTGAGATTGTTCGGGCGCGCCATGAAGTGGGGCTATTCGGCGGCTTTTACCGTTTCAACGATGTCTTTGATATCTTTGCGGGACTTCACGACTTCGTCCACAAGTCCATAGGCTTTAGCTTCCTCGGCGGTCATGTAGTTGTCGCGGTCGGCATCGCGTTCGATCTGCTCGACGGTCTGGCCGGTGTGATGCGAAAGCAGGCGGTTCAGGCGCTTTTTCAGCTTGAACATGAACTCGACCTGCCGCTCCACATCGCTGGCTTGGCCTTTGGCGCCGCCGGAGACTTGGTGGATCATGATGTCCGAGTTCGGGAGCGCGTAGCGTTTTCCCTTGGTTCCTGCGCAGAGAAGGACAGCGCCCATGCTGGCTGCGAGGCCCATGCAGTAGGTGTTCACATCACAGGTCACGAATTGCATCGTGTCGTAGATCGCAAGTCCGGCCGTCACGGAACCACCGGGGGAGTTGATGTAGATGTTGATATCTTTTTTCGAGTCTTCCATTTGCAGGAAAAGAAGTTGGGCAATAACAAGATTCGCCACTGTGTCATCGATCGGAGTGCCGATGAAGATGATGCGATCCTTGAGAAGGCGGGAGTAGATATCGTAGCTGCGTTCGCCGCGGCCGGTTTGTTCAACGACAATTGGGACTAACATAGTGTTTGAGATCGGGTTTTAGGCCGCTTGCGGGGCGGCTGGTTCGATGACGGTAGCACGGGAGGCGATCAAATCAAGAGCCTTGGTGATGCGGATTTGGTCGCGCAGGCGGTGGATGCCGCCATTTCGGGCAAGATCCCCGGCGAGTTTTTTCACCGGTTTTTGCTGGCGCTCGGCCATCTCCAGGATCGCTTCGTAGACTTCGGCCTCGGTTTCCTCGATTTTTTCCTCATCTGCGATGCGGGTCAGGAGGAAATTGGAGCGCACGCGGTCGCTGGCAGTTCGGGAGGCATTTTGGACGATTTCCTCCGTGTGCGCTTTGATTTCCTCGTCGGAAATCCCACGGGCCTGGGATTCGCCAACGATGTCCTTGAGAATATAGGCGGTTTCGCTTGCAACGAGTCGCTCGGGCAATTCGCAGGTGAAGAGACCGAGCAGCTTTTCCACGACAGCGTTCTTTTTGGCCATTTCGAATTGATACTCGGCTGCGCGCTCCTGGCGCTCGCGAATCTTTTGGCGAAGTCCTTCGAGGGTTTGGCCGGGTTCGATCTTGGCCGCCAATTCGTCATTCAATGGAACCGGCGTGCGGGTGTTGATTGAATGCAGCGTGACAGTGTAGGTCACTTGGCGGTTCCGCAACTCCTCGACAGGGAAATTCTCGGGAACATCCAGGGTGATTGTGCGCTCTTGGCCAATTTCCATGCCTTCGATTCCTTTGGCAAAGCCGGGGATCAGAGTCCCCTCGGCCATGAGCACCCAGGCGTTGCGGCGGCCTTGGATTTGGACAGGCGACTTGGGAGCGATGCTGGAAATCGGTTCGCCATCCACCTTGCCTTCATAGGTCACCACGGCGTAATCGCCCATGGCAAGCGCACGACCGGTTACTGGATCGAATTTGGAGTGGGGATCGCGCAGGTATTCCAAAAAGTCCTCCACATCCTTGTCTGTAACGGTTTTCTTGGCGACTTCGACTGTGATGTTTTTGTAATCGGGAAGGTCGAATTCCGGGGCTTGGATGATCTTGGCCACGAGCTTCATCGACTTGTCGGGAGCAATTTCGGCCTTCTCGACATCCTCGACCGCTTCGATCTTGAGTTTGTGGGTTTTTGCGGCCTCGCGGATGGCCTCTCCGATGAGTTTGGTCTTGACTTCCTCCTCGATGTCTTTGGCGTAACGCGAAGCGATCAAGGCCGCTGGAGCCTTGCCGGGACGGTAGCCTGGCAGGCGGGCTTGTTTTTGAAATTCCTTGGAAATGGTGTCCCATTCCGTGTTGACGCGGTCGGAAGGGAGATCGATTTCCAAGACCACGACACAATTCTTTTGATAATCCAGAGCGACATTCATGATGAGCCCGCCAGCAAAGCAGAATCGGTGGAGGGGGGCAACCGATGACTGAAAGAAAATGCGCTTTTCAAAGCCCAATCTCGCCAACAGGCCGGGGGTGTCTATCTTGGAAAAATCCATGACACCCCAATGCGCGATGAAATTCCCCGAGGCTGGTTGGCGCTTCGACAACAGCTACACCCGCCTGCCTGGGTTGTTTTTCAGCCGGACCCATCCCACACCGGTTCGATCGCCTGCGCTTGTGCTCTTCAATCGCCGGCTTGCCGCTGAAATGGGACTCGATCCCGGTGTGCTCGAGTCCGAGGCCGGAGCGGATGTTTTTTCGGGGAATGCCATTCCTTCCGGCGCCGATCCGATTGCCCAGGCCTACGCGGGGCATCAATTCGGGCACTTCACGATGCTGGGCGATGGCCGGGCGGTTCTGCTTGGCGAGCATTTGGGGGCCGATGGCCTTCGCCTGGATGTGGCGCTCAAGGGATCGGGCCGCACGGTTTATTCGCGGCGAGGTGACGGACGGGCGGCACTCGGGCCGATGCTCCGGGAATATATCATCAGTGAGGCCATGCATGGTCTGGGGATTCCCACCACGAGGAGTCTTGCAGTTGTCACAAGCGGTGAGCCGGTTTTTCGTGAAGAGGCGTTGCCTGGCGCGGTTCTGACACGCATCGCCGCCAGTCACATTCGGGTCGGCACATTCGAATATGCCGCCATGTTACAGGATGTCGCGGCGCTAAGGACGCTAACCGATTATACCATTCAGCGGCATTATCCCGGGTTCGAACCGGGTGTGTTTCGTTTTTTTTTAGAAGCCGTCATCGAACGGCAAGCCTTGCTGGTTGCCAAGTGGATGTTGGTTGGATTCATCCATGGCGTCATGAACACTGACAACATGGCTCTTTCGGGCGAGACGATCGACTACGGCCCGTGCGCGTTTATGGACGCCTATGATCCGGCGACGGTCTTCAGTTCGATAGATCGCAATGGCCGCTATGCCTATGCCAACCAGCCGGGCATTGCGCATTGGAACCTCACGCGCCTCGCGGAGGCTCTGTTGCCGCTTCTGGATTCGAATGAAAACAAAGCGGTCGAAATGGCGAAGGAATCCCTCGGAAAATTTCCAGACCGTTTTCATCACCACTGGTTATCCGGCATGCGGGCGAAGCTTGGTTTGTTTAATCAAGAGGCGGCTGATGTCGTGCTGATCGAGTCTTTGCTGCAAGGAATGCTCCGCAGCCGAAGTGACTACTCAAACACCCTGCGGGAGCTGGATCCTGAAAAGGTCTGCGGCTTCGATGCCGAGTGGCACGCCTCATGGAGCGCCCGCCTGGCCCGCCAGCCACAGAATCTAGAACAGGCGCGGTGTCTCATGCGCCGCCACAATCCGGTGGTGATTCCTCGAAATCACCAAGTCGAAAAGGCTCTCGATGCCGCCACCGCGCGCGGAGATTACGAGCCACTGCACAGACTTCTCGCGGTCTTGGCAAATCCCTTCGAGGACGGTCCGGAGAAGGACATTTATCGAGAGCCCCCGCCAGAGGGGTCGGCGGGTTACCAGACTTTTTGCGGGACTTGAAGACTCTCACTCATCGCCGGCAGAAAGTGTGCGGCGGACGAGGAGGTCGATGATGTGACGATCAAAATCGGCGGCGATGTTTTGCCCCGTGCTGGCAAAGAGTGGCACGAGGCCGTCATCGAGGACGAACTCCCAGAGCTTCCCGCAGCGGGGAATTTCGTCCACATGGGTGAAGACAACATGCGTGGCACCGAGTGATCCTGCGCGCGTGTAGGCCTCTTGGATGAGTTGGCGCTCGTAGGCTGCGTTCACGACGAGCACGCGGGATTCGATGCTCAATTCGTCGAAGGTTTTTTGCAGGTGGCGCACATTTTTTCCCGTGAGGATCATGCCGGGAATGTCGAAGTAAAGGTTGGTGTCTTCGTCGATTTTTTTGAGTTCGTTGCGCGTCCGGAGTAGCGGAACGCCGAGGGCTTCGCAGAACATGGAGAGGCCCTCGCTCGAATTTGGTTCGTCGGATTCAAGCTTCATCACGCTGGCCTGGCGGCCCCGCAAAAAAACATCCGAAGCGAGCTGTTTGCAGAGGGCAGTGGTCGATCCCGAGCCTGGGGAGCCAAAAAACGCCACGCGATTCGAGAGGGCGAGGCTGCGGTTGGGAGCGCGATCCCGCATCAGCATTGCGAAGTGGGAGATGGCGGTTTGAAGCGGTTGTTCGTTCAGGTGCCGCGACTCCGGGCGCTCGCCAAACTGCGCCAAAAATTCGCTCGGAATCCCCGCCTTCGAGAGGATCGTCCAAAGCCTGCCGACTGGCAGGTTCTTAAACATGGCCCGCACGAGGGATTCTGGAACAAAGTCTGCCTCATCGCGCTTGGGTTCTTGGGAACTTCGGGCTTTTCGTTGGCGTGATACTTTGCGGCGGTGAGACGGTTCGGGCGAGAATTGATCGTCTTCGCCCTCCGGTTGCTGGAGCTCTGCAGATTCGGGAGCTGGCGAAGGCAGGGGAGGAGACGGCTCGCCAGGAATTTGGGCGATGATTTCCAGCTTAGGCGACTGTAAAAAGCGTGCCAAGCCCTCCCCTTCCACTTGACGCACAGAAATGACCTGTGCCGTTTCTCCCAATTTTTCCCGAATAATCGAGGCCGCCTCCTCCGCCGATTTCACGACGAATTTATACTTTTGCCCTGGTGCTACCGGGACGGATTTTTGTGCCATGACCTTCTACGGGATTTAAATGCTGCACTCCAAGCAATCAAGCACAGGATTCTTGGAATGATGGGGGAGAGGATGCTGGGTTTCAGCTTTGTCTACCACACCACCCAGGAACCCTCCGCTTGGGTCGCTGCGGCACGGGCTGGTTTATGGGTTTTGTAAGTGCTGGCCAAGCGGGCAGGAGTGGGTTGGGCGGCCTCGAGGCGGGGTGCGGTGCGAACAGTGTTTTTCAAGAGGAGTTGCTCGCTTTCGCGGCTCAAGAGGAGGAGCTTGAGAACTTTCGCCAGAACTCTTTTGCGAACCTCCGCCGAAGCAGCGTGGTCGGCACTTTTTACCGGGCCTGCACTGCGGACATTGGTGAGCGCAGCCTCGAGCTTCCCCAAAATTTGCCGTTTCCGGTTCACCAAGAGTTCTTGGTCTTGACCACTGGCGCGAAGGTGGGAGTTTTCCTCATGCATATAGGCGTCCAATTCATCGCAGAGGTCGTTGTATTGCTCGAGAGCGGCAAGAGTGTTCATGGAATGACTCCCAGCAAAAGGCGTGCCAAGCGCGGCCAGTCGATTAGTGAGCTGGCCATGGCGAAATCCAGTTCTCGGGCTTTGGTGTGACGTTGTCGAAGCTTTCGGGGACAACGCCGACAGGTCCATCGGAATCTGCAGAAATGATAAATCTCCCGTTCGGAAGCGAGGGAAAAGGGGACTTGGGATCGGGAGGGGCGAAGGATTTCTTTCCGATGATGAATGCTGCAAGACGCTTGGAATCGCCATCTCGAAGTTCCACAAATGTCCCGGCGCCTTGGGAATGACCATCGGGCGCTAGAAGGTCAAATGAGGCGAACTGCGATGGGCTGGCTGGGATTTTTTCAGTGGGCTTCAGATTCTTGAGACTCTGAACCAGCTGTCCAACGACAGCCAAATCGGCAACTTGATTCTGCGGGGCATCTATCAGCCAGTGGTCACCCTGCTTTCCAATTAACAGGGAGTCCGTATTTGTTCGAATAAAAACTTCGGCAACGGCCTGAAGTTCAAAGTCGGGACACCAGCGCCTCTTGAGTTGTTCCACAGTTTCAAGAATTTCCCTTCTCTCCTCGAGTTTGAGCCAAATCCCGGTTCCGACAAGAGTGGCGGAAAATAGGAGCAGAAAAATCTTCAGCTTCATATATTAACGACAATCTTTTGTCGTAAGACCAGCCGAAGCTTATTTTTCCACCAGCTTCAAATCGTCAAATTGCGCGATTCCGGAACCTGGCGTTAATTGGAATATGAAGCGGAGCAAAGCCGATTTGGTTTCTGGAATATCGTTCAAATCCTTATTTTCAAATTTGACGGTGAATTCTTTTTTCACATCCACCCAGTTGGACCCTCCAGAGAAAGGGGCCGTTTCCACTTGTGTTTCACGAATTTCGCGCAGGTCCCGCTTGACGGCGCCTCGCTCATCCTTGGACAGCACCTCCCCGGTCCCGAGCTTCTTGATTCCCGTTATAATCAAATTGGCTTTTCCATTATTGATTTGGGCACCTTTGACCCTGAAAGACAGGATGTAGGTTTTTCCAACTTTCAGTGGCTTTGCGAGGTCTTGAGAGAACGTGAACACATTGGGTGTGGTTATTTTTTGGTCGTTGTCCTCTTTGGTTTTGGTCTGGGCAGGTTCTGATATGCCCTTGTAATCCAACTTCATATACCCGGCTTCCAGATAGGCTGCTCCTTCGGAAGGTTGTTGTTTTGCTGGTTCGGACGGGGCTGCGGGATCATTTTTGACGACCGTAATGTAGCCGCCAAAATTCCCTCGACCGTAGCCGAAATCAACATCCCAGCCAGAGGGTGTGAGCATGGGTTTTTCTTGGTCCTCGACGTTGAGATCAACGGGGGGCTTGAACTTGGGCTGTGTCGCTGTTCCTTGATTCAGGGAAATGGCGACCCGGCCGTTGCGTTTTCCAAAAACCAAATCAAACAACCCATCGCCATTGAGATCACCACCGGCAAGGGTGCACCCTCCTCCGGCAGTCAGGAGATTCGTCGCTTTGATGGCATCCATCGGATCGAGTGACGCGTCTTGTTCGCTTGCCGGTCCTTTTGCAGGAAGGACTGGTGGGGCCCCGTCGATGGTGATGAACGAGTCGAACGGAATGGGCTCCCCAGGCTTGAAAGGGCCGCCTTTGCCGAGGTAGACAGCGATTTTTCCTCCGCGTTCGGCGACCAGAAGATCGTTATTCCCGTCTCCGTTGTAGTCCACCACGCAAGGGGAGAGTTGTTCGAGCCCCATGCCATAGGCCAGAACCGAGCGGTTGTCGGGCTCCAGCGAAGGGCGTCCGATTCCCTTCGCCGGAAAGATGTGAATGCTGTTGGCGGAGTAGGATGCCTCGCCGACTAGGAGATCCATTTTCCCGTCTTTATCCCAGTCCACAGCATAGGGTGCGAAAACATTTCCCCAACGTTCAAAGCCTTTTTGCAGAACCGCCGACTCGTAGTTGGGCGGGTTGCGAAAATCAGGTCGGGTGGGACTGCCGCTGTTCGGAATCAGCAGGACATCTCCGCCATAGTTCCCGATGAGGAGGTCGAATTTACCAGAGCGGTTGATATCCGCAAGGTTGATTCTTTGGACACTCCTCATCAAGTAAAGCTGTTCCTCGGTCAACTCCGTTGGCTGCGGGACACCAGGCTTTTGAGCCGCCGGGCGAGGGGTGGATTTTGGTGCGGGCGTTGGCTTTGGTTTGCCTTTGCCTTTGTCCTCGACTTCCTCTGAGGACAAGACGAGAGGCTTAGGGTTGAGATGAAGTGAGCAAAACTCCGCCGGTCCGAATTTTGGATTTTCCTTTGTGCCGCTGTTGAAATGGATGCGAAGGAATCCTTGACCGTCCATGATGGCGATGTCGTTGAGTCCATCTTTGTTCAGGTCGGCTACTGCAACCGAGACTGGCATGATTTGTTCTCCAACCACTCCGTCTGAACCCAGCACAATAGCCGACTCTGTTGGAGCGTTGATAGTCCCGGATCCGCTAATTCCTTTCCAAACATTTTGAATGCGCAAGGAGCGTTCAAAGCCCGCGTTTTGAATCAGGTTGGATTTTTCCTGAGCGAAGAGGATCGATGGAACGGCCAGGAGGGCCAAAAGGGGTGCTGGAGAGAAAAGCAAACGCATCATGGTCTACTAACATTTGAAGGTCTCGAAGTAAAGCAGGATGACTGCATTTCGGACTGCTTCTATCGAATACCGAGTAGAGCGATCGTGTTCAGGGCCGCTGCAAAAAGCGCAGCTCCCAGAATTACGCAAACGGGGAGCGTCAAGACCCAGGCTAGAAGAATGTTTCGCACTGTTGCCATCTGAAGGCCCGAGTTGTTGGCAGCCATCGTGCCGGCCACACCAGATGAAAGGACGTGCGTGGTGCTGATCGGCAGGCCGAAGTGGTCGGCGACCATGATGGTGCTCATGGCGACGGCCTCGGCAGACGCGCCTTGGGCGTAAGTGAGGTGGTCTTTGCCGATTTTTTCGCCAACAGTTTTCACGATGCGTTTGTAGCCGATCATCGTTCCAAGGCCGAGGGCGAGGGCGACGGCGTATTTTACCCAGTCGGGGATGTCATTCGTGAGTTGGTCGGCTTGGCGGGCGAGATCCTGCTGGTCTTTTTTGATGGCCGGGGTCATTTCCAGCTTGCCGGCTTTGTCGAGTTTCCCGATGGATTTGGAAATGAGATAGAGGACCGTGCGCACGTCACCACGCTCGCTTGGAGGAAGGGCCTGAAAGGTCTGCGCGCTTTGAAGACGAGTGGAAACATCGTCACAGGCACCTGCCAAAGCGGCCAAGACGGACTCGCTGGGAGTTCCCTTCGGCTTGATAAAATCCGCAAGGACCTCATTCGCCTGTTGGCCGGAGATTTTATTGGAGGCCTGGTGCTCGAAGGTCTTGGAGATTGAGGCGGCCTCGGTGGCGAGGCCGACCACAGTTGCGCTGTCGGCCGACATTTTCAAAGCATAGGTTCCTGGAAGAATGCCGACAAGAATCAGCACGATGAGCCCCATGCCTTTTTGACCGTCGTTCGATCCGTGGGCGAAGCTCACCCCGGTGCAAGTCAGCAGGAGGATGCAACGAATCCAGAGCGGGGGAGCTTTTTTGCCCGTTGGGGCTTTGTAGAGGTCTGGTTTGCGAACGAGAATTTTCAATAAAATCAGCAAGAGTGCCGCCGCCGCAAACCCGATGAGAGGCGAGATCAGGAGACCCAAACCGACTTCTTGGGCCTTCGCCCAGTTCACGCCTTCGGTGATCGAATGGGCAGGTCCCATGACCGCATTGGCGAGGCCCACGCCGATGATCGAACCGATCAAGGTGTGCGAACTCGAGGCCGGCAGGCCAAGCCACCAGGTCCCCAGGTTCCAGACGATGGCCGAAAGCAGGAGGGAAAACACCATGGCAAATCCCGCCCCGGAGCCAACGTTTAAAACCAACTCCACGGGAAGAAGGGCGACCACACCGAAGGCCACCGCGCCGGAAGATGTCAGGACGCCAATGAGGTTCCAGAGTCCCGACCAGATAACGGCGGGAGTGGGTTCAAGAGTATGCGTGTAGATGACCGTGGCGACGGCATTGGCGGTGTCGTGAAAACCGTTTACAAACTCGAATCCCAGCGCCATGCCGACGGCCAAAGCGAGAAAGAAAAACGTGATAAAAGTCGGGTCGGTGTATGTGGTCGCAAGGAGTTCCATATGGTCGAATTCCGCTATTCTTCATCTGCAATCGCCTAGGCAACATTCGTTGCGTGACGATTTTGTCATGTTGTGCTGCTGAGTCGTTGTTTCTTACATGCGTTCCGGGCAACCGATACCTAGGAGGTCAAGTCCATGTGCGAGCGAGCGTGCCGTGAGGTCGCTTAAAAGAAGGCGGCTGGCGCGCATCTGGGGTTCCGCCTTGAGCACCGGACAGGCTTCGTAGAACGAGTGGTAGGCGTTCGCCAACTCGTAAAGGTAGTTCGCAAGAATGTTCGGACGAAACTCCTCGAGCACGACGGGCACGGTCTCGGCATATTGGAGAAGCTTGAGTCCCAAGGCGCGTTCGGCGGGTTCGTTCAGGAGGATCGGCGCGGAGGGATTTGCCGACTCCCCGGCGCGGCGGAAAATGGACCTGATGCGGACGTAGGCGTTTTGCAGGTAGGGAGCTGTGTTTCCCTCAAAAGCCAGAAGCTTATCCCAAGAGAACACATAGTCTGTGAGCCTGTTTTGAGAGAGTTCGGCATACTTGACAGCTCCGAGGCCAATGAGGCGCACGGTGGATTCTGCTTCACCGGGTGGAAGCTGATCCGCCCGTGCGGCGATAATCCGGCTTGCCCGCTCGATGGCTTCCTGCAGGACCTCGGCCAGGCCGACATTTTCGCCCGAGCGGGTTTTCATGATCTTGCGATCTTCACCCAGGATGCTGCCGAACGCGATATGCCTGAGTTCGCAATGGATGCCCATCATTTTTGCAGCAGCAAAAATCTGCTGGAAATGCAAGGCTTGGGGTGCGCCCACGACATACCAGATCGCATCCGGATGCCAGCGTTGAATTCGATACTCGATCGTTGCAAGATCCGTGGTCGCGTAAAGAAAGCCGCCGTCGCTTTTGCGGATGATGGCAGGTTTGCCATCCAAAGCAGGGATGCCGGAAAAGAAAATGCAGAGCGCCCCGTCGCTCGTGGTTGCCAGGCCTCGTTTCTCAAGTTCCGCGCAGAGCGGCCCGAGAGCCTCGTTATAAGCGCTTTCACCGAGGCGTTCGTCAAATTGGACGCCGAGCAGGTTGTAAATTTTCTCGAATTCGCGCCAAGAAAGTTCGACCGTTTGTTTCCAGATCCGGAGATTCTCTTCGTCCCCTGCCTGAAGTTTGACGAGTTCCTCGCGGGCGCTGAGCTTGACATGTTCGTCCGTCTCTTCGAGCCGGGTGACCTCGCGGTAGAGTCGCACCAACTCGGCGATGGCGTCTTTTTCGAGATTCCCGCGGTTCAGGAAATGTTTCCAGCCGTAAATGACCTTGCCGAATTGCGTGCCCCAGTCGCCGATGTGGTTGTCCGCAATGACATCGTGGCCTAGGAATCGAGCCACCCGCACGAGGCAATCGCCAAGGATTGTGCTGCGAATGTGGCCGACGTGCATCGGCTTCGCGACATTTGGCGAGCTGAAGTCCACAAGGATTTTTTTTGGTTTGGCTGCGATCTCGACACCGAGGCGCGAATCCTGTGCCAGACGCGACAGGGCTTCCGAAAGATGGGAATTCTCAAGACGAAAATTGATAAAACCTGCGCCTGCAATCTCGGGTGCGGCAGCAAGTCCGGCGACATCCAGTTTTGCCAGGATTTCCGTGGCCAGTTGCCGGGGATTCGATTTTTTTTCCTTCGCTAAAACCATGGCCGCATTGGCTTGGTAGTCCCCGAAACGGGCATCGCTGGAATGGGAGACATCGGCTCGTGAGGGATCTTCTCCAGCGGCCAGAAGCGCATCACGCAAACGCGATGTGAGGAGTTCGCGCAGGGTGGGCATCAGGCGCGGGCGGACCGGTTTTCAAAAACCTGAAGGATCGCCGCAGGCGAGGGGGCCTTGGAAAGCTCGTCGCGCACTGTTTTGTCGTTCAAAAACTTGGCGATTGCAGCCAATGTTCGCAAATGGGTCTGAAACTGATCCTTGGGAACGACGAAAAGCACAATAAAGTTCACCGGCTCCCCGTCGAGAGACTCGAAAGCAATGCCTTTCGAGGACCTGCCGAAAGCAGCCACGACTTCGCTGACTTTGGTGGAAGAGGCGTGGGGAATCGCAATGCCGAAGCCGATGCCGGTGCTCATGGTCTCTTCGCGTTGCCGAATACTTTCCAACACATCTTCTCGATCGGATGGATTGACTTTGCCTGATTCCACAAGTCGGTCCACGAGCTCGCGAATGGCCTCCCAACGCTCTCGCGAGGCCATTTCCGGTATGATTTGCGACTCGGATAATAAATTTGCCAGGGTCATTTTTAAACAAAAAAGGTTACTTCTCGTTGTTTCCTCGATTGAAAGAGCATGGGATTCGGCATGGCCAATGTCTTTAACGGTCCACTTCGCCGAAGACAGGATCCAGGGAACCAAGAATCGTCACGACATCCGAGACCATGCATCCCGGCAGCATCTTGGACAGGATGCTGATATTGCAGAACGAGGGAGAGCGGATTTTCATGCGGTAAGGAACGCCGCCACCTTTGCTGTAAATGTAAAACCCAAGCTCGCCTTTGGGGTTTTCCGCCCCGAAGTAGACTTCTCCTGCCGGAGCGTCGATCCCTTCGGTCGCTACGATGAAGTGGTGAATGAGTTCCTCCATCTTCGTCAGGACGGCAACCTTGTCAGGCAGGGTGCTCTTCGGATCGTGCCAATTGATCGGCCCGGGCGGGAGTTTGCTGAGAACTTGGCGCAAGATGCTCACACTCTGGTGAACCTCTTCCAGGCGGACGAGGTAGCGATCGTAGCTGTCTCCAACCGAGCCGATCGGCACGTCAAAGTCGTAATTCTGATAATCCAGATAGGGATGTTTCTTGCGGAGGTCGTGGTCCACTCCACAGGCCCGCAGATTGGGTCCGGAGAGCCCGTAGGCGATGGCATCCTCTTTGCTGATGGTGCCCACATCCTTGCATCGATCGACGAAAATGCGGTTCCGGGTGATGAGTTTGCAAGTTTCTTCAAAGGCCGACGGGAAGGTCTCGAGGAAGTCCTTCAGCATGGCAATAAACGCTGGCGGCAGGTCGCGCGTTTGGCCACCCACGCGGGTGTAGCTCGTTGTGAACCGGGCTCCGGAAAGTTGCTCCACCAGATTGTAAATTTTTTCCCGTTCGGTGAAAGTGTAGAGGAACACGGAGGTCGCACCCAAGTCCATGCCGAGGCAGCCGATGCCGAGCAGGTGTGAGGAAATGCGGGCCAGTTCGCAACAAATGACTCTTATGGCCTTGCCGCGCGGAGGCAGTTCCCAGCCCATCAGCTTTTCCACAGCCAAAGCGTAAGCCACGTTGTTGGCGATCGGGGAGAGATAGTCCAAGCGGTCCGTGTAGGGCACGAATTGGTTATACTGCATGTTTTCCGCCAGCTTTTCATCCCCGCGGTGCAGATAGCCAATATCCGGAGTCGCCTTGGTCACCAGCTCGCCATCCAGTTCCAGGATCATGCGAAGAACTCCGTGTGTGGAGGGGTGTGAGGGCCCCATGTTGAGCACGAGTTTCTCGCCCAACATTTCCTCGGTTTCCTGCATGGCCTTCAAGCTGCGGGCCAGTGCATCAGGGTGCTCGATTGTCGTTGTCGCCATCTGTTTGTGTTTTGGTTTTCAGAAGAAACTTCCCAGCTCGGACGAGTGGCATTTCTGAAGGGAGGAGAATCTTTCTGATGTTCCCAAAATGCAAGCTGCATATTTTAACAGCTTTCTTTGAATCCCTCCCGTTTCAGGTCTGGCAGCCGGGTTGAAAATCGAGAGCGAAGTCAATCGATGGCGCTGAGTGGGTGATGGAGCCCACGGAAATGAAATGCACTCCCGTTTCAGCGATGGGTCGCACCGTTTCAAGATTCACGCCGCCGCTGGCTTCAAGGTGTATTTTTTCGGGACAGAGCCGGACGGCTTCGCGCATGTGCTCCAGCGGCATGTTGTCGAGAAGGATGACATCCACCCCCTTCAGGAGGAAAAAACTCTTCGCCTGCTCGAGGGTGTCTGCCTCGAGTTCGACGCGGATACCGGGCTTGGCAGCACGGGCGGCGGAAATCATTTGCTGGAGCCTGTCGAGGTCAAGACCGGCCGCGAGGTGGTTGTCTTTCACCATGAACATGTCGTAGAGGCCGGTTCTGTGGTTCCGAGCGCCGCCGGCGGCAACGGCGGCCTTTTCCAGATGACGGAGTCCCGGAGTGGTTTTGCGTGTATCGAGAATGACAGCACCTGTGCCGCGGATGGCTTCAACGAAGCGATGCGCCATGGTTGCGACGCCGCTCAGACGCTGGAGAAAATTCAGCGCGGTTCTTTCGGCGGTCAGGATGGAAGCGGCTTTTCCCTTGACCACGAGCACCCGCTGACCGGGGGCCACTGTCGTTCCATCGGATTCTAGCACATCCGCCTCCAGGGAGGGGTCAATCCGGTGAAAAACTTCAGCGGCCACGTTGACGCCCGCCAGACAGGCCGCTTCGCGAGCCACGATTTCCGCAGAGGCGGTGGCTTTGGGGATCGTGAACCATTGGGCGGTAATATCGCCGGCACCGATGTCCTCGGCAAGGGCGAGGTCGATGATGTCGGGCGTGTTTGTTTCCACTTTCTCTGGCATCAGCGCGGCTCCTCAGGGTCTGGCCGTGGGGGGAGTGGAGGAAGATCGAGCAACTGGCGCTGCCAGTTCATCAACGCGGGAGAGGAAGGGTCCGCCGCTGTGGAGTCGATGGCCGCGCGAGAGGCGATGAGTGATGACTCGAGCTGCAACTCTGCGGCCACACGGTCGCGGATTTTTTTCAATTCCTCGGCCCTGTTGACTTGTTCGCGTGTGGGACGCTTGCGGCGGATCTTCTCGGTCTTCGGCCATTCACTTTCCGGAATTTGCATGGCAAGTGCCACGACCACCTCGAAGCTCTTGCGGCGCCGTCCATTCATTCGTGGAGTCGAGAAGGCGCCGCCGTTGGCAACCTGCTCGGCCACGCGGAGCATATCCTCGTTTCCTATAACGTGGAAAGGCGGTCTGTCCCACGATTGGGCCTCGCGGTCGCGCCAGAACCAGAGGATGCGCAGCACGGCCTGGGCTCTTGGTGAAAGGGCGGAAGACCCTGTGATCCGCCAGACGGAGGCCTCGTCACGTTCCTTGACCTCGCGGGCCGCCGCGCTCATCCGGTCGCGGGATTCAGCGAACCACTCGAAGCGGCCGAGGCGACGGAGGTCGGCCTCGAGGATATCCGCAATCTCAAGCAGGTAGCGGGTGTCATTGAGAGCGTATTCCCGCATCTCTTGCGGGAGAGGACGGATTGCCCAGTTCGCCTTTTGAGAGGCTTTGGAGAGCTCGATGCCAAAATATTCCTTGACGAGCGCAGCCAGACCGAACGCGGTTTTTCCAACCAGACGCGAGGCGATCATGGTGTCGAACAAGTCCACCGGCTCGAATCGCCCCGTGCGCCGGAGCAGGCGCAGATCGTAGTCCGCCCCGTGAAAAACCAGTCGTCGCGAGCAGACCACATCGTATAGAGGCTGAAGATCGATCTGCGCGAGTGGATCCACGAGCACATGGTCTGAACCGCCGCTGATCTGGATCAGGCAGACCTTTTCAAAGTAGCAGTGCAGACTGTCCGCCTCCGTATCCATGGCAATTCGCTCGCAGGCCGCAAGCTGTTGAACCAGGTCCGCTAGGACTTTCTCTTCGGCGATCAAGGCTCCGCGAGAAATGTTTCAGGCGGCACAAGATCTCCCGCATGGCGCGCCCTGGGTTCACGCACCTGGGTGGTGCCATCGGTGGGCACTGTGACAAATGGACCACCAGCAAGCGGAGCGGGTTCCGTGAACGCGACGCCCGGAAGTTCACTGGGCTTGCCTTCAAGAGGGAAATCCTTCCGCAGGGGGTGATACGGATAGCCATCCCACATGAGAATGCGGCGCAGGTCGGGGTGATCGGTAAACCGGATGCCCATCATGTCATAGGCTTCGCGTTCATGCCAATCTGCCGTGGGCCAGATGTCGGATACGGTGGAAATTCGGCAATCATCCTCGCTCACATCGGTCTTGAGGCGAAGGTGCACACAATCTTTCAAAGAATACAGCTCGTAAACGACTTCGTAGCGCGGCTCTTTTCCAAAGTGGTCGACGGCCGAGATATCAATCAGGTAATTAAAGCCAAGGTTGTCTCGGGCGTGCAGGCAGATGTCGCGAAGGGCGGAGGCTTGCACGCGCAAGGTGGTCTCCTCCCGAAAGCGGTTTGTCTCGATGATCGCGGACGGAAAAGCAGCGCCCAGCTTGTTGGCCATTTCTTCGGATGTCATAGGGATTCGAGTAATTCCTTTTTCTGATCAACCAGAGCGTGTTCGCCCATGATTTTTTTCTGGAGCCGCATAAGACCGTCCAGCAAGGCCTCTGGGCGCGGCGGGCAACCCGAGATGTAGACATCCACCGGGATAAGGTGGTCGATGCCCTGCAAGACCGCGTAACTGCGATACATGCCGCCAGACGAGGCGCAGGCTCCCATGGCGATGCACCATTTTGGCTCGGGCATTTGATCCCAGATGCGCTTCACAGCAAGTGCCATTTTGTAGGTTACTGTGCCTGCGACGATCATGACATCGGCCTGCCGGGGCGAAAAACGCATCACTTCCGCGCCGAAGCGGGAAATGTCAAAGCGGGACGAGGAGGCAGCCATGAGCTCAATGGCACAGCAGGCTAGGCCCATGGGCATTGGCCAAAGAGAATTGCTGCGCATCCAATTGATGGCGGCATCCACCTGGGTGAAAATCACGTTTCCCTCGATCTTGGCGTCGTAGGCGACCGGGCTGAGTGTTGTGGACATGCCGGGTAACTTATTTTTCCGTGTTGAAATCAGCAAGCCAAAACGTCACCCCACCACATCGCACTTTTATCCCGATTTGAGAATTGAAAATTTCAGGAAATGCCGAGTTTCAAAAAGTGATGATATCGTCGGCAATGCCACTCTTGAAAACTCCTCAGGAAATCAGCTGAAACTTCCGCAGAGTGGGCATGAGAAAAAAAATTAATCCACTTTTCTTCTTGCATGCGTGTGACGTTGGAGCAGACTAAATTGCAATGAATACCCGACCAATCATTTTACAACTCGTTTTACTCTTGTGCGTTTGCCACTTTTCCTACGCACAAACCCCATCTTCGATGAATCTCGGAAACGTGCGTGTTCTCAAGGTCGAGGGCGCGGGAGTGCGCGTGGTCGATCCGGCTGGGCAAACCTCAGCCCTCAAGGAGGGAGCATTCGTTCGCCAGGGAACAAAAATCCACACGGGCAAAGATTCCAGTGTGATTCTGCTTTTTGAGAATGGGACAACGGTGAAAGTTGAACCGGGTTCGGAGTTTTCGATTGAAAAATTCCTCCAAGATCCTTTTGAGTCGGGTCAAATCGACTACCAAACATTGAAGTCCGAACCCTCGAGCTCGGTGACCCGTCTTGGTATACCCGAGGGATCTCTTGTTCTCGACATTGCCAAACTCAAAAAAGATTCCAGCTTTCAGATTTCGACTCCGGTGGGCTCGGCGGGCATCCGGGGCACTAGCTTGAACATCCGCTCAAACAGAAACAATGTGGCTGTCCCAGTTTCTATCGCCGTCGCCACCGGGGTGGTTCAGTTCAAGACAGCCACAGGATCTCGTGCCGTCAGCGGCGGGCAGGCCTTTGGAATTGGAAATACTGGAGGATTCACTCCGAATCCCCCCGGAGCCTCCGAAATGCTCTCAAGAACAAATCAGTCCTCGTCGAGCATGAAGCAATCCGTTCCGAGTCAACCTTTCCAAGGCGCTCCGCCACCTGCTTCAGCTCCATCCTCTCCGGCCAACAGCCTCAATGCGGCGCAAAAACAAGCCATTGCGGAAGCCTCCGAGAAAGGGACAGCCGCCTTGGTGGCTGCTGTCGAGTCTTTGGCCACGCAGGTTCCCGAGGCGGCAGCAGCGATTGCTGCAGCGGCGGCCGATGCATTGCCGGTCTCAGCTTCGAATGTGGCAGCGGTCGCGGCTACAGTGGCTCCTTCGGCTGCTGCCCAGATTGCGGCGAACGTGGCCCAGGTGGCTCCTTCTTCCGCTGCCCAAGTGGCTTCAACGGTGGCCGCCATCGTTCCAGGTTCAGCCGTTCAAGTCGCGCAAAGCGTGGCCACTGTGGCTCCTCAAGCTGCTTCAGCGATTGCCGCAGCGGTCGTGAATGCCGTGCCGACTGCCAGCGCAACAGCTATCCAAGCCGCCACACAAGCGGGTGCCCAAGCGGCTTCTCAGCAAAATACTCAAGGGCCCACCGGAACCAACCAGCCTGCTATTTCGGGTGACCAAGGCACATCTCCTGTTGGAGAAAGCCTGCCTGGCTCCACTGGTAGTTCGACTGGAGGCAGCGGCACACCGCCCCGTCCGGCTCCGACGCCGAAGCCCGCGTCCTAACAAAATTCTCTCAGCGCAAGACCCGGACCGGAGTTCCCAACGGGGCGTTTTCAAAGAACCGTTGCGCTGCTTCTCTTGGCATGCGGATGCAACCGTGGGATGCGGGATACCCAGGCAGGTGGCCGGCGTGCATTCCGATGCCCCCGCAGAATCTCATGAAATAAGGCATCGGAGCGCCTCGAAATGTTGTGCCAGCCGGGCGGGGATCACGGTTGCAAGCCACATTGGCCACGACGATTTTGCCTTCGGCGTCGACGTAGTCGCCATACAGGTTGGAGACGTGGTTTTTGTTCTTTTGAGTAATAGAGAAGACCCCCGTGGGTGTCCCGTAGCCTTCTCGTCCGCTGGAAATGTGAGAGCGGCCGACGGCCAGGCCACCCTTTGAAAAAACGGCCTCTTGTTTGGTGAGATTGATCTCTATCGATGGCGCTCCTGTGATGCCGTCACCATTCCAAGACCAGTCGGTGCGAGGCTTGAGTTCGGGCTTGCTGGCGGTGTGCGAGGCGTAGGCAATCTGGTTGTCCTCCGTCAGGTAGGATGTGGAATAGACACCGATCCGCGAATCGCCCGATACGCGAACGGACGAAGTGCAACCGGATAAGGCCAAGAGCGTGACCAGCGAAAAGGCCAGCCATTCCAAAGCGTGGGTTATTCGACGTTGCATGATGAGTGGAGTGTTTGGGGAATTGTCAGGGAAAGAACTCTGAGGCTCTGGACCTCAAGCAGGTTGTTCACGCTCCTTCAAGCCGCTGAGGCGGGCTATTTCGAGCAGGGTGGATTCAAAGCCAGCAACGAATCGTTTTTCATCCATGAGAGCGGAGGTCTTCAAACGCTCCCTCATGCCCGAGCGCATTTCCTGAAGCCTGGCAGTCTGCGCCGCAAGGTCCACCGCCGTTTCGATGTAGGCTTCCCGCGATTCGGCGATGAATTCCTGCAAGACCACGGCATTCAGGAGACTCACGCCGACGCGGGAGACATGGGTTTTTCCGGCGCGAGTGATGACCGGGCACCCCATCCACATCGCCTCGCAAGTCGTGGTGGTGCCGTGATACGGAAAGCTGTCGAGGGCGATATCAACCGAGTTGTAGTGACCGAGGTGGTCAACGATTTTTTGCGTGTGGCCGAAAAAGTCGAGGCGGTGCTCCTCGATACCTCGCGCGGTGAAATAGGCCATCAATTCCTTCCTGACTCCGATATCGGTGAGTGTGCGAGCCTTTAAACGCAGATGGGAACCGGGCACGCGGAGCAGGATTTCGCTCCACGTCTCGAAGAGGGAGGGATTGAGCTTCGCCATGTTGTTGAAGCAACCGAAGGTCACGTAGCCATTCCGCAAAGCAGGAAGAGGCTGGACATCCGGAGCGGCAGCGTCTGGCTCGAAACACCAGGCGCATTCGGGAACACGTATCAGTTTTTCCGTGTGAAGATGCTCGGTCAAGCCCAGTGGATCGGCCAAGGCGTCGGTGATGCGAAAATCCATCGCTGGCAGGCCGGTCGTCCCGGGATAGCCGAGGTAGCTCACCTGGATGGGGGCAGGTTTCATCGAGAAAACCCCGAGGCGGTTGAAGGCCGTATGGCCGGCCAACTCGAAGAGTATGTCGAGGTGATCCTCAAAAATCAGTTTTGCCAAAGCGCGATCATCGTAGCTGGAGGTCGCCCGCCAGAGATCTACCTGCGAGGCGAAGCGGGTGGAGAATTCGTCGTTTTTCCGCTGGTCGCCATAAGCGACAAACTCGAAACGCTCCCGGTCATATCCCCGGAGGATCGGGGCTATGAAATAGGCGACCGGATGATGGCAGAAATCGGCAGAGACAAATCCCACGCGAATCTTTGCATGGGTCGCACGCGGCTTGAATTTGAACGCCGGCGGGAATTTTTTTGCCGTTGCGATGCCCCAGCTTTTATGCTCCTCGAAGACACCTTTGGGATCCATGTCTGGGATATACATGTGGCAGAGCAGGTAGTTGCTGGGGGCGTCGCGGTCATCGGGATTCAGCTCCATCGATTTCCGGTAATGAGGCAGCGCATCCATACCGCGGGCGCGATCCTTGAGGAGGTTGCCGATATTGTTTCGTGCGGTGGGCAGCTTCGGATTTTTTTCCACCGCTTGCTCGAAGCACTCGAGCGCCTCGGAGTTCAAGCCGAGTTCGAGTGCCGCCGCGCCGAGATTGTTGAGGTAGGAGACATTTGCGGGTTCCATTATGACGGCAGCATGAAACGCCACGATCGCATCGCCGCCTTTGCGGAGGTCCTTGTAAATCACGCCGCGGTTGCATTGGAGAGCGGCCGTGTTGTAGCCCATGGCTAGCGCCTTTTCGTAATGCCCAAGTGCTTCTTGAAAGCGTTTGCTCATGTGCAGAGCGAGGCCGTATTCGTAGTGGTAATCGCCGAGTTGGCCCGGTAGGGATGTGGCTTTTTCCAAGGCGGTGATCGACTCCGCGTAGCGCTTCAGGCCATTCAGAAGCTTGCCTTGGCGGAACCATACGAATCCCACACTTGGATTCATGCGTGCCGCTTTTCCGTAGGCCGCCAGCGCGTCCACATACCGGGCGTTTTGTTCGAGCAAAATCGCCAGGTTGGTCTGGAATTCGACGGACTCGGGTTCGAGCGCACAGGCCTTGCGAATTTGTGAGATTGCATCCTTTCCGCGCCCGAATTTTTGTAAAGCCAGCGCATAGTGCGAGAACCCCTCCGCGTAGTCCTTCCGTATCCGCAGAGCCTCTTGAAAAAACTCGAGCGCCGCCGACTTGTCATCCTTCTCCACCAGTATCCGCCCCAGCAAAACCAGCCCCTCTGGAGAATCTGGTGCCATCTCCAGCGCCCGCTGCGCATACTGTTCCGCTGAGTCCAATTCCCTCTTCTGGAAGCACACCTCCGCCAAATCGCGCAGAAAATCCGCATTCTGCGGATCAAGGTCACAAGCCGCAGAGGCAAACTCGCTCGCCGCTTCCAGATCGCTCTGTAACGCCGCCATCCTACCCATCAGATGCCAGGCTCCCGCGCACTTCTCATCGCGCTGTAGGATCGCCCGGCAGACATCCTCAGCTTGGGTTAAACGCCCGCTGTGGAAGGCCGACACGGCCACTTCAATTGTTGCAGATATACCATCCATCAGATTGAAACGTCGCTCGAATAGTGCCGCCCTCCCGGGAAGCCTCACGTAACCTCGCTCGCGCAGCCATGAGGGTTCACTGAGTGCGTTGGTCATCCACAGGTGTTTGCAATCAACAGCGTTTGCGGAAGCCCATGCATCGTCGTTTGCCACCAGCATGTCACCGTGCCCTCCCTCATCGGCATCCCGAATCTGAAGGCGCGGCAGAGTCTTGAAAAAATCCATGTGCTCGATACCGGGCGCCTTGAGAATCGTTACCTGTTCCTGATTCCTGTGAAGTTCCTGGATGAATTCATAAACCTGAATCGAAGGCAGGAGTTGCTTTTCCGAAAAAGATACTTGGAAGCAAGGCGGACTTGGAATTTTGAAAATATCGGGCGCGATGCCATCGAAAACCATCTTTTGAAAAATTTTCCTGCGATTCTCCAGATTGAGATTCCGCAGAAACCAATCCCTGCCAGCTTTGCCGATTTCTGCAGTGCTTGAGGGATCATTCAGAAGGTCATTCAGCTTCTCAATCAATTCGTCCGGCGAGGCGAAGGTTTCGAATTTGCAACCCGATTGCGCCAGAAGGTCGAGGCCGGACTCCAATCCTAAAGCATCCGTAACCAAGGCGGCACCCGAGGCGAGGATCTCAAAGAATCTTAAATTCAGATCTCCATTCAGGCTGGCATTGAAGCCCACTGAGCAAGAAGCGTAGAATTCAATGCTTTGATCTTGAGGTATGACCTTGTGCAAAAATGGGATATTCGTGCTTTGTATTTTTTGTAAAAGCTTTTGCCGCCGCGGATGAAAAGCTCCCGCCCGTCCCACAAATCCCACGGCGTTATTCCGGGTCTCGTTGGAAACTTTTGTAAAAATCTGATCGGCGTGGGGAAAAGTGAATCCGGGCAACCAGAAGAGATTTTTCAATCCTGCGGCTGCGAAGAACGGAATGTGGTGTCTGTCGTAAAGAAAGGCGATCCGGTCGTAAGGTTCCGACAAGGCGTAAGCCATCATTCCCGTCAGCGGCGAATCCAGATGGTGGGTATCAGCAAGCAGCAAGACCTTTGGCCCACGAAACGCGGAGAGTCCAGCGGGCATGTTGATGCAACTCGCATCAACCAAACAAACAAGCACGTCCGGCTGCTCGTCTGCAGGAATCTGACCCAGAATGGAATCCACCGCATATCTCCCGGCTGGAGTTTTAAAAGATTTCCAGCGTCCTGTGGAGTCCTTGGCATCCTCCCATTCCGGTCCCGCGTTGATTTGGAATCCACCCAGCTCCGGCGGCGCCATATACTGGCGAGGTGATGCGGTGAGAAAGAGGATTTTTATCGATGTCGAATCCCGGGTCACCCCTCCATCGTTCGCAGGAGAGCCCAAGACGGGAAGGCGTGTTTCGGATGGCCTGGCCTCACGGGTTGCGTATTTCCCGGCGTGTTCCGAGGATTGATTCAAAAATTGAGCGTAGTGATCCCGAAGCCATGCCGGGACAGAAAATGTCGACGGCCAACAATCTATTGATTCCGGCCTGAAAAAGAGCATGGCTAATAATAAAAACCTCGGATCAGGAATCTTGGCTCCCAGTGCCTCCAGATACGAACGCGTGGCCTGTGCGATTTTGTCCTCATCCGGAAGTCGTTCCAAGCCAGCCAAGGCGGATTCCGAGATCGTCCAGAAAACCTCGCCGTAATCCTTGTCAAAGAGGCCCGGGAGATCGGCCTCCTCGGCTCCGAGGAGATGCTCTCCCAGTCCCATTCGCAGTTTCCGCAAGGCGGAGACACCTTCTTCATCAGTAGCTTTTTCAGACATGCCGTGCACTAGGGACTTGATGTTTTCAACCTCTTCGCGTCCAAAAAAAACGTCCTCGTCTTCTGCTTGGGCAGGGGAGGGATGACTCGCGGGCTCGATCTTTTCCTTTCGGTCGTGGATGAGAGTGATTTCTGGCATGGGAATTTTCGAACCCGTGGAGATTTGGCGGAGAACATCCTGGGCCTCTTGCTTCCTTCCACAATGCGGCAGCAGATCCGCATAGACCTTCAGAATCGAAGGATTGCCGGGTTCTCTGGCCAAAATCTCCTCCAGCACATCGAGAGCAAGCTCATGGCATCGCAATTTGAACAGTGGGGAAATCAGAGAAACCAGTTCGGAAGTCTGCCAAGGCAGATTTTTCCCCGATTCTTTGAGACGTTTAAGTTCGGCAAGCTTGAGGTCGAGAGAGTTTGTAAAGGCCTGTGTCAAATTTTGCCCGATATGTGAATAACGAAGAGAGGCTCTGGCTCTTTCGATGTCCCCGAGAGGGAATGCGGAGGCGTTGTCAATTACCACCTGCGGAGGAAGCGGAGTGGAATAGTTTGGCTCTGTTCCGACTCCTTCCGCGAGGCCATCGATGTAGTGAAACTTTTTTCCAGAAAGAGCACTGGCGAGCCAGAAACTCCAATGAACACCCTCATGCCAGTCGCCTCGGAAACCGCCAACGGCTTCCCAAATCTCGCGCGAAAAAATCGATGCCGTAGGTAAGGGGTTGCACTGCGAAAGGATCCGGGCCGTGATATGAGCTGGCGGCCTGACGGAGTGCACACCAGCGGGCGACTCGTGCCTCAGATTTCCGTAAAAAATGGTATCTTTTTCGAGCTTCGGAAAACCAAGGAACTTTTCGATCATGTCCCAGTCGATGGACACACTGGGGCCGGGGACCATTAAAAAGTGTCCACGACTCTGGCGTATTCCTTGATTGCACATGTCCGCCGCACGTCCCGAGGTGGTTTGCAGATTGGTGACCTTGATGCCGCTCAAGTCCTTCGATAGGCGCGACGCATCCTCTCGGGATATCGAATTCTCAAATTGACACACTACCAACTCGATCATTCTCAAAAAATCCGATGACAACTCCGTTGTCCGCTTCACCAAATCTTGGACCTGGGATGGTGAGTGCAAAACGATACTCAGTTCCGGAGCGTCTGAAACGAACTCTGGGTGTCGGAAAAACGCCAAAGACCGCTCCAAGGCCGCCTGCTCTTCCATCTCCTGACCCGGATCAACAAGGCGGGCTGGTTCCGGAACGATGGCCGATTCGCCTAAGATGCTCTCAACCACACGGTCGAGTTCTGGCTGTTTTCCCGGCTGAAAATCCTGCGCGGATCGTGAGTCTAAAACATGGATAAAGTAATTCAGTTGTTTGAGAAACGGGAATTTTATCGATGACTTAAAGTAATAGGCGTGTGCCAAACGGTAGGCTCCCCGAACCAGTTCCAACAATTTCGTCCCGGTAGGCTTTGAGTCATGTAAAGCCGCGAGTTTTTTAAGATAATCCTCTCGGCTTTCGACCGATGCGACCAATGGACAATTCGACCAGCCTGGATTCCCGGCCGCGACCACCGGAAGACCCCGACACGCCATTTCAATCGACAAAGTCGTGGCAAAAACCAGACCCGCCTCCGCAAATCTTAAAATTTCATAAGTATTGATGCGCTCATGGGATTCGATTAGGAGCACGTTCTCCGGAAGCCCATCTTTGAGCTGTTTGAAATAATTGATTTCATCCCGGTTGAATCCGCTGGATGTGTCGCTGCCCATATTCGGATGGGCACGAATGATGAGGGCGAGATTTTTTTGCCGAGAAATAAAGTCAATCGTGGCAGAAATCCATTCGCTTTGAGTCTTAAAAGCCTTCCAAAAAACCGAATTCATGGCCGCTTCGTCCGTCGAGCTCGGGAAAAGCGCCCAAATTTTTTTGCCTTTGTTGGATTTTAAAAAGTCCTCGAGTCGGGAGGTTTTTGTCGGAAGCAGATAATTCTTCCAACTCAAGCCTTTCCCTTGAGACATATTGGAGATTGTTTGTTGGACTTCAAACACCTCGGCTCCTCTGAGTGGCATGGATTTCCATTTTTCCCAAGCCTCTGCAAACTTGTTTAACGACTCGCACGTATCGTTCTCCCAGATCAGAAATCGTTCTTCAAGCTCGGCGCGTTCATGGCAAATGCAGCGAATACCTCTCCTCCGCGCAAGTTCGTAAGCAATTTTCGTATAGGACTGTCTGCCATTAAAAACAACCAGAAGATCCGGTTGTATGTCGTCCAACATCCGGTCGAGTAAACGTGCCGCGAACCATCCACCCGCAAGAAATTTTTTGATGGATTCGACATGCAACGTATTCTCTAAATTGAGACTGTTGACTCTTAAATACGTGCAAAAAGAAGAAATAACCCATTGATAAATCGGGTAGCCCTCTGCTTCAAAGTTCGTTATTTTATCGGTTTCCAGAGCATGAATTTGATGCTGGAGGGAGTCCCATTCGTCTTGTTGGCCTCGTCGGGACAGTCGATACTTTCCGAGAGGCGCATGGGGCAGCCCATGCTCTTTGAAAATGGAATCGACACTCTTTTGGCAATTATCACAGGCGTTGGCTGGACGCTCACCGGACTCCGCATGTCGATAAATATCGCAAACAGGAAACAGTCCGTCGCACGTAAAAAAACGCACGTCACAACCTCTCCACAAAAGATTACAAGCAATGGGAACCTCGAACTGGAAGTGCATTTTCCAAATCGAGTAAGGCGAGAAGAAAACAATTTTTTTCATTGTGGCACCGAGAAACGCAGATGGCAGAAAAAATCCCCACAGCCTGCAGGACATTTTCTTAACTCATCAAAAGGCAGGCTTGTAAAGCTTTCAAGGTTTGTTTGAAAAAAACGGAAATCGTGTGCACCAAGTCTCCGCGAAAAGTCCGAGAAGGATTGCGTTTTCACCTGATGATCTCCCTAACCAGTTCAAAAGCCTCAGCTGCCCGCACACCTACGACGCTTCCCCAACGCTCCGCAATGGCACGCAGGGCTTGCGGCGAACGGGGATGCGGAAACTCACGGGTCTCACTTTCATAGACTTGCATGGCCGCGATTTTCGTGTTGAGCGTTTCATTCACATCAAAGAACAGGTTGGGCTGAAATCGGGGTTCAAATTTCTGGAAGGCCCACTCGGTGGATGAGGGAACCTCGTAGGCATAGACCGATCGCACCACGCCGCCTGCGATGGGCCGGGTGGCCGTTAGAGTCGCTCGATACGTTATGACATGGTCCATATTCAAATCCCCCCCGTGGTGCGTGAAGATGGTGCGGGGCTTTATCAAATCAATCTCGGCTTCGATGCGTTGAGTGATTTCCAGCAGAGGAAGAGTATCCATCTTTTGATCGGGAAATCCGGCGAGGGTCACATTTTTGGCACCGAGTAAAGAGGCCGCCTGGTGCGCCCTGCGCTCATGGGTTTTCAGGGAATCGGCATCTTTATGGAAATCGAACCCCACGCGTGACGTCAGACCGGTCGCCAGAATCAAAATGTGCACTTCCTCACCCTGGGCCGCGAGTTTGGCAATCGTGCCGCCACAGCCGAGCACTTCGTCGTCGGGATGCGCGGCGATGATCAATGTTTTCATAAATCAGTGTTTTTGTGACATTAAAATATTTCGACTGTCGGGACCATGATTGAAGATCAGGTCGAGAATGCACATAAATGGCTCAAAACCATTTAGATGCTGGGTGTATGTCGGGTGGGTGTAATCCTGATAAACCACGGAGATGCCGGATTCAAGAAACAAGCCCTCGTCGAGGTAGTTGCGACCGAGAGGACCAGAGAGATAGGTGGTTGCGCCCGCACTCTTGCAAAGATTGAGGATGAGTTGGCTCTTCGTCCCTCCGACGCCCAACTCGGAGCTAAAAAGAAGGGGTGTGCTGATGCCAAGATCGCGGACGTGTTGGGCAAGGAAGGCCCTCACCATTGGGCCAAAACCATCCCATACATGCTCATAGAGCGGCTCGTAGGCTGTCGCATAAGAGGCGAAAAACGGGGTCCGGGAGTAATTCAAGCGGAGGGTCGCCCAGTGTTTTTTCTGCCATGGATCGTTCTCGGCAAAAGATAGCCCCGCAATGGACAGATCCCCGAAGCGGCCCTTGGTGCGAATGGGGACAGTCAGCCAAGCGAAGCCTTCCCGGGTGCGGACCTTGTTGCGGTTTGTAAAGCTGTTTTTTTCAAACTGAACATGATCCAGCACGATGTGGGCGTCGGAGCGCGCGATGCGCTCGAAATAACCGAGCCAAGGGAGGTAGGCGGGCTGGTTGATGGAGACGATCATGTCAACCAGGATTGGCGGGCAACAAAGACCGTGAAATCGTGAGGAAGGTAATCGTGTCTGAGGACGACCCAGGGCGAAAGCTCCCGGCACCAAGCAACCACCTCCAGCGGATCGGCGTAAAATTCGCCGTCTTCCTGAATCGAAGCCCACGTGCTGAGAGAATTGAAAACCACGCCCCGCCGGGAGCGTCGGAACATCTCCCCGACGAGTCGCCGCATCAGGAAAGGAGCTTCCGTTCCAAGCAGGTAGAAAATGCCATTTGCTGAAACCACATCGTAAGACACATCCTCGGGCAGATCGAGAATGTTAGCCACGCGCAGATCCAAGTCGGGCCGCGCCTGCCGCGCCATTTCAATCATGGCCGGTGAAAGATCGATTCCATGATACTCCACATCTCGGTGACGATCCGAAAGGAAGCCGGCGTAGTCCGCAAAGCCACAACCGACATCCAGGACGCTCAATCCAGCATAGTCGGTCACAGAAGCAAGGACTGCGAACTTCCGCTGCTGCGATGCGGCGCGGCCATAATCACAGGCCAGCGGGTCGTGACCAAAAGCTTGCACGCGCTTGTTGTAGAAATTTGCTATCTTGTCGAAAGTGGAATTCTCGTTCATTGAGAGGCTATTGAAGTCAGAAAAGCATGGATCACCCGATCTTGCTCGTCGTCCGATAAAGCAGGATACATCGGCAAAGACAATGTTCGAGAAAAGGCGTCAGCGCAAGCATCGCCAGCGGGGTGCCCCCAAGGTTCAACTGGTCGAGCCGTTGCCACGCCGCGAAGCGACATTGCAGAAATAACCTCATCGATATTCCCCGGTAAATCCACAGTATAGCGATACCAAACGCGACCTGCGACCTTCACCGGCAACCGGCAAAGTCCTTTTTCAGCAAGTCCAGCAAAGGCGCTATGATATCGGTCGGCCAGATGATCCCGCCGGGCCAAATGTTCAGGAAGTTTCTTGAGTTGACACCCGGCTATCGCGGCGGTGAAGGAGCTGGGTTTATCGTTCAAACGACCGCTTGAGGGAGCCTGGTCCGTGTAATCCCTTTCGCTCCGGATTCTTGCCATGATGCCCGCGTCGCTCGTTAAAACCATGCCTCCCTCGCCCGCCCCGACGAGTTTGGTTGCATAGAGCGACATGATGGCGACTCGGCCACGTCTTCCCAAGTCGCTTCGGCCAAATGCATGAGAGCAATCTTCAATCAATGGCACCCCGGCCTCTGCCAATTGATCCATATTCGCAGGGCATCCAAAAGTGTGCACAACAATGGCAGCGCGCATCCGGGGACGATGCACCCTAACCATTTCCGTCAACGCCTTCGGACACATATTCAATGACTGCCGGTCGATCTCCACGGGGATTGGTTGGGCTCCACAAGCCAGCACGGCATTTGCAAGCGCGACGCAGGAATAACCCGGGACAGCAACAGCTTCGCCCGCTCCTATTTCGAGGGCATTCAGCGCCAATCTGAGGGCGCCCAAGCCGGTTCCCACAGCGACCGCATGGTCGGTCCCGGCTGCAAGGGCAAATTGGGCCTCTGTGGATTCGATCACTGGGTTTCCGGCCCACTGTCCGGATCGCACAACCTCGGAAACGGCGAGAACCTCTTCTTCACCGTGCAGGAGGCGATTGTGCGGAATGGGATTCACGAGCGTAACAGCCTCAGCCGGACGTGTTCAGTTCGCTGGGCACCTTGAGAATCGGTTTCAAATCCTGCTTTAAAAAATGCTCGCAAACTATAAAGATTGGTTTCTCGGACAAAGGCCACAATGCAATCTATGATCGGGAATGCAACAAATGCAAGTTTACAACCTTCACTGATTGTCGTTACACCCAAACCTCTTCCCGTAAATTGTTTGACTAAGAAAACCGAAATTTCTGCTTGCCTGGGTTCTTGAATTTCAAAACGGATCTGACCGATTGGCACATCGTTCCACAAAACCACGAACAGACGCTTTTTTTCAGATAACAAGGTCTTTGCAAACCACTTGGAGTGTTCTACGGGATCCACTGCTCGCTGACTGCTGCCTAAAGCTATAATCTCAGGAAGATTGCGCCATTCCATCAACTGCGCCTCGTCCGTCTTTTTTGCAAGCCTCAGGCAAATGTTTGCCGATGAGGAGAGGACATCGCTCATGACTGGATGTGCTCAAGACCGAGTGCCGCCCCGCAAGCAACGCCGGTTTTGAGCGGTCGATTGAGCAATTGATCGACTTGCGAAGGCGGAAGACCCGACGCGGGCCTCCGAAAAACAATATCGGTTTCCCGAAGAATATGACCCGCAGACAAGTTGCTCGCGGCCGTGCAGGAGAGCCGGAAATTTTCGCGGGCAGCAAGCTCGACAGCAGTCGGTTGAAGCTCTTCGCTTCCGAGCATTGTTTCGGCCTCGCGCACTCGGCGGACCAACTCGGCAAATTCGGATGGATTGGAAGAAAACCATTGATCTGGACCTGGCAGGTTGCGGTCCGTGGTGAAATGTTTTTCCACCAGGCATGCGCCCAGGCACACCGCAGCCACAGCAGCTTCCCATCCGGCAGAGTGGTCGCTGAATCCTGTGGGACAACAGAATTTTCTGGCCAAGGTGGTGATCCGCCGCAAATTCAAGCTGTTCGGCGGGGTTGGATAGGCCGAGGTGCAGGCGAGGAGGACAAGTTCGCTGCCACCAGCGCCGCGAAAAGCTTCGACCGCCTCGCCAATTTCCTGCTCAGTAGCCATGCCAGTCGAGAGGATGGTCGGAATCCCGCTCCGGGCCATGTGGCGGATGAGCGGAAGGTGGCCGAGGTAGTCGGACCCGTTTTTCAGGTAAGTCGCGCCCGTTTCGACCAAGGCGTCCACACCTGCGGGGCTGGTGGGTGTGCTGAAAAACATCACGCCGCAATTCTTGCAACAGGCTTGCAGGCGCGCGAGGTCGGTGTGGCTTAGTTCGCAGCGTTTGAACATGGCGAACTGTGACTCGGTGACTTCGATGCCCTGGCTGCGGTAGGTGTAAGTAAGTGAGTGGTCGGAGAGAAAATCCTCCGTTTGATAATTTTGGAACTTCACGGCGTCCGCCCCCGATCTCGCCGCAGCGGCAATCATTGATTCGGCGAGGTCCATGTCGCCGTTGTGGTTGATGCCGATTTCGGCGACGAGAAGGCAAGTCTCAAATTTCATACATCGCAAAGTTTATCACAAATCCTCGAAGCCCCCATTCCATCCACACTTCGGGAACATAAAAAAGCCATTTCTTTTCTCCGTGACATGTTGCCGAGCAGGGAACGCAGCTTATCGAGCAATCCCTCAAAAAGGCCATCATTGTTTTTTTCCTGGGATAGGCCCATTTGTAAGCGAGACAATTCCAAGGCAATGTCCCTTTGATTATCTGCTAAAATCATGAAAATGCTGGGAAGCCCCATGAAAGCCAACTCCCAAGCCGTGGAGCCACCGGCTGCCACGGCGAGATCGGCCCATGCCATAAGCTCCGGCATATTTGTCGCATTGACAATGACTTCAATATCAGCAGGTCTGCCATGGAGAATTTGGGTAAAATTTTCGAGCTCTCGAACGTGGGGATTGCTGCCTCCGACGACGACTTTGACATGCAAGTCCAACTCCGTGAGCGATCGAATGACTTCAAGCGTCACGTTATCCGGGTCCGAGCCGCCCAATGTGACGAGGATGTTTTTAGCCACTGCAGGAATTTTCCGTTGCCAGCCTTGGTAAGCCAAAAATTCCTTTCGCAGCATGGCAAACTGGGGGCCCAACAGCAGGTGAGTCTCGGGACCGCGTTGGGCGTAGAGCTCCTCGCGGGCGGAGATGTTTTGGTTCAGCACCCAGTCGGCATGGTAAAAATCGGCGTGGCCATAGTCATCCACAACGAGGAATCGGAATCCTGCCGCCTTGATCCCGAGCTGGTAATCCGTGACGAAGTTGTAGCCATCCAGAACGACTCGCGTGTTTTCAGGGGCGATTTGCTGCGGGCTGGTGATCAAGTGGGTTGTTCGCTCCAAATCCTCCTTGCTGCCCGGAACCGCACAAATCCTCGAGAGCTGAAAACCCTCGCTGGCCAACCGTTCTTCCAGCTTGGACGTGATCTCGGCGCAGAGAAAATGCACGCCCCCCCCTCGTGCCTGCCAAGCCTGCCCAAGCGCCATCATTCGCATGATGTGTCCCGTGCCGATCGAGACGCTGGCATCGGCGCGGATGAAGAGTAGGGTTTTCGATTCCATTGGCTAGTCAAAAGCAACCGGGAACATCCTCTCGGCACGCTCCCAGTCCTCGGTTGTGTCAATGTCTTGCACCAAGTGGCGAGGCAGGCGGACAGGGTAGGATTTTGCGGAAAACACCCCTTCGTGGCGGAAGAAAGCCTGCTTCCGCCCCCAATAAAATTGACCCGCGTCGTGCCAGGCCGCGGGCAAGTCTTGGGAGCGCTTCATTTCATTCTCGGGCCAGAACATTTCAACTTGACCCCCTTCCGCAATCTGAAGCGCGCGGAAGATCGGGAAGGCATAACTGGTGACGCTGAAGGCAAAGTCAGCCGCGGGTTTATCTTTCAAAATCTGTAAACCTTCCTTCAGGAAATCGGCTTTGAGAAACGGCGCCGTCGCATAGATGCAGCAGGCGAACTCGACAGGGGAGCGATTGTCCTCCCACCAACGAATGGCATGGGCGATGACCGGCAAGGTGGCGGCGTGGTCATTCGATAATTCGGGCGGGCGGCGAAAGGGGACTTTCGCCCCGCAAGACTCCGCAATGGAGGCAATCTCACCGTCATCGGTGGAAACCACCACAGCATCGAAAACTCCGCTCTCCAGTGCAGCGTTGATGGACCATTCGATCATCGGCTTGCCGCAAAACGGGCGGATATTTTTTCGCGGGATGCGCTTGCTACCTCCTCGGGCGGGGATAATGGCGATTGTTTTCACGGAATTTGAAGGTCAATTCTTTTTCAAACGATGGACGGCATCGATCACTTTTTCCACATCCGCATCAGTCATGCCGGGATACAGGGGCAGGCTGAGAGCACTGGCGTAGAATGCCTCGGCATTCGGGCATTTTCCGGGGGCGTAGCCGTAGGTGCGGCGATACCACGGTTGCAGATAAACCGGAATGTAGAGGACCTGCGTGCCGACGCCCTTTTCCCTCAAATTCTGCATCACTTCCGTGCGGGTATTGCCAAGTCGCGGAAAATCGATCTGGAGGGTGTAGAGGTGCCAGGAAATCAAGTTTTCAGTTTTCAGCAGGGAGTTTTCAGCCGGATAAAGTAACCAAGGAGCGAGGGCGGGAGTTTTGAGCCAATCGAGGTTGGAGAAGGCTTGGTTGTAGGAAGAAGCGATTTGCTGGCGACGGGTGATGAACTCAGGCAGGCGCTGGAGCTGACTCCGGCCAAGGGCGCATTGGAGATCGGTGATGCGATAGTTATAACCGAGATCCTGCATTTCGTAATACCAAGGACCTTTTTCCAAAAGGGGAGACTCAAAATTTGAAGCCTGAACGGCAGCGTCGGCGATTCCGGTGAATGCGTCGGAGGTTCTCGTGATTCCGTGCGTGCGGAGCAATCGAGCTTTGGCAGCCCACTCTTCATTTTCAGTCAGCAAGATGCCACCTTCACCAGTGGTGAGGGTTTTGACCGGATGAAAGGAGAAAGTCGTCATATCCGCCCAAGGGTGAGCGCCGAGTTTCCATTTTTTTCCATAAGCTGCGAAGCCGCCACCAGTGCCGTGACAGGCGTCTTCGATGACATAAGCCCCTCGACTGCGTGCGATCCGGGCAATCTCCGGCATATTGCAGGGCTGGCCGGCGTAGTCTACCGCCACGACGGCTTTGGTGTCCGGTTTCCAATTCCGCTCCAGCTCCCACGGATCGAGATTGTAGGATTTCGGATCAATATCCGAAAAATCCGGCGTGGCTCCGACATATGCCGCAGCATTGGCGGATGCGACAAAGGTATTTGGCGAAGTCACCACCCGATCTCCCTGGCCGATACCAAGAACCCGCATTGCGAGGTGCAAGGCTGCTGTGGCATTGCAAACCGCCACAGCGTGTTTGGCTCCCACGAAAGCCGTAAACCCCTGCTCAAAGGCCTCGACCTCGGGACCACACGTAAGGAAATCCGAGCGCAGCGAACGGACAACAGCCTCGATGTCTTCTTCGGAAATGGAATGTCTGCCGTAGGGAAGCATCGGGATCAAGAATCAGGTCAGATGCAATCCATACGTTTTATTGATCAAAAGAGGCCAAGTTCCCTGTTCAATTCACGCTGAAGTTGACATCGACATGCTTCTTGATCAACTCACGTATCTCCGCAGCATCCAACCATTCTTGGTTTTCTCCCGAGGAATAGCAGAATCCAGGTGCTACGGGCTTGGCTTGGTAGTGCGCGAGATATCGGTCCATCACGCTTTGGTAGGAGCCCTCTTGGGAATTCGGAACAATCACATAATAATTCTCGGTTTCAATGGTGCTTTGCGAATCCGAGGAGGTGATCATTTCCTCATGCAATTTCTCACCCGGACGGATACCCACGACGGGATGTTCGCAGTCGGGACCTATCGCCTTGGCGACTTCGGTGATGCGGTAGGAGGGGATCTTAGGCACAAAAATCTCACCACCCAGCGAGTGTTCCAAAGCAAAGAAGACCATCTCCACTCCTTCATCCAAGGAAATGTTAAAGCGTGTCATGGCGGGATCGGTGATCGGCAGAACACCGGTCTTGCGCTTTTCCATGAAAAATGGAATCACCGATCCGCGTGAGCCCATGACATTTCCGTATCGCACCACACTGAACTTCAAATCGCGATGCCCCCGGATATTGTTTGCGGCGATGAAAAGCTTGTCGGAGCAAAGCTTGGTCGCACCATAGAGATTGATTGGCGCTGCCGCCTTGTCGGTGCTCAGAGCCACGACGTTTTGAACGCCAGTGGCCATTGCGGCTTCGATCACGTTCTGGGCGCCGAAGACATTTGTTTTGATACACTCGAACGGGTTGTATTCCGCCGTGGGCACCTGTTTCAGAGCGGCTGCGTGGACAACCGTGTCTATTCCATCCATGGCAAGCCGGAGTCTGTCCGCATCGCGCACATCGCCTATGAAAAATCGAATGTTCGGATATTTCGAAGACGGGTAGTTTTGAGCCATTTCGAACTGCTTCAACTCATCGCGCGAGTAAATGACCAGCCGCCGAATGTCGGGACGCTGTTTGAGGAGGATCTCAACAAACTTTTTTCCAAAGGAGCCGGTTCCGCCAGTGATGAGGACTGAGTTCATGTCATTGTTCGGGAGGCAGGGATCAAGGGTTTTTCGAAAAGCCAATTTGGTCTTCAAGTCGCCTGACTACGTCTCAAAGCCGTAGTGGATCAGCCGCAGAGGTGCAATCGCAATTTTGGTCCGGTGCGCTTGTTTCGGGCATGTGAAGGTTCATGTCAGGCAACCAAACGATTTTTTTCCGGATCGCGAAGGTCGAGCCGCCCCGCAAACAAGCTTTCAACTGTCTGAAAAATCGGGAAGAATCGAATTTGTGCCAGTCAAAATTCCACTCGAGGACAACTTTGCAGATGTTCTGGCGAAGGCGCAACGTGGATTGGGCCTCAGCGACGAGGAACTCGCCACGCGCTCGGGGGTTTCTCCCGTCGCTCTCGAAAAAATCCAAGCTGGCGCGGCGCTCGAGCCGGAACTGAAAAAAATAGCCTCAATCCTCGGTTTGGGCCCGTTGTCTCTCCTGGCGCTTGCTCAATCTCGTTATCAGCCTGCGGACATCCCGGAAATACCGGGCCTTGCCCTTTTCACATCCGCATTCCACGAAATGACGGTGAATGCCTTTTTGATCTGGGATCCCGAGACCAAGGAGGCCGCGCTCTTCGATACCGGGGCCGATGGGCAGCCAGTGCTGGATTTTGTGGAGAAACGGGGACTCGATCTGAAACAAATTTTCATCACACACAGACACACCGATCACATTTTTGATTTGGACCGCCTTTTAGAAAAAACCGGTGCCCAAGCCTGGGTTTCCGAGTTGGAACCACTCGAAGGTGCCGAGCCGTTTCCGCCGGGTTCCATTTTTCAGATCGGTCAGCTGGGGGTTGAAACCCGCCAGACAAGCGGTCATGCCAAAGGAGGAGTGACCTATATCATCCGAGGTCTGCATGAGCCGGTTGCCGTGGTCGGCGACTCGATCTTCGCCGGTTCCATGGGCGGTGGAATGGTTTCCTATACCGAAGCTTTGCGGAACAATCGCGAACGCGTTCTCACCCTGCCCGATTCGACCATCATCTGCCCCGGCCACGGTCCGCTCACAACGGTCGGGGAACAAAAACAGAGCAATCCCTTTTTTGCGGAGTGACTCTGTGATTCAAGTCAACTCCGGAAACCCGTCTTTACTTCCAAGTCGAGTAGGGGTTTTTGGCAAGGAAGGAATTGTAGTAGCGGGTGTCGTGCGACACCTCGAGTCCGACCCACTCCGGGATTGGGAACGGTTGATCCTCGTGCTCAAGTTCGATCTCGGCAACTTCTAACCCCTCGTTTTCGGCATGGAAAATATCCACCTCCCATTTCATACCCCCGTGGCGCACAATGTAGCGGGTTTTATCGATCAGCGGGCGCTCGCAGAGGGCCAGCATCAGTTCGGCGTCCCGCACCGGTATATCGTATTGGAGCTCCAGTCGGCTGATGCCTTCACGTGCGCCTTTCACGGTGATCGTGGCTCGTGTGTCCGCAATCCTCACGCGCACGCTCTTGAGGGGATCGGAGCAGAGATATCCCTGCGATAAGCGTTTCGGGAGGCCTTCCACTTGGGAGCGCCAACCATCCCCCGCGATGAGGAACTTGCGTTCGATTTCCAAAGGTTCTGCGTCCTTATATTCCATCACCGCAGCCTAAACATGTTTTACGCCCTTGGCGACAAGTTCCAGGGCACTTTTCCGAGAATGGATTTGGAGTTGCCGCCCGTTGGCCGTCCGTGCAATTTCGTCGGCATGACTCGTATGCGAATGACACTTTGCTTTATTCTCCTCTTGGCTCTCCAAACTTCCTGGGGCCAGGTCTCCAAGCCATCCCCGGAGGAATCCGCCAATGCCGCGATCGAGGCTGTGCTCGTCGATTTTGATCAAAAGGACTACAACAAGGCGTTGGAAAAACTCGGGAACTTGGAAAAAGCCCGGCCGGAGGATCCTCTGGTGCTCAATCTTCTTGGATCGGTCTACAGCCGCAAAAAGGACTACCCAACCGCTGAGGCCTATTTCCGCAAGGCGCTAAGCAGGAATCCTGCATTTTTTCCTGCTCAATTCAACCTGGGTGAGCTGATGTTCCTTCAAAAACAATATGGGGAGGCACGCGACCACTTCCAGTCCATGAGGGCCTCGGACAAGCGCAACGAGTTGCTGCAATTCAAACTCGTCCTTTGCAACCTGGAGCTCAATGACAAAGAAGGAGCTCAAAAAATCCTCGGTGCGATCAAGTATCCCGGCGACTCTCCAGCTTGGTATTACGCGCAGGCCGCTTGGGAGGCCAAGGCGGGCAACCTGAAAAAAGCGCGCGAATATGTCGCCGGGGCGCGATATATTTTCGGAGCCAAAACCTCGCTTTTTGATGAATCGTTTGAAGTCATGGGCCTGAAATTGCATTGACCCGGATTCTTCGCTGAACGCCATCCAATTCTTTATTCATGAAAACCCAACCCCGCCCGCTCCGGTCCCGCTTGAGCGGAGAAAAGAGACTCAATCCCCAGGATGTGCTCCTGCATGAAAAAGCCCGTATCCTCGTCACCGGAGCCGGGGGATTTATCGGCAGCGCTCTTGTGCACGCTCTCAACCAGAGAGGCATCACGCAGATTATCGTGACCGACTGCTTGGGCGAGGACGAGAAGTGGCGGAATTTGCTTCCCTTGACCTTCGAGGATTATGTGCCTGCCGAGGAATTCTTGAGCGGCATCGAGGAGGATTCCGACCGCTTCGGTCGTTTCGCGGCGGTTTTTCATCTCGGAGCCTGCTCTTCCACCACGGTCACTGATTCCGATTTTGTGTTGAAAAACAACTACGCCTACACGAAATCGCTTTGCCGTTGGGCGCTTTTCTCCGGTGCCCGGTTTGTTTATGCCTCCTCGGCGGCCACATATGGCGATGGGTCTGCCGGCATGGATGACCAAACAACGGACCTCTCACGCCTCCGCCCCCTCAACCTGTATGGCTATTCAAAACACCTCTTCGACCTCTACGCCCACAGGGAGGAAATTCTGCCGGATATCATCGGAATCAAGTATTTCAACGTTTTTGGTCCGAATGAATACCACAAGGGCGACATGCGGAGCCTCGTCTGCAAGGCTTTTGACGAGATCCAGCGAACCTCGCGTATGCGCCTCTTCAAAAGCTACAGGCCGGAATACGCGGATGGATGTCAGATGCGGGATTTCGTCTATGTGAAGGATGCCGTCGAGATGACGCTCCACCTGGCCGAAAATGAGGACGCCGGGGGGCTTTATAATATCGGCTCCGGAGTCGCCCGCACATGGATCGATCTGGCGACGGCCCTGTTCTCCGCCCTCGGAAAAAACCCGGAAATCGAGTTCTTCGATATGCCCGAAAACATCCGCTCCCAGTATCAATACCACACCTGTGCGGACATCTCGAAACTCCGCGCGGCTGGATATTCCAAGCCGACAACTTTGCTTGAGGACGCTGTGCGAGACTATGTCGTCAACTACCTCCTGCCCGGAAAACGACTCGGCGAGTAGCCCTCCGCCTCCACGTTATGCCTGCCAGCGTTGCACCAACTGCTGCCGATGGCCGGGGTTCGTGAAGCTATCCGACACGGACATACTGGCTATTGCCGACTTCCTTCAACTTTCAGCCTACGACTTTATCCAGCAATTCACCCGGCTTCGACCCCGTCGCGACGGACTGGCCCTCATCGATCACGACGATGGGTCCTGCGTTTTTCTGGATGGCCGTGACTGTCGCATCCAACCGGTCAAACCCAGCCAGTGCCGTGGTTTTCCGAATGAGTGGAACTTCCCGGGTTGGAGGGAGGTTTGCGAGGCCGTGCCCATCTCGTAGCGTGCCACGTCCTCCAGACGGCCCCGGCTCAGAAAATCTAGGAGGCGACTTTTTTGGAGATGTATTCCACCACCTTGTCGAGTCCCTCGTTGATCTCGGCGCAAACCGGCAGGACTTTGAGTTTCGGAAAGCGGGTTTTGAAGGCTTTCAAGTTCTCGGCCGCCAGCGGCAGGTCCATCTTGTTCGCAATGATGCAGGCTGGTTTCGCCGTGAGGGTGGGGTCGTAGAGCCGGAGTTCCTTGCGGAGGGATTGGTAGTCGTCGATCGGATTGCGTCCCTCGCTGCCGGCCATGTCGAGCACGAAGAAGAGGGATTTGCAACGAACGATATGCCGCAGGAATTCGTGCCCAAGGCCGCGGTTTTCATGGGCCCCCTCGATGAGTCCGGGAATGTCGGCCATTGTGGCCCGTCCGTATTCCGGCAGGTCGATGACTCCGACCAGCGGGTGCAGCGTGGTGAAGGGATAGGCGGCCGTCTTCGGTTTTGCTGCCGAGAGCTCGCGAAGCAGAGTGGACTTTCCGGCATTGGGATATCCCACCAGACCGATGTCGGCGATGGTGCGCAGCTCGAATAAAAACCAACCCTCCTCACCCGGATAGCCTTTGGTGAACTGGCGTGGAACGCGATTGGTCGAGGATTTGAAATGCGTGTTGCCTTTTCCGCCATCGCCACCTTTCGACAAGATGAATTGCTGACCCGGCTCGGAGAGGTCGGCGATCGGTTCTTTTTCCACCTCGTCGCGCTGGGACTGGCCGGCGCGGTAAATGACCGTGCCGATGGGGACCTTGATGTAAGTGTCCTCTGCGCTGCGGCCGTGCTTGTCCTTGCCTTTGCCGTGCGCGCCACGCTTGGAGCGGATCAGTGGTTCGAAGAACAAAGCCACGAGGCTGTCCACATCATGGTCGGCCACTAAAACAATATCTCCGCCCTTCCCTCCATCGCCGCCATCAGGGCCACCCCTCGGGATAAATTTCTCCCTGCGGAAGCTGCAACAGCCGTTTCCTCCATCCCCCGCCTTGGCGTGCACGCGGATCTCATCGACGAATTTCATTCACGCAAAGTGGCCGACTCCCCAAGGCAAGTCGAATCCGAATTCGATCCTGCACGCAGCGTTTTGATTGTGGAATAACCGCACACCCAATGCTACTCTACTCCATGAGCACGTCCCCCTCGATTCAAGCGTTGCGCGATCTGGATAGTCAGCACCACCTGCATCCCTTCACGAACCACTTGGACATGCACCTCCGAGGCACGCATCTTATCAAATCCGGTGAGGGCTGCCACCTGATCGATGAGAACGACCGCCGCCTGCTCGACGGACTGGCCGGCCTGTGGTGCGTGAATGTGGGCTACAGTTGCTCCGCCATCGTGAAAGCTGTCGAGGCCCAGATGACACGGCTTCCCTACTACCCGTCGTTTTTTAATACCACGACGGAGCCTCCGATCCGGGTTGCGGAGTTTCTTGCAAAAAAGGCCCCTGCCCGCCTGAACCGCACGATTTTTTCGAACTCGGGCTCCGAGGCGAATGAGACCGCGCTCAAAATAATCCGCTCCTATCACAAGCTTCGTGGTCAACCTCAAAAAAAGAAAATTCTTTCCCGCACCTTTTCTTATCATGGGGTGACCCTGGCGACCTCGAGCCTGACCGGGCTGCCGATGGTGTCCGAGCCCTTTGATCTGCCGCTGCCCGGCTTCATCCATGTCCCCGGGCCGTATGCCTATGGATACAACTCACCGCTCTCGCCCAGGGACTTTGGCCGATGGTGTCTGGAGGAGACCGCCCGGATTATCCGCGACGAGGGGGCCGAATCCATCGCAGCCATGTTTGTCGAACCCGTTCAAGGGGCTGGGGGAGTCATTCCCCCGCCTCCCGGCCACCTCGGGGAACTCCGCGAACTCCTCCGTAAAAATGAGATTCTGTTCGTGGCTGACGAGGTTATCACGGCATTCGGCCGCTTGGGAGACTGGTTCGCCAGCACGCTCTGGAATCTCGATCCCGATATTATCACCCTGGCCAAAGGCATCACCAGCGGCTACCTGCCTCTTGGAGCCACGATGGTCAGCGACGAAATCGCAGAGACTCTTTTCCAGGGCGGCTACTTTGCCCATGGATTTACTTACTCCGGCCACCCGACCAGCGCCGCAGCGGCTCTGGCGAATTTGGAAACCATCGAAAGCCTCGGCCTCATCGAGCGTGTCCGGGACGATGTGGGTCCGTATTTCCAGAAAAGACTCCATGCCCTCACGGACCATCCCGCCGTGGGAGAAGCGCGAGGCGAGATGCTTATCGGAGCCCTCGAACTCCTGCCTAGAGGCGGGAGAGAAGCCATGACCCCCGCCACTTCCCTCGGCATCCCAGCAGCAGCCCTGATCCGCAACGAAGGCTCCATCGTGCGGGGTATTCGCAACCTGATTGCCGTGGCCCCGCCGCTCATCATCACCCGTTGCGAAATCGACGAACTCTTTGGCAGCATCGAGCGCGGCCTGGAGCAGCTGTGGGCTAAAAATTCGCCCAGGCCGATCTGAGAATCGACGGCCAGAAAAACCAGCGCAAATTGCCCTCGCGTCGGTCACCGTTATCGATGGCGAGAGGTGGAATTCCTAGGAATCATTTGACACCATGGCGGGATGTGTGCATGGTGGTCGACTCTCAACAAATCACGATGAAAACTTTCTCAGCCAAATCCGAAGAGGTCGAGCGCAAGTGGTGGGTCATCGACGCGGCCGGCCAGCCTCTCGGTCGAGTCGCCGTCAAGGCCGCAAACCTGCTCCGCGGAAAAAACAAAACCATCTTCACCCCCCACGTTGACACGGGAGACTTCGTTGTCGTCCTGAATGCTTCCAAGGTCGCCATCGGCGGCAAAAAAGAGGTTGCCAAGACCTACATGAGTTTCTCCGGGTTCGTCGGCGGACACAAGTCCGAGACCTTCCGCGCCCGTCGCGAGCGCCGTCCCGAGCTTTTGATTGAGCGTGCCGTGCGAGGTATGATTCCTCACAACCGCCTTGGCCGCGCCCTTTATGGCAAGCTCAAGGTCTATGCAGGTGCCGAGCATCCGCATGCGGCACAAAGCCCTCAACCAGTCTGATCCTTTTTTTTCGTATGAGCAAAGCAGAACCCATCCAAACCACAGGCCGCCGCAAGACCTCCGTTGCGAGCATCCGCCTGAATCCCGGCACTGGTGCCATCAAGGTCAACGGCCGCGATTTCACGGACTATTTTCCCAGCCTCTCGGTCCAAAACCAGATTCTTCGCCCTCTCGAAATTGCCAATGCGGTCCATAGCTATGATCTCACTGTAAAGACTGTTGGCGGTGGCATCAACGGCCAAGCAGGTGCTCTCCGCCTGGCCATCAGCCGTGCTCTCATTGAGATCGACGAGACTCTGCGCACTCCGCTGAAGCAGGAGGGCCTCTTGACCCGCGACCCGCGGATGAAGGAGCGTAAAAAGCCCGGCCAACCCGGCGCCCGCAAACGCTTCCAGTTCTCGAAGCGTTGATCCGCTTTTATTTCGAACGCAAGAGCCGCCCGTGCCGGGCGGCTCTTTTTTTTAGGATGGCAAGCCCGCAACCCCCGAAGCCCGCATGGCTGTGTAGCACGGTGCTTGCTCCGGAGGAAGTCCCCGAGTATGGTCCTTGAAATGCCTCCCCTGCATTTCGCATCATCCCCTGCCTATCGCAGTAGTCCCCCTCCATCCGATTTTGCGCGGTTCTGGGGCGTTCGAGGGTCGATTCCCACGCCGGGCCCCTCGACGGCGAGGTATGGAGGCAACACGACGTGTCTGGAATTGAGAATACAGGGTCGGATCATTATTATCGATGCGGGCTCGGGAATCCGACCGCTTGGTGCGGCGCTGATGGCTGAATTTGGCGATCAACCTCTTTCGCTGACCCTTCTAAATACCCACACCCACTGGGATCACATCCAAGGTTTTCCTTTTTTTCTTCCCGCTTACGGCAAAGGCAATCGCATTCAGGTCTTCGGGCGCGATCCCTCACCGGCCGCGCTCCCAAGCCTTTTCCAGACTCAAATGGATGGCAGCCATTTTTTCCCCGTCCCGCTCGAGGCCATGACATGCGAACTCGAGTTCCACCATCTCAACCCAGCCGGCGAGGGGGATTTTCTTCTGGATGGAGTGGGCTTGGCAACGTGTCCGACAAACCATCCCGGAGGCTGCTTGGCCTACCGATTGAATACCCCCGGTCAAAGTCTGGTCTTTCTCTCCGATCACGAAACGGAGGGTGACGACGAGGAGAGGATTCTTCAGTTTATCGATGGCAGCGATATTCTCATCGCAGACGCCCAATACACCACCGAGGAGTTTGAATCCCGGAAGGGCTGGGGTCATGGATCCCCGCGGGGCGTGGTCTCGACGGCGCTCCGTGCGAATGTTCGAAACCTCTATATGACCCACCATGATCCGTCGCACGATGATCATTTTCTCGACAACATGCTTGCCGAGGCCAGAGGGCTGGTGCCGGGCTCTGCCTCCTTGAAGGTCTTTGCAGCCAGGGAGAACGAAGTCATCCCGCTGTCCTGAATCTGTCTTCGCCGAGCTTTCATGAGCCACTGGCATTCTGTTTTTGATTTTCGTTCCGCCGCGCTGGAGTCATAAACACGCGTTCCATGAAAATTCTTGTCACCGGCATCTGCGGTTTCGCCGGCTCTGTGATTACCCGCACCCTTTTGGAGCATCGTCCGGGTCTTCGAGTGGTTGGACTTGACAACCTCTCGCGCAAAGGCAGCGAGACAAACCTCGAGCCCCTCCGCGCACTCGGCTGCGACCTGCGTATCGGGGATGTGCGGGATCGCAGCGTGCTCGAAAAACTGCCCGCGGCGGATTGGATCATCGACTGCGCCGCGAATCCCAGCGTGCTGGCTGGTGTCGACGGCTCTTCGAGCCGCGATCTCGTGGATCAAAACCTTTATGGCACTGTGAACCTGCTCGAACTTTGCAAGTCATGGGATGCCGGGTTCACATTGCTCTCCACGAGCCGGGTCTATTCCATCGCCGCCCTCGCGGGTCTTCCCATGGTTGAGACACCTATGCGTTTTGAATTGCCACCCGCCGCTTGTGGCTCCGGTTGGTCGCGGAACGGAATCACGGAGGAGTTTCCCGCAACTCCGCCGGTGAGCCTCTACGGCAGCACAAAGCTCTGCTCGGAATTGCTCGCGCTCGAATACGGTGAAGCCTTCGGCTTTCCTGTATGGATCAACCGCTGCGGTGTTCTTGCCGGAGCAGGCCAATTCGGCAAGGCCGACCAAGGGATTTTCTCGTATTGGATCCACTCTTGGAGAGCCGGTCGTTCGCTGAAATACATCGGTTTTGGAGGCTCCGGTCTACAAGTGCGCGATTGTTTGCATCCTCGTGACATCGGACCGCTCCTGCTGAAACAAATCGACTTTCGGGGGGCTGAAAAACCGCCTGTTATCAATCTCGCCGGAGGCTACGGCAATTCCATGTCACTCCGAGAGCTCTCGGGTTGGTGCGCCGAAAAAATCGGCCCCTCCCTCCCGGCAAACGATCCGAACGGCATTTCCTCCGGAGCTTCAAACCGGCCCTTTGATATTCCTTGGGCGATTCTCGATTCCCGCCTGGCGCTGGATTCGTGGGGTTGGGAACCCTCGACTCCGCTCTCTGAAGTTCTTGAGGAGATCCTCGACCACGCTATCGCCTGTCCAGGCTGGCTTGATCTCGCCGGTGCTTGACCGGCGCTTGTGCGCAGGAGGTCTTGGGCAGGGTCAGGTTTTTTCGACATTCTGCACCGAACGCAAGGCTACATCCCCGATTTCGAGGCGCAGGGCTTTCGCAGCGGTGCGGAGGAAGCGCTCGGTGGCATCGGTGAGGGCGACATCGAGATTTCCCAAGCGCTCCGCCGGCGCGGTGAGGGCGCTTTTTTCGAGAAGATCCTTGACTGCGAGTGCGCAATTCTCCGCAGAGTCCACGAGTGTCACGCCCGGCCCTGCCAGTCGAGCAATGGCTTCGTGCAAGAGAGGGTAGTGGGTGCAACCGAGCACCAGCGTGTCGATGCCTCCCGACAGGAGAGGAGCCAGGTAGCGGGACAGCATCAGATCGGTGACCTTGTCCTCGAACATTCCCTCTTCAATGAGGGGAACCAAAAGGGGGCACGCGACACTGATGACGCGTATGCCCGCATTGAGCGAGTTGATGGCGTGCTCGTAGGCCCCGCTTGCGATTGTTGCCCGGGTTCCGATCACGCCGACGACTTTGTTTTTTGTGGATGCCACCGCGGCCGATGCTCCCGGGGCGACGACGCCTTGCACCGGCACCTTGAACATTTCCTTCATGCGGGGAACGGCAAGGGCCGAAGCCGTATTGCAGGCGACGACGATGATTTTCGCCCGCTCCGCGAGCAGGAGGCCTCCGATCTCGAGGCTGTATCGTTCCACAGTCCGCCGACTCTTTCCGCCATAAGGCACCCGAGCCGTGTCGCCGAGGTAGAAAATGTTTTCCGAGGGCAGAAGGCGCTGAAGCGCGGCGGCGACGGTGAGACCTCCGATGCCGGAATCGAAGACCCCGATCGGATCGCTGGATTTTTCAGTTTGCATCCGGTTTGGTTTGTTGGGTGGGAGGAACCGATTTTTTAAGCGAATCGGCGGCCCTTTGCACGGCTTCATTGAGAAGCGGATGCGTGCCGACAGCCGAAAAGCCACGCCGCATATCAGGGGTGGGATTTTGAGTGTCTCCCGAGGTGACAGCAGACGGGGGCTGATAGGTCGTCTCCCCTGAAACAGCACTGCGGTATCGGCTCACACCCTCAAGAATCGCCCGCGCAAAGGCATCGCGGTAGGCTGCTGAGGCTATAAGCCTGCCATCCACCGCACTGTTCATAAAGCCCCCCTCAAGAAGAACACCAGGGATGCGAATGTCGCGGATCACAACAAAACGGGCGCGCTTGATTCCCCGGTCGGGAAGTCGCATGTGGCGCAGCATCGAGGAGTGGAGGGCTGTGGCGAGGGCGATGTTTTCCGCATCCTGGGCATGGCCGGGGTGGAGTTGGAGATCGCTGTAGCTGAAATTTTCCTCGTCCATCGAGGGAACGCCGCGCGGAGCCAGAGCAAACGTTTCGATGCCTGAAGCCGGGCCTCCGCCGCTTTTGTTGAAGTGGATACTCACAAACACGGCATTTTGAAACCGGTTGGCAAAAGTGGCACGATCCTCGAGGGGAATAAAGACATCGCTCGAGCGGGTCAGGCGCACAATGTAGCCGCTCTGCTCCAAAAGCCGCTTGGCACGCATCACGACATCCAGTGCGGCCTCCTTCTCAATGCCCCGTTGTCCGCTGGCGCCGCTGTCGTGACCGCCGTGGCCGGCATCCAGAACGACGGTGCCGACGGCATGGGCGTTTCGAATCAGGCCCGGACGCATGACAGGTTCAATGATCTTTGTGACATCCATCGCCGAAATGAGAATCCGTCCGCTTTTTTGAACCACGGGAAAGCAGAGCACGTATTTCACATTGTTGATGTAAATCTCGCGTGTTCCGGCTTTGCCACGGATGGTTTTGGCGGTGCCGCTGAGCGTGAAGGACGGCCCATTCACCAAGGGGTCTCGCAGCCGGTAGAACTTCGAGACATCCTCGATCGGAACATGGCGGCGCCCTTCGTGGAGGATCACCTCCCAGGCCTGGACGGGAAACTGCGTGGCGAGAATCAACAAAAGCAGGCCAAGGAGTCGAACCACAGGTCTTGGAGGTGCCTTCACGAATGTGGAATGTGGTTCAACCACCCGCGCGCGGACGCATATGCGGGAAAAGTATCACGTCCCGAATGCTCTCAACGCCGGTGAGCATCATGACCAGGCGGTCGATGCCGATGCCAATGCCGCCGGCAGGGGGCATTCCGTATTCCAGCGCGGTGAGAAAATCCTCGTCGAGTTTTTGGGTTTCGCCTCCGCTCTGATGCTCGAGACGTTCGCGTTGGATGTCGGGGTCGTTGAGTTCGGAGTATCCGGGGGAGATTTCCTGTCCGTTAATGACGAGTTCGTAGACATCCACTACGGCAGGGTTCGTGGCGTTTTGTTTGGCGAGGGGGACGAGTTCCTTCGGGCAGCGCGTGACGAACAGGGGGTTCATGGTTTTTTCTTCCACGAGCTTCTCAAACACGTGCTGTGTGACCTCGAAGTCCTCGTGGCAATGGGTGACATCGATGTGGTTTTCAAGGCACCAACTGCGGCGTTGATCGGGTGTGCGCTCATACCAATCGGGAACGACGTCCCGGATGAGATCGGCGTAATCGGTGCGGCGCCACGGCCGCGTCAGGTCTATGGTTCGGAGGTGGTTGCCCTCGGAATCCTTATGTTCGATCTGGAGGGTGCCGCAGACTGTTTGTGCGACGTGGCAGACCATTTCCTCGACGAGTTCGGCCATTTGTTCAAAGTCCGCGAAGGCCCAGTAGGCTTCCAGCATGGTGAACTCGGGATTGTGGCGGCGGGATATGCCCTCGTTGCGAAAATTGCGGTTGAGTTCAAAAATTTTAGAGAAGCCCCCGACGAGAAGGCGCTTCAGGTAAAGCTCGGGGGCGATGCGGAGGTAAAGGTCTACTCCGAGCGCGTTGTGGTGCGTTTTAAAAGGAGCCGCTGCCGCCCCGCCGGGGACGGCTTGCATCATCGGTGTCTCGACTTCGATGAATCCCCGATCCTCAAGAAAGCGCCGGATTTCGCGGACGATGGCCATGCGTTTCTGAAAAACCGCCAGCGACTCCGGGTTCGAGACGAGGTCGAGGTAGCGCTGGCGGTATTTGATTTCCGTGTCTTGAACGCCATGCCACTTGTCAGGAAGAGGCCGGAGGGATTTTGAGAGGACCGTGAAACGGGCTGCCTTGATGCTGGGTTCGCCGGTTTTAGTCACAAAAGTTTCACCTTCCACCCCGATGAAGTCGCCGATGTCGAGGTGGTCAAAAACAGCCATTGCTTCTGCACCGACTTCCTTGGCATTCAAATAAACCTGCATCCGTCCGGAGCTGTCGGAGAGGTCGATGAAGTGGCTCTTGCCCATGTTCCGATGGGCTGTGATGCGGCCGGCTGTGCGAACTGTTTGCCCCTCGGCAAACGCATTGCGGATATCTCCCGGGCCTCCGCTTGTCGCATAAGCTTGACCGAACGGTGTGATGCCTGCGGCGCGGAGGGCTTCCAGTTTATGCCTGCGGACGGCAAGGAGCTCGTTTTGTAAATTTTCTTCCATGGCGGTAAGTGACTGCGGCTTCGTCGAACGACTCAAGCCGGAGGCTGAAAAATAAAATACAGGGCGACCCCAGCGGCGAGGAAGCCTGCGATTGTGGCGACGACCGTGGCGAGAACACCGAGATCCTTGCCGCCTCTGTGGCGTGCTATGGGCGAGGATGTCGTGAAATTTTCCGGTCGGATGCTCTGAGTGGCTGGAACTTGCTCCTCGAGGGGTGCGGCATCCAACGTCGTGGAGGAATCGGTGTTTTCTGAGATGAACTGACAGGCCACCGATCCAAAACGCACTTCGTCCCCGTGTTTGAGGATGGTGCTTTGGATTTTCGAGCCGTTCACAAAGGTGCCGTTTGTCGAGTCCAGGTCGTGAAGAGAGAAATTCGAGTTTTCGAAAATGATCTCCGCATGGCAACTGCTGACCGATTCGTCCGGGATGTGCAGTTGGTTTTCGGAAATGCGACCGACGGATGTTTTTTCCTCCGGCAGGTCATGGGTGATTTCGGAGCCGTCGGGGAAGAAAATCTGGAGCTTGGCCATATCGGGATTATTAGGCGTTGGCTTTGGAGGCGGCAACTTCTTTGGCGAACTCGGCGAAGAAGTAATCCGCATCATGAGGGCCTGGGCAGGCCTCCGGGTGGTATTGCACGCTGAAGGCAAGGTGTTTCAAGTGGCGCAAACCCGCCACAGTGCCGTCGTTCAGGTTGATATGGGTCACTTCGACATCCTGCGGCAGCGAGGCTGGATCGACTGCGTAGCCATGGTTTTGGGATGTGATGGCGATTTTGCCTGTGCGAAGGTCCTTGACGGGTTGGTTTCCTCCCCGATGGCCGAATTTCAGCTTGAATGTGCTGCCTCCGAGGGCGAGGGCGAGAATCTGGTGCCCAAGGCAGATGCCGAAGAGAGGTTTTTTTCCAATCAGTCCACGAACCGTTTCGCGAGCGTAATCGAGGGCCTCAGGGTCGCCAGGTCCATTTGAGAGGAAAACGCCATCCGTCCCGAGCGCGAGAACCTCCTCGGCTGTCGCCGTGGCGGGAACCACAGTGACATCGAATCCGTTTCGCCGGAGGGAGCGGAGAATGTTTTTTTTGATTCCAAAATCCAGTGCGGCGAGTGTGTGGGAAGCAGGTGGCAGGTCGGTGAAGACGTTGCCTTTTTCATCGGCATTGGATACGGCATCCGAGCCTAGGCGTAGGACCCACTCGCGGCTCTGGAGGCTGTCCTTGTCCCATTGGTATTGATCGGAGGAGGTGACTTCTTTCACGAAATCCACTCCTTCGTAGGAGGCGTTGCGGGCCATTTCGACAGCCTGGGTTGGATCGCTGGTTTCGGTGGTGATGCATGCCCGCATGGATCCGCGAGTGCGGAGGTGGCGAGTGAGGGCGCGCGTGTCGATACTCTGGATGCCTTGGATGCCGTGTTGCTTGAGATACCCGGCCAGATCCAATTCCGAGCGCCAATTGCTGACGACCGGGCTGAGTTCCTCGATTACGAATCCGCGCACCTGCGGTTTGTCGCTTTCCACATCGATGCCATTGACCCCGTAGTTGCCAATTTCCGGATATGTCATCGCCACGATTTGGCCGCGATAGGAAGGGTCGGTGAGGATTTCCTGATATCCGCTCATCGAGGTATTGAAGCACACCTCACCGGTGGCCGTGCCCTCTGCCCCGAAAGACTCGCCATGAAAAACCCGTCCGTCCTCAAGTGCTAACAATGCTGTCATGCCGTGTCTTCTACCACGCGGCACACGACGGCGTAACCTCAAAAAACACGGGCGAGATTCTTTTTGACCACCTCCGACGTTTTCTCGATATCCGCTGCGGAATGGGCCGTGCAAAGGAAGCCCGCTTCGAACTGCGAGGGCGCAAAGAAGACCCCGTCCTCGAGGCAACCGTGGAAGAATTTTCCGAAGCGCTCGCGGTCGCTGTCCATAGCCTCTTGGAGGTTCTTCACAGGACCTTCGTGGAAATACAGGCAAAACATCGAGCCAATCCGCTGGAAGGCGAGCGGAAGTTCCTGAATTGCCTCACGTGTGGCCGCTTCAAAAGCCGCGCCTGTTTTTTCCAAGAGCGCCCAGCCTCCGATGCGTTCCATTTCGCGCAGTTGGGCAAGGCCCGCAGCCATCGCGATGGGATTTCCCGAGAGGGTCCCGGCTTGATAAACGGGGCCGTCGGGTGACAGGTGGTCCATGATTTCCGCCCGCCCGCCAAAGGCCCCGACGGGAAGGCCTCCGCCGATGACTTTCCCCATCGCCGTGAGATCGGGGGTGATTTTGTAGATTTCCTGCGCGCCTCCCGGAGCAAGGCGAAAGCCGGTCATGACCTCGTCGAAAATCAAAACCGTTCCCTCACGCGTGCAGATCTCCCTTAGCTCTTCGAGGAATCCCGATTCCGGCAAATACAGGCCGGCATTGGCAGGGACGGGTTCGAGGATGACGGCTGCGATCTCATCCGGGTTGGCCGCGAAGGCGGCGCGGATGGCTTCCGCATCGTTGAATGGCAGAGTCACGGTGAGCCTCGCGAGTGCCTCGGGCACACCCGCGCTGTCGGGGTTGCCATGGGTGAGCGCGCCGCTGCCAGCCTTCACGAGCAGGGAGTCCACATGTCCGTGGTAGCAGCCTTCAAATTTCACAATCTTGGCCCTACCCGTGAATCCGCGGGCTAGCCGGATGCAGCTCATCGTGGCCTCGGTGCCGCTGTTGACCATTCGCACTTTCTGCACGGATGGCACCATGCGGCAGATGGTCTCCGCCATTTCGACTTCCAATGGATTCGGCGTTCCAAAACTGAGTCCGCGGCCAGCGGCCTCTCGCACGGCCTGAATGACTGGCTCGGCTGCGTGTCCCAAAATTGCGGGGCCCCAAGTCCCGACGAAATCGATGAGTTCACGGCCATCAGCCGTGGTAAGCCGACATCCCTTTGCGGACTTCACAAAAAACGGATCGCCCCCCACGCCCCGGAAAGCCCTCACCGGCGAGTTCACTCCGCCGGGAATGCGTTTTTTGGCTGCCTCGAAAAGTTGTTGGGATGTCATCATGGAAAATTGGGATGAAGAGCGATGATGGTTGACAGCGTGGCGGTGAAATTCAAGATCGTTGCCATTTCTTCTGCGGCAGCGTCGCTGCCGGAGATGTTTTCTCAGGAACACTATGGCCACCATCAAAATCGACCCGACTCTTCATCAGCAAAAGAAGCCCGACTGGATCAAAGTGCGCCTGCCCTCGAATCCGGTTTTCTTTTCAACCAAGGGACTGATTTCGGACCTGCGTCTTCATACTGTGTGCGAAAGTGCCCAGTGCCCGAATCGTTGGGAGTGCTGGAGCGGCGGAACGGCCACCTTCATGATTGCCGGCGACCGCTGCACGCGGGCTTGCGGGTTTTGCGCGGTGGATACAGCCAAACCCTTCGCCCTGGAGGAGGATGAGCCTCAGCGCGTGGCTGAAGGCGTTAGACGTCTGGGCCTGAAACACGTGGTGATCACTGCAGTCGCGAGGGACGACCTTGCCGATGGCGGGGCCGATCACTTTGGAAAAACCATCGAAGCCATCCGTGAGCTCGATTCAAAGATCGTCATCGAAGTTCTGGTGCCGGATTTCAATGGCAAGGACGAACCCCTCCAGCGCGTTCTGAGCGCGGGTCCCGATGTTTTCAACCACAACCTTGAAACGGTTGAGCGCCTCACCCCGCTTGTGAGATCCCGTGCGAAATACCAACTCTCACTCGACTTCCTCGCCCGTGCCCGCGAGTTGCGCCCTGATTTGATGACCAAGAGCGGCATCATGCTCGGACTTGGCGAGACCGAGCCCGAGCTCTTCCAGGCCATGGACGACCTGCGTGAGGCCGGCGTTCGTGTTCTCACTCTCGGCCAATACCTCCGGCCCACCCCGAACCATCTGCCCGTTGTGGCCTACATCACACCCGAGATCTTCGATCATTATGGCGTGATCGCGCGCAACAAGGGATTCGAATTCGTGGCAAGCGGCCCGCTCGTGCGGAGTTCCTACCACGCTGCGGATTTCAACCCTGTTCAGCGTTGACTTGGAAAATCATAGCCGCTGGTCGGCCGGCTCTGGAGTTTGCCAAGTCCGGCATCGAGGAGTATCTCGGCCGTTTGCAGGCATTCGCCAAGGTGGAGTCTCACTTCGTCAAACCCGGAACCCGCCTGCACGAACGCATGCTGGAACTTTCCGAAGGATGCCACCGCATTTTGCTCGATGAACGGGGACGCGTCTTCACGAGCCGCGCCTTTTCCGCCGAGATCCAAAAACTCCGCAACCGCTCGGTTTCGCGTCTGGCACTGCTTGTCGGTGCCTCCGATGGCTGGGATGACGATACCCGTTCGCGGGCTGATCTGCTGTGGTCCCTCGGTCCCCAGACTCTCCAGCACGAACTCGCGCTGGTGGTGGCCCTCGAACAAATCTATCGCGCCGAGACGATTCTTGCGGGCGCTCCGTATCACCGGGATTGAGCACGCTCTCAGGGCATCACCCCATACGCAAATCCGCAACGGCGACTAAAAACAGGGTCGCAACGGATGAACACTTCTCAATTCAAAACCAAGGCGGCGATACTCGGCGACTATCCGCCCAGAAAGTGCGGGATTGCCACATTCACACGCGATCTTCGCGATGCACTCCATTCAAACCGTCCTGATTGGGATTGCCCTGTGGTCACTGTCACGGACCCCGGCGGTTCCTACAACTATCCGCCGGAGGTCAGGTTTGAGATTCCCGAGCCGGATGCCCCTGGCTATGAGCGGGCGGCGGATTTTTTAAACCTCTCTCACGCGGACGTGCTTTGTCTCCAGCATGAGTTCGGCATTTTTGGCGGACCGGCTGGAGGTCATATCAACAGTCTCTTGCGGCGCGCCCGTATGCCGGTCGTCACGACACTACACACCGTGCTCGCCGATCCCAGCCCCGAGCAACGGAGGGCCTTCTCGGAGATTATCGAATATTCGGGGAAATTGGTCGTTATGACCAATCGCGGGGCGGAGATGCTTCGGGATATCCATGGAGTGCCGGAGGAAAAAATCTCGGTCGTTCCGCATGGGATTCCCGATATTCCCTTTTCCGATCCCAATTTTTACAAAGACCACTTTGGCGTCGCCGGCCGGCCCGTCCTCCTCACATTCGGCCTTCTTTCACCCGGCAAGGGGATCGAATATGCCATCCAAGCCCTGCCCGACATTGCGCGGGAGCATCCGGATGTCGTCTATATCGTCCTTGGCGCATCGCATCCGAATTTGGTTCGACACAATGGCGAGAGCCACCGCCGGTCGCTTGAGCAACTCGCGAAGGATCTCGGCGTGGAAAGGAATGTCATGTTCGTGAACCGCTATGTGGAGAATGCGGAACTCTGCGAGTTTATTGGCGCGGCTGATATTTACCTCACTCCCTATTTGAACGAGTCGCAAATCACCTCCGGCACGCTGGCCTATTGCTTCGGAGCCGGGAAGGCTGTGGTTTCGACCCCATACTGGCACGCGGCGGAGCTTCTCTCCGGGGATCGGGGCGTTCTTGTTCCCTTCCGTGACTCGAAGGCCATAGCCAATGCGGTGTTGGAGTTGTTTTCCAACGACGCCCGCCGCCATGCGATGCGCAAACAAGCCTACCTTATGGGCAGGGGAATGGTCTGGTCGGAGGTTGCGGCCGACTATGAGCGCATTTTTGACGAGGCGCGCCAGGGCTTTCAGGCACGGGGCCGCCGTCTTCCTCCGAAGGCATCGGTGTTTGGAAATGCCGAACCGTTGCAGGCTTTTCGCCTCGGGCATCTGCGTCGCATGACCGATTCGACCGGCATTTTTCAGCACGCCATCTTCACCGTGCCATGGTTCGAGCATGGGTATTGCACGGATGACAATGCCCGCGCGCTTCTGCTCACGGTGTTGCTGGAGGAACTCAACGAGTTCGACGAACCGGTGCGAGCTATCCAGTCCGCCACGGCGGCATTCCTCCAGTTCGCCTTTTGCGGCGAGAGCGGCCGTTTCCGCAATTTCATGGGATTTGATAGACAGTGGATCGAGGGTCGGGGCTCCGAGGACAGCCATGGCCGTGCGATTTGGGCATTGGGAGCCGTTGTCGGACGCACCCGGCAGGCGGGCCTTCGCGCTTGGGCGACCTCGCTTTTTGAACGGTCGATGCAGGTCGTTGAGGAGTTCACCTCTCCGCGTGCATGGGCCTTCGCCATTCTCGGCCTGCACGAGTATTTCCGCTCTCTGCACGGGGATCTTCACGCCAACCGGCGCCGTGACGCACTGGCCGGGAGGTTGTTCACGCTCTTCCAGCGGAATGCCTCAACCGATTGGCCCTGGTGCGAGGATATCGCCGCCTATGACAACCCACGCATCGCACAGGCCCTCATTCTCGCAGGAAGATTCACGGGAGATGAAGCCATGAAAAACACAGGACTTTTGGCTCTTGCCTGGCTGATGGAAAAGCAAACCGGCATCGAGGGATGTTTTCGGCCGATTGGGTCAAATGGTTTCTGGAAGCGCGGCACTGAGCCTGCTTTGCACGATCAACAACCGCTCGAAGCCGCCGCTGCTGTGAGCGCCTGTATCGAGGCTTTCCATGCCACAGGCGATTCCTCCTGGGAGAAGTCGGCGCGCTGCGCCTTCGATTGGTTTCTTGGACGCAACGACCTTCGTCTTCCGCTCTACGATCCCTCCACAGGAGGGTGTTTTGACGGGTTGCACGACAACCGTGTCAACCAAAACCAGGGGGCGGAATCCACGCTCTCCTTTCTTCTCGCCTTGGCGGAAATGCATGCCCTCAAAAGAAACACGCCGCTTGTCCCACACGATGCCCTCGCTTGAATCGCACATCCGCAGATTGCCACTCGCGATTCGTCCCGAACCGCGCCGTGTGCTTTTGCGTCCCTTTATTCCATCGCTCATCGTCAAGCCGCTGGCCTCTCAGGAGCTCAATCCCCGGATCGTGAGCCTTTTTTCGCGTGTCATGCACCTGGATGAAAACGCGGTGGAAAAAAAGTTGGCGGAGGTTTTTTCCGACTTTCATGAGCGGCACCAGAAAATCCACGGCATTTTTGAGGAGCGGTTTGAACAAATCAGAACCTTCCTTCCAACGGATCTCCAATTGAGCGAGTCGCGTCGTCTTTTACTCGGATCATTTTTTACCAATGAATATTCGCTGGAGTCCACCGCGCTCTTCAACCCCGGTATGATTCCAGCGCCGGATCAGTCGGGGCTGCAGTCCGGCGAGCTGCGTTTTTTTCTCAGTCTTCGAGCGACTGGCGAGGGGCATATCTCCTCGATTACCTTTCGTTCGGGTATCGTGAACCTGCAGGGCGATATCCGCCTTGATCCCGTATCGCGCTACGTCTGCCAGCCAAGGCCCCAGCCGGCTGCCCGATATGAAGCCCCGACATTCCTCAGAAAACTGCAAGAGATGGGAGTCGAATATACCGATGCGCGGAGTGCTCTTCATGGTTTGCCCGAGAATTTCCTCATGGAGGATCTCATGATGCGGGTCCGCCATCTTCGCACCAGCGCTGAGGATCCCTCCGTTCGCCGGGCCGGGGAGAGGGCCCTCATGCTGGCTAGGGCAAACTACACGGTGCGTTTCTCCGACGGAGTGGATATCTCCGAAAAAATCCTGTTTCCTTTCGCACCGAGCGAAGTCAACGGCATCGAGGATGCCCGTTTTACGCGCTTCGAGGAGGCTGATGGCTCCATTTCCTACACGGCGACTTACACCGCCTACGATGGAAGTGTTGTCCTCCCGCAGATTCTGCAGACGCGCGATTTTCATGAATTCTCGATCCGAACGCTCAATGGTCCCGCGATCCGCAACAAGGGTCTGGCCCTTTTTCCTAAAAAAATCAACGGTCACTACGCCATGCTCGGCCGCCAGGACGGGGAAAACATCCATCTCATGTTTTCGGATCATCTCCATTTCTGGTATGAATCGCAGATTTTGGTTCGGCCCTCGCAGCCTTGGGAGTTCGTTCAACTCGGGAATTGCGGTCCTCCTATCGAGACGGGTGCCGGCTGGCTTGTCATCACGCATGGAGTTGGGCCCATGAGGAAATACTGTCTCGGTGCCGTTCTATTGGATTTGAACGATCCCTCACGCGTAATCGGCAGATTGCGCGATCCACTTCTTTATCCTGCGCCAGATGAGCGGGAAGGTTATGTGCCGAATGTTGTTTACAGCTGCGGAGCGCTCCTGCACGGGGAGAATCTCATCTTGCCTTATGCCGTGTCGGACACTTTCTCGCGGTTCGCCGTGGTTCCGCTCGCCGCCGTATTCAATGCAATGGGAAAAAACTAATCGCCCTCGGAGGACTTGTCGGGATCACCAAAAAGCTGGCGGTAACCCTGAGCCCAGATGGAGTAGCCGATCGGCATCGTAAAAATGATTCCGACACAACAGAGCGCCAAGCCTGACAGGGAGACCAAGGTGTAGAGAAGAATCAGACCTGATGTGGCAAACCACTGTTTGTGGACAGTCCTGAGTGCCGTGCCCATAGCCTCGCGCCAACCGAGACGATGATCCAAAATCAAAGGAAAAATAAAACCCAATCCCACCGAGAGATAAGCCATGGGGATCAAGAAAAGCATGAATCCGATTCCTGCAATAAGCGGTGACCCAAGATGGTCACTCAAAAGAATACTCGGTGCCAGTGTGACAAGGGCCAAGGCCACGATGATCGCTCCCGAGACCATGCCTGCGATCAGAATTTCGAGCCAAGTGCCTTTGGAGAAGCCGGCGAAAATATCCGCAAACTCAGACTTGCCGCGTGCGTTTTTGATAAACATCCAAAGAAATCCAGCCGACAGGATCGTGGTGCCTGTGGATGACAGGATCGAAAAGAAAACTCCCACGACGATGGCCACTATTTTGAGCAACTGCTCTTGCCCCCCGGCGCCTCTCTTCGCGAAAATCTGTGCAACACTCTCGGCGACCTCCGAAACGAACCAAAGCGAGAGGCTCACAACGAGGAAAACAAAAGTCCCCAGCATGAGAGTTCCCATGTTTTTTTGGAAACTCTCCCAGCCGTTTGAGAAGCATTCTCCCAAGACCAAGCGGCTTCCATCCGGTCCGGAAGCTATTTCCGGATTGGGGAAGTGCGGTTCTGGAGACTCCTCCGGCGGGGGTAGGTCCGTGAAGGTCGACAGCGGTTGCCAACTCGCCATTGGTTCGCGCCACGCGAGATCGGTCGGGAGGAAGCGGCCGCTTCTCAGACCGTCAGCGACGTCCTGGTCATTGAATTTCCCGATATTCTCGCGGTTGCGGTTGATGTGGATCATCGCCATGTCCATGTGCCTACCGATTCGCCCTCGCGTGTTCAAGTGCCGATCCCTCTCGGCCTTTTCAAAAAAAATACGCGCCGCTCCGAGTTTAGGCGTTGACAACATCCGCGCGTCTCCCTTTATTGCAGCCATTCTCAAACACGCGATGTAGAACCCCTCCGCACGCGGCGTTTACTGACACATTGTCGCAGGACCTCGTCGAACTTCCTTTTTCACAGTTCACGGAACTCCACGAATCCCCGACACACCATCGCAGCGAGATTTCACCCCTGGACCGGGAAAAGAGTTCAGGGTTTCTCAAATTCCAATCATGACAGAAGAACAGCAAAACCCGGAAAGCGGGGCTCAGGCCGCCGATTCCGCAGGCACCACCGAAACCCCGCGCCGTCGCCGCACGACACGCACTCCCAGGATAGGACGCGCCCGACGCAAGAAAAATGCCCCGGTTTCCGATGCGCCCGAGATTTTAGCGTCCCCGGATGCTACCGAGCCCACTGTGGACGCTCCCTTGGAGGCAGGTCCGGAATCAAACGCTCCCCCAGAGTTAGTTGCGCCCCCGGCGGCAGTAGAGGTGTCAAAGGAACAACCTGCATCCGAGCCCCAGCCCACTCCCGTCATAGAGAAGCCTCCGCAACCTCCAGCCCCGATTGTCTATGCCGAGGGCATCGTCGAGGTGAGCGGAAAAGGCTTTGGCTTCCTGCGCGAGGCACGCCGCAATTTTACCCAGTCGAACAACGACATTTTCGTTACGCCCGAGATCGTTCGCAAATATGCCCTCCGGGACGGCATGTGGATCAAAGGCGAAATCCGCAGGGGCAATCGCGGGCCTCAAATGTATAAGCTCACCGAACTGGAAGGGGGGGATCCCGAGCGGTTCCAGAACCTTCCTGTTTTCGAGGAACTCAGCGTGATCAATCCCAATGAACGCATCAAACTCGAGACCGTTCCCGAGCGCTTCACGACGCGCGTGATCGATCTCGTCGCGCCCGTTGGCAAGGGGCAGCGCGGCCTCATCGTCGCTCCGCCACGCACCGGCAAGACGACCTTGCTTCAACATATCGCCGACGCCGTGGTGAAAAACCATCCCGAGATGAAACTTCTCATCCTGCTCGTGGACGAGCGTCCCGAGGAGGTCACGGAAATCCGGCGCACCGTTCCTACGGCCGAGCTCATGGCCAGCTCGAACGACTCGGATATCAAAACCCACACGCGCATTGCCCAGCTTTGCATCGACCGCGCCCGCCGTCTGGTCGAGATGGGCAAGGATGTTTTCGTGCTCATGGACTCGCTCACCCGCATCGGCCGCGCGTTCAACAACGCCCAGGGCGGCGGGGGACGCACGATGTCCGGCGGTGTGGACGCCCGGGCCTTGGAAATTCCGCGCAAACTTTTCGCCGCCGCGAGAAACACCGAGGAGGCTGGTTCCCTCACCATCATGGCCACGGCTCTCATCGAGACGAACAGCCGCATGGACGAGTTGATCTTCCAGGAGTTCAAAGGCACCGGCAACATGGAGATCGTCCTCGATCGCAAGATCAGCGACCAACGCATCTACCCTGCGATTGATATTTTCCAGTCCGGCACACGCCGCGAGGAGCTTCTCATTTCCGAGGCGGATTTGCACAAAATCAGCGTCATCCGCCGGGGACTCGCCGGCCACAAGCCGATCGAAGCCATCGAGCGCCTTCTCTTCTTCATCCGGAAATATCCGACCAACGAGCAGTTGCTCAAAAACCTCCCGGGATAGGAAAAACAAAACGACATGCCATTTTCAGCGCTTGGATTGACCAAGCATATTTTGCAAGGCGTCCAAGCGATGGGTTACGGCGATCCGACCCCCATTCAGCTGCGCGCCATCCCGCCGGCCCTCGAGGGACGCGATCTCATCGCCTCCGCCCAGACCGGCACAGGTAAAACCGCGGCGTTTGCTTTGCCGACGCTTCAAAAGCTCGGCTCCCACGGACGCCTTCGCTGCCTTGTTCTCGAACCGACACGGGAACTCGCCATGCAGGTGGAAACCGCCATGCGCGACTTCAGCCGTTTCACCGACCTGAAGATCGGCTGTGTTTACGGAGGCGTGGGTTATGGAAACCAACGTGCCGCTCTCAAAGAGGGACTTGATGTTCTTGTTGCCACGCCAGGCCGCTTGGAAGACCATCTGCAGCAGGGCACCGTGCGACTGGACGACATCCAGATTCTCGTCCTCGACGAGGTGGACAGGATGCTCGACGTTGGGTTCCTGCCGCCGATGCGCCGCATCATTTCCAAGGTTCCCAAGAATCGGCAGACCCTCTTCTTCTCAGCCACCCTGCCACCTGAGATCGCCGAACTTGCCGCTTTTGCTCTGCGCGACCCGGTGCGCATCGAAATCGGCGCTGCCCGCTCGGTGGCTTCCATCGTCAAGCATGGCGTCTACCTGGTGGAGCCCCCCCGCAAATTCGACCTCCTTCTCGCGCTTCTCACCGCAGTCGATTACCAGAGCGCGATCATCTTTAGTCGCACCAAGCACGGTGCCGACAAAATCGCCAAAAAACTTCGTGCTAATAACCACGCCGTTGCCGTCCTGCACGCCAATCGTTCACAGAATCAGCGCATCGAGGCCCTCAGCGGCTTCAAGTCCGGCAAATACGAAGTCATGGTCGCCACCGACATCGCTGCCCGCGGCATCGACATCGCCGGTGTGAGCCACGTCATCAATTACGACATTCCCCAGCACCCGGAGGACTACGTGCACCGCATCGGCCGCACGGGCCGCGCAAACATGTCGGGGGATGCCTTCACACTTGTCGCGCCCGACGAGGCGAAAAAACTCAGCGCTATCGAGCGATTCATCGGCCAGAAAATCGAACGCCTCACGCTTGAGGGATTCCAAGTCCCTCCGAATGGCGAAAACGCCACGCCCAAATCATCCAAGCCCCAAGTCCGCATGGACGGCCGGACATTCTTCCGGCGGGGTCGTGGTCCGCGACGCTAAAAATTCATTCAAAATAATTCTTGAACCCGCCGGTCAGGGTGGTAATATGAACATGTTCTGGGGGGAACAGAAGCCCGTTGCAGCATTCGTTGCGACGGGCTTCAACTTTTCCAGCAGTGAGGTTTTTCGTTGTGACGGCTGTGTTTGAATTGCATCCAGGATACATCCGGCGTATTGAGAGCACCTATGAACGCTCCCTTGGTTGCTTTATCCATGCCCGGATGGCCGGAAATTGTTTTTATCCTCGTCATCGTGATCTTGCTCTTTGGGGCGAAAAAACTCCCCGAGTTGGCTCGTGGACTGGGACAAAGCTTGGGTGAATTCAAGCGTGCCCGTGGTGAATTTGAGAGGGAAATTCAGAAGTCCACAACCGATCGCCAGGTCGAAGAGTCGAGCGAGAGTGAGCCTCAAAAGCCGGCTTGAAGACAACGGCGTATCGAAATGACGCCACGCCGATTGTATTTTTTGCTGTTTTTATTTTGCGCCCCCTTGCTTTCTGCAAAGGACGTTGTCTTTGCCTACTACAATCTTGAAAATTATCTCCCGATGCCGCGCACAGTGGATGGCAAGCGGGTTGAAAACGCGCCCAAACCCGAGAGCGAAATTGCGGCATTGATTTCCATGATCGAGCGGATCCGCCCCGACATCCTAGGAGTCGTAGAAATCGGGGATCAATCGCTACTTGCCGACTTTCAATCTCGACTGTTCAGTGCCGGGATTGCTCTGCCCCACACCGAGTGGGTCGCTTCCGTCGAAGGCGAGAGGCACATTGCCCTTCTAAGCCGGTTCCCGATGGCTGGGCGCCACTCGCAGTCTGATCTCGCCGTGGAGATTGACGGCCGTATTCACAAATCGAGAAGGGGAATTCTGGATGCGACAGTGCAGATCTCTCCGGACTTTCAACTGCGAATCGTCGGGATCCACTTGAAGTCGCGTCGCGAGGTTCCCGAGTTTGACGAGAAAAAGTTCCGTGCTCGCGAGGCGCTCTTAGTCCGGGCGCATATTGATTCGATTTTCCAATCCGACCCCAATGTGAGGCTTCTCGTTTTTGGCGACCTCAATGACACCAAGAATGAGTCTCCGGTGAAGGACATCTTGGGTGTTCCCGGCACCTCCTCGGGCCTTCGTGATTTGCCGTTGCGCGATTCTTACGGTCTCGTTTGGACCCACTTCTGGTCGAAGGCGGATGTCTATTCCCGCATCGATTATTTGTTGGCCAGTCGCCGTCTTTGGCCTGACATCAAACCTTCTCTCAGCGGCATTGGCGGAGGGCAGGAGTGGTCTCAAGCCAGCGATCACCGCCCCCTCTACACCACGATTCGTGTCACCGAATGAGAGCCCTTCTTTTCATCTTCTTCGCAGTGGTCTGTGCTTATGCCGATGCCGATAACGACTGGGCCGCCATTGTGGCAATGGATTCCGGTCCTTCCCAGAAACCGGCCAGCCTCGAGGATGCCCGGAAACTCGCCAGAGCGCACTTCGCCCGTCACGCCGCCCTCATTGAAAGGTTCATTCAGGAGAATCCCCATGATCCACGTGCTTTTGACGCCCGGTTGAGGATTGCCGCGATCCGTGCGGCGACGGGTAAAATGGAGGACAAGCAGAGTTTTGTGGACGAGGCCATGCGGCTTCTGCAGGCATTGGAAAAGGACAAATCTGCGACTCTTTCACAGCGCGCGGAAGCCGGATTCCGGCGTGTTTCACTTCTCATGCAAAGTCTCAAGGGACAGGAGATCGAACGCCGACGGGACTTGGTCGCTGCGGCAAGGAACTACTCGATTCTTTACGCGGGAGATCGGCGTGTGCCCCGTCTGCTGGTCGAGGTGGCGACGATTTGCGATAGCGATCCCGCTCTCAAGCGCCAGTTGTTGGAGGAAGCCCGCCAATTTTCAAAAGAGGAACTTTTGAACCGCCGAATTGATGATGACCTTCGCCGCACCGCTCTTCTCGACAAGACAGTTCCGATCAAGTTTCCATCCATTCAAGGCGGCACCTTTGATTTGGATCAATGCCGAGGCCGCATTGTGATTTTGGTTTTTTGGTCTTCGGAGTCTGCCCCCAGTTTGCTCTGGATGGGTGACTTCCGGCGCGCGCTGTTCAACCTGCCTGCTGACCGTATGGAGGTCGCCACGGTTTGTTTGGATGGCAATCCCGGCCAAGTCTCGGGAGTCATGAAAGCAGCCGGCATTCCCGACTGGCCCACAGCCTGCGACGGGAGGGGATGGGTGGGTCCGCTCGTGCGCCGGCTTGGAATCAATGCCCTGCCAACTATTTTTCTTTTTGATCAGCGGGGGGCACTCCGCTCCATCAACGCCAAGAACAATTTTGAGCCTTGGATTCGCAAACTCTTAGCCCAGCCGAATGAGCCCTGAAGCGATACAGTTTTCCATTTCCCGCGATACGGGACAAAGATCAGCACTCTTTATTTTATGCCTGATCTGAACTACGGAGCCACGCTTGCCGAGGTCTATTCCCACGCGGCCCTCCGTTACGATGGACTTCCTGGATTTTGTCGAAAGGACAAAACGGGAAAATTCGTGTCGCGGAGTTTCCGCGAGACCTACGAGCAAGGCCTTGATCTGGCGACCTCGCTCATCGCTCTCGGTCTAGAGGCCCGCGAGCACGTTGGAATCCTTGCTGATAACCGGCTGGAATGGATTCTCGCCGATTATGCCATTCTCCTCGCAGGCGCAGCGGATGTGCCGCGCGGCACGGACACGACCGATGCGGAATTGATTTACATCCTGACTCACTCCGACGCCCGTTTTGTTTTTGTGGAGAATCAGGCCATGTTGGCCCGTGTCCAGAGGTGCCGCCCGCAACTGCCTCACCTGCATTCGATCATCGTCATGGCCCCGGGGGATTTTCGGATGCAGAAGGGAGTTCACGGTCTGGATCAATTGATGCGAGATGGAGGCAGCAGGCGTTCGCAGGGCGACTCCAGCGCGGTAGAGCGAGCCCGCGCCGTGCGACCCGATGATCTTTGCACGATCATCTACACTTCCGGAACGACCGGAACACCAAAGGGTGTTCAACTCACGCACGCCAACATGTGTTCCCAAATCGCAAACCTTCCGCTTGCCCTGCGGCCTGGGGACCGTGCGTTGTCTATACTTCCGGTCTGGCACAGTTACGAACGGGCGTTTGAGATGCTTTGCATTTCGCGTGGCGTAGGAACCTATTACACCTCGCTGCGCAGTCTGGCCGAGGATTTGAAAATCGTGCGGCCGACCGTGATGGCCTCTGCGCCGCGACTTTGGGAAAATCTTTATCTCAAAATCCTGTCGAACGTGAAATCCACCACGCCGGTTCGTCAGAGACTCTTCCACTTGGCCTATCAGACAACCCGCCATGTGAAACGTGCGGAGCGTTTTTTCCGTGGGCAGCAACTCGATGAACATGGCCGAGGCTTCTTGGAAAACCTTTCGCTTGCTGCATCCCATGCGATTCTTTGGGCTATCTCGATCATTCCTGCGAAGTTGCTCGATGCCCTGGTTCTGAAAAAGCTGCGGGCCATCGTGGGCGGCGAATTCCGCGGCACGATTTCGGGAGGTGGTGCCTTGCAGCCCCATGTTGACGAGTTTTTCAATTTCATCGGAATTCCGGTTCTTGAGGGTTACGGCATGACCGAGACCTCGCCTGTGCTGGCTGTTCGCACATGGGACAACCTGGTGATTGGGACCGTGGGTGAGCCTTATCCCAAGACCGAGGTTCGGATCGTCGATCTCCAGAACGGAGACATTCTTTACCCCGATTCAAGGCGTCGGGGTGGGGGACGCGGTTTGCGCGGCGAGATTCATGTGAAAGGGCCCCAGGTCATGCGCGGATATTACAAAGACCCCGAGGGCACTTCGCGGGTGCTTCGCGACGGATGGATGAACACCGGAGACATCGGCATGGTGACTTACAACGGCTGTCTCAAAATTCTCGGACGTTCCAAAGATACGATTGTTCTTCTGAATGGCGAAAATATCGAGCCTGTTCCGATTGAGGCGCGTTTGGTGGAGTCCCCGTTTGTTGATCAATGCATGGTTCTTGGCCAGGATCAAAAAGCTCTTGCTGCTTTGCTCGTGCCCTCCTTCGAGCATTTCCGCCTGGCAGGAATCACCGCTTCAAGCGCCGGTGAACTCTGGGCGAACCCTCAAGCCCGGCACTTGGTCGATGAGAGTATTCGCAATCTCATCAACCACTCGAATGGCTTCAAATCCTACGAACGAATCGCCGCTTGGCGCTTCCTTCCCAAAGCCTTTGAAGTGGGTGATGAAATGACAAACACCTTCAAGCTCAAGCGTCATGTCATTACCGATCGCTACGCCAGCCTCATATTGGAGCTGTTTCCCGGTCAGGCGGGGTAGCGAAACGGCAAGGGCTTAAAGCGTGCTGCCGGTCTTAACCTCGATGACATCGTGGGGGGCGCTCTCGCGAAGACCTGATGTCGTGATGCGCGTGTAGCGGGCCTGGGAGCGTAGTTCCTCGAGATTGGCGGCTCCCAGGTAGCCCATTCCGCTTTGAAGGCCGCCGGCGAGTTGCGCAAGGACTGTGTCCACCGGTGCCGAAACTTCTTTCAAGGCCTCGATGCCCTCGGCGGCCGATTTGCGGTTGATGTCCTTTCCATGGCCGTATCGTGCGGCACTGCCCGCCTTCATCGCCGCGTGGCTGCCCATGCCTCGGTATTGTTTGTAAAATTTGCCGTTGATTTCCATGATCTGACCCGGCGCTTCGGGACATCCGGCCAGCAGACCTCCGCAAATCACAGCGTGTGACAGGGTGAGGGCTTTCACGATGTCGCCAGACTTGGTGATGCCGCCATCGGCCAGAAGGGTCACTCCTGTTTTCTCGGCTGCCTTCGAGCAAACATACAAGGCCGTGAGTTGGGGAATGCCCACGCCAGCGACAACGCGTGTCGTGCAGATCGATCCCGGACCTTGCCCGACCTTCACGGTGGTTGCACCGCATTCCGCCAGAAATTCAACACCCGCTCCGCTGGTCACATTTCCCGCGATAATCGGCAGGGAGGAGAATTCAGCGCGAATCGCCCGAACGGCTTCGCCGACTCCCCGGGTGTGTCCATGGGCTGTTGAGACGGCCACGACATCCAAACCACGCTCCACCATCGAACCGACGTGCGCTAGGAGTGAGTTTGCATCCAGCGATCCATCGGCGAGTCTGGGAGGGCTGACTGCCGCGCCACAGATGAGGCGGAATTTTTCGTCCCGGGCCGGTTTTGTTTGCAGCGACCTTTCCTGGGAAATGCGCTCGATGTCGCTCAAGGTGAAAAGTCCCTTCAGACGGTCTTCGGAATCGACAACCAGGAGTTTGTGGATGCCGATGTTCTCGGTAAAAAAACGGTCCGCCCGCGCAATCGGGTCACCGCCAAGTTCATCCTCCCGGATTGTCAGAACCGATGGGCGTTTGACCATCGCCTCGCCAACGCCGCGCGCTGCAAAGCGGGCGCGCACGCAGTGGCCCGGGAGCAGACCTAGAAGATGACCTGACTCATCCACAACGGGAAATGTGCTGAAGGTGTATTTTTTTTCTTCGATCAGATTCAGCACATCGCCGATTTTTTGTTCAGGATGGACTTTGATGGGTTCGCGGATGAGACCGTGGACATGGTTTTTCACACGCGAAACCTCCGAGAGTTGCTGCCTCGGAGGCATGTTGTAGTGGATCAGACCCAGGCCTCCGTGCAGTGCGAGGGCGATCGCCATGCGAGACTCGGTGACCGTATCCATATCTGCCGAAACCACGGGCAGGTTCAGATGTAGGCTCGGTGCCAGGCGGGTTTCGTAATTGGCATCCTTGGGAAGAATCTCACTGTAGAGGGTCGCGAGCGAGACGTCGTCGTAAGTCAGAGACAAACCCTTGCAACCCGCGAAGAATGGATCTGCTTTCTTGTAAAAAAAACCGTCCCAATCGCAGATGTCCTCGTCGTTTGACATTGTCCTCATGCTTCAGCTTCTGGAATGCGGTTTTTCGAGGCAAGCTGAATTTCGTTTCCGGAGTTGGTTTCGACTGGGCCAAAACCACATTTGCCCTTGCTTTCATTTGAGAAGGTCAATTAAATCCTCCCCAGCGACTATGCCTCTCAAGTCCATATTGATGCTGGCGGGAACCGCAATGCTACTGATTGGGGGCTACTACTTTACCCTCTACGCCATACATGGGTTCAACCCGGATTTTTTGGAGATCAACAAGTGTGTGGAGTCCGGGGGGCGTTGGGATTATAAAAAGCATAAATGCGAGCACGTTTACGACTCCAAGGCTTTGATAAGCCCAGCAGCCGTGGAGCAAATGCCTTGAATTTCTTCTATTCTGGAAGCGGCTTCCGCAGGCAAAAATCCTTTCGGGGAGCGCGCTCGCTCTGGGGCCATGCGCCCAATACTTGGAGCCATCAGAATGAGAGTCCAAAACCTATCGGCTATTGGTATGAGTTCAGCCAAACCGCATGAGTAGCGGCTTCAGCCGCGAAGTGCGTTGGGCGTCACATGCAACCACCCCGAAATCGTTTCGCGGGTAAACCCGCTACTCATGCAGCTCGCCGGTGAATCAGGACTTATACCAAAGTCAGCTTGCTCTTAGACTTTAAAAAGAGTTTGAACGGAAAATTTTTTCGGGGAGCGCGCTCGCTCTCCCCGGGGCCATGCGCCCAATGCTTGGAGCCATCAGAATGAGGGTCCCAAACCTATCAGCTATTGGTATAACTGGGCGGAATATGCGGGATTGAGCAGAGGAAGGCTCAAGAGGATCCTTTATTTGCCGACGTTCCTCTTGCAGTGTCTTTCGCCACGAACCTCCCAGACGGACATTCCCTAGGTTTCGCGGTGGTGTTTTTGTTGTCCAATCGTCTCTCAGTTGTGATCATCAGTCCGCTTCTTACTTCTGAGGCGATCTTGGCCGAGGGAGGCGATCGATCGTTCGAATCGACCGAAGTTTCCTTCATCCCAAGATTCTCGCAGGTCCTGAGACTGATTTGAATCTCACTCCCAGGGGACTCGGAGAAGGCCGTGAAGACTCGGAGGGGAGGCCCTCTCTAATCAGCGTCTCAAGCCGTGCAAAGGGAGCTGGGAAGCGGAGTCTGGCGAGTTTGTCGAAGCAGGTTGTGGATGGAATAGAGCTGCGAGTTTGCGGCGGCTTTCTTCATCGTCTAATAAACCGAATTCCCGCAACTCTACCTCAAAAAGACGTCGCCCGGCGATTTCAACCACTGGAAGCCACTCTTCCATGTGACGGCATACGGAGCGCAGGTCTGTGACGGATGGCTCCTCGTCATCGCTCACAAGGAGTGCTCCGTTTCCTCTCTCTGGAGGAGCAGAGCACGCATCCGGCAAGGCCGAGAGCTGGATCCATCCGTCGCACCTCATTGAGCGGGTGTCCCCTGCAAGCCAAATTAGAATGGCTCCGTCAATCAAGCAGGTGCGTGCCCTCACATGCAGGTGCGTCAGTGCAGGACGGTTTCTTATTTCCTCGAAGAGCATGAGTGCGTGGTCGTGCAAAAGAATTCCTGGGCCGATGAGTTCTATCGTCAACTCCCGAGGTTCCATCGCGAATGCGGATTCGAGAATTCCGAGGAGACGCGAGGAATCCTTTTCGGCCAGGTTGAGGTGAACCTTGTGATGCCTTGCCGTCTCGGGATAATTCGCCGAAGGTGTCTCAAAATCGAATTCCGTTTGTCTTGTTGGGACAGGCTGGATGCGGGTTTGCGGATGAATGATTTTCAAGGCTGCGCGGATGATTTGTGGAATTTGAATCTTCATTTCACCGCGCAGGGTATCAAGGCCGGTCGGACATCCGCTGGGGGAGCGAAAAAGAATAAAAATTTTTATCCTGAGTTCATTCCAAGCGACTGGGTAGCGGCGCTAACCGAGCGGTGCCTTGAGAAAAAAATGTTTTTCATTTTGTAAAACATAAAAGACTCTTTTGGTGTGAAAACAATCACGGTCCGCGAAATGAAAGCCCATTGGTCGGAAGTGGAGAAGCAAGTGGCCAATGGGGAGATCATCGAGGTCTTGAACCGAGGCAAACCCAGGGTTCGCCTCGTTCCGGCGGGGGCGCGCCAGCAGGTGGTGTGGGACGATCATTTGGCCACGGCGATTCCAAACAAGGGGCTTTCGGTCGAAGACACGGTCGCTAAAGATCGCGGAGGCCGCTGGTGACATGCTATATCTCGATACCAGCGCGCTTCTGAAACTCTATCTTCTGGAGGATGGTTCGGAATGGGTGCAAGCTCGACTGAGTGAGCAAAGCGATCCGCTCCCGGTCTGGGAAATACAGGAGGCGGAATTAACGAATGTGCTTCGCTTGAAAGTTTTTTGGCGCGATATCACCGCCGCTCAATCGGAGGCTCAACTCGCCCACTTCCGCTCGCGCAAGGACCGGGGGCAGTATTTTTTTCCCCACCTCGATCGTGCAGCCCTCATGGAGCGATTCCGTTTGCTTGCCCGCCACAGCATGAAACTCGGCACCCGCACCTTGGATGTGATGCATGTGGCCTGCGCGTGTGAAATTCATGCGGACCGTTTTGTTTCTTTCGATGAGCGCCAACTCGCCTTGGCAAAGCTCGCGGGCCTGCGAGTGCTCAAACCCGGATCGACCTGAGCTTCGGTAAACCGGGGGGGGGCAGACAGGAGGACAGGATGGAGAGGATCGGAGCGCAGCGGAGAAAGACTGCCGAAGGCAGCCCACCGGGTGAGCGCCAGCGAGTCAATTTAAAGGAAAGGCTTTGGCTTTTGTTTAATACGGCGACTCAACACTCCCGCACAGCGTGCTAACGCTCTGGCAGGGCGAGCCAACCCTCTGGCATGGCGTGCCGAGGCTTGCGCCAGGGACGGAAAAAAGTCCGATATATGGCGATACTCGCGAGATCACGATGACACGCGCAAACGCACCAAGAAATTTTTAGCAAAAAAATTTCCACCCCCAGCGGATGTCCAACCGGGTTTGATAGGGTCTTCCTCGAAATGATCACCAAAATTCTATCCGCCATCCAAGCAGCCACGCGCTGCTTCCGCCCGCAGTCCCAATTCCCAAGCCGCTTCGCGCGGCAGAGCGAGTTTTTGTTTTGAGCTATGCAAACCGACGCCTATGGGAAACCGATTCGGGATTCCAGGTTGCTTCGCCGCATCAAAAAAGCACTCGCCAACAATTACTCGCTAGGCACCACAGCGGCTACGCCACCCTGTTGCAGAAGATGCGACATCTGAAATTCCATTCTCCAAAAAGAACGACGACAAAAATATGGAACTCACAACCACCATCAGCATAGCCTGCATCATCCTGCCGTTCCTTTGCCCAAGCGCCCTTGCGGACGATTGCGATGAAAATAGCGTTTAATCGGCCAAATTAGCTAAAGCCCATTTTTGCCGATGCATTAACGAATAAGATTTCTCTCAATGAGAGGCAACTCGCCAAACAAAAAATTTTAGGTATCTAAATTTTTTCCTCTGTGAACTTTTACGCTCATACCTTGCCATCAAATCAACTTCCTTCTTCTTGGGAGCCGCTTTTTGACGGATTGAGCGGAAATTTAGGTCATTTAAATAAAACAGCCGATTTATGTTCAAGGTTTGCGCGGGAAATGTTTCATGAGGCCAACCTTGAAAGAACGAAGGCTCACGATTGGGGTAACCTTTTAGGTCTTTGGCATGACTTGGGGAAGTTTGCCCCAGATTGGCAGCGCTACTTGGCATCCAAGGCAGACCCTCACCAAGCTGAAATACAAGGGAAATTGGACCACTCCTCCGCTGGCGCACAGCATGCCGTAAAGCGCTCCCCAGTGTTGGGACATCTTCTTGCTTACCCGATTGCTGGACATCATTCGGGGCTTTTGAATGGCACTTCAAATGGGTCTTGCCAATTTGCCCGCCTTAAAAAAACAGATCTTCCTGATTGTTCTACAGCACCCTCAGAGATTTTAGAACTCCCCATTCCTGCTCTCCCTTCTTTTCTGCCTCGCGATGCGTATTCGATTGGCTTTTTTACCAGGATGCTTTTCAGCTGTCTTGTTGATGCCGATTTTTTGGCCACCGAGGCGTTCATGAACCCGGAACAAGCTGCTATTCGCAATCAGACGCCGCCGGATGTTTTGGCGTGCATCTCCCGCTTGATCGATGAGCACATCGACCGCTACCCGAAGCCCCAGGCAGGTGATTTTGTAAACATACAAAGACGCGTTGTGGTTGAAAACTGCCGTGCGGCGGCTAACCAGTCTCGCGGTCTTTTTTCACTTACCGTTCCAACAGGAGGAGGGAAAACCCTCTCATCCCTCAGCTTTGCCTTGCGCCACGCGCTCACGCACGGCCAGCGCCGTGTCATTTACGTTGCGCCCTTCACGTCAATCATTGAGCAAAATGCGGAGGTCATTCGCCAAATTGTGGCCCCGCTCGCATCTGAAAATTTCGAACCGCTCATCGAGCACCACAGTGCCTTGGATCCCGAGAAAGAAAGCACCGTCTCTCGATTGGCCAACGAGAACTGGGACGCGCCTCTGGTTATCACCACAGCCGTTCAATTTTACGAATCGCTTTTCGCATCCAAAACTTCTCGCTGTCGCAAAATCCACAACATCGCGAATGCCGTGGTAATCCTTGACGAAGCTCAATCTTTGCCGGTCGATTATCTCGCGCCCTGCCTGCGAGTTCTCCAAGAACTTTGCGACCACTACAGCACAACGGTAGTCCTCTGCACCGCTACCCAGCCTGCGATTCACCATACCGAGGATTTTAAAATCGGCCTCAAGGGATGCCGCGAGATTATCCAGGATGCAGGCTCTCTTTTCGCCGCCTTGAAACGAGTCGAGGTTGAATCTCTTGGCGATCTTCCTGATGCCGATCTCGTCTGCAAAATCGAATCCCACCACCAGGTGCTTTGCATCTTGAATCGTCGCAAACACGCGCAAAAAGTCTTCCGTGCTCTCCGACAAGGGGAGGGGAATTTCCATCTCTCCGCATTGATGTGCCCAGAGCACCGAAGCCAAATTCTCAAAAAAATTCGAAGCCGACTTTCTGCTGGGCTTACTGCACGGGTCGTTTCGACGCAGTTGATCGAGGCTGGGGTGGATGTGGATTTTCCAGTGGTCTACAGGTCTCTGGCTGGTCTCGACTCGATCGCCCAAGCGGCAGGCCGTTGCAACCGGCATGGTCGATCTTCCTTGCTAGGGCAAACCTATGTTTTTCGCCCTGAGGACCAGTCCGGCGAGGTTTTTTTCCGCGAAACAGCACAATTGGCGCATCAACTCCTTGACCTTCACGAGGACCTGTTGTGCCAAGAGGCGGTTCAGCATTACTTCGACACCTACTATTACCAGCAGAAGAGTCGATGGGATTCTCGGCGCATCCTTGAGAGCTTTCGCTTGGACAACAATCCCGAGTTTCCATTTCATTTCCAGTTTTCCGAAGTGGCCGAAAAATTCCGACTCATCGAGGAATGGCAAGTGCCCTTGATCATTCCCTACGACGAGCAAGCGCGCGATGCCATTCAACTGCTACGAAACCCTGGCATTCCACTTCATCGGGCACTACTCCGCAGGCTTCAGCGCTACACAGTGCAGATTCCACCTCGCCTGCGTGACGAAAACATGCGCTCCATCGAATCGCTTCGCGACGGCGAATTCCACGCCCTGATCTCCACGGATCTCCACTACTCGCCAGATTTCGGTCTCATTTTCGACGAAACCCACTCCGCTTCTCAATCACTCATCATCTAAACTATGAACTACGGTATCACCCTCAAAATCTCGGGCGACTACGCCCTATTTTCCCGGCCTGAAATGAAGGTCGAGCGCGTGTCCTACGATGTCATTACACCCTCCGCCGCGCGGGGCGTTTTGGAATCGATTTATTGGAAACCCCAGATTCGTTGGATCATTGATGAAATCCATGTTCTGAATCCGATTCGATTCACCAACATTCGTCGCAACGAAGTGGCATCCAAAATCAGCATCAAAGGAGCCTCGGGAGTCAACGCCGCCATGGAAAATCCGGACATCCGCCCGAGTCTCGATGTTGCTGAGGATCGCCAGCAGCGGGCGTCTCTTCTTCTCAAGGATGTGGCCTATGTCATCAAAGCCCATGTCCAGATCTTGGATGCCAGGGTAGAAAAAAATACCGCTCCAGTTCCCGAAAACGAAGCTGTGGGCAAGCACCTCGACATGTTCAAACGCCGCGCCCGCAATGGGCAAGTCTTCCACCAACCCTACTTTGGATGTCGCGAATTTCCCGTGCGTTTTGAACTCATCGAGTCGCAGGAAGACATGCCTACCCCCCACGCCTCCTTCGCCGGTGAAAAAGACCTCGGATTCATGCTGCTCGATCTCGAATTCGATCAAGACCAGACGACCCACAAGGTGAAATCCACCACGCCTCATTTCTTTCGTGCCTCCATGCGAGACGGCGTCATTCAAGTGCCCGAACTACCTTTCAAAATCTGATTTATGATCCTTCAAGCTCTCAACGACCTCTACGACCGCCTTGCCAGTGATCCAGCCTACGAAATCGCACCCCCGGGATTCTCACCTCAAAAAATCAGCTTTCGCATCGTGATCAAACTCGATGGCAGTCTTGTTGCCATCGAGGATGCGCGCACGCTCGACCAAAAGGGCAAGCTCCAGAATACGGTGATGCTGGTGCCTGGGGATGCAAAACCCTCGGGTGCAGGAATAAACCCAGGACTTTTATGGGATAACCAGACCTATCTTCTCGGTCGTCAACCTGAAGACAAGCCTGCAGGCTTTGGAATTAAAAGGTTCGAGGCTCTTCGGGTAAGACACCTCGAGTGTGAGACCCAAATCAACGATCCGGTTTTCTCTGGGGTTTGTCGCTTCTTGGAAAATTGGATACCTGATCGGATTCCGGACTTTCCTGTTTTGAATGAAGTTGGAACAGGCTTTGGAATCTTCCAGATTCAGGGTGAAAAAAAGCCCGTTCATGAACTGCCAAGCTTCCAGACCTGGTGGTTGAAGTCCTCCTTGGGAAGCGCATCTGACAAAACTTCTCAATGCTTGATTTCCGGGACAGTCAGACCCATTGCGATACTTCATCCTAAAATTAAGGGCGTGACTGGATCGCAAGCCGCCGGTGCCAGCTTGGTTTCATTCAATGCCCGAGCATACGAATCCTATGGGAAAACCGATAGTCAGGGGCTCAACTCACCTGTGGGTGAGGAGCTTGCTTTCCAATATGGCACCGCGCTGAACTCTCTTCTCACTGGACCATGCCGCGATAAGCACCGCCTTCGCATAGGAGATACCACGGTAGTTTTTTGGACTGAGAAGCCCACAATCGTTGAGGACATTTTTGCCGAGATTTTTTCGGGAGGTTTTGAGTTGCCGACTCAGACTCAAGATGCCTCACGGCAAAATCAGATCAAACTCCTTCTGGAAGCCATCCGCTCGGGATCAAAGTTTCAAGATGTTGGGAATTCTGGCACAGCATTTTTTATTCTGGGTCTGGCTCCGAATGCCGCCCGAGTCAGCGTGCGCTTTTTCCACCGCTCCACCATTGAGGAACTCCTTGGTAAACTCCATGCCCACCATAAGTGCATTGAGATGGTTAGGCAGTTTCCCGAGGCGGTTGGCAAGCGCCTCGCAGATCCAGAATTCCCGGCGGTTTGGCAAATTCTGCGGGAAACTGCGCGGGATGTCGATGATATCCCGCCCCTTCTTGGCGGAGCGCTCACGCGCTCAATTATCGAAGGCACACCTTATCCGGAAGCGCTTTTTTCAGCCATCATCCGCCGCATTCAAGCAGACCGGGAGATCAACTACCTGCGGGCCGCCACGCTCAAAGCCATTCTCATTCGCAACCACAACCAAAACATACCAACCATGCTCGACCCAACCAACACCACACCGTCCTATCTCCTTGGCCGTCTTTTTGCGGCCTTGGAAAAAACCCAGGAAGACGCCCTCGGCGGCAATATCAACGCCGGCATTCGTGACCGCTTTTACAGCGCGGCTTCAGCCACGCCCGCGAGTGTCTTTCCTCGGCTCATTCGCACCTACCAGCACCACCTCTCCAAGCTGAACAGCGGCGCCAAGGTGAACCGAGACCGCCTTGTTCAAGACATCCTTGCAACACTTGATGCAGCGGGATTTCCAAATCAGCTCTCTCTAAAAAACCAAGGAATTTTCGCCATTGGCTACTACCACCAGCGCAAAGATTTTTTCACCAAGAAAGAAACCGCAGAAACAACCCAAAACTAAAAAACAACCAACACACACACAACTATGAACAACCGCTACGACTTCATCTTCCTCTTCGATGTGCAGGATGCCAATCCGAACGGCGATCCTGATGCCGGCAACCTTCCCCGCGTGGATGTGGAGACCGGCCAAGGCCTCGTCACCGATGTCTGCCTCAAAAGAAAAATCCGAAACTATGTCGCGATGACCGGTGGCAACGCCGACGGCAAGCGTATCTACTTTACCGAAGGAGCCGTCCTCAACAACCTCCATAAGGAGGCTCACCAGGTCGAGGGCATCCCGGCTTCAGACTCCAAGTCGCCCAAAGAGGGGAAAAAAGACAAAGCCACGGCGTGGATGTGCAGGAATTATTATGATGTCCGCACTTTTGGAGCTGTCATGTCGACTGAGATCAACTGCGGCCAAGTGCGCGGCCCTGTTCAGGTCTCATTCGCGCGTTCCATCGACCCGATTGTCTCCAGCGAGCACGCAATCACCCGATCTTCAGTCACGAACGAAAAAGATGCCGAGAAAGAGCGCACCATGGGCCGCAAATTCACAGTGCCCTATGCCCTCTACCGCGCTCATGGCTTTGTTAATCCATTTCTCGCCCAACAGACGGGATTCTCCGAAGCCGATCTTGGAGTGCTGTTCGACGCGCTGAAAAACGCCTTTCAATTCGATCAGTCTGCCGCGCGACCAGCAGGAAGTATGAACCCTCGTGCCCTGCTCGTCTTCAAACATGAAACCATGCTGGGTGCCGCCCCCAGCCACAGTCTCTTCGACTTGGTTAAACTTTCGAAGAAGGAAGTTATCGAAGCTCCTCGCTCGTTTGCCGACTACGCGCTGACCATCGACAAGTCTGCGATTCCGGCTGGGGTCGCCCTTCAGGAACTCATCTGAGATTTGCTTCCCGGCTGGTGACGATCCCTTGTTCGCTCACCAGCCGGGACGCTTTCCATTTTGGAGACCATCGCCATATCCGCACTTCAGCACATTCTTTACTGCGAGAGGCAATTTGCACTCATTCACATGGAAAAGGAATGGCTGGAGAACCGCTTCACCGCCGAAGGCCGCCTTCTTCACGATCGCGCACACGAAAGCGCCGTGGAATCCCGAGGCCGCGTCCGAGCCGCGCGCTCCATCTCAGTCTGCTCCGAAAAACTGGGACTCTCCGGCCAGTGCGATGTCGTGGAGTTCCATGCGGATGGCCGGGTTATCCCCATTGAATACAAGCGGGGAAAGGCCAAGTCCCATCGGGCTGATGAGGTCCAACTTTGCGCTCAAGCCATGTGCTTGGAAGAAATGCGCTCGGTCGAAATTCCCATGGGTTATCTTTTTTATGGAACGACCCGCAGGCGCGTCGAAGTAGCTTTGGACGACGAACTCCGGCAGATCACTGTGTATGCCGCCCTTCGCGCCCGCTCGATCCTCGAATCGGGCAAACTGCCGCCGGTCTTTTACGAAAAGGCAAAATGTTCTGCTTGTTCGCTTCTGCCCATTTGCCAACCCCAGTCTCAAAAAGCAGCCGCCGCATGGTTTAGCAAACAACTCGAAAACTCCATCGCCCCTTGAAAACCCATCTCAATACACTGTTTGTCACTCTTGAGGACGCCTACCTGCGGAAAGACGGCGAGGCGGTGGAAGTGCGGCAAAAAGGGCAAACAAAACTTAGGGTTCCTTTGCACAACCTCGATGGAATTGTTTGTTTTGGCTATGACATCACAGCAAGCGCCGCCCTCATGGCTGCCTGCGCAGAGGCTCATGTCGCCCTGTCTTTCCACTCGCCCCACGGTAAATTCCTCGCCTGCACTAATGGCTTCACCTCTGGAAACATTCTGCTTCGCCGTGCCCAATATCGTTGTGCCGACTCTGAAGCATCCTGCCTCTCCATCGCCAAAAACATCGTCGCAGCCAAGATTGCAAATTCCCGGAACGTCCTGCTTCGGGGTTCCCGTGACCATGGCGACAAAGATGCCAACCGAGCCTTTGAACTCGCCAGAGCAGCTGATTTTTTGGAAGTCCGCCTTCGCTTGGCGAATAAAGTAGATTCTCTTGATTTCCTGCGCGGAGTCGAAGGGGATGCCGCAGCCGCCTATTTCAGCGCGTTTCCTCAGCTCCTTACTAATCACGACAGCGAACTCACTTTCCAAGGACGCTCGCGCCGCCCTCCCCGCGATCCGATAAATGCCCTCCTTTCATTTCTCTACAGCCTGCTCATGCACGACTGCCGTTCCGCCCTTGAATCCTGCGGGCTCGATTCCCAGTGCGGTTTTCTTCACCGCGACCGGTCCGGTCGCCCTTCACTCGCTCTTGATCTCATGGAAGAAATGCGAGCCTATTTAGCCGACCGCACAGCGCTCTCGTTGTTAAACCGAAAACAAATTCAACTCTCTGATTTTCGCTTTGAAGATGCTGGTGGCGTATTTCTCAAAGATGACTCTCGCAAAATCGTGCTCACAGCTTGGCAGGAACGCAAATCGACCGAATTGCTACACCCATTCCTTGAAGAACGCATTACCATAGGTCTTCTGCCTCATATTCAATCTCGTCTATTGGCGAGGCACCTCCGAGGCGATCTGGACGCCTACCCTCCCTTCATTCTCAAATAAGTATGCAAATTCTCGTTACCTATGATGTCGCAACATCTACTGAAGGCGGCAAACGCCGCTTGAGGCAAGTTGCAAAGGCATGCTTGGACTTTGGGCAACGAGTTCAAAATTCAGTTTTCGAGTGTAAAATCGACTCAGCTCAATTCGTGCAACTAAAATCTAAGGTTCTTGAAATAGTAGACCTCGAAAGCGATTCCGTGCGATTCTATTTTCTGGGAAACGAGTGGAATGGCCGGGTCGAGCACCATGGGACAAAACAATCGCTCAACATGGATGGACCTCTTATCATTTGACCTTTTGCGCGAACCCCAAGCGTTCAGATAAGAGCAGTTTCTTTTTTGGAACAATATAACATGTTTGTTCCAAACTTCTTTGACATTCTAAAAATAATTGGAACCGGATGGACCAATTAACACCCCGCCAACCGATTCGCGGGTAATCAGAGCTTTCTTACTGATTCTAATACTATTATCCTGTCTGCTGTCGCGCCCCTCGCGGGCGCGCGGATTGAAACACCTATTCACAGGCAACAGAAACCGCCATGGGGTCGCGCCCCTCGCGGGCGCGCGGATTGAAACCATAGATGCGGTCGCTTCCGTTGGCTGTGACCCGTCGCGCCCCTCGCGGGCGCGCGGATTGAAACTGCCATGCGCTCTGCAAACTCCGCAAAGCTGTCGTCGCGCCCCTCGCGGGCGCGCGGATTGAAACCACTGTTTTTCGCGCGCCGTTGCCGGTAACGCTGGTCGCGCCCCTCGCGGGCGCGCGGATTGAAACTCGACAAAGCAACTGAATGTGGGTCAAGCCGTCGTCGCGCCCCTCGCGGGCGCGCGGAGGTATGAACCGAGGAGATCGGTTACAAAGTGACCGAGGACATGGGTTACACAT
>JBAWVX010000007.1:0-80227 GCA_037147075.1 bacterium
AAAGAAGGCGAGCCGACGACGGGATTTGAACCCGTGACCTATCGATTACGAATCGGAAAACATATACTAATAATCAACGACTTGCAAGGGTGTTGCGTCCGTGTTGCGTCTGACCGTCTTTTTTCAGCTCGATCAAATGGATTTCGCCCTTTTGCAGATCGCAAACGACCTCGTATTGTTTACCGCCTCCCCCGGCTGGAAGCATCGACTCGATAAACTTCCCTCGGCTCATCGTGCCTCGCTGGATGTCGAGCTTGGACCACGATTCGGGCTGCATGGAGACGGATCTGGTCACGGCTGTCCGGCCTTTGGCGTTAGCTGACTTCTTGCCTTGCGGGCGGCCAGCGCCTTTGCGCGGGCCGCCGTGGGTGGGCTTATTCAGCGACTTCGATGACATGGTAGTATTCCTCGATTTCGTTGGCGCGACCGGAGTCGATAAACTCTTGCAGGTCCATTCCGTTTCCGTCTGCGTAACTTTGCATGAGCTTGTTGTTTTTTAAAGTAGCCTCTTCCTGGGCTTCTTTTTCGTCTGTGAAAAATTCTCCGTAAGAAGAAAATTCCAAGTCCCATCCGTTGGCTAATTTTTTTGCGTGAGCGATTTTGTAGGTTATCATTTTTTCGATTTTTCGGTTTTTGGTTGGTCAAGGCTGGCGCGGGGATCGAACCCGCGCCGGGTGGGTTAGGCGAGGGCTCTAATTTCAGGGCAGTTGGACAGGTCGTCATTGATGCCCCACTTTGCGATTTCGCCGAGGAGGGATGGAGATATGGCGGCAGGTGTGATGGATATTTGGTCAGCTAATTGTTTGCGAGCTGAGTAGTCTCCGGCGGCCATGCGATCTACCAAAAACGAGATGTCTTGGCAGTCGTAGTTGTCACGGATTGCGGCGAGGATTTGGTCGAGGTTCATTTTTTTAGGCGGCTTTTTTGCAGGCGGATTGGAGATCGGAAAGGCTGTATCCGCGAGCGATGCAAGCGGCATTGGCGCGGGCGAGGTCGGAACCCGTGAAACCCTGAGCGTTAAACCAAGCCCGCTCGCCAGCGAGGTCGCGGACGAGTGGTGATTGTGCGCGCTCTGCGGTGATGAGTTCGGCGCTCAGACGCTCAATTTCGGTTTCATGAACATAGCCGCCTTGGCCTTCGTTGATGGTGGCGCGGAAACTGTCGCGGCGGGCAGTTGCGGCTTGAAGGTCTTTTTTGATTTCTTCGATTGTTCTCATTTTTTTGATTTGGTTTTTTTGTTTTCGTCGTTGGCGTGGCGCCTTCGATCTGGGATGACTTTCTCACAAACTTGATTTATCGTCAACAACTTTTTTTCAAAAAGATAAAAATAATTTTGGAGGCCCGCAGAGGTAGATTTAATGCGGCTCTGCGAGGGAGTGAGTTTTTTACTCGAAAGAATCTGTCTCAGGATTCCAAGTCACGGCCTCGATGTTTCGGCCTGCTGGGGTGGATGGATTGTTCGCTGCGCTGGTCGTGTTTGGGGTGGCGGCTGTGGCGCTTGCGGTCGATAGGTCTTTGATTTCGGCCTGCACGGAGGTTGTGAACCCGGAGGGGCTGAGGGAGTGCGTGACGGTTTTTATCGTCCAGCTTTTGTTCATCGCGTCGGGGAATCCTGAGAGCGTGATGAGTCCCTCGGCGATTATGTCGGGTCGTCCGCTCATGGAGAGGGTGATTGATTCGCTGCCGCGCTCGCTGGATTTGAGGAAGGATTTGGCGGCGTTTTTGGCGGCGGTCTCGTCGGGGTAGAGGTTGGGCGCTTCGTAGTCGGCTCCGCTCCCTTCGCCGTCGAGCTTGAATGAATTGGTTTCGCCTGTGGTTGGATCGTGCCAGCGGGTTGTCGCGCTGCCGTATTTTGTGCGCTGCGAAAATTGGGCGCTGTAGGTGGCGACCTCGCTTTTGGTGATCGTCGGGCCGGGGATGAGTGCGCCGGTGATGCTTGCGCCTGTGCTGCGGGGCAGGAAGAGGAGACGCCCGAATGTGGGCTTCATGAGCGCCTCGTAATCGCGGGCGAGGCGCGTGAGGAGGTTCATATTGCTCTCGTTCGTCTGGTCGAGGTGGGGGATCGTGACTGCGTAGTATTGAGGTGCGATGCCTGGGATGAGGCCGCACTCGGCGGCGATGTTCGTCACCAGTTGGCCCAAGGTGATGTTGTCGAAGCTGCGGGTTTTGCGGCTTTGGAAAGGTGAGAATCCTCCTGCCGCTGCGAAGGGTGCGGCTTTTCCTGAGAGGCTCATGCGTTCTGGGAAACCGGAGAGCGAAATTTCATCGATCACGAATTTGCCTTTGTCCACCGTGTTTCCCTCGTAGCCTATGGCGATGCTCAGGATTTCGCCTTCGGAGGGGATCGGTAGCTTGCCGTCGTGGTTGGAGAGTTCGATGGAAACCGTGTCCGCCTGCTCGGTCGAGTTGTCGGTTATGGTGAGGCTGGCGAGGCGTTGGGCGTAGGTCTTCGTTAGGTCGCCGCCTGTGCCGGTGATTCTGAAGTCGGGCTTCATTGCCTACGAAAAGAGCGAGACCGTTTCCTTGGCTTTCGGTGCTTCGATTATTGGCAGGACGATGTAGATGCCGGCGGGCAGGTAGGGGCCTTGTTCAGCCAGGCGAAGCGAGCGGTTGACCTCGAGGACGGTTTCGACCTGCTGGCCGTAGGTGGAGCCGTAATGCTTGTGGCAAATCTCATCGAGCATGTCGCCCTGTTTGGTTTTGTAGACGTTCATCGCAGTGATCCCAAAAGCCCGGAGGCAGAGACGTTGAAGGGTCCAATTTTCAAGGTGACTTCGGCGTATTTTTTGAGGTTGATCTGGAAATTGATTTTGCGGGGTTGGCCGTTGCTCCAGAAAACTTCTTGGGCCTCGGTGATGCTTTCGACGACCCAGAGGCCGTAATAGTTCCCCGTGCCTGTGACGAGTGGCAGGGCGATGCCGAGCGAGGCTTGGACGCGCATTTGCGACATCTGGCCAAGCCCGCCTTTGTATTCCGGGAGGATTGTTCCTTGCAGTGAGATAGTTTCCGAGTCGTATCCGCAATACTGCATGAGCGGGGCTTGACCGAATCGTTCGACCTCTTCCCACTTGTAGGAGCTTTGTCGCTCAAGCTGCTGATATGCGGCTGTGGAAATCGAGAACCGGAAAGCGCCAAGGGCGAGCATGGTGTCGTTGGCCATGGTTAGTCGTAGAGTGCGCCACCAGCGAGGGCGGCTTGGCGTCCGTCGAGGCGGGCGAGAACGAGGTCGGCCAGCGTGCGCTCGTTCATGCCGGGGCTGGCGGTGATGTTGATGGTGATCGTGCGGTTGTCGTTGCTCACGCTGCCGCCTGCGCGGTTGTTGGGGATGATCGACCCAGATGCGGAGGGCGAGAAGATTTCGGGGCCTCGCTCTCCGACGAGGTAGCTTTTGCCAGCGGACACAGGGCCACCGGATGCGCGTGCGCCGTCAATCGGTGCGGGGGCGTCGCCGCCGGTGAAGACGCCTTTGATTGAGCTGCCGAGGCCAACGAATTTTTCGCGCACCCATGAGAACCACGCGCCGATTTTGCCTGTAAGCCGCTCGAAGGCTCCGGCTATCGAGTCGTAAATGCTCGTTCCCATGTCCGAGATGGCCATGGTGGTATTGTTGACCCATTCGCCGATTGCGCTGCCCATGTTAGAAATGAATCCGGTTGTTGCCGTCCATGCCTCGTTGAGCGCCCATGCGTAGGTGTCCCAGTTGTCAGAGACATGCTTGACCGCAAAGCCGAGGGCGACCACGCCAGCGGCGACAACTGCGACCGTGCCGATGATTGGCAGGAGGGCTGCGCTCCCGCCTGCTGCGGCTGCGGCCATGCCCCAGAGTCCTGTCGTGAGGGACACCACTGCGGGCAGCGCCATCACGATAGATGCACCAAGCGAGACCACTGCGGCGATAGCTGGGGCGAATGCTACGGCGGCGATTCCCACGAGCACGGCTTTGACGCCTCCGACCGATTCAATGAATGGCCAAGCGGCTTTGCCCATTTCGACCAGGCTTTTTGCCATGTCGCGGATCTGCGTGCCGATGATCGGGCCGTTTGTTTTGAGCCAGCCGCCGAACTCTTGAGCCATCGCTTTGATGTTGGGCGCGTTTTCGCGGATGAATGATCCGAGGGAAGTCATCAGCTCGGTTAGGACGGGAAGAAGTTCGCGCCCGATGATGTTTTGTGAGCCTTGGAGGGCGAGGTTGAATTGGCCCATTGCCTCGTCGAACGCATCGCCCATAAGCATGTCGGAATCGCTGAGAAGATAGCCCGCATCCTTGGCTGCTTGCGCGTAGCCTTGCAGACCTTCCTTGCCGAGGTTTAGGAGGTTCGGGATTTTGCGCCCTGCCTTGCCAAAGATGTCTGTGGCGATTTTGGCCTTGTTGACGCTTCCGGTGTATTTGCTGAACGCCTGTGAGATGGTGGCAAACTGCGAAGCCGTGTCCATCTTTTGGAGCTTGCCGATGTCAAGGCCAAGTTCGCTCAATGCCTCTCCGGTCTTGTTGCCGTCTTCGCCAGCATCCACGAGGCGGATGTTCATTTCCGAGAGCGCCTTGTCTGCCATCTCTGCGGAGGCTCCGACTTGGCTTGCGGCGTAGCGCACGGACAGGAGGAAGTTTGCATCCGTTCCGAGGGTCGCCGCGCCTTCCGCTGCGGAGTCTGCAAAGTTGCCGAAGCCGGTGCCGAGTTTCCACACGGCAGCACTGGCTCCTGCGGCGGCTGCGCCGATGGCGACGAATCCGCCTGCGGTGCGTTTGAGAACGGTTTGAAAATTGTCGCCGATGGGTTTAATCTTGCCCCACGAGTCCATGACTTTGCGGGTTGCGTCCGCTTTGCGTTGTAGAGCGGCAAGCTCTTTGCCGAGCGTGACGGTATCCGCGCCGGATTCTTTCATCGCCGCACCGACTTCCTTCATGCGGGTTCTTAGCTTCGACATCGAAGCGCCGAGAATCTTTGTGTTTCCCGTGACCGCTGCAAACGAGGATTTCAGCGAGCCAGCAACGGCCCCGCCGATCTCGATTGTCGCTTTGAATTTTTTCTCGGTCGCCATGATTATTTAGGAAGTTTCCCGCACCAGTCCACAAGCTCCTCGGCGGTCATTGCGCTGATCTCTGCGAGGCTCCATCCTGTGACGCTTGCCAGTGCGAGAGTGCCGCGCATGGCGTCCTCCCGCGTCAGCCTAAAAAACCGGAGAATGCCTTCTGTAGCTTCTTGTAATCGCCAAGGTCGAGGTCGCGGATTTCGGCAGGCGTCACCATGCAGAGGTTGGCGAACGCAAGAATCTCTGTCTCTTGTTCGCTCTGTCCTTTGCTTCCTTCTTCAGCCGCCAGCATGTCGCCGACCTTCGGCCTGCGAAGGGTGAGGCGGCTGCACTCTACGCCTTCGATCTTGATTGGAAAATCGAGGGCGATTTCGACGGTGGATTTTTTGCTCGCCATGTTTGCGCTGTATTAGATGCCGATGGCGTTGCGCTGGGCTGCGAGGCGGTCCACTCCGTTCACCACACGGACCATGTTCGGGATGTCGATCTCGTTGATGGTCTTTCCAGCTTGCGTGTATTTGTAGCTGCGGAGGTCCATCGTGAAGGAGATGGTGGATTTCTCGCCAGCCTTCCACGCGCCTGGTTCCATCGAACGGATCGTGCCGCTCATGTAAACGACAACGGGCGTCACGGTGCCGTCGAGGCTTTCAAGAGCGCCACGGGCCACGAGTGGCACGGTCTGGCCTTGCCCGATCCCCCAGAGGAGCAGGACGTTCTCCTCGTATCCTGAGAGCACGAAAGAGGCTTCCAATTTCTCCTGGCCCATTTCGACAGCCACGGAGGAATCCATGCCACCGGCACGGAAGTCTTCCACGATGAGGCCGAGGGTCGGGAGTTGCAGCTCGTCGCAGACGCCTGCGTATCCGCGCCCGTCAACGTAGAGGTTGAAGTTTTTGAGGATTTTCGATGCGGTTGCCATGGTCTTTTTTTAGTTGAGGATTTCGGTGAGGTATTCGTTGGTCAGCTCGCCCCGAAAAGTGATGTGCTCGGCTGGATAAGGCGGCGCGAAGTCAAAGTTGAAAAAGACATTGCCGAGTTGGATGTTTGCCGGGGTGTTGAGGTCTGGATCAGGCCAGCATTTTCCTCCAAGAATCGCGCCTTGGTTTTTAAGGCTGGCGAGGTAGGCGTTGACGGACTCGGTGACATCTTCGAGGTAGGTCTTGCTAATGAGGCGGTCTACTGCCCAGAGGTGGGCGCGTTGGAGCGAGTCGAAAATCAAATCCGCTGTGCGGCGCACATTGACGAATTGATATTTGGTGTCGGTTGCTCCGGTCTGGTTGCCCCAGAGGCGGAATCCACCGGAGCGGATGAATGTGGCTACGTTGCCGTAGTTCAGCACATTTGCCAGAGAGGATGTATCCCCGAGGACGAAATCCACGCTCTTGTCGATCTTCTCAATGCCAGCGATTTCGTTGTTCGATGGCGACCACCAGAAGCCACGCTCGTTGTCGATGCGGGCCATGAGTCCGGCAACATACGGAGCGGGGTCTTCGCCGCCGTTCACGGCTGGCCAGATTGCATACATGCGGTCGTTACCATTTGCTGTGACCCATGCGGATGCTTCGGTTGCGGTGTCGATTGCGGCCACGCTGGAAACGAGGCCAGCGATGGCAACAGCACGGAGAGCGGAGGCGACGGCTTTGACATCGTCAATCGTGGTCGTTTCGTAAGCGCCTTCTGCCACGATGAGGCGAGGCGTTACATTGAGTTCAGCCTGTGCTTTGCGGAGAGCGTGGACGCCTGTGAGAAGGCTGGAGCTTCCGGCAACATCAGCCATAGCGGCGACCCGCACGACGACGACAACCGCGCCAGTCTGTTTATAAATGGCCTCGATGGCTTTGCCGAGGTAGCTGGTCGCGCCAAGCTTGGTCGATACTCCCGTGGGAGAGGTGACAAGGACGGGCGTGTTCAGCGGGAAATCAGCGTGGGCTGTGCCTGTGCCGACGAGGCCAATGACGCTGGATGAAACGGTTTTGATTGGGCGTGGTCCGCCTGTGATTTCTTGGACTTCGACTCCGTGTAAAAAAGTTGGCATGGTGATTTAGTGGGTTGCGGTTGCGGGTGAGAGTGTGCGGGGGTCGCGTGTTGGTGTCTTCTGCGGGGACTTCCTTAGAATTTGATGCAGTAGAGGAGGGCGATGTTTTTCGGGCGGGTTTCGGTTCCGCCTTCCGCTCCAATCGTTACTGTGTGCGAGTGATTCCCTGCCGCTCCAATCGTTACTGTGTGTGAGTGATCTCCAGCAGCACTTGTATTTAGATTTGCATTGCTTGTTGCGCGCTTACCATTTGCTGGTGAATTAGTAGTATCTTGTTGGTAGCTGTTTGGCGCGCTGTATCCGTGGCTATGATTTCCGGCTGTGTTTGTGCTCGCTGTATGTGTGTGGTCTCCTCCCGCCCCAGTTGATCCTGTATGCGAATGGCTCTTAAAAGCATCCTCCTGCTTTTGTCCAAAAGTCCCCGACGCCGTGCCGTCCGAATTTGTCCCACTGCCGCGCACGAAATATCCACGCAGGTCGGGTAATGTCCCTGCCGCTCCGTATGTTGTTCCGACCACCGCAAAGAGCGCGGCAAAATTAGCGGTTATTCCTTGGACTGTGCCGATGCCGTTAGGAACGACATTTCCGTTTGCAGCAAGCCACCCGGATGGTGTGACTGCCGAGGCAAATGGCATGACTGCGCCCGGAGGAACAAAGAGCGAGGCTGCGCTGGCGAGGCTTGCAGGAGTGACTGCTCGGGTAGCGTCTGTCCCTGTCTGGGTTTGGGCGTTTGTGGCAAGCGCGACCACGCCCACACGCCCTGTCGTTGCAGTGCGGTCCACGAGCCGCGCCACCGAGATGGCCTTTGTGTCGTCTGGCGTAAGAGCCTGCGCCTCGGCTGTGGTAGCCAGCGCGATGACGCCACGCCGGGTTTCCGTGGCTGTGACTTCCGCCAACTTGCGCGGCGTGATGATTTTGTTGTCGACCGTTCCAGCCTGCGCTTCGGCGGTTGTGGCGATGGCGAGCACGCCGAGGCGCGTTTCATTTGCCTGCGCGTAGGAAAATCCTGCGTCTCCGACCGTGACTGATCCGGGCGGCACATTGGTCATCACGAAATCGAGCGCGAAGAGTGCGCTGGCCGTGCTGCCTTTGGTGAGGATCACGCCTGTCTGCGAGTAGATGGCGAACAGGACATTGTTGTTCGTGTAGAGGCCGATTTCCTTGACCGAGTAGCTGTCTGCGGAATCGTCCTGCGCGGTCATGTGGATCGTTCCCGGCACTGGCACGCTGCTTCCGCTTGGATCGAGGCGCTTGATTTCCGCCTGAAGCGAGGTGCGGCTGGCTGTGGGCGTGTAGCCTGCACTGCCGATGGCGATTTTTGTAAGGGTGACAGGGCCGATGGCCCCGCCAACTTGGGCGATGGCGGCGCGGCCTGCGTCGGTGATGATGAATTGAAGGGCCATGATGGGTTAGTAGGTGGCTGCGCAATCGAGGCGGTTGAATGTGGCGGGGCGGCAGATGCCGACGATGTTCACGCTGCCGACGAATGATTCGAGAGCCGAGAGGGTGAACGAACTGCGCACGGGTTTGACGGCAGAGACTGCTTTGCTGATTGAGTCCTGCACTTCGGCGGGGGTTTGGAGCCAGCCGAGGGCGATTCCGAAAGTGTGGGGTGTCCCTTTTGGCGTGGTCTGCCACCACTCGCTGAGTTGGAGCGCGATGCCGAATGAGTCGAGGAGTGTTTTGACAGCGGCGACGGTGCCTTTTTTGCGGTGAATCTCGGCAGAGTTCTTGATGACATTTCGCTTGGTTGCTGTCGTCCAGTTGGCATCCCATTCATCGACTGATGTTGCCCAGGCTAACCATGGCAGAAGCGCCTCCGGGCAGGTGTCGGGATTCCAGAGTGATCGAATGGGGGTGTCGATTGAGCCGAGGCGGGCGGTGGCGAGAGAAAGGGATCGTTCTGGCGCTGTCGCATTGGAGGGCAAGAGGTCGCGCAGCGAGAGGTCGGGGGCGATTTCCTCCGTTTCCGTGGACGGGATTTGGTAATCAGCGTTGGTGCGTTGCTCCCACGAGGTGTTGAGAGCGATGCGGGTTTCAACAAGCTGGCCAGAGGAGTTGTATTCCTGCCGCAGGATGTTCCAGATTAAATCCGTGACGACGGCGGCGTCTGGAGCCTGCCCGTAATACCAGAAAAGGCCGTCTTGGTCGCTGAGATATTGGTAAATCGAGCGGCTCATTTTACTGGCTCAGACCTCCGTATGTCAGATTGATCGCGGTGCAGAAGGGGGCTTGCGTGTGGTCGCAGACGATGTTGGCCGTGGGTGTAGCGAGGTTGACTTTTTGCACGCCGTCCACATGGAGAGCGGCGAAGATGGCGGAAAGATTGATGTCGTTGCCGACTTTGTGGTTTTGCGTGGCGAAAGCTTGTGCGCTGGCTTGGGCTTCGGCCATCACCACGGAGGAGTCGGGGCCGGGGAAGGTGAAGATCGTCGCGTTGAGCGTGTAGTTTTGAATCGATGCGCCTTGCACGGTCACGGCATCCGTGAGCGGGCGGACGGATTCGGCGTTGAGGGCTTGCGTGACATTGCTGATAACGGTTGCCGAGGGTGCGCCGTTGCCTGTGAGGCCGAGGACGGTCACGAGGACATTGCCGGGGGAGACGGTAGGAGGTCCGACGATGGTGGCGTGTTTGACGCCGGCCACTTTGAGCGCGTGGTAAAGATAGCTTCCTTCGGGTCCTGCTGTGCTCAAGCCCTCAAGGGCGAGTGTGACGCGATAGCGGAAATCGGTGTCTGTTTCCATGACGGCCAAGCGCGGCGGGATTGCTGTCGGGGCGGCTGGCACGAGGATTTTGCGCGAGGTGCCGAAGATTGCGCCGAGTTGATCGAGGTCGCTGCCCGTTGCGTAGGCGAGCATGACGCCACGAGCGGCATCGTTGACCCTCTGCCGGATGAGCATTTCACGGTAGGCGCAGACTTCCAGAATTTTAAAAGCGGGGTCGCTCTCCACGATGGCGGTGAAAGCCGGATCGCGGGCTTTGAGGTCGTCCACCATCTCTTGCAAAATCGCGGCGTAGTCGAGACTTTCGACAATCGTCGGCGCGGGGAGGCTTGAAAGATCGATGGGCGTGTAACTCATACGACCATGCCGTCCAGCGTTAGCGCGGTTCCGGTGGGTAAATAGACGCCTTCGAGAGCGATGGTGATCTTGCCGGGTTCGATAGCCTGGGCGATGACGCGAGTGATCTCAACGCGAGGCTCCCACTTGCGGATTGCCTCGATGGTGGCGACATAGATTTCGACGATGGTTCCGCGATTCATCGGGGCGTCTACGAGGTCAAACAGGCGTGAGCCGTAGTCTCTGAGCATGACGCGAGAGCCGAGAGGGGTCGTGAGAATGTCCCGTATCGACTGCTTCAAATGGTCCAGCCCGGAAAGCGCCTTGCCGGTGTCGCTGCTCATGCCTCGCATGGGGCGAGATTTTATGGCTGCGCTTGGGGGTGTCTTCTGCGGGGAGTTCCCGCAGAGCGGTTAGAAAAGATTAACCACGGAGGACACGGAGAGCACGGAGGAGGTTATGGATTTGGGACGGCGGTGAGGCTTGTTCCGGGCATGACGCCACCGTGCGTGTGGGTCGAGAGCGTGATGAGGTTGGATTTCATTAGTCCGGTCTGGTCGTAGTTTCCGGTTTGCGTGATGTTGCCGTTGATCGTGATGCCGCCGCTGGCGATTTCGAGGGTTGTTCCTCCGACCGTGATTTTGACGCTGCCGCTGGTGACTTCGATTTTGCTGCTGCTGCCGAGGCTGTGCGTGATTTTGCTGGCTGTGATCTCGCTTTTTGCATCGCTGCCGATTTGGGCGAGGATTTTTGATGCGGTGATTTCCGTTTTGGCGTCCGATCCGACCTTCGCCGTAATCTTTTCGGGCGTGATTTCGGTTTCCGCATTCTCTCCGACTTTGACGGTGGCTTTTCCGCTTGGCAGTTGCAGGAGGTGGGTGTGGTTTTCCCGGTCGTATTCAAGGATTGCGCCGTCTTTGTAGGTGGTGCGGCTGATCTCGGCTTTGTCTGCGTTGGCTGGATAGTCGTTTTTGTAGACTCCTCCGGGCATGACATAGCCCGCTGAGAGTTCGCCGCCGGGGGCGATGACGATGACTTGCTCGCCGACTTCGGGGGCGTGCCATGTGCGATCTTCACCGGCGCGGCTGGTGAGCCACGGGAGCCATGCGCTGGTGTTGTCTCCCATCGTGACGCGCAGGCGGGCTTTGGCGTAGTCCGCTTCCAGCACGGTGCCGGGTCGGATGGTGTTTGAGAGACGGCGCTCAAGCTCGCCTATGCGGGCGTTGCTCATGGCGCGAGGAGGTCTTGGATCGGCTTATATTTTGGCTCGTGAGGGATGCCGATTTCTGGCGCCCATGAAGCGCGGATGTCGGTTGGTAGCGCCCCGCCTTCTGGCCATGCGGTTTCTCCGAGGAGGCAAGTGTGTTCCCATTCGACCCGCCAGACTTCGTATTCGGGGTTCTCGGCGTCGAACTCTTGCGGGGTCGCGGCGATGAATCGGGCGGGGGTCACGGGCATTCCGAACCGCTGGCCTTGGAGGAAGGCGGCGAAGTTTGCCGACATGAGGCGGACGGCGAATTTGTTGCCTTGTTTGTAGCTGTAAATCAGCGAGGCGGAAAAGCGGATATCGACCTGGAGTTGCTGCGTGCCGATGTCGGCGGTGGCGTTTGGCTCGATGGTGTCGAGTTCAAAGGTAATCGCTGGCACCTCAATCTTGTCGTTGAAGCGTGAATATGCGGCGATGGTTTTGACCGATGCGCCGAACTTGGCGTTGATCTTCTCGGCAATCTTGGTGTGGAGAACGGCGAGGTCTATTTGCTGAGTTGCCATTTTATTTGGGATTCAAATTCGCGCATGAGGCGTTCGCCAATTTCTTTTTCGAGACTGCCCATGGCGTCCATGCCGGGGTCGAGGATGTTCACGCCATCGGATTTTTTGATTGGCAGGCGTTCCTTTCCGACACGCTCAAAGACATGCCCGCCCATTTTTTTAGAGATGAATGCACCCGGACGCTTGGCGGGGCCTGCTGTGACTCCGCTTTTTGTTTGGCGGGGCTTCATGGCCTTCAGCGGGATGTTGCGCAGGCCAGCCCACACGCGCCCGAGGACGCCATCCTTGCCCATCACTTCAACGCGCATGCGGCCTTTGATGACTTTGCCGGTTACTTTGGTGGCCTTGCTGATTCGGCGGGCTGCTTCGTTGCCTGCCCAGCGGGTGACGCGAGAGACGGCGCTGCGCATGGCTGGCTCGATCTGCTTTTGCGTTGCTCCGAGGTCGCGCCCGATGCGGTCCAGCCCCTTGGCGTTGATGAAAATCATGTCACTCATGCGCGAGAGTGACGGTGGCGAGGCCGGTTCCGTCTGACTGGATTTCCATCACCGTGTAATTTTTGCCTTCGACCTTGCAGGCGGTTTCGCGGGGGATGCCTGCGACATCCGACTCCTTGCACTGGAAGCGGGGCTGCGTGCTGTCGAGCACTACCTCGCCAACGGAGGAGTCGAAAAAGGCGTTGTCGAAATAGCCGCGCACGATCCGGGTTCCGGTGGGCAGGGCAAACAGAATCTCGGTGTGATCGAGGCCGGAGAAAAAGACATCGAGGTTGCCGTAGGTCATCGTGCGGGGTGGATGCGGATGAAGTTTCGAGCGAGGGATTTTGGCCGGATTTTGCGCCAGACTCCATCGCCTGCCTCTGAGTCGCGTGTGCCAGAAAAGTTGGTGTTCCCTTCGATTGTTACGAGGTTCTTTCCATCGTCTTCGAGGACGATGCCGACATGGGAAAAATCAAAAGTCACGATGTCACCCGGCTGGGCGGCGTCTTGGTCGGTGTAGATGCTCGTGGTGCGAGGGCGATCTTTTGCCCATTGGCGGAATCCGTAGGCCAGCGCGGTGCGGGGTTGCCATTGGGCGGGCGAGCGGGTGAGGCGCAGCCACTCTGGGACATCGTTTTCGATCAGCCACTGCTGCACGCAAAACGAAACAAAAGCGGCGCACCAAGGCCACGGGCCGGGGGGTAGATCGGTGGCGCGTTGGTAGTCGCGTATCCGCTGGCCGCGATTGTTGCCGCCCTCTTCGCGGATTCCGATCTCGGCTTGGGCGATGGCGAGGAGTCGGTGGATCATTTTAGTGAATCACTTTTTTTCTTTGCGGAAAATGTTGATGGCTCCCGCGAGGGCCATTGCACAGGCTGCGATGGCGTTGGCTTTGTCGGGGTCTACCGTCATGCCTGCCGCAGCGAGGCAAAAAATTGCTCCCCTGTAGGTGGAGCTTTCCGACGCACGAGCGAGGATGTAATCGAGGATTTTCATTTGTCTTTGAGGCTTGGGATTTGCGGGTTGAACCAGTCCAGCGTGACTGGTGGGAAGTAGCGGATGCCCACCTCCACGCGCCCGAGGCTTCCCATCTTTTCCCCGCTTGGCGGCAGCGGGATGCTTGCGCATCCGGGCAGGAGTAGGAGAGGCAGGAGTGCCAGCAGGCGCTTCATTTGGCTTTAAGGCTTTCTTCGATGCGCTTGGTGCGCTCGTCGATGCGGGCGAGGGTTTCGCTGCGGTCGGCTGCGAGGCGTTCGATGGCTTGGAGGCGGATGTCTTGGCGTTCATTTTCATTTCGGACTTGGCGCATTTGTTCGGGCAGGACGATCCAGCCGTTGAGCGAAGAGAAGACCGTTGCCACGAGGGCAAAGGCGGCGATGGCTTCCGCGAGATTCATCTTCACGGCAGGGCGTCCGTCCTTTTCGTCGAGGCTCATTTTTTCTTCTTAGGCTCGACCGCTGTTTCGACGAATGGCTTGGCAAGGCCGAGGGCGATGAGTTCGCGGGCGAAGGATGGCGAGACTTCGACATCACTGCCGACCGGGCAGGATTCGCCGGCAATCATCAGGCTTTGAAGAAGGGTGATTTTTTGAGGTTCCATAATCTGCGGTTCCTAACAAAAGCCTCCTCCGCGAATGCACACGGAGGAGGCGGTTGAGTTTTCAGCTATCGCTTAGGGCTTTTTGCCGTAAACGAAGGACTGGGCGCGGCGGACAGCGAAGTCCACATCCTGCATGCAGACGATGCGGAGGCGGCCCTTGGTGCTGTTCGAGTAAGGGTCGACGGTGATTTCGAGACCACCCCAGAGGCCGATGATGAAATCAGCGAAGTTGCCGAAGAACACATCGCCAGTTGTGATCTGGTTGGTGATTTCGGTGCGGTAGCCGTTCATCGTTCCGTTTTCCCAGATGGTGCCGCCGTTGGTGGAGCCGGTTGGGAATTTGAGCGCGGTCTTTGCCATGCCGCGAGTGGATGGGTTGGCAACGAATGCCATGCTGGCGACATCGGTGTTCTGCGCACTGACGAGGCTTTCCATGTTCACGAGTTCCGCGAAGGTTGGCTGAACTGCGACGAAGGACTGCGAGAGAACACCTGCGGCGGATTTGATTCCGGTTGGGGCGTTGCTGAGTCCGGTGCCGTAGAAGGCTGCGGAGTCGATGGTGAGGGCCAAGCCTTGGGCGAGGTCGTTACGAAGCAGGGCTTCGACGGACAGCGAGGGCTGCATCAACATGCGGCGGGTGATTTCGCCGAAGTTGGCAACGGTGCGAGGACGAAGCGAGACGAGTCCGAAATCGATGTCGGATTTTGTCGCGTCGTCATCTTCGCCGATCCAGTAGCCAGTGCCAAAGGTTGTTTGCTTTGGCATGTCCACATTGCCGACGAGGCCAGCCAGCTCGGTGCCGAGGTTCATGATGACCGCTTTGTTGCGGAGGACATCGATGAACGAGGAGGCGAGGAGGTTGGTCTGCACGGTGTTGTTGCCTGTGCCGGTGTAGCCAGCGGCGGCTTTGCCGGAAACGGTGTTAGTTCCGCGCTGGCCGTAGCCTGCGGTGAGGACATCCACGGGAATCATGGTGCCTTTGACATTGCGGTGGGCGACTTGTCCGGCGGCTGCTTCGCAAGCTTCCAACTCAAAAGCGGCGTCTTGACGGGCTTTCTTGTCGGTTGGCTCGGCTGCGAGTGCGCGGATGAGCTTCACGAAGGAAAAGCTGCCAGCTTCGCGTTCGTTGAGGCCGATGGGTGCGCTGCCTTCGCGGACTTGGGCGCTGCGCTTGTCTTTTTCGGCAAGGGCGGCGGCTTGGAAGTCGACCAGGTTGCCACCGTCACGCACGATCTGTGCGGCGAGGGCGGGCATGCCGTATTTTTCGCCAGCTTCGAGGATCGAGCGGGTGCGGTCTTGCTCGCCTTTTACAGCGGCGTTGCGCTCGGCGACGATGTTGATCTCCGGTGCCGCCGGTGCGGGCGCTTGTGGCGCGGGTGCGATTGTGTTTTCCATTTTTGGTTGGGTGATTGTGCCGAGGCTGATCGCCTCTGGCGGGTGGTTAAGGCTGCGACCCACTCCGACAGAAGTGTCGGCGGGGATGGTGACGAGGGAGATTTCGTAGGGTTCCCACCGGCTGACGGTGTAGACATCCACGCCCTCGCGTTCTTCGGTCAACTTGACATCGTGGATTCGGTAGCCGACCGAGACCTTCGTGAGGATTCCGTCCTGCACATCTTGCCAAGCTTCTTCGGCGCATTCGGAACGGCCAAAGCGAACCAACGCTCGACCCATTCCGTCAGCGTCAATGCTGGCGGTCTCGACGACTCCCAGAACCTCGTTCTGGTCGTGGTTGAACAAAAGATTTGCGCGGTCGTTGAGCCGCGAGAGGTCGCAGGCATCCGCCGAGTGATCGAGGACTTCGACCATTCCAGGGAATCGTTCGATTTCCGCGTTGCTCGAAAAAGCCAGCTCAATGGTGCGCGACTCAGCAGCGATGGCGCCGATGGTCATAACTCGGCGCATGGGCGTGCTGAAAAATTCTTTCGCGGCGGGCTTCATGTGTGCGCGAATTTTGCCAGCTGGGGGCGGTCTGTCTTCTGCGGGGAGTTCCGTGGAGGTTTAACCACGGAGGACACAGAGGCCACGGAGAGCGGCAGACGCAAAAAACCCGGCGTGGGTTTTTGCCCACGCCGGGAAACAACAAACCAAACTTACGAGAGTGCTGCGGCGAGTTGAGCGCCGGTCGTGCTGACCGTGCTCTGGTTTTTTGCGCGCTCGCCTATCGAGCCGGTAATTGTCAATTCCGTGGTCGGCTTGGCCCAGACCACTGAAGCGATTTCCGACTCGGTAGGGATGTCTCCGGTAGCTGCTGGCGATGCAGGGAGATTGTCCGTCTTTGACTTGATGGCAGAAATGTCTGCGGATGGGATGTTGGCCGGAGTGGCGCGAGTGCTGATGGCTTGGTCCACTCGACCAAGCTCAACCGAAAGCTCCGTCCGAACCTGTGAGGCGATAGCTGCTGCGGTTGGGACGGTTGGCGCGTTTGTCAATGTCGTGACGGTTGCCACGGTGTCGCTTGCAGGGTTGAAGGTGCTTGCTGGCACTTCGGCGGTGCCGCTCCAAACAATGCTTCCGCTGCCGACATTGGCTCCGGCTGCGATAAATGCGAGTTGGTAGGCTCCGGCTGCGCCGGTCATGTTGCCAGAGTAGAATCCCGTGCTGCCGACTTCGGCGCAACTAATGGCAGCGCCTACGGCTGCGCCGGATTGGTAGCGTTGAGCGGTGACGGTGAGGCCCGTAGAAAGAGCGATGTTGAGTTCGTTAGCCATGGTTTTAGGAGTTTAGAATTGTGAGGGTTTCGGTGAGGGTTTCCTCGAAGCTATGCGGTGCAGCGGGCCAATTGCTGGCGGCGGGGGCTAGGCCGTTGGCTATCATGTTGTCCAGCCAGGATTGCACGGCGTTGAGCTTTGGAGAGGATTTCGCGGATGCGTCCAAGCGCAGCTTTTGGTAGAGCAGCGTGGTGCTGCGGTTGCCGCCGTAGCCTTGGTTAGCCGTCCACTCTTCTGCGGTGTAGGCGGGCGGAATAATTAGCTCTGGCTCTGGCGTGTAAACTTCCCAGCCCTTTCGGACAAGGTTGTCAATGACTACTTGGTCGGATTCTGTGCGGGTTTGGTTGTCGTAGCGCAGGTGAGTTTTCATATTTTTTTTAGGAACAAGCGAGTTTGAAGGAAAAAGCGGCGGATTTTTCTACTTTTTTTCTAAGCGAATTCGAGAATGCACTTTCACACACCATTGCAAAAGCTGTGTCGTTATTTAAATAAAGTTGTGCAGTGTTGTTTCTTCCAATTTGAAATTTTCCATTAACATTCATCGTCCCCGCATTTCCTGTGACAGTTCCCGATCCGTTTATTGTTACGCTTGAGTTAATGGAATCAAATACGCCGCTTTGTAGAAACCATGTGTTTAAGGCTGCGCTGCTTCCGTGAAACAATTCAACTCCAGCATAAATTCCATATTTTTGAACGCCTCCGCTTGGCCCGATATACGAACTACATCCTAAACTGTTGTCTTCAAAATACAAATTATAACTAAACTTATATTGCCTTGGAAATGTTATAACAAAAGCAGTATATGGTTGACTTTTTGTCATTGTCGGCGGCTCAAGAAAATCGTTAGTGCCATCAAATCGCACAATACCATTTCCGCCCAAGATGCTTGTAAAATAAAGTGGTTGATTTGCGGTAACTGCTTGCGTTGCGTTATTTGAATTTCCGCTATTATCATTCCAAGAACTAACAACAGTATTATCGCTTTGGTTAATATAACGACTATCAAGAGCAATAAATGCACCTATAGATTTTGGCTTGAGATGTCGTTGCCTTGCTCTCATTTTAGTTGAAAAGGATTTCTACGCCAAGGAATCGAGCGTCTGCCCCAAAGGTGTCTCCGGCTGCGGCAGCGTCTCGGTAGATTTGGAATAGCACCGGACGATTGGCTGCGGGGCTTCCGGCAATGGTGATTGCGCTCGTTGCGGAGGTGATATGCATGTCATTTGTGGCAAGTAGCGTATCAGCTACGGTTTGGGCCGTGCCAAACGCTGTATCAAGCGTGTCGTCATCGGCATACGCACGCCCCTGCAAACCCCAAATAACCGCTCCGCTACCAGTGGATGCCGTCCAGTAAAAACGAGCGGTGACGGTAGAGAGGTTGTAGTTGTTTGGAAGGATGGTTAAAGCCTGTGCAAATTCATTGCTTGCAGGGTCAAACAAAAGCTCGTCGTAATTGGTGCGGTTGGTGGCGAGTTCGCGGGAATCCACGCCGCATCCGTTTGTGGTGCGGGGGATCCATGCGCTTGCCGGAATCCAGATATTGGTCGATCCACCGCCTGAGACAGACAGGGTATTGGAGGAAAGGGATAGCCCTGTGCCTATGGTAATTTCCTCGGCTGGTCCCGTGTTGGCGGTAGTGCGTCCAAGTAGGCGATTAGTTGCAATGATTGGTCTGCCTGTTGCGTTTGCGATCATGGTTTAGCTGTAGGTAAGAGATTGTTTGTTCGACCACGCGCCGGTGGCGGATTGCTCCGAGAGCACATCCCCGGCGCTGTTGGTAGTGATTTTGTAAATTGTCCAGGCGGTGGAGTCGTCTGGTTCGCCTGTGGCGGGGTAGTCGTCCCACTCAAGGCGTCCGATGTAGAGGTTCGCTCCGTCCACGGCGTGGACGAGGATGGCGGGGATTTCGTTGCGTGGGGGGGTGGTGAGTTGGATGACGCTTCCCGACTGAGGATGGCGTCCAAAAATTTTGCGATCTGCAAAATTTATACAGACCTCGCCAAGCGATAAATCCGCCGTGCTCGGGATGCGACCGGGCACGGTGGATTTTTTGGGCTTAATTGGAACTGGCATGAGTATGGACTCGGAAGAATTTGAAAGGCCGGTCGTCATGTATGGACACGAGGTTGACCGGCCCTGTGGGCCGTTTGCTTAGAACGTGCCGCCGTCGATCTCAGTCTCGAGAACGAGGATGCGGGCGCTTAAAGCGTTATCGGCTGAGAGGCGTGTGCTGGCCTCGCTGGTGGCTGCGCTCTCTGCTGCGGAAACCCGGCTGGTGAGTGCGGTCGCTGCGCTCTCGGCTGATGTGACTCGGCTCGTAAGCGATGTCGCTGCACCTTCGATGGTGGTGGCGCGGGATTGGAGAGCGGTGATGCTGCTCTCGGCTGTGCTCACACGGGTCGTGAGCGCGGTCGCTGCGGACTTGATGCTGTTCTCTTCGCCAGTGGCGCGGCTGACCTCTGCGTCAACCGAGTTGTTTATTGAGAGGACTGCGGCTGCGAGCGCGTTGTCGTTCGTGAGGTCCACCGAATTGATCAGAGTGACGATCTCGGCGAAGCTGTCTTTGTCAGCGGATGAAGCGGAAAGGATCGCATCAACGCGATTCTTTTCAGTGGACACCCGTGTGCTCAATGCGGATTCAGCGGCGAGGGCGCGGGTCTCCTCTGCTGCGTCAGCGGCGATGCGTGCGGCTTGCTCTGTGGCGACGATGCCGTCTGCATAGCTGCTGGAGGCGTTGCCGCCGATGCCAACGATTTGTGTAGCGTTGCCGGATGCGTCGGCACCTTTACCGTAGTAGAGGATTCCATCAACTTCGTTGAATGCGAGTTCGGCAGATTTGAGAACTCCGGGTGCTCCGGCAGAACCGGATTGGCGGCGGCGAATGCGAATTGGGACAGACATGATTTTTTTTGTGGTGTGGTGGTTGTGGTTGCGGTGTCCGTTGTGGACGGGCGTTATTTTGCCGCTGCGAAAATCCCTGTCTTCTGCGGGGCGTTCCGTGCGGGTTTAACCACGGAGAGCACGGAGGACACGGAGGGGGAGAGGTGGAGAGAACCCTACGCCCAAGCGTCCTTGGGCCTCATCTGTCGATTCAGACTGTCAAGTTGCGCATGGCAGGCCAGAGGCGTGACGGGTAGTTTTAGAAGAAACCTGCGTCGATCTCGCTGGTGGATACCACGCCAGCGACATATTCGACGGTGGTGCGGTTGTCCCATGCGACACGGGCGGCGACGCCACGGGCGATGAGTTCGCCGCTGGGCGTAAATACGCTGCGGGTGATGGTCCAGAGATTCAAATCCGTGCCGGTGCCTGCGCTGGCGCGACCGATCCAGTTGGTGAGGTGATCGTCGGAGACATCGGAAAGGAAGGAGATGGAGCCATACACGAAGGCGGGGCCTCGCTCGCCTGCGTCACCTTTGGGACCGGCAGCGGGTGCGGGGATGCCGAAATTGAGAACGGCGTTTTCCTGCGTGCCGACATTGGCAATCGTGGGCGTTGCGCCTGCGGGCAGCATGAAGACCGTGCCGACTGCGATGGTGGAGGAGAGGCCGCGAGGGAGGGCGAAATTGAGAACGGCATTTTGTGGCGTGCCGACATTGGAGACGGTGGCGGGTTGGTTTCCTGCCACGGTCTGCACGGCTCCGACGGCTATCGTGCCGCCGGGGCCTTGCGCTCCGAGGGGGATGCCGAAATTGAGCACGGCATTGGTGGGGCTTCCGACATTGGTCACGGTGGGGGCTGTGCCGGTGGCGAGTTGCGAGACGCTGCCGATGGCCACCGTTCCGGCGGGGCCTTGCGCTCCGCTGCCGATGGGGAGTGCGATGCCGGGGGCGACGACAACTTGCGTATTCGGAATGAGTGTGAGGTCAACGACTGCCATGGTGTCAGGTGCGGGTTATGGCTCGCTCGATGTATGCGAAGCCTTCAAGGATTTTGCGGCTGTTGCCGTAGGGGTCGGTCAGGAAAATATCGTATCTTGCGCGGGTCACTGGCAGGGCGCGAGTCTGCTCGTCCGATAGAACCACGCGCACCTTGCCGCTCGTGCGAGGCAACGGAAATGTGACGGTGAAATTGGCGAGGAGTGGCTTGTCCCAGTCCTCGCGGAGTTGGCCGGATGCCGTGAAATCGAGGAGGTTGACTGGCAGGGCGTTTGGCAAGGTGGAGTCTTTGAGCGTCACCTCGAAAAAGAATGACTCGCCCGCAGGGATGGTGATGTCGAATGGCTGGCTCATGGCTGGGGTTCGGGCTGTGCCACGGGGGCGGCTGCGCCTGCTGGGACAAGCGGCACGATGTTGCGCTTTTTCATTTCGACCTCTTCACGCTCGATCTCGCTCCAGACATCTTCGGGGTCTCGGTTCGATGTCTCGCGGATGATCTCGCTGCGGGATTTAAGCTTCTGCGAGATGGCTTTTTCGTTCGCGGCCATTTCTGCGGATGGGTCGATCCATGCCCAGCGGCGTCCGGTGAAGGCGACTTGCTTGTATTTTTCCAGTCGGTCGAATTTGAGCGGCTTGCCAGCGATGAGGATTTTGTTGGCGAGGAGTGAACGCTCAAGCCATGCCTCGTAGATGGGAAGAACGAAGCCGCTGATGAGCCATTCTTGCAGGCCCTTCCACACTTCGCGCTCGTCGAGTGCGCCTTGGCGGATCGATGAGAAATTTACGCTCGTGAGGTCGCTGGCGAGATTGTTGTAGCTCACACCGAGGCCGGATGAAATCGACCTGAGCATGGCTTTGCAAAAGGGGTCAAAAGCCTGATCTGGAAATTGCGGGGTGTAGGGGATGAACTCGCGGTTCCCGATGTCCTCGAACTTGCCCGGCTCGGCGTCCATTTCGAGGATGTCGTCGCTGTCGCCGTCGAGGTTTCGGAAAAAGCCCATTTTGCTGGCGGACACACGGGCGTTGACCACGGCGGCGTCCTCAAATCCTGCCAGCATGCGCATGCGCCAGAGGGCTGTGCGTGCCCACGGGAGGCCGCGCTTTTGGCCGACTCGCTCTGGCAGGAAACGATGGATGACCTGATCGGCTGGGACTCGCTGGAAACTTTCGCCGTTGTGATTGATGTAGCCCATCATCATCTCGTCGTAGTTGCGGAAATGGTAGGCCACCGGGCGACCGTTCGGATTAAACTCGATGCCGTGGCGGATGACATTGCCGTTGTTTAGTTTTTCCCACTTCGTAGGGTTGAGCAAAACGGGGTCGATGAACTGCACGGCGAAGCCCCATTTGTTTAGGTCTTCGCCATACTTCTTGATGCAGATAACCTCGCCATCCATCGCGGCGGTGGTGACTGCCAGCCTCTCTCCATCGGCGCGGGAGAGTTGGCCGGTGATGTCGTAGTTGCCGCGCTTGCTCCAATCGGCAAAGGCGTCCTCGATGGCGCTGCTGGCCACGGTGTCCATCGTGCCAGACGGGTCGCGGATCTGTGCGTTAAAGGTGAAGCCGGTCGGGCCTGCGATATTGTCGCGGGCCATTTGGAGGAATTTTTTGAGATGGTCGTTGTTCTCTGCCTGCTCACGAGAACGGGCGACGATGCGGCTCCAATACTGGAAAATCCATGCGTCAATCGTGGTTGGTGTGCCTGCCCATGTGGATTCCAGACGGCCTGCACCGGCGGCTTGCGGCATCCCGGCTGTGGCGAAGCTGCCGATGGTGTCGGAAAGAATGGACCGCGCCGACCAGAGGCGAGGCTGGTCGGCGCGGCTTGGCGCGGGCGTCTTCGTGGTGGCGGTGCGGGAAAATAGATCGAAGAGGCCCATGGGGATTAGATGCGAACGGAAATGGATTGGCCGATGGACGAGATGCCGGATGAGAGGCGGGACTCGCGGGACAGCTCACGCCGCCAGAATGAGAGGAGTTGCAGGAGTTCGGCGATGCTGTGGCGCTCCAGTTCGCGGTTGTTGATTTTGTAGCGTTTGGCCTCAAGCGTTGCGCCACCTGCGAGCATGGCTTGGATGTGCGCCACGGCGATGCGGGCCTGCGTGCGCACCTCGGCACCGGGTGCGAGGGTGGCAGCGGATTCGCGGATGAGGAGGTCGCCGGTTTCGACAAGGGCGCGGTGTGCGGCGACCGTTGCCCATGCCTCCCAGATGTAATGCCCTGGAATCCATCCGCTCGTATTTGCGGCGGCGGTGAAGGTTCCTGCCGTGCCGGTGGCTGCGACATTGCGCGATTGCATTCCAGCGAATTGCACAAGGACGGTCGCGGCGGGGTCTGCCGATACCGTAACCTCGAATGTTTCGCCTGCCGTTATTGTCACCATGTATGCACGAAGGAAGCGCGGCGCGTGGTGCGCTTGCGTTTCGCGGCATTGTTGGCATCCGGTCTGGGGGTGTCTTCTGCGGGGAGTTCCACCGGAGGGGGCGTCTCGACCTCGGCGGGCTTGGGCGCCGGCATGGTCTGCCGCCGGCGGAGAGCGAGCTTGTCAAACTGCGGGGCGCGTAGCACGAGGGCGGCGAATGCGTAAACCCGGCAATCGAGCGGTTCGTTCCGTGCGCCGGATGTTTTGTGCCACTCCAGCCGGGGGAATCCTTTGATAAATTTGGTAATGGCCTTTTCTGCGGTCAGCCCTCGGAAATACTTTGCGCTGCGTCCCTGCGGGAAATGGCAATATCCGGGGCCGGGTTCGGTGATGCGGAGGCGTTTGTAAACGATGCTCTTCGCGGAATCAACTCCGACGATGTAGACATCGATCGGGCGGCTGGTTTTTTTCCCTGCTCTGCGGCGGGCGGGGTTGCCGACGATGGGCAAGCCGGGTCCGCCTTGTCCTTTCACGCCGTAAACTCGGTCGCCCTTGTGGCGTTTGACATAGCCGTAAACGGCCTGCGTGTTGCTTCCGCCGGTGTCGATGCAGGTGGTTTCGATGACCATTTCGCCGCCTGCCTCCGAGGTCCAGCGCTTGCGGAGGTAGTCGGTGAGCTGCGTCCACGGGCTTCCTGCTGTTCCCTCCACGATGTCGGGGTCTCCGAGAATGACATGATAAGCAACGCTCCAGCTTTCTTCGCCGCCTGCCCACGCGACGACTTCGACCTCGAGCCGGTCTGGCTGGGTGTCCACGCCTGCCGTGAGGATCAACCCACGGGCGGGAACATCCGCCTGCGGGTAGGGTTCGCACCGTTCGATGAGGGCGTGCTCGCTGATGCGTTCGCCTCCTTCCTCCCATGTTTCGCCCAGCGAGGTGTTAATCCACACTTGCAAAGTTGAGGGATCGTCTTTCGCCCGTCCGTGCTCGATGGCGATGTCTGCGATGCTTCGCCAGGGGGAATAGAGTTCGTTGAGATGGAAGCCTGCGATGCGGCTGGGTCCGGCGCTGGCCTGCCACCGACCACGGGAGACCGCTTGGTTTTTCTGCGCGTTGGTGATCGTGCCGTTGCAGGCGGGACACCGGAGGGTTGCAAGGTCGCGGCGTCCGTCCGTCCAAACGACATTGCCCCACCGCAGCGGGTGCTCGTGTTGGCAATGCGGACACGGCACGAGGAAATGCCGTTGGTCGGAAATCTCGAAAGCTCGCTCTATGCGGGAGAGGCCTTTTACGGTCGGGGTCGAAACCATGACCACGCGCCGGTTCCAGAAGTTTTTTGTTCGGGCGATGGCAAGGTTTACCGGATCGCCTTCGGTTCCTGCGCTGGCGGGGTATCGGTCCACCTCGTCAAGCAGGAGGACACGGATCGGGCGAGAGGCGAGGCCGCTGGGGGCGTTGGCTCCGACAAGCGTGACATGCCCGCCGGGGAATCGTTTATGCAGGATCGTGTTTCCGCTGTCGCGTGTCTTGGCCGGTCGCACCTTGGAGCGGAGGCTGGGCGAGTCCCGGAACATTGGCGCGAGGCGGTCTTTGCTGAATGTCTCTGCCATGGCCTCGTCGGGCTGCACGAGCATGAGGGGCGAGGGGTCGAAATCCACGAAGTAGCCGATGCAGTTGAGAAGGATTTCCGTTTTCCCCACCTGTGCCGATGACATGACGACGACTTGCTCAATCGTCGGATCGGCAACGGCGTCCATAATCCCGCGCTGGTATTCGGCGCGGTTCGTTCGCCACTGCCCTTTCTCCGCTGCCGCCTCGCCGGAGAGTTTGCGCCGATGGTCTGCCCATTCGCTGATTGTCCATTTTGGAGGGGGTGCTAAAGCTGACCAGATGCCGGCGGTGAGGTCTTCCGCGATGTCGCCTCGCTCGGCCGTCATGTCTCCCATCCCTCGCCCGTCTCTTCCTCTGGGGCAGGTTCATGGCGTTTGAGGTAGCGGTTGATCACTTCGCGCCCGTTGTATTTCGAGCATTCCATCAGCGCCTCGTGAATCAGCGTCTCGATCATTGCCGCGCATTTGTTCGGATCGCTTTCGTCTGCAACTCTTGGCCCTGCCGTTGTCGGGATTGCCAGCATCTTCGCCCGAAGGTTAGCCAGCCCCTCCCCCATCACCTCGGCAATGCAAGCCGCATCGTGAAGTTCTCCACGGATCGCTTGCGATTGTGATTCCAAAATGTCGGCGCGGTTTCGGTAGACGCGAGTGCGCTGCACCTCGTAGTTGCTTTCATCACCATCCCCGCTCATTCCTTTTCCTGCTGCTCTGTCCTGGAGATACCTCACATATCCGCGAATCGATTGCCAAAGCTCATACCGACCACGGGCGGCTTTTGTGACGATTCCAAGTTTTGCAAGTTGCTGGATTCTTACATCGGTGATGTTGAACAACTTTGCCAGTGTTCCGCTCGGCACGCTCGTTTCTGCTGGGTCGTTTTTTGTCATACCGTGATTGCAATGCAAAATTCCGAGTTTGCTCGTTTCGTCACCTTGATCATTCCCGGATACATGACTTCGAGTTTTTTAATACAGTCCGCTTCCAGCTTTTGCGTTCTGTAGTCGTGGCATCCGCCTTCGTCATGCCAGTGGCTATTTTCCCAATAAATGTGACGCGCCGCTACGATACCGCCATCTTCTTTAATACATCTTAGGTTAAGCTCGTAATCCTCTTTGACCGGGAATGATTCATCAAAAAAGGTTCTTCCCTCATTTATAATGCCCATGCACGACGCTGTGATGTAACTTCTCCATAAAAGAGGTCGATAAGGGTATACTGAGCGAGGTGCCGATTGCGTTGCTACTCCCCATATTCTAAAGCTCATCCCGTAAGTTATATCGAAGAGTTTTTCAAACTCTGATAACCACGCCGATTCATTCAATTTCTTGTGCTGGCTTTTTTCCTCATTAAGTTTCACCCATCCCTGCGCCTTCACATCATCGTCGATCATTACAATGTGAGGATCATCCGTGTTTTTCAAAATCCAGTTCCTCGTTTTTGTGATGCCTCTTACATCATCCGGCACGCCTATGACATTTTTTGCACCTGTTAGCCTGTAGCTTTCAGCCTCCAGAGCAGGCACGAAAAGCGTTGCGTTAGGCAATACGCTTAAAGTTTTTGTGCGCCCCGCTCTTCCTTTACTTGGTATTGCTATGATCATTTAGTTTTTCAAAAAATTGAGATGCTTTGACAACTCTCTGAGTGCCTACCGCATCAAATGCCGATCCTTGTTTGTAACCTCCGCGACGGACTGGTTTTAGATCGAGAGAGACCTTTAGCTTTTCCCACTCCTCTTCGTTTTCGCACATGATGACTGCATACTCTTTAGGTGGTTCCAACTGAATCGCTCGCGGCAGTTTTTCCGGTTTGATCTCGTTTGAAGTCTCATCGTCTGCCTCAAGTGCTGAAGCCAACTCGCTGATGTCCGACTCAGAAAATCCGATTGATTCCGCATGAATCCCGCTGATCTCAATGTTTTTTAGTTCTTCCAGAAGCATCTTTTCATCCCACCCGCCGCCGATCTCCGCGAGTCGGTTGTCGGCGAGGATGTAAGCGCGGCGTTGCGAGTCCGTGAGGTGCGAGAGCCGGAGGCACGGCACGGATGCCAACCCCAACTTCTGCGCGGCAAGCACGCGACCATGACCGGCAACGATTCCGTTCTCCGAATCGATGAGCACGGGATTGTTAAATCCAAACTCCCGGATGCTTCCGGCGATTTTTGCCACCTGTGCGGCATCGTGCTTTTTGGCGTTGCGTGCGTAGGGAATGAGGCTCCCCGTTTCGATTTGTTCAATCTGATAGTTTTGTTGGTTTTTCATTTCAAAGTTTGTCCGGATTTTGCGTTATACGCCCCGTAGAATCGTTCTGTGTTTTGCCCGCTGTCGTGACATTATTTTTTTTCTGTGGCGCGTGCTGGGTAGGCTGGAAGCAAAGCAAAGCGCGGTTTTTTAGTTAGTCTCTAGCCAAATTCCGCGAGTTTCCGCATACCCGCTCCCTAACCCCCTTAGGAGTAACTAATACCCCCCCTAAGTTGGCTGGTGGCTGCTCGTAGGCTTTGAGTGGGTAGCGATATTCGTCTGGCTTGCGAGCGCATAGGTTGCGCACCCATTTGACCGTGAGACCATAAGCGACTGCGACTTGCGCGTGTGTCTTCCCTTCAGCCACGGCAGCGCGGATGCGTTGTTGGCGTTCAAAGACGGCGATGTGGTGGCAGGTTGCCAGCGGTAAGAGCATCCCGCAGAACTCCCTTTGCATGAGCTTGGCCTTCTCTTCTCCGATTGTGCGCACGAGATAGCTGTCCGGTGCCAGCTTTCCCTTTGGCACATAAAGGCAGCGATAGAGGCAGGACATGGCAAGAGCCAGTGTGGCCTCGCGTCCTATGACATCGGCAACGACTTGCGCCGTGGGTGGTAGAGGGATTTCAGAGTTCATGCGGTTCTTCTTTGTCTTTTCGTTGCTCATCGAGGTCGATGGCTTCCATCATTTCGCGGCTGATCTCAGCGATGGAGCCTCGATGGTTGGGTTTCGCTTGAGCCATGAGCGTTGCCCATAGCACGACATAACCACGGGCTGCGTGGTGAGCAGTGCCGTCTTTGTATTTAGTCGAGGAGATTTTCAAGGTTGAGGCTTTCTTTCAGCGTGTTAAGGGCTTTGCGGCGAAGAGTTCGGGCTTGGTTGAGCGTGATTCCTTCCTGTGCGGCGATGTCTTTCAGAGGGAGGTTTTTGAAAAAGCTCAAGCGGATGATTTTACTTTGCATGGCTGGTAAGTTGTCCAGGTGTTGGCGTATTTCGCGCCGGTCTTCCTTTAATGACGGCACGAGAGAGCCTTCCGAGTCGTTATTTTTTTCAAATAGGGCGACTCTACGCCTGCGAGTGCGCAGGAGGTCGAAGGCAGCTCGGCGGGCGATGCCGATGAGCCACGGCATGACCGGCGCCCCGGCGCGGAATGTTCCGGCCTTCTGCCATACCTTGAGCATGGCGGTCTGGTAGATGTCCCCTGCATTGTCAGCCGGGACGATGGACGCAATGATGCGTGTGATGTCTCCCTGCGTATGGCTGAACAGCTCGGTCATCGCGTCTTGGTCGCCTATGGCGATGCGTTGAAGGCAGGAGGTCATGGCTTCCTCGCTCATTGTTTTAGCTCCCTCCATCGCTTCAATGTGTCTGCAATTCTTTCAGATGTTTCGGTTAATAATGCAGAACCGTGCGATCCGAGGCAGTGTGAGGCGATAACGGCCAGATCGTATGCAACGGCCCGCGCCTCGTCGCGTTCTTTGTAAACCTTTTCAAGCTCACCCACCATCCTGTCGTGGTGTTCGGCTTCGCGCTGGGCTTTGAGTTTGAGAATGTCGCGCTCTGCTCGCGCCTCGTTGCGCTCGCGCTCAAGTTTGCGAGCAATGTTGGCTGGCACAATCATTTCGTTTTCGGGAGTGCAATCATCATACCAGCTCCATTCAGCCGCATCCGTCTCTGGTGTGGGTGTCTCTGGCGTGACGCTCATTTCGCGCCCTCCCTGCCGTAAATCGCGTTTTGGAGTCTGTAGTATTCGCTGCTTACCAATGTAAAGCAGCCGATTGGCAGTTGTTTGTTGATCGCAACCAATAGGCGGCTGGCAGCTTCATGGACTTTCTGGTGATCTTCGTAGGCTACCCATTCGCCGGCAGGGATTGCGGCCCTTGCCTCATCTCGCTCGCGCTTCAATCGGCAAGCCAGTTCAAGAAACTCCTCAAGGTGAATGAAATTGCCGGGGTTCTCCGCAAGCATTTGCGCATACAGCGCGTCCGTCTCAGGTGTGTCGCTCATTTCTCGCCCTCCTTCTCATATTTGCCATTTTTCCAGAGCCATAGCTCACGGCTTACGGTTTCCAGCTTCTCATTATCTTCGCGGGCGACCTTCCGCAGCGAGCGGATCACGCCGGTCAGCTCCATGTTGTCGCTGATGAGCTTTTCCACTTCTGCTTTGAGGCGTTTGTTTTCTTCGAGGATGTCTTTCATGGGTGCGTGATTTCGATGGTGGTCATTTGGAGGTGTTTCTTGCCGACTTTCTCTTGGCAGAATTGGAGTTCGACGCTGGCCGGGTCGTCGTCCGGGATGAGGGCGGCGTATCGGATTTGGTCGATGAGAGGTTTGCAACCGCCTGCGAAATTATCGGCATCGAGGAGGCGGCGGGCGTGGCGTGTAATGCGGAGAGTAACGCGGCCCGTGCGAGTTGCTTTTCGCGGTGGCTGGCAGTCCAGTGTTTGCCGAATAGCCGGTTGAGGCTTGGGGTCAAGTATCCGGGCAGGTGTAGGGTGATGACTGGCTCGAGCATAGGAGCCGTCTGGTTGCAGGGTGTATCCGAGGCGTTCAAGGTCGTGTTGGGTGAATGGTGGCATAGGAAAACGGGAAAAAACGGGGGTGCGGGAAATGCGGGAAAAGAGGGGTGGTGAAACCTAGCTCTGTGGAAAACACAGAAGACAAAAATAGATTCCTAACATTTAATATGAAACATCCCGCCAATCCCGCATTTCCCGCAGATATACCCCTCAAAAAGCCTTTTTTGGGCACTTCAAGAAAAAGGATGGTCATAAAACCCCGCATTCCCCGCGCGGGATTCGCGGGGAATTGAAGGATTCCTTTCGATTCAAGCGGATAGTCCGAACGCATCTTTTCTTTCCTCCAGTTTGAGTTTCATTCCGTGAATGGTCGGGTGATCGTTCCTGTCCGGCTCGATGTGATAGCCCCGCTCGGACATCACTTTTCTGAGTTGGCGGGTTCCCCGGTAGCGTGGCTGTTCGCCGTTCTGGTCGCACCAGATGGCGTAGGTTTTCGCCAGTGATCCAATACCGCAGCGCCCGGTGATGTCCTTTTCGGTGCATTCGATGAGGAACGAGCCGAACTGGTCGCTTTCCTCACGGTAGTTCCTTGTTGCCTCTACCACTTGTGGCGGTGGCTTAAGGCCGATGTCTCGGCTTTCGAGGAGTCCACGAATCGCCCAGTTGAGGATTCCAGCCGATTCAGCTTCAAACTCCGCAAGGATTTCGTGGCGTTCGCGCCGTTCGTTCTCTGGGATCGTGACGGTGAACGGGATCATGTGGACGCGGCGCCAGATTCCCTCGTCTGTGCCCTGGACATCCGGCTTGTGGTTTCCCATGAGCCAGAGCTTATGCGTCGGGAAAAATGCGTAGGGCTGCTCGAACGGCCGGCGGGCATTGATGGCATCGCCGCCGGTGATCGCCTTCACTTGGCTATCGGCCAATTTCCGCCCCTCGGGGATTTCGTCGGTGAGAACGACCCGCTTTCCTTCCATCGATGCCTTGTAGTAATCGAAGTTATTGTCCGACTTGGCAGCGAGGAGGGCGGCAATCGGGACCGTGGTCATGAGGTCGCCAAGGAGGATTTTGAGCACGCCGAAGAGGGTGGATTTCCCATTGGCTCCCTTGCCATAGGCAAAGAAGAGGGCGTCCTTGTCCACACGGCCTGTCAGTGAATAGCCAAAGGCTCGCGCCAGATAGACGCGTGTCTCGACATCTGGGATGAACCGATTGAGGAACGCATCCCATTTCGGACACTCCACGGCCCCGTCGAAATTGATTGGCGAGCGGGTGGTTGCGTAGTCCGAGGCGCGGTGTTCACGGAAAATGCCCTCCGCAAAATCCAGAGTGCCATTGAGCACCACGAGGATCTCGGGGTTAGAGTCAAAGGCGGTCGCTGGGAGGTTCATCTCGCTCTTGGCTATGCGCTCGACTGAGGCCAGATATTCCGAGTGGCAGAGCTTGTGGCAGCGGTCCTCGAGGCCCTTGATTTCCTTGATGCGTGGGTCTTTCTTTTCGTCATCGCAGGGATTTGCCTTCATTTCGGCCCGCACCGAGTCGGCCACGCGCTGATAAACCTCCGTGAGCGTGTCGGATATATCGAGGAGCGTCGTGTTTCCCGTGTCGCGCCTCCATAGGCCGTCCTCGTAGGTCATCCACACCTTGGCATGGATATTCCAAACGCGCAGGCCCTTTCGGAGTTCAGCCCATAGGCGGGCGTCTCCCTTGTGGGCTTGGCCATAGGCCACCATAATCCTTTCGCGGGAAATCTCGGTCGGGATCGCTGCCACCTCCCCACCGGCCAGCGGGTCTTCCCCTTGTCCTGGTCCGAGAGTTGAGTCGGCAAAGCGGATGCGGCCAGCCCAGCGTTTCCGTCTCCATGCCTCACGGGCGTCGAATCCATGTTCACTGGCGATGTGTGCCAGCGTTCCGACTCCCACCTGCTTGAGGCGTGCCTTGTGCTTGGATGCGTATTCGCCATCCTTCTCCTCTGGTGACCATTGGTGGAGGATGCGCGCACCGTCAAGCATCGGAAGGACGCTCCACACTGCGGAGGCAATCTTCAGCCATGTATCGTAGTCCGGGCGCGGCGGGATGTAGCGCAGCATCTCGGCAATGTCTGCCGCTGTCGTCTCTACGGGTGGACGCCACACTTCAGGCTCTGGCATCTTGTCCGGCACAGGGATGGGCTGGTAAATGTCCGCTGTCTCCATTTCGGGATCGTAGGAGACAAAGCAGAGGCGCATCGGGTCTTTCGTCGCCTTATCGAGACTCAGCCGATGCTTCTCACGGAAATGGAGTTCAGCGGCAAACCATGAATCCTTGTGCTTCTCGGTATCGATTGATACCACGGCCTTCAGTCCTTGCCCGGACGGCCCCACGAAGACCGCCCCCACATAGGGATCGGCGAGGAGTTCCGCCCGCTTGGCGCAAACCACCGAGTCATCGGCAAGCATCGGGTTATCCTTCAGATCAAAATCCGCTTGGAGCCATCCGCTGTGAGTGATCGCCTTCGCCTCAGGTGATAGGTCGCGCTCACGGGAAAGGCAATGGCAGGAAATGGTGACTGCCGGGAGGTCGCGCTTCTTGGCTGTGTAGCGCGGCTCGTCACCGCGCTTAAGGTGTTCGCGGAGGATGTCCACCTGTCTCTGCCACCGCCCATCCTTCACGCCCTGGAAGAATGCCTCCAGCGTGATTGCCTCGTCCGGTTCGTCGGCGAAGGCATTGGAGAAAAGGGAGATATTCGTCTTGAGTGTATTCATTTATTGATAAGTTCCTCCATTAAAATTCTAAAAGAAGCAGAGCTTGGGTCGCAGAATCCGAATTCCGTCTGCGATAAATGGCCAGAGGTGGCGAGGGTCTTCGGTGCCGAGGCGCGTTTGCTCGTTCCTTTTTTGGAAGTGAGTTCAGAATACCTTTTCTTGAGTTGGTTGATCTTCGGTGGGCCGATCAAGGTTGTCACCGAGATGTCTGCCTTCTTGGTTCCTGCCATATACCCATCATGTGACAAGGCGCGGAATACAGGATCAGGCAGGCCAAATTTATTCGTAATCTTCATTTGTTTCTTCCTTTCTCCACGCTCTTTCCATTTATTAAGTATTCAGCCGCATCTGTCTCTGGTGTAGGTCGTCGGCTCATTTCGCGCCCTCCAATTTTTCGTAAATCCAAGGTCCATCAGGTTTTGGAAGCTCGCCTTCGCATCCGTCATCAATCCATTCGGCCATCTGGTAGCTGTCTGAGGCATCGAAATTTTTTGAGGATATCCCCCATGTTCGGACTCGGAGCAGTGCCTCTTTGAGTTTTTTTTTTTCCTGCCGCGCCTCGTCGCGCTCGAGTAAAGCCTCCGAGAGTTCATTTTCGAGTTGACGCGCTAATTCTGGCAGATCGTTTCCGTCACGCAACGGGTCTAGCATAACTGCCTCAGTTCTTGGTGTTGGTTTGTTAGGTTTGTTATTCATTTTCTGGTTCGTCCCAGTAAGTAATTGTTTGGGTAGTATCCACATTATAAATTCTTGTAAAAATTGATCGCCGCCTCGCTCACATGGACGCCTTTGATCCAGTCCTTGAGGTAAAGGCCACTGAGTGAACGCAGGCGGGAAAGCGCCACATACGCTTGCCCAGGCTCACGGGCAGCCCGGATGTCAATGTGGGCGCTGTTGAGCGTGAGGCCCTGTGACTTGTGGATGGTCAGCGCATAGGCAGGGCGAAGAGGGATTTGTGTCATGGTCGCCGAATCCTCGCGCTGCGGGTCGAATTGGGATGACCGCTTGGGGATGTTCACCGTCTCGCCATTGTCAAAGGCTACCCACACCGACTCCGGCTCCATGTCCTGCACGGTCCCGCAGAGGCCATTGACCACCGTGTGCTTTTGGGTTTTGTCCTCCTCGTCTGGCACTTCCATATTGCAAGTCGCCATGACGCGCGCCCCTCGCTTGATCGTGAGGTGTGTCGGGGTGATCGAGTTTTTGGCGAGAAAGTCCGCCTCGTGCTCGGCTCCGGTGAAGTCGGCTTCATAGCTCACCTCGGGCGATTCGATCTCCCCGATCTGGTAGGCATTCCACTTGTCCACTTGAGCGTTGTGAGTCATCAGGCGCACCACGCGCCGGTCGACAAACATCTTCACCCGGCTTGAGAGCGTATCCGCCACCGCCTTGGAAATGCGTCCCTCGCGGAAGTTGTTCAGCGCCTCGGTGAAGAGCGGTTCCTTTTGGCGGTGAATCTGCGTGAGGTAGGCATTACGGAATCCCGCCCCTCGCCATGCCTTGGAGGCAAATGCCCAGTCGTATTTCCCATCCTTTGCCACCGGAGGGAGTTGGAGGAAATCCCCCACGGCCACGAGTTGGATGCCGCCGAAGGGTCGGTCGGTCTTGCGGATTGCGCGGCAGTGGAAATCGAGGTAGTCGATAATCCGCCCCGGCAACATGGAAATCTCGTCGATGACAAGGCATTCAGCCGCTTTCACCCGAGCAAATGCCGAATGACGCGAGAACGGCATTGGCTTCTTTTGAAGGAATGCCAAATAATCCTCGAACCTCTGTCCAGGCGCAGGCCCCAGCGCCATGCCCGCCCAGCGGTAGATCGTATGCGCTGCGATCCCCACGCCGGCATTCTTGCGAAATTGGTCTTGGAGGTTCAGCGCAGCGATCCCTGTGGTGGCGCAGACATCCACCCGACGGAATGCCTGCCCGATGTATTGCAGGAGCGCGGTGGATTTCCCCGTTCCCGCCATACCGGAAAGGAACACATTCGCCCCCGATTGAATCAAATCCACCGCTGCCGCCTGCCCTGGCGAAAGCCGTATTCTTCCCTCTGTGTTCTCTGTGTTCTCTGTGGTCAATCCATCAGTATTCCGCGACTCGCCCCCGAAAGAGGTGGATTGCCTTGGCGAGGAATCGCGCCTCGGGGTCGTCTGGTCCTTCGAGGTATCCCATGCGGTAGGCCGCTGCGAGTTCTCCAGCGATGCGGTAGGGTTCAGGGTCATCATCGCTTAAAACGGGTCGGATTCGCTGCGTTTCCGGTTCAGGAGTGGCAGTCGGTGGAGCAGGATCGGCGGCTTGCTTTGGAACGCTTGCACCGCGATCCATGCCTGCTGCCCGTTCGGGTCGATCACGATCCCCAGTTCGCTCTCGAAGGAGTGAAGCGAGTCGAACCACTCCCACTCCGCTGCTGGCGCTCCCTCCTTTGGGTGATCCATTGGAATCCGTTCGCCGTGGGTCATTGCCCCCAGCTCGCGTGGAGCCGGGGGGTTGACTTTTGGGGCGCAGGCGTCGAGTCCCTGCTTGATGCTGGCAGCGAGGTCAGCCTTTTCGCTGTCCGGCGTGATTTTGAGGCCGGTGGCTGCTGGTTGTGACTTAGCGGTTTTGGCCGCCTTCTTGGCGAGGATTTCGGCGAGGGTTGGCATATCAGTAATCGTATTCCTCCACCTTCACCGGAGCGGCGACCCGCACGATGGCCGCTGCCTCCTGCCAAACGCGAAGACCGGGGATTTTCGCCCCCATCTTCACCACGGCACGGATCGCAGCATTGTTTGGGGTGATGACGCAGAGTTCCGGGCGAGCGGCATAGAGAGCGGCGATGTCCACCACCTCAAATTTCCAGCTTGTCCGGCTGGTGATGCCTTCTGGCTTTGGCCCATCGGCATTGATGGCAGCGAGTTGGCTTGCGGCAATCTTGTCCGCCGCCTCCGCACGGGCGGCATCTGCTGCCTCCTCATCGCCATTGGCCACGGCTTTCGCCTGCTTCGCATTCATCTCCGCCAATGCCTCCGCCTGCGCACGGGCCGCTTCTTCGCGTTCCTTCTCCGCCTTCCGGCGTTGGGCTTCTTGGTAAGAGCCAACGATCACCGACAGGCGCTTGGCCTCCGTCTCCAGCGGCGTGAGGTAATCCTTAGCCACCGCATCAATCCGCCGGCCAACCTCGAGCACCGGCGCTTTCACCTCTTTGCGGCTATCCTCCACCGAACGGGTCAGCGCCTTGAGCTTAGTCAAAGCCGCCGCTGCCGAGTCCAAGTCAGACACCGAAGCAATCGCCTTGATGCGCCCGCTCGCCTCCAACGCCAATGTTCTGGCGTTGAAGGCTGCCACGGACAACTCGATCTGAGGACTTGGAAGACTCCCCGAGACAACGATTTGAAGTGTGTCGCTCATAGGTCGAACTCCTTCTGAGCGGGGTCTTGCACATAGGCTTCGGCCTCGTCCGAGGTTTTCACCGCATAGCTCAACTTCGTTTTCACAATGCGAGATGGGCCTGAGTGGTCGAGCTTGACGGACAGGCTCACGCTGCCCGTGGCATCCTCGCTCTCAGCAACCGCCTGCTGAATGCCAGCCCAGTGAGTTTCGAGCAGGGAATTGACCAGCGCTGTCACGCGCTGGAATTCCACCTCATTGTAATCCATCGCGGCGAACGCCGCCGTCGCGTCAATCGTCTCGCCCCCTGCGGTGCGGAGTTCCACTTTGGTTGCGGCACCCATTAGTATTCCTCCCCGGCTGTGACCGCTGCCAATTCCTCCTGGGCACGCTTGAGCGCCTTCACGAGCCGCTGATCGGCGGCAGTCGTTCCGGCGTTCGGCACCCAGTTCTTGTTGAGCTTCTCGATGGCCTCGGGATCGAGGTCGCGCACTTCCACACCCGCAAATTTTCCCACATGCACTTTGACGGTTGCCCAATCATCACCGGCTTGGGTGGTATCAACCGCCTCGGCTTCACGCACCGGCTCAGTTGGCTTGGCTGCCCCGCGATAGCTGGCCTCCTCGCCCTTGGCTTCACGGTCCTTTTTGCGTGTAAATTTGCCCGAGGGCTTTAGCGGATCGTTGCCCTTGTAAGGCACGCAGGCCACAATGCTTGCGTAGGTATTCCCGTTCTCAGCGTGCTCATGGATGATCGTCACCTGCGCCGTCTTTCCAAGAAGAAGCGCCTCGGTGTCGAACTCCGCTTCTTCTGCTGCTGTCAGGTCACGCCCGAACCACTGGCGCAAGAACTTACGGAAGTTCGCCTTCTCGTTGAGCGATGGGGTAAACCCACGACTCCACACGCATTGACGACTCCCATCCTCACGCGCCGGGGCATCCGTCTCGAACACAAGGCGGAAAACCTCGCTCTCGCCAAACTTGCTGGTCTGCTTCATTAATGGGGTCACATCCACGCACACCGCGCGAAATGTCCCCTCGTCATGCGGGTTGAAGGCCCCGCCGCCTCTTTTTGTCAGTTTCATATATTCGCCTAATAAATCGCGGCTTTGTGTTGTCCCTGTTCCGGTCGCCGCAGTCCGTTACAGAGTTAATTGGTCCGCGTTTTTTGGGATGCGCGGCCCCCCTTTGCCCCTGCGGTCTCAATGAGACCTGGCGAGGAAATGGTTATTCGTCGTCGAACTCTTCCCAGCGGCGCTTGCGCTCTTGGAAGTCACGGAGTTCGTTGCGGTAGCTATCGCGGCCCAGCATGTATGAAGCGATGCACGAGCCGAGGGTCAGCACGGCGATGGAAATGGCGAGGGTCGCGCTCATTTTCTCTTCCCCTTCTTTGTCCGTGGCTGCGGAGGCTCTGGAAACCGCGCCCAGAAGATAGGCGCATCCGGCAGGCGGTCGGCGGAAATGTCCCGCCAAGTATCCCCGTCCAGAAATCCGGTTGTGACATCCCCGTCCTCGAGGGCGAGGATCACCGTCTCGTCGGCATCCGGCAGCTCGTCGGTGGACGCGATCCATTCGATGGTCGAGGTCATTTCGCCTCCTCCACGAGTTTGACCTTCAGCGAGGAGCTACCGACCGGACGCACCTCCGCGACCAGTTGGAGAATCTGATAGGTCGCAGACGATGCGGCATCCCGATCTTTCAACGGCGTGTCTGACTCCTCCCACCAGTCCGCAAAATCCTTGCGTATGAATGCCTCTGCCCCTGCGCGGGTCTCATAGGGACCGAAAATGTTCATCATCCCGACTTTTTCAGCCTCGGTGTCTATCACGTAGAACGCGCTCATCGTGTCCGCTCCCCCCATGTAGTTACCCAGTAGGTTGCCACCCCCAGCGCGAGGGCTGGGCCGACAGCGCGGATGAACTCCCACGCGAATTGAATGTTTCTGATTATGACTTCGTGTTGTTCCATAAATTATCTTTCGAGAGTGACATGGGTGGCTTGGAGCCGGTGTTTGAGGAAAAACTTGGTGCGGGCATCGCCGAAGCCGGCGGCTTCGATCATCGAGCGGATCGGGCCAAAGACGGGGCAGTAGCCCTCGCAGAGAAAAAGGCGGGGCGATTTCATTTCACCCTCCCGATGGCGCGGCTGAGATCGTTCCCGGAGAGCTTCAGCGCCTTCATGACTTCGGCCTCGTCAAACCTCCACCACCGTCCAAGTTTGAAAGCGGGGATTTGGCTTTTCCTCGCCCAGCTCTCGACCGTGTATTTTGCCACCCCGAGGCGAGCCGCCATTTCGGTTGCGTCGATCATTTCGCGGCCCTCCGTTTGTTGCTTTTGGCCTCGCTCGCCATTTTTTCCCGAAGTGCTGCCGCAATCAGTCTGCTGACAGGTGTGCCAAGCACTTCACTTTTCTCCTTCAGATACTCCATGAGGTTTGAAGGAAGACTTACGCTCGTTCTCTCGTATGCAGTGTGCATGGCTCATACCGATATGATCGATCATATCGGCGTGCAAGAAAATTTCCAAAAACGGGTCAATAAGTAGATCACCCCACATCAAGAAAACTCTTGACACGCCCATAAACACTAAGTCTGCGGGCGAAAAAAAATTTTAATGGTCGTTTGATTTTTTCATATCCGGTGTTACTGATATGATATGAGCACCAAAGAAAAATTCCCTCGAATCACCATCACATTGCCGCCAGACCTACTGTGTTGGGTCAAAGAAAAAGAGGCCAGTCTGAACGCTAAAGATCGCCGCATGAAAACCTCTGTAAGCGCCATCATTGCGGATGCCGTTGATGAAATGAAAAAGCGCGAAGAACTCAGCCAAGCCATGCCCGACATGCCCCGCTACCGTCTCAATGAAGACCCCCCTACGCCCCAGGACACATTGATCCGGCCCTCCACCGAGACCTTAGATGGTGGATTATCAACAGCTACGACGGCCCGCTACCAGAAGGGTGGACGGCGCAAGTCATAGACCTGACGGGGGAATAAAGCCTACCAATCCGCACTCAGACCCGCATGATTGCAGGTTTTGGAAGCGATGTATTATTGCGATCTGTTCGCGCCTAATCTGAGGTGCAAGTCGGCAGCTTTGCTCCAAGTTGATTTTCTACGAGATCATCCAACGCCAAATTTGCCATAGGAAAAACAGCGCTATCAGCAACATCAAGCACCCGCACCCTGCCTGGCACCCGGACAAGTCATCTTTTTTTTCCTTCTCTTTTTTCTTTTCAATGCCAGCCACATTTTGCTTCCAAGCTTGGTATTCATCTTCATCGTAAAGATGCTTGTTTTTTTCAATCAGTTCAGACGCCTCTTTTTTACTGAAATCCCCATAGATTCCGTAGAACTCTAAGCGTCGAATCTGCCCCTCTGTCGCACCGTCCTCTTTGCGTAAAATCTCTGTGATGAGGTCGCTCGCCTCGCCCTTTGTATCAGGTGCTTCGTAGCCTTTTTCCTCAATCAATTCTCGTTGCCGTTCCGTGATAGGATCATTTCGCCAATCATCGTTGGAAGCATTTTTTACAGGCATATTAAAAGCATGAATGTCTGACAACAATCCGCCAAGGATTTTTCATAGCGCCCAAAACGCCTTGGCTTCATTCTGTCTCACTCCTCTGGCGTAGCGATCCTCGACCATGCGCGGGGATGAGTGACCAAGAAAATAAGCCGTTTTCGCGCTGTCTTGCCACATAGCCCGGTGCATCGAGGCTGCTGTGTGCCTCAAACAATTTTGAGGCCACTCCTGCCAGCCCATGGCGTGCGCCAGCTCCGTGCGCTCGCGCTTAATGATGTCCTCGCCTAAGTCATCCCACTTTTTGGGAAGATTCCGTGTCAGCGCCGGAAGGATCGGCACAAAACGAGGGCGCGGTTTTGGGTCGGTGGATTTGCGGAACGGCACGAAAATCTCTGTCTGCTCGATATGCTCCGGGCGGCAGCGCCACACCTCCGAGATGCGCATCCCGCCGAAAAGCCCGAGCACGATCCATGCGCGTAGCCTTACATTTTGCTTAGTCAGGCTTAACAGCTTTTTCACTTCCGCCACGGTCAGCAAGTGGTGCTCCGGCGCAGCCTTCGGCGTGTCGATCTTGAGCGCCGGATTTGCCGCTGCGAGTTCGTAGCGGACCAGCCAGTTGAATACGAGCCGTAGGTAAACGAAGCCCTGATTTGCCGTAGTCCCGCTCCAACCTGGGCGAGACAAGAACGCCTCTATGTGAACGGGCTTGATGTCATTCAAATCGAGAGCGCCGTATTTCTGCACGAAATGCCCCCACCACCAGTTGAGGAGCCGAGTGTGGTTTCCATCTTTCAGCTTCGGCATCCGCACCAGTTGAAAATCCTGCCAGCCTTTTTCTACCGTCATGCCAGCGGACTTCTTGAAAGCATCCGTTCCTCCGGTTTCCAATTTTTCCAAAAGCGCATCATGAGCCATGCGAGCCTCCAACCGAGTCTTAAAAAAAGTGCGCTTCTCCACCCCTGCAATCCGTGAAAAAACCACATGCCGTTGTTCCCCCCGCACCGTAGCCGTGCGAAGGGTGATGATCGGCTTATTCCTGCCTGTTGCGTCCGTTGCGTCCATAATGGCATTTTCACCCATTTGGAGCAACTTTCAACCAATTTTACCCAGCCAAAGAAAAAGCCCGCAGAGCCAATCCATATGGGCATCTGCGGGCTTTTAGAAGGAGAGCCGACGACGAGACTCGAACTCGTGACCTATCGATTACGAATCGGAAAACATATACTAATAATCAACGACTTGCAAGGGTGTTGCGTCCGTGTTGCGTCTGACCGTCTTTTTTCAGCTCGATCAAATGGATTTCGCCCTTTTGCAGATCGCAAACGACCTCGTATTGTTTACCGCCTCCCCCGGCTGGAAGCATCGACTCGATAAACTTCCCTCGGCTCATCGTGCCTCGCTGGATGTCGAGCTTGGACCACGATTCGGGCTGCATGGAGACGGATCTGGTCACGGCTGTCCGGCCTTTGGCGTTAGCTGACTTCTTGCCTTGCGGGCGGCCAGCGCCTTTGCGCGGGCCGCCGTGGGTGGGCTTATTCAGCGACTTCGATGACATGGTAGTATTCCTCGATTTCGTTGGCGCGACCGGAGTCGATAAACTCTTGCAGGTCCATTCCGTTTCCGTCTGCGTAACTTTGCATGAGCTTGTTGTTTTTTAAAGTAGCCTCTTCCTGGGCTTCTTTTTCGTCTGTGAAAAATTCTCCGTAAGAAGAAAATTCCAAGTCCCATCCGTTGGCTAATTTTTTTGCGTGAGCGATTTTGTAGGTTATCATTTTTTCGATTTTTCGGTTTTTGGTTGGTCAAGGCTGGCGCGGGGATCGAACCCGCGCCGGGTGGGTTAGGCGAGGGCTCTAATTTCAGGGCAGTTGGACAGGTCGTCATTGATGCCCCACTTTGCGATTTCGCCGAGGAGGGATGGAGATATGGCGGCAGGTGTGATGGATATTTGGTCAGCTAATTGTTTGCGAGCTGAGTAGTCTCCGGCGGCCATGCGATCTACCAAAAACGAGATGTCTTGGCAGTCGTAGTTGTCACGGATTGCGGCGAGGATTTGGTCGAGGTTCATTTTTTTAGGCGGCTTTTTTGCAGGCGGATTGGAGATCGGAAAGGCTGTATCCGCGAGCGATGCAAGCGGCATTGGCGCGGGCGAGGTCGGAACCCGTGAAACCCTGAGCGTTAAACCAAGCCCGCTCGCCAGCGAGGTCGCGGACGAGTGGTGATTGTGCGCGCTCTGCGGTGATGAGTTCGGCGCTCAGACGCTCAATTTCGGTTTCATGAACATAGCCGCCTTGGCCTTCGTTGATGGTGGCGCGGAAACTGTCGCGGCGGGCAGTTGCGGCTTGAAGGTCTTTTTTGATTTCTTCGATTGTTCTCATTTTTTTGATTTGGTTTTTTTGTTTTCGTCGTTGGCGTGGCGCCTTCGATCTGGGATGACTTTCTCACAAACTTGATTTATCGTCAACAACTTTTTTTCAAAAAGATAAAAATAATTTTGGAGGCCCGCAGAGGTAGATTTAATGCGGCTCTGCGAGGGAGTGAGTTTTTTACTCGAAAGAATCTGTCTCAGGATTCCAAGTCACGGCCTCGATGTTTCGGCCTGCTGGGGTGGATGGATTGTTCGCTGCGCTGGTCGTGTTTGGGGTGGCGGCTGTGGCGCTTGCGGTCGATAGGTCTTTGATTTCGGCCTGCACGGAGGTTGTGAACCCGGAGGGGCTGAGGGAGTGCGTGACGGTTTTTATCGTCCAGCTTTTGTTCATCGCGTCGGGGAATCCTGAGAGCGTGATGAGTCCCTCGGCGATTATGTCGGGTCGTCCGCTCATGGAGAGGGTGATTGATTCGCTGCCGCGCTCGCTGGATTTGAGGAAGGATTTGGCGGCGTTTTTGGCGGCGGTCTCGTCGGGGTAGAGGTTGGGCGCTTCGTAGTCGGCTCCGCTCCCTTCGCCGTCGAGCTTGAATGAATTGGTTTCGCCTGTGGTTGGATCGTGCCAGCGGGTTGTCGCGCTGCCGTATTTTGTGCGCTGCGAAAATTGGGCGCTGTAGGTGGCGACCTCGCTTTTGGTGATCGTCGGGCCGGGGATGAGTGCGCCGGTGATGCTTGCGCCTGTGCTGCGGGGCAGGAAGAGGAGACGCCCGAATGTGGGCTTCATGAGCGCCTCGTAATCGCGGGCGAGGCGCGTGAGGAGGTTCATATTGCTCTCGTTCGTCTGGTCGAGGTGGGGGATCGTGACTGCGTAGTATTGAGGTGCGATGCCTGGGATGAGGCCGCACTCGGCGGCGATGTTCGTCACCAGTTGGCCCAAGGTGATGTTGTCGAAGCTGCGGGTTTTGCGGCTTTGGAAAGGTGAGAATCCTCCTGCCGCTGCGAAGGGTGCGGCTTTTCCTGAGAGGCTCATGCGTTCTGGGAAACCGGAGAGCGAAATTTCATCGATCACGAATTTGCCTTTGTCCACCGTGTTTCCCTCGTAGCCTATGGCGATGCTCAGGATTTCGCCTTCGGAGGGGATCGGTAGCTTGCCGTCGTGGTTGGAGAGTTCGATGGAAACCGTGTCCGCCTGCTCGGTCGAGTTGTCGGTTATGGTGAGGCTGGCGAGGCGTTGGGCGTAGGTCTTCGTTAGGTCGCCGCCTGTGCCGGTGATTCTGAAGTCGGGCTTCATTGCCTACGAAAAGAGCGAGACCGTTTCCTTGGCTTTCGGTGCTTCGATTATTGGCAGGACGATGTAGATGCCGGCGGGCAGGTAGGGGCCTTGTTCAGCCAGGCGAAGCGAGCGGTTGACCTCGAGGACGGTTTCGACCTGCTGGCCGTAGGTGGAGCCGTAATGCTTGTGGCAAATCTCATCGAGCATGTCGCCCTGTTTGGTTTTGTAGACGTTCATCGCAGTGATCCCAAAAGCCCGGAGGCAGAGACGTTGAAGGGTCCAATTTTCAAGGTGACTTCGGCGTATTTTTTGAGGTTGATCTGGAAATTGATTTTGCGGGGTTGGCCGTTGCTCCAGAAAACTTCTTGGGCCTCGGTGATGCTTTCGACGACCCAGAGGCCGTAATAGTTCCCCGTGCCTGTGACGAGTGGCAGGGCGATGCCGAGCGAGGCTTGGACGCGCATTTGCGACATCTGGCCAAGCCCGCCTTTGTATTCCGGGAGGATTGTTCCTTGCAGTGAGATAGTTTCCGAGTCGTATCCGCAATACTGCATGAGCGGGGCTTGACCGAATCGTTCGACCTCTTCCCACTTGTAGGAGCTTTGTCGCTCAAGCTGCTGATATGCGGCTGTGGAAATCGAGAACCGGAAAGCGCCAAGGGCGAGCATGGTGTCGTTGGCCATGGTTAGTCGTAGAGTGCGCCACCAGCGAGGGCGGCTTGGCGTCCGTCGAGGCGGGCGAGAACGAGGTCGGCCAGCGTGCGCTCGTTCATGCCGGGGCTGGCGGTGATGTTGATGGTGATCGTGCGGTTGTCGTTGCTCACGCTGCCGCCTGCGCGGTTGTTGGGGATGATCGACCCAGATGCGGAGGGCGAGAAGATTTCGGGGCCTCGCTCTCCGACGAGGTAGCTTTTGCCAGCGGACACAGGGCCACCGGATGCGCGTGCGCCGTCAATCGGTGCGGGGGCGTCGCCGCCGGTGAAGACGCCTTTGATTGAGCTGCCGAGGCCAACGAATTTTTCGCGCACCCATGAGAACCACGCGCCGATTTTGCCTGTAAGCCGCTCGAAGGCTCCGGCTATCGAGTCGTAAATGCTCGTTCCCATGTCCGAGATGGCCATGGTGGTATTGTTGACCCATTCGCCGATTGCGCTGCCCATGTTAGAAATGAATCCGGTTGTTGCCGTCCATGCCTCGTTGAGCGCCCATGCGTAGGTGTCCCAGTTGTCAGAGACATGCTTGACCGCAAAGCCGAGGGCGACCACGCCAGCGGCGACAACTGCGACCGTGCCGATGATTGGCAGGAGGGCTGCGCTCCCGCCTGCTGCGGCTGCGGCCATGCCCCAGAGTCCTGTCGTGAGGGACACCACTGCGGGCAGCGCCATCACGATAGATGCACCAAGCGAGACCACTGCGGCGATAGCTGGGGCGAATGCTACGGCGGCGATTCCCACGAGCACGGCTTTGACGCCTCCGACCGATTCAATGAATGGCCAAGCGGCTTTGCCCATTTCGACCAGGCTTTTTGCCATGTCGCGGATCTGCGTGCCGATGATCGGGCCGTTTGTTTTGAGCCAGCCGCCGAACTCTTGAGCCATCGCTTTGATGTTGGGCGCGTTTTCGCGGATGAATGATCCGAGGGAAGTCATCAGCTCGGTTAGGACGGGAAGAAGTTCGCGCCCGATGATGTTTTGTGAGCCTTGGAGGGCGAGGTTGAATTGGCCCATTGCCTCGTCGAACGCATCGCCCATAAGCATGTCGGAATCGCTGAGAAGATAGCCCGCATCCTTGGCTGCTTGCGCGTAGCCTTGCAGACCTTCCTTGCCGAGGTTTAGGAGGTTCGGGATTTTGCGCCCTGCCTTGCCAAAGATGTCTGTGGCGATTTTGGCCTTGTTGACGCTTCCGGTGTATTTGCTGAACGCCTGTGAGATGGTGGCAAACTGCGAAGCCGTGTCCATCTTTTGGAGCTTGCCGATGTCAAGGCCAAGTTCGCTCAATGCCTCTCCGGTCTTGTTGCCGTCTTCGCCAGCATCCACGAGGCGGATGTTCATTTCCGAGAGCGCCTTGTCTGCCATCTCTGCGGAGGCTCCGACTTGGCTTGCGGCGTAGCGCACGGACAGGAGGAAGTTTGCATCCGTTCCGAGGGTCGCCGCGCCTTCCGCTGCGGAGTCTGCAAAGTTGCCGAAGCCGGTGCCGAGTTTCCACACGGCAGCACTGGCTCCTGCGGCGGCTGCGCCGATGGCGACGAATCCGCCTGCGGTGCGTTTGAGAACGGTTTGAAAATTGTCGCCGATGGGTTTAATCTTGCCCCACGAGTCCATGACTTTGCGGGTTGCGTCCGCTTTGCGTTGTAGAGCGGCAAGCTCTTTGCCGAGCGTGACGGTATCCGCGCCGGATTCTTTCATCGCCGCACCGACTTCCTTCATGCGGGTTCTTAGCTTCGACATCGAAGCGCCGAGAATCTTTGTGTTTCCCGTGACCGCTGCAAACGAGGATTTCAGCGAGCCAGCAACGGCCCCGCCGATCTCGATTGTCGCTTTGAATTTTTTCTCGGTCGCCATGATTATTTAGGAAGTTTCCCGCACCAGTCCACAAGCTCCTCGGCGGTCATTGCGCTGATCTCTGCGAGGCTCCATCCTGTGACGCTTGCCAGTGCGAGAGTGCCGCGCATGGCGTCCTCCCGCGTCAGCCTAAAAAACCGGAGAATGCCTTCTGTAGCTTCTTGTAATCGCCAAGGTCGAGGTCGCGGATTTCGGCAGGCGTCACCATGCAGAGGTTGGCGAACGCAAGAATCTCTGTCTCTTGTTCGCTCTGTCCTTTGCTTCCTTCTTCAGCCGCCAGCATGTCGCCGACCTTCGGCCTGCGAAGGGTGAGGCGGCTGCACTCTACGCCTTCGATCTTGATTGGAAAATCGAGGGCGATTTCGACGGTGGATTTTTTGCTCGCCATGTTTGCGCTGTATTAGATGCCGATGGCGTTGCGCTGGGCTGCGAGGCGGTCCACTCCGTTCACCACACGGACCATGTTCGGGATGTCGATCTCGTTGATGGTCTTTCCAGCTTGCGTGTATTTGTAGCTGCGGAGGTCCATCGTGAAGGAGATGGTGGATTTCTCGCCAGCCTTCCACGCGCCTGGTTCCATCGAACGGATCGTGCCGCTCATGTAAACGACAACGGGCGTCACGGTGCCGTCGAGGCTTTCAAGAGCGCCACGGGCCACGAGTGGCACGGTCTGGCCTTGCCCGATCCCCCAGAGGAGCAGGACGTTCTCCTCGTATCCTGAGAGCACGAAAGAGGCTTCCAATTTCTCCTGGCCCATTTCGACAGCCACGGAGGAATCCATGCCACCGGCACGGAAGTCTTCCACGATGAGGCCGAGGGTCGGGAGTTGCAGCTCGTCGCAGACGCCTGCGTATCCGCGCCCGTCAACGTAGAGGTTGAAGTTTTTGAGGATTTTCGATGCGGTTGCCATGGTCTTTTTTTAGTTGAGGATTTCGGTGAGGTATTCGTTGGTCAGCTCGCCCCGAAAAGTGATGTGCTCGGCTGGATAAGGCGGCGCGAAGTCAAAGTTGAAAAAGACATTGCCGAGTTGGATGTTTGCCGGGGTGTTGAGGTCTGGATCAGGCCAGCATTTTCCTCCAAGAATCGCGCCTTGGTTTTTAAGGCTGGCGAGGTAGGCGTTGACGGACTCGGTGACATCTTCGAGGTAGGTCTTGCTAATGAGGCGGTCTACTGCCCAGAGGTGGGCGCGTTGGAGCGAGTCGAAAATCAAATCCGCTGTGCGGCGCACATTGACGAATTGATATTTGGTGTCGGTTGCTCCGGTCTGGTTGCCCCAGAGGCGGAATCCACCGGAGCGGATGAATGTGGCTACGTTGCCGTAGTTCAGCACATTTGCCAGAGAGGATGTATCCCCGAGGACGAAATCCACGCTCTTGTCGATCTTCTCAATGCCAGCGATTTCGTTGTTCGATGGCGACCACCAGAAGCCACGCTCGTTGTCGATGCGGGCCATGAGTCCGGCAACATACGGAGCGGGGTCTTCGCCGCCGTTCACGGCTGGCCAGATTGCATACATGCGGTCGTTACCATTTGCTGTGACCCATGCGGATGCTTCGGTTGCGGTGTCGATTGCGGCCACGCTGGAAACGAGGCCAGCGATGGCAACAGCACGGAGAGCGGAGGCGACGGCTTTGACATCGTCAATCGTGGTCGTTTCGTAAGCGCCTTCTGCCACGATGAGGCGAGGCGTTACATTGAGTTCAGCCTGTGCTTTGCGGAGAGCGTGGACGCCTGTGAGAAGGCTGGAGCTTCCGGCAACATCAGCCATAGCGGCGACCCGCACGACGACGACAACCGCGCCAGTCTGTTTATAAATGGCCTCGATGGCTTTGCCGAGGTAGCTGGTCGCGCCAAGCTTGGTCGATACTCCCGTGGGAGAGGTGACAAGGACGGGCGTGTTCAGCGGGAAATCAGCGTGGGCTGTGCCTGTGCCGACGAGGCCAATGACGCTGGATGAAACGGTTTTGATTGGGCGTGGTCCGCCTGTGATTTCTTGGACTTCGACTCCGTGTAAAAAAGTTGGCATGGTGATTTAGTGGGTTGCGGTTGCGGGTGAGAGTGTGCGGGGGTCGCGTGTTGGTGTCTTCTGCGGGGACTTCCTTAGAATTTGATGCAGTAGAGGAGGGCGATGTTTTTCGGGCGGGTTTCGGTTCCGCCTTCCGCTCCAATCGTTACTGTGTGCGAGTGATTCCCTGCCGCTCCAATCGTTACTGTGTGTGAGTGATCTCCAGCAGCACTTGTATTTAGATTTGCATTGCTTGTTGCGCGCTTACCATTTGCTGGTGAATTAGTAGTATCTTGTTGGTAGCTGTTTGGCGCGCTGTATCCGTGGCTATGATTTCCGGCTGTGTTTGTGCTCGCTGTATGTGTGTGGTCTCCTCCCGCCCCAGTTGATCCTGTATGCGAATGGCTCTTAAAAGCATCCTCCTGCTTTTGTCCAAAAGTCCCCGACGCCGTGCCGTCCGAATTTGTCCCACTGCCGCGCACGAAATATCCACGCAGGTCGGGTAATGTCCCTGCCGCTCCGTATGTTGTTCCGACCACCGCAAAGAGCGCGGCAAAATTAGCGGTTATTCCTTGGACTGTGCCGATGCCGTTAGGAACGACATTTCCGTTTGCAGCAAGCCACCCGGATGGTGTGACTGCCGAGGCAAATGGCATGACTGCGCCCGGAGGAACAAAGAGCGAGGCTGCGCTGGCGAGGCTTGCAGGAGTGACTGCTCGGGTAGCGTCTGTCCCTGTCTGGGTTTGGGCGTTTGTGGCAAGCGCGACCACGCCCACACGCCCTGTCGTTGCAGTGCGGTCCACGAGCCGCGCCACCGAGATGGCCTTTGTGTCGTCTGGCGTAAGAGCCTGCGCCTCGGCTGTGGTAGCCAGCGCGATGACGCCACGCCGGGTTTCCGTGGCTGTGACTTCCGCCAACTTGCGCGGCGTGATGATTTTGTTGTCGACCGTTCCAGCCTGCGCTTCGGCGGTTGTGGCGATGGCGAGCACGCCGAGGCGCGTTTCATTTGCCTGCGCGTAGGAAAATCCTGCGTCTCCGACCGTGACTGATCCGGGCGGCACATTGGTCATCACGAAATCGAGCGCGAAGAGTGCGCTGGCCGTGCTGCCTTTGGTGAGGATCACGCCTGTCTGCGAGTAGATGGCGAACAGGACATTGTTGTTCGTGTAGAGGCCGATTTCCTTGACCGAGTAGCTGTCTGCGGAATCGTCCTGCGCGGTCATGTGGATCGTTCCCGGCACTGGCACGCTGCTTCCGCTTGGATCGAGGCGCTTGATTTCCGCCTGAAGCGAGGTGCGGCTGGCTGTGGGCGTGTAGCCTGCACTGCCGATGGCGATTTTTGTAAGGGTGACAGGGCCGATGGCCCCGCCAACTTGGGCGATGGCGGCGCGGCCTGCGTCGGTGATGATGAATTGAAGGGCCATGATGGGTTAGTAGGTGGCTGCGCAATCGAGGCGGTTGAATGTGGCGGGGCGGCAGATGCCGACGATGTTCACGCTGCCGACGAATGATTCGAGAGCCGAGAGGGTGAACGAACTGCGCACGGGTTTGACGGCAGAGACTGCTTTGCTGATTGAGTCCTGCACTTCGGCGGGGGTTTGGAGCCAGCCGAGGGCGATTCCGAAAGTGTGGGGTGTCCCTTTTGGCGTGGTCTGCCACCACTCGCTGAGTTGGAGCGCGATGCCGAATGAGTCGAGGAGTGTTTTGACAGCGGCGACGGTGCCTTTTTTGCGGTGAATCTCGGCAGAGTTCTTGATGACATTTCGCTTGGTTGCTGTCGTCCAGTTGGCATCCCATTCATCGACTGATGTTGCCCAGGCTAACCATGGCAGAAGCGCCTCCGGGCAGGTGTCGGGATTCCAGAGTGATCGAATGGGGGTGTCGATTGAGCCGAGGCGGGCGGTGGCGAGAGAAAGGGATCGTTCTGGCGCTGTCGCATTGGAGGGCAAGAGGTCGCGCAGCGAGAGGTCGGGGGCGATTTCCTCCGTTTCCGTGGACGGGATTTGGTAATCAGCGTTGGTGCGTTGCTCCCACGAGGTGTTGAGAGCGATGCGGGTTTCAACAAGCTGGCCAGAGGAGTTGTATTCCTGCCGCAGGATGTTCCAGATTAAATCCGTGACGACGGCGGCGTCTGGAGCCTGCCCGTAATACCAGAAAAGGCCGTCTTGGTCGCTGAGATATTGGTAAATCGAGCGGCTCATTTTACTGGCTCAGACCTCCGTATGTCAGATTGATCGCGGTGCAGAAGGGGGCTTGCGTGTGGTCGCAGACGATGTTGGCCGTGGGTGTAGCGAGGTTGACTTTTTGCACGCCGTCCACATGGAGAGCGGCGAAGATGGCGGAAAGATTGATGTCGTTGCCGACTTTGTGGTTTTGCGTGGCGAAAGCTTGTGCGCTGGCTTGGGCTTCGGCCATCACCACGGAGGAGTCGGGGCCGGGGAAGGTGAAGATCGTCGCGTTGAGCGTGTAGTTTTGAATCGATGCGCCTTGCACGGTCACGGCATCCGTGAGCGGGCGGACGGATTCGGCGTTGAGGGCTTGCGTGACATTGCTGATAACGGTTGCCGAGGGTGCGCCGTTGCCTGTGAGGCCGAGGACGGTCACGAGGACATTGCCGGGGGAGACGGTAGGAGGTCCGACGATGGTGGCGTGTTTGACGCCGGCCACTTTGAGCGCGTGGTAAAGATAGCTTCCTTCGGGTCCTGCTGTGCTCAAGCCCTCAAGGGCGAGTGTGACGCGATAGCGGAAATCGGTGTCTGTTTCCATGACGGCCAAGCGCGGCGGGATTGCTGTCGGGGCGGCTGGCACGAGGATTTTGCGCGAGGTGCCGAAGATTGCGCCGAGTTGATCGAGGTCGCTGCCCGTTGCGTAGGCGAGCATGACGCCACGAGCGGCATCGTTGACCCTCTGCCGGATGAGCATTTCACGGTAGGCGCAGACTTCCAGAATTTTAAAAGCGGGGTCGCTCTCCACGATGGCGGTGAAAGCCGGATCGCGGGCTTTGAGGTCGTCCACCATCTCTTGCAAAATCGCGGCGTAGTCGAGACTTTCGACAATCGTCGGCGCGGGGAGGCTTGAAAGATCGATGGGCGTGTAACTCATACGACCATGCCGTCCAGCGTTAGCGCGGTTCCGGTGGGTAAATAGACGCCTTCGAGAGCGATGGTGATCTTGCCGGGTTCGATAGCCTGGGCGATGACGCGAGTGATCTCAACGCGAGGCTCCCACTTGCGGATTGCCTCGATGGTGGCGACATAGATTTCGACGATGGTTCCGCGATTCATCGGGGCGTCTACGAGGTCAAACAGGCGTGAGCCGTAGTCTCTGAGCATGACGCGAGAGCCGAGAGGGGTCGTGAGAATGTCCCGTATCGACTGCTTCAAATGGTCCAGCCCGGAAAGCGCCTTGCCGGTGTCGCTGCTCATGCCTCGCATGGGGCGAGATTTTATGGCTGCGCTTGGGGGTGTCTTCTGCGGGGAGTTCCCGCAGAGCGGTTAGAAAAGATTAACCACGGAGGACACGGAGAGCACGGAGGAGGTTATGGATTTGGGACGGCGGTGAGGCTTGTTCCGGGCATGACGCCACCGTGCGTGTGGGTCGAGAGCGTGATGAGGTTGGATTTCATTAGTCCGGTCTGGTCGTAGTTTCCGGTTTGCGTGATGTTGCCGTTGATCGTGATGCCGCCGCTGGCGATTTCGAGGGTTGTTCCTCCGACCGTGATTTTGACGCTGCCGCTGGTGACTTCGATTTTGCTGCTGCTGCCGAGGCTGTGCGTGATTTTGCTGGCTGTGATCTCGCTTTTTGCATCGCTGCCGATTTGGGCGAGGATTTTTGATGCGGTGATTTCCGTTTTGGCGTCCGATCCGACCTTCGCCGTAATCTTTTCGGGCGTGATTTCGGTTTCCGCATTCTCTCCGACTTTGACGGTGGCTTTTCCGCTTGGCAGTTGCAGGAGGTGGGTGTGGTTTTCCCGGTCGTATTCAAGGATTGCGCCGTCTTTGTAGGTGGTGCGGCTGATCTCGGCTTTGTCTGCGTTGGCTGGATAGTCGTTTTTGTAGACTCCTCCGGGCATGACATAGCCCGCTGAGAGTTCGCCGCCGGGGGCGATGACGATGACTTGCTCGCCGACTTCGGGGGCGTGCCATGTGCGATCTTCACCGGCGCGGCTGGTGAGCCACGGGAGCCATGCGCTGGTGTTGTCTCCCATCGTGACGCGCAGGCGGGCTTTGGCGTAGTCCGCTTCCAGCACGGTGCCGGGTCGGATGGTGTTTGAGAGACGGCGCTCAAGCTCGCCTATGCGGGCGTTGCTCATGGCGCGAGGAGGTCTTGGATCGGCTTATATTTTGGCTCGTGAGGGATGCCGATTTCTGGCGCCCATGAAGCGCGGATGTCGGTTGGTAGCGCCCCGCCTTCTGGCCATGCGGTTTCTCCGAGGAGGCAAGTGTGTTCCCATTCGACCCGCCAGACTTCGTATTCGGGGTTCTCGGCGTCGAACTCTTGCGGGGTCGCGGCGATGAATCGGGCGGGGGTCACGGGCATTCCGAACCGCTGGCCTTGGAGGAAGGCGGCGAAGTTTGCCGACATGAGGCGGACGGCGAATTTGTTGCCTTGTTTGTAGCTGTAAATCAGCGAGGCGGAAAAGCGGATATCGACCTGGAGTTGCTGCGTGCCGATGTCGGCGGTGGCGTTTGGCTCGATGGTGTCGAGTTCAAAGGTAATCGCTGGCACCTCAATCTTGTCGTTGAAGCGTGAATATGCGGCGATGGTTTTGACCGATGCGCCGAACTTGGCGTTGATCTTCTCGGCAATCTTGGTGTGGAGAACGGCGAGGTCTATTTGCTGAGTTGCCATTTTATTTGGGATTCAAATTCGCGCATGAGGCGTTCGCCAATTTCTTTTTCGAGACTGCCCATGGCGTCCATGCCGGGGTCGAGGATGTTCACGCCATCGGATTTTTTGATTGGCAGGCGTTCCTTTCCGACACGCTCAAAGACATGCCCGCCCATTTTTTTAGAGATGAATGCACCCGGACGCTTGGCGGGGCCTGCTGTGACTCCGCTTTTTGTTTGGCGGGGCTTCATGGCCTTCAGCGGGATGTTGCGCAGGCCAGCCCACACGCGCCCGAGGACGCCATCCTTGCCCATCACTTCAACGCGCATGCGGCCTTTGATGACTTTGCCGGTTACTTTGGTGGCCTTGCTGATTCGGCGGGCTGCTTCGTTGCCTGCCCAGCGGGTGACGCGAGAGACGGCGCTGCGCATGGCTGGCTCGATCTGCTTTTGCGTTGCTCCGAGGTCGCGCCCGATGCGGTCCAGCCCCTTGGCGTTGATGAAAATCATGTCACTCATGCGCGAGAGTGACGGTGGCGAGGCCGGTTCCGTCTGACTGGATTTCCATCACCGTGTAATTTTTGCCTTCGACCTTGCAGGCGGTTTCGCGGGGGATGCCTGCGACATCCGACTCCTTGCACTGGAAGCGGGGCTGCGTGCTGTCGAGCACTACCTCGCCAACGGAGGAGTCGAAAAAGGCGTTGTCGAAATAGCCGCGCACGATCCGGGTTCCGGTGGGCAGGGCAAACAGAATCTCGGTGTGATCGAGGCCGGAGAAAAAGACATCGAGGTTGCCGTAGGTCATCGTGCGGGGTGGATGCGGATGAAGTTTCGAGCGAGGGATTTTGGCCGGATTTTGCGCCAGACTCCATCGCCTGCCTCTGAGTCGCGTGTGCCAGAAAAGTTGGTGTTCCCTTCGATTGTTACGAGGTTCTTTCCATCGTCTTCGAGGACGATGCCGACATGGGAAAAATCAAAAGTCACGATGTCACCCGGCTGGGCGGCGTCTTGGTCGGTGTAGATGCTCGTGGTGCGAGGGCGATCTTTTGCCCATTGGCGGAATCCGTAGGCCAGCGCGGTGCGGGGTTGCCATTGGGCGGGCGAGCGGGTGAGGCGCAGCCACTCTGGGACATCGTTTTCGATCAGCCACTGCTGCACGCAAAACGAAACAAAAGCGGCGCACCAAGGCCACGGGCCGGGGGGTAGATCGGTGGCGCGTTGGTAGTCGCGTATCCGCTGGCCGCGATTGTTGCCGCCCTCTTCGCGGATTCCGATCTCGGCTTGGGCGATGGCGAGGAGTCGGTGGATCATTTTAGTGAATCACTTTTTTTCTTTGCGGAAAATGTTGATGGCTCCCGCGAGGGCCATTGCACAGGCTGCGATGGCGTTGGCTTTGTCGGGGTCTACCGTCATGCCTGCCGCAGCGAGGCAAAAAATTGCTCCCCTGTAGGTGGAGCTTTCCGACGCACGAGCGAGGATGTAATCGAGGATTTTCATTTGTCTTTGAGGCTTGGGATTTGCGGGTTGAACCAGTCCAGCGTGACTGGTGGGAAGTAGCGGATGCCCACCTCCACGCGCCCGAGGCTTCCCATCTTTTCCCCGCTTGGCGGCAGCGGGATGCTTGCGCATCCGGGCAGGAGTAGGAGAGGCAGGAGTGCCAGCAGGCGCTTCATTTGGCTTTAAGGCTTTCTTCGATGCGCTTGGTGCGCTCGTCGATGCGGGCGAGGGTTTCGCTGCGGTCGGCTGCGAGGCGTTCGATGGCTTGGAGGCGGATGTCTTGGCGTTCATTTTCATTTCGGACTTGGCGCATTTGTTCGGGCAGGACGATCCAGCCGTTGAGCGAAGAGAAGACCGTTGCCACGAGGGCAAAGGCGGCGATGGCTTCCGCGAGATTCATCTTCACGGCAGGGCGTCCGTCCTTTTCGTCGAGGCTCATTTTTTCTTCTTAGGCTCGACCGCTGTTTCGACGAATGGCTTGGCAAGGCCGAGGGCGATGAGTTCGCGGGCGAAGGATGGCGAGACTTCGACATCACTGCCGACCGGGCAGGATTCGCCGGCAATCATCAGGCTTTGAAGAAGGGTGATTTTTTGAGGTTCCATAATCTGCGGTTCCTAACAAAAGCCTCCTCCGCGAATGCACACGGAGGAGGCGGTTGAGTTTTCAGCTATCGCTTAGGGCTTTTTGCCGTAAACGAAGGACTGGGCGCGGCGGACAGCGAAGTCCACATCCTGCATGCAGACGATGCGGAGGCGGCCCTTGGTGCTGTTCGAGTAAGGGTCGACGGTGATTTCGAGACCACCCCAGAGGCCGATGATGAAATCAGCGAAGTTGCCGAAGAACACATCGCCAGTTGTGATCTGGTTGGTGATTTCGGTGCGGTAGCCGTTCATCGTTCCGTTTTCCCAGATGGTGCCGCCGTTGGTGGAGCCGGTTGGGAATTTGAGCGCGGTCTTTGCCATGCCGCGAGTGGATGGGTTGGCAACGAATGCCATGCTGGCGACATCGGTGTTCTGCGCACTGACGAGGCTTTCCATGTTCACGAGTTCCGCGAAGGTTGGCTGAACTGCGACGAAGGACTGCGAGAGAACACCTGCGGCGGATTTGATTCCGGTTGGGGCGTTGCTGAGTCCGGTGCCGTAGAAGGCTGCGGAGTCGATGGTGAGGGCCAAGCCTTGGGCGAGGTCGTTACGAAGCAGGGCTTCGACGGACAGCGAGGGCTGCATCAACATGCGGCGGGTGATTTCGCCGAAGTTGGCAACGGTGCGAGGACGAAGCGAGACGAGTCCGAAATCGATGTCGGATTTTGTCGCGTCGTCATCTTCGCCGATCCAGTAGCCAGTGCCAAAGGTTGTTTGCTTTGGCATGTCCACATTGCCGACGAGGCCAGCCAGCTCGGTGCCGAGGTTCATGATGACCGCTTTGTTGCGGAGGACATCGATGAACGAGGAGGCGAGGAGGTTGGTCTGCACGGTGTTGTTGCCTGTGCCGGTGTAGCCAGCGGCGGCTTTGCCGGAAACGGTGTTAGTTCCGCGCTGGCCGTAGCCTGCGGTGAGGACATCCACGGGAATCATGGTGCCTTTGACATTGCGGTGGGCGACTTGTCCGGCGGCTGCTTCGCAAGCTTCCAACTCAAAAGCGGCGTCTTGACGGGCTTTCTTGTCGGTTGGCTCGGCTGCGAGTGCGCGGATGAGCTTCACGAAGGAAAAGCTGCCAGCTTCGCGTTCGTTGAGGCCGATGGGTGCGCTGCCTTCGCGGACTTGGGCGCTGCGCTTGTCTTTTTCGGCAAGGGCGGCGGCTTGGAAGTCGACCAGGTTGCCACCGTCACGCACGATCTGTGCGGCGAGGGCGGGCATGCCGTATTTTTCGCCAGCTTCGAGGATCGAGCGGGTGCGGTCTTGCTCGCCTTTTACAGCGGCGTTGCGCTCGGCGACGATGTTGATCTCCGGTGCCGCCGGTGCGGGCGCTTGTGGCGCGGGTGCGATTGTGTTTTCCATTTTTGGTTGGGTGATTGTGCCGAGGCTGATCGCCTCTGGCGGGTGGTTAAGGCTGCGACCCACTCCGACAGAAGTGTCGGCGGGGATGGTGACGAGGGAGATTTCGTAGGGTTCCCACCGGCTGACGGTGTAGACATCCACGCCCTCGCGTTCTTCGGTCAACTTGACATCGTGGATTCGGTAGCCGACCGAGACCTTCGTGAGGATTCCGTCCTGCACATCTTGCCAAGCTTCTTCGGCGCATTCGGAACGGCCAAAGCGAACCAACGCTCGACCCATTCCGTCAGCGTCAATGCTGGCGGTCTCGACGACTCCCAGAACCTCGTTCTGGTCGTGGTTGAACAAAAGATTTGCGCGGTCGTTGAGCCGCGAGAGGTCGCAGGCATCCGCCGAGTGATCGAGGACTTCGACCATTCCAGGGAATCGTTCGATTTCCGCGTTGCTCGAAAAAGCCAGCTCAATGGTGCGCGACTCAGCAGCGATGGCGCCGATGGTCATAACTCGGCGCATGGGCGTGCTGAAAAATTCTTTCGCGGCGGGCTTCATGTGTGCGCGAATTTTGCCAGCTGGGGGCGGTCTGTCTTCTGCGGGGAGTTCCGTGGAGGTTTAACCACGGAGGACACAGAGGCCACGGAGAGCGGCAGACGCAAAAAACCCGGCGTGGGTTTTTGCCCACGCCGGGAAACAACAAACCAAACTTACGAGAGTGCTGCGGCGAGTTGAGCGCCGGTCGTGCTGACCGTGCTCTGGTTTTTTGCGCGCTCGCCTATCGAGCCGGTAATTGTCAATTCCGTGGTCGGCTTGGCCCAGACCACTGAAGCGATTTCCGACTCGGTAGGGATGTCTCCGGTAGCTGCTGGCGATGCAGGGAGATTGTCCGTCTTTGACTTGATGGCAGAAATGTCTGCGGATGGGATGTTGGCCGGAGTGGCGCGAGTGCTGATGGCTTGGTCCACTCGACCAAGCTCAACCGAAAGCTCCGTCCGAACCTGTGAGGCGATAGCTGCTGCGGTTGGGACGGTTGGCGCGTTTGTCAATGTCGTGACGGTTGCCACGGTGTCGCTTGCAGGGTTGAAGGTGCTTGCTGGCACTTCGGCGGTGCCGCTCCAAACAATGCTTCCGCTGCCGACATTGGCTCCGGCTGCGATAAATGCGAGTTGGTAGGCTCCGGCTGCGCCGGTCATGTTGCCAGAGTAGAATCCCGTGCTGCCGACTTCGGCGCAACTAATGGCAGCGCCTACGGCTGCGCCGGATTGGTAGCGTTGAGCGGTGACGGTGAGGCCCGTAGAAAGAGCGATGTTGAGTTCGTTAGCCATGGTTTTAGGAGTTTAGAATTGTGAGGGTTTCGGTGAGGGTTTCCTCGAAGCTATGCGGTGCAGCGGGCCAATTGCTGGCGGCGGGGGCTAGGCCGTTGGCTATCATGTTGTCCAGCCAGGATTGCACGGCGTTGAGCTTTGGAGAGGATTTCGCGGATGCGTCCAAGCGCAGCTTTTGGTAGAGCAGCGTGGTGCTGCGGTTGCCGCCGTAGCCTTGGTTAGCCGTCCACTCTTCTGCGGTGTAGGCGGGCGGAATAATTAGCTCTGGCTCTGGCGTGTAAACTTCCCAGCCCTTTCGGACAAGGTTGTCAATGACTACTTGGTCGGATTCTGTGCGGGTTTGGTTGTCGTAGCGCAGGTGAGTTTTCATATTTTTTTTAGGAACAAGCGAGTTTGAAGGAAAAAGCGGCGGATTTTTCTACTTTTTTTCTAAGCGAATTCGAGAATGCACTTTCACACACCATTGCAAAAGCTGTGTCGTTATTTAAATAAAGTTGTGCAGTGTTGTTTCTTCCAATTTGAAATTTTCCATTAACATTCATCGTCCCCGCATTTCCTGTGACAGTTCCCGATCCGTTTATTGTTACGCTTGAGTTAATGGAATCAAATACGCCGCTTTGTAGAAACCATGTGTTTAAGGCTGCGCTGCTTCCGTGAAACAATTCAACTCCAGCATAAATTCCATATTTTTGAACGCCTCCGCTTGGCCCGATATACGAACTACATCCTAAACTGTTGTCTTCAAAATACAAATTATAACTAAACTTATATTGCCTTGGAAATGTTATAACAAAAGCAGTATATGGTTGACTTTTTGTCATTGTCGGCGGCTCAAGAAAATCGTTAGTGCCATCAAATCGCACAATACCATTTCCGCCCAAGATGCTTGTAAAATAAAGTGGTTGATTTGCGGTAACTGCTTGCGTTGCGTTATTTGAATTTCCGCTATTATCATTCCAAGAACTAACAACAGTATTATCGCTTTGGTTAATATAACGACTATCAAGAGCAATAAATGCACCTATAGATTTTGGCTTGAGATGTCGTTGCCTTGCTCTCATTTTAGTTGAAAAGGATTTCTACGCCAAGGAATCGAGCGTCTGCCCCAAAGGTGTCTCCGGCTGCGGCAGCGTCTCGGTAGATTTGGAATAGCACCGGACGATTGGCTGCGGGGCTTCCGGCAATGGTGATTGCGCTCGTTGCGGAGGTGATATGCATGTCATTTGTGGCAAGTAGCGTATCAGCTACGGTTTGGGCCGTGCCAAACGCTGTATCAAGCGTGTCGTCATCGGCATACGCACGCCCCTGCAAACCCCAAATAACCGCTCCGCTACCAGTGGATGCCGTCCAGTAAAAACGAGCGGTGACGGTAGAGAGGTTGTAGTTGTTTGGAAGGATGGTTAAAGCCTGTGCAAATTCATTGCTTGCAGGGTCAAACAAAAGCTCGTCGTAATTGGTGCGGTTGGTGGCGAGTTCGCGGGAATCCACGCCGCATCCGTTTGTGGTGCGGGGGATCCATGCGCTTGCCGGAATCCAGATATTGGTCGATCCACCGCCTGAGACAGACAGGGTATTGGAGGAAAGGGATAGCCCTGTGCCTATGGTAATTTCCTCGGCTGGTCCCGTGTTGGCGGTAGTGCGTCCAAGTAGGCGATTAGTTGCAATGATTGGTCTGCCTGTTGCGTTTGCGATCATGGTTTAGCTGTAGGTAAGAGATTGTTTGTTCGACCACGCGCCGGTGGCGGATTGCTCCGAGAGCACATCCCCGGCGCTGTTGGTAGTGATTTTGTAAATTGTCCAGGCGGTGGAGTCGTCTGGTTCGCCTGTGGCGGGGTAGTCGTCCCACTCAAGGCGTCCGATGTAGAGGTTCGCTCCGTCCACGGCGTGGACGAGGATGGCGGGGATTTCGTTGCGTGGGGGGGTGGTGAGTTGGATGACGCTTCCCGACTGAGGATGGCGTCCAAAAATTTTGCGATCTGCAAAATTTATACAGACCTCGCCAAGCGATAAATCCGCCGTGCTCGGGATGCGACCGGGCACGGTGGATTTTTTGGGCTTAATTGGAACTGGCATGAGTATGGACTCGGAAGAATTTGAAAGGCCGGTCGTCATGTATGGACACGAGGTTGACCGGCCCTGTGGGCCGTTTGCTTAGAACGTGCCGCCGTCGATCTCAGTCTCGAGAACGAGGATGCGGGCGCTTAAAGCGTTATCGGCTGAGAGGCGTGTGCTGGCCTCGCTGGTGGCTGCGCTCTCTGCTGCGGAAACCCGGCTGGTGAGTGCGGTCGCTGCGCTCTCGGCTGATGTGACTCGGCTCGTAAGCGATGTCGCTGCACCTTCGATGGTGGTGGCGCGGGATTGGAGAGCGGTGATGCTGCTCTCGGCTGTGCTCACACGGGTCGTGAGCGCGGTCGCTGCGGACTTGATGCTGTTCTCTTCGCCAGTGGCGCGGCTGACCTCTGCGTCAACCGAGTTGTTTATTGAGAGGACTGCGGCTGCGAGCGCGTTGTCGTTCGTGAGGTCCACCGAATTGATCAGAGTGACGATCTCGGCGAAGCTGTCTTTGTCAGCGGATGAAGCGGAAAGGATCGCATCAACGCGATTCTTTTCAGTGGACACCCGTGTGCTCAATGCGGATTCAGCGGCGAGGGCGCGGGTCTCCTCTGCTGCGTCAGCGGCGATGCGTGCGGCTTGCTCTGTGGCGACGATGCCGTCTGCATAGCTGCTGGAGGCGTTGCCGCCGATGCCAACGATTTGTGTAGCGTTGCCGGATGCGTCGGCACCTTTACCGTAGTAGAGGATTCCATCAACTTCGTTGAATGCGAGTTCGGCAGATTTGAGAACTCCGGGTGCTCCGGCAGAACCGGATTGGCGGCGGCGAATGCGAATTGGGACAGACATGATTTTTTTTGTGGTGTGGTGGTTGTGGTTGCGGTGTCCGTTGTGGACGGGCGTTATTTTGCCGCTGCGAAAATCCCTGTCTTCTGCGGGGCGTTCCGTGCGGGTTTAACCACGGAGAGCACGGAGGACACGGAGGGGGAGAGGTGGAGAGAACCCTACGCCCAAGCGTCCTTGGGCCTCATCTGTCGATTCAGACTGTCAAGTTGCGCATGGCAGGCCAGAGGCGTGACGGGTAGTTTTAGAAGAAACCTGCGTCGATCTCGCTGGTGGATACCACGCCAGCGACATATTCGACGGTGGTGCGGTTGTCCCATGCGACACGGGCGGCGACGCCACGGGCGATGAGTTCGCCGCTGGGCGTAAATACGCTGCGGGTGATGGTCCAGAGATTCAAATCCGTGCCGGTGCCTGCGCTGGCGCGACCGATCCAGTTGGTGAGGTGATCGTCGGAGACATCGGAAAGGAAGGAGATGGAGCCATACACGAAGGCGGGGCCTCGCTCGCCTGCGTCACCTTTGGGACCGGCAGCGGGTGCGGGGATGCCGAAATTGAGAACGGCGTTTTCCTGCGTGCCGACATTGGCAATCGTGGGCGTTGCGCCTGCGGGCAGCATGAAGACCGTGCCGACTGCGATGGTGGAGGAGAGGCCGCGAGGGAGGGCGAAATTGAGAACGGCATTTTGTGGCGTGCCGACATTGGAGACGGTGGCGGGTTGGTTTCCTGCCACGGTCTGCACGGCTCCGACGGCTATCGTGCCGCCGGGGCCTTGCGCTCCGAGGGGGATGCCGAAATTGAGCACGGCATTGGTGGGGCTTCCGACATTGGTCACGGTGGGGGCTGTGCCGGTGGCGAGTTGCGAGACGCTGCCGATGGCCACCGTTCCGGCGGGGCCTTGCGCTCCGCTGCCGATGGGGAGTGCGATGCCGGGGGCGACGACAACTTGCGTATTCGGAATGAGTGTGAGGTCAACGACTGCCATGGTGTCAGGTGCGGGTTATGGCTCGCTCGATGTATGCGAAGCCTTCAAGGATTTTGCGGCTGTTGCCGTAGGGGTCGGTCAGGAAAATATCGTATCTTGCGCGGGTCACTGGCAGGGCGCGAGTCTGCTCGTCCGATAGAACCACGCGCACCTTGCCGCTCGTGCGAGGCAACGGAAATGTGACGGTGAAATTGGCGAGGAGTGGCTTGTCCCAGTCCTCGCGGAGTTGGCCGGATGCCGTGAAATCGAGGAGGTTGACTGGCAGGGCGTTTGGCAAGGTGGAGTCTTTGAGCGTCACCTCGAAAAAGAATGACTCGCCCGCAGGGATGGTGATGTCGAATGGCTGGCTCATGGCTGGGGTTCGGGCTGTGCCACGGGGGCGGCTGCGCCTGCTGGGACAAGCGGCACGATGTTGCGCTTTTTCATTTCGACCTCTTCACGCTCGATCTCGCTCCAGACATCTTCGGGGTCTCGGTTCGATGTCTCGCGGATGATCTCGCTGCGGGATTTAAGCTTCTGCGAGATGGCTTTTTCGTTCGCGGCCATTTCTGCGGATGGGTCGATCCATGCCCAGCGGCGTCCGGTGAAGGCGACTTGCTTGTATTTTTCCAGTCGGTCGAATTTGAGCGGCTTGCCAGCGATGAGGATTTTGTTGGCGAGGAGTGAACGCTCAAGCCATGCCTCGTAGATGGGAAGAACGAAGCCGCTGATGAGCCATTCTTGCAGGCCCTTCCACACTTCGCGCTCGTCGAGTGCGCCTTGGCGGATCGATGAGAAATTTACGCTCGTGAGGTCGCTGGCGAGATTGTTGTAGCTCACACCGAGGCCGGATGAAATCGACCTGAGCATGGCTTTGCAAAAGGGGTCAAAAGCCTGATCTGGAAATTGCGGGGTGTAGGGGATGAACTCGCGGTTCCCGATGTCCTCGAACTTGCCCGGCTCGGCGTCCATTTCGAGGATGTCGTCGCTGTCGCCGTCGAGGTTTCGGAAAAAGCCCATTTTGCTGGCGGACACACGGGCGTTGACCACGGCGGCGTCCTCAAATCCTGCCAGCATGCGCATGCGCCAGAGGGCTGTGCGTGCCCACGGGAGGCCGCGCTTTTGGCCGACTCGCTCTGGCAGGAAACGATGGATGACCTGATCGGCTGGGACTCGCTGGAAACTTTCGCCGTTGTGATTGATGTAGCCCATCATCATCTCGTCGTAGTTGCGGAAATGGTAGGCCACCGGGCGACCGTTCGGATTAAACTCGATGCCGTGGCGGATGACATTGCCGTTGTTTAGTTTTTCCCACTTCGTAGGGTTGAGCAAAACGGGGTCGATGAACTGCACGGCGAAGCCCCATTTGTTTAGGTCTTCGCCATACTTCTTGATGCAGATAACCTCGCCATCCATCGCGGCGGTGGTGACTGCCAGCCTCTCTCCATCGGCGCGGGAGAGTTGGCCGGTGATGTCGTAGTTGCCGCGCTTGCTCCAATCGGCAAAGGCGTCCTCGATGGCGCTGCTGGCCACGGTGTCCATCGTGCCAGACGGGTCGCGGATCTGTGCGTTAAAGGTGAAGCCGGTCGGGCCTGCGATATTGTCGCGGGCCATTTGGAGGAATTTTTTGAGATGGTCGTTGTTCTCTGCCTGCTCACGAGAACGGGCGACGATGCGGCTCCAATACTGGAAAATCCATGCGTCAATCGTGGTTGGTGTGCCTGCCCATGTGGATTCCAGACGGCCTGCACCGGCGGCTTGCGGCATCCCGGCTGTGGCGAAGCTGCCGATGGTGTCGGAAAGAATGGACCGCGCCGACCAGAGGCGAGGCTGGTCGGCGCGGCTTGGCGCGGGCGTCTTCGTGGTGGCGGTGCGGGAAAATAGATCGAAGAGGCCCATGGGGATTAGATGCGAACGGAAATGGATTGGCCGATGGACGAGATGCCGGATGAGAGGCGGGACTCGCGGGACAGCTCACGCCGCCAGAATGAGAGGAGTTGCAGGAGTTCGGCGATGCTGTGGCGCTCCAGTTCGCGGTTGTTGATTTTGTAGCGTTTGGCCTCAAGCGTTGCGCCACCTGCGAGCATGGCTTGGATGTGCGCCACGGCGATGCGGGCCTGCGTGCGCACCTCGGCACCGGGTGCGAGGGTGGCAGCGGATTCGCGGATGAGGAGGTCGCCGGTTTCGACAAGGGCGCGGTGTGCGGCGACCGTTGCCCATGCCTCCCAGATGTAATGCCCTGGAATCCATCCGCTCGTATTTGCGGCGGCGGTGAAGGTTCCTGCCGTGCCGGTGGCTGCGACATTGCGCGATTGCATTCCAGCGAATTGCACAAGGACGGTCGCGGCGGGGTCTGCCGATACCGTAACCTCGAATGTTTCGCCTGCCGTTATTGTCACCATGTATGCACGAAGGAAGCGCGGCGCGTGGTGCGCTTGCGTTTCGCGGCATTGTTGGCATCCGGTCTGGGGGTGTCTTCTGCGGGGAGTTCCACCGGAGGGGGCGTCTCGACCTCGGCGGGCTTGGGCGCCGGCATGGTCTGCCGCCGGCGGAGAGCGAGCTTGTCAAACTGCGGGGCGCGTAGCACGAGGGCGGCGAATGCGTAAACCCGGCAATCGAGCGGTTCGTTCCGTGCGCCGGATGTTTTGTGCCACTCCAGCCGGGGGAATCCTTTGATAAATTTGGTAATGGCCTTTTCTGCGGTCAGCCCTCGGAAATACTTTGCGCTGCGTCCCTGCGGGAAATGGCAATATCCGGGGCCGGGTTCGGTGATGCGGAGGCGTTTGTAAACGATGCTCTTCGCGGAATCAACTCCGACGATGTAGACATCGATCGGGCGGCTGGTTTTTTTCCCTGCTCTGCGGCGGGCGGGGTTGCCGACGATGGGCAAGCCGGGTCCGCCTTGTCCTTTCACGCCGTAAACTCGGTCGCCCTTGTGGCGTTTGACATAGCCGTAAACGGCCTGCGTGTTGCTTCCGCCGGTGTCGATGCAGGTGGTTTCGATGACCATTTCGCCGCCTGCCTCCGAGGTCCAGCGCTTGCGGAGGTAGTCGGTGAGCTGCGTCCACGGGCTTCCTGCTGTTCCCTCCACGATGTCGGGGTCTCCGAGAATGACATGATAAGCAACGCTCCAGCTTTCTTCGCCGCCTGCCCACGCGACGACTTCGACCTCGAGCCGGTCTGGCTGGGTGTCCACGCCTGCCGTGAGGATCAACCCACGGGCGGGAACATCCGCCTGCGGGTAGGGTTCGCACCGTTCGATGAGGGCGTGCTCGCTGATGCGTTCGCCTCCTTCCTCCCATGTTTCGCCCAGCGAGGTGTTAATCCACACTTGCAAAGTTGAGGGATCGTCTTTCGCCCGTCCGTGCTCGATGGCGATGTCTGCGATGCTTCGCCAGGGGGAATAGAGTTCGTTGAGATGGAAGCCTGCGATGCGGCTGGGTCCGGCGCTGGCCTGCCACCGACCACGGGAGACCGCTTGGTTTTTCTGCGCGTTGGTGATCGTGCCGTTGCAGGCGGGACACCGGAGGGTTGCAAGGTCGCGGCGTCCGTCCGTCCAAACGACATTGCCCCACCGCAGCGGGTGCTCGTGTTGGCAATGCGGACACGGCACGAGGAAATGCCGTTGGTCGGAAATCTCGAAAGCTCGCTCTATGCGGGAGAGGCCTTTTACGGTCGGGGTCGAAACCATGACCACGCGCCGGTTCCAGAAGTTTTTTGTTCGGGCGATGGCAAGGTTTACCGGATCGCCTTCGGTTCCTGCGCTGGCGGGGTATCGGTCCACCTCGTCAAGCAGGAGGACACGGATCGGGCGAGAGGCGAGGCCGCTGGGGGCGTTGGCTCCGACAAGCGTGACATGCCCGCCGGGGAATCGTTTATGCAGGATCGTGTTTCCGCTGTCGCGTGTCTTGGCCGGTCGCACCTTGGAGCGGAGGCTGGGCGAGTCCCGGAACATTGGCGCGAGGCGGTCTTTGCTGAATGTCTCTGCCATGGCCTCGTCGGGCTGCACGAGCATGAGGGGCGAGGGGTCGAAATCCACGAAGTAGCCGATGCAGTTGAGAAGGATTTCCGTTTTCCCCACCTGTGCCGATGACATGACGACGACTTGCTCAATCGTCGGATCGGCAACGGCGTCCATAATCCCGCGCTGGTATTCGGCGCGGTTCGTTCGCCACTGCCCTTTCTCCGCTGCCGCCTCGCCGGAGAGTTTGCGCCGATGGTCTGCCCATTCGCTGATTGTCCATTTTGGAGGGGGTGCTAAAGCTGACCAGATGCCGGCGGTGAGGTCTTCCGCGATGTCGCCTCGCTCGGCCGTCATGTCTCCCATCCCTCGCCCGTCTCTTCCTCTGGGGCAGGTTCATGGCGTTTGAGGTAGCGGTTGATCACTTCGCGCCCGTTGTATTTCGAGCATTCCATCAGCGCCTCGTGAATCAGCGTCTCGATCATTGCCGCGCATTTGTTCGGATCGCTTTCGTCTGCAACTCTTGGCCCTGCCGTTGTCGGGATTGCCAGCATCTTCGCCCGAAGGTTAGCCAGCCCCTCCCCCATCACCTCGGCAATGCAAGCCGCATCGTGAAGTTCTCCACGGATCGCTTGCGATTGTGATTCCAAAATGTCGGCGCGGTTTCGGTAGACGCGAGTGCGCTGCACCTCGTAGTTGCTTTCATCACCATCCCCGCTCATTCCTTTTCCTGCTGCTCTGTCCTGGAGATACCTCACATATCCGCGAATCGATTGCCAAAGCTCATACCGACCACGGGCGGCTTTTGTGACGATTCCAAGTTTTGCAAGTTGCTGGATTCTTACATCGGTGATGTTGAACAACTTTGCCAGTGTTCCGCTCGGCACGCTCGTTTCTGCTGGGTCGTTTTTTGTCATACCGTGATTGCAATGCAAAATTCCGAGTTTGCTCGTTTCGTCACCTTGATCATTCCCGGATACATGACTTCGAGTTTTTTAATACAGTCCGCTTCCAGCTTTTGCGTTCTGTAGTCGTGGCATCCGCCTTCGTCATGCCAGTGGCTATTTTCCCAATAAATGTGACGCGCCGCTACGATACCGCCATCTTCTTTAATACATCTTAGGTTAAGCTCGTAATCCTCTTTGACCGGGAATGATTCATCAAAAAAGGTTCTTCCCTCATTTATAATGCCCATGCACGACGCTGTGATGTAACTTCTCCATAAAAGAGGTCGATAAGGGTATACTGAGCGAGGTGCCGATTGCGTTGCTACTCCCCATATTCTAAAGCTCATCCCGTAAGTTATATCGAAGAGTTTTTCAAACTCTGATAACCACGCCGATTCATTCAATTTCTTGTGCTGGCTTTTTTCCTCATTAAGTTTCACCCATCCCTGCGCCTTCACATCATCGTCGATCATTACAATGTGAGGATCATCCGTGTTTTTCAAAATCCAGTTCCTCGTTTTTGTGATGCCTCTTACATCATCCGGCACGCCTATGACATTTTTTGCACCTGTTAGCCTGTAGCTTTCAGCCTCCAGAGCAGGCACGAAAAGCGTTGCGTTAGGCAATACGCTTAAAGTTTTTGTGCGCCCCGCTCTTCCTTTACTTGGTATTGCTATGATCATTTAGTTTTTCAAAAAATTGAGATGCTTTGACAACTCTCTGAGTGCCTACCGCATCAAATGCCGATCCTTGTTTGTAACCTCCGCGACGGACTGGTTTTAGATCGAGAGAGACCTTTAGCTTTTCCCACTCCTCTTCGTTTTCGCACATGATGACTGCATACTCTTTAGGTGGTTCCAACTGAATCGCTCGCGGCAGTTTTTCCGGTTTGATCTCGTTTGAAGTCTCATCGTCTGCCTCAAGTGCTGAAGCCAACTCGCTGATGTCCGACTCAGAAAATCCGATTGATTCCGCATGAATCCCGCTGATCTCAATGTTTTTTAGTTCTTCCAGAAGCATCTTTTCATCCCACCCGCCGCCGATCTCCGCGAGTCGGTTGTCGGCGAGGATGTAAGCGCGGCGTTGCGAGTCCGTGAGGTGCGAGAGCCGGAGGCACGGCACGGATGCCAACCCCAACTTCTGCGCGGCAAGCACGCGACCATGACCGGCAACGATTCCGTTCTCCGAATCGATGAGCACGGGATTGTTAAATCCAAACTCCCGGATGCTTCCGGCGATTTTTGCCACCTGTGCGGCATCGTGCTTTTTGGCGTTGCGTGCGTAGGGAATGAGGCTCCCCGTTTCGATTTGTTCAATCTGATAGTTTTGTTGGTTTTTCATTTCAAAGTTTGTCCGGATTTTGCGTTATACGCCCCGTAGAATCGTTCTGTGTTTTGCCCGCTGTCGTGACATTATTTTTTTTCTGTGGCGCGTGCTGGGTAGGCTGGAAGCAAAGCAAAGCGCGGTTTTTTAGTTAGTCTCTAGCCAAATTCCGCGAGTTTCCGCATACCCGCTCCCTAACCCCCTTAGGAGTAACTAATACCCCCCCTAAGTTGGCTGGTGGCTGCTCGTAGGCTTTGAGTGGGTAGCGATATTCGTCTGGCTTGCGAGCGCATAGGTTGCGCACCCATTTGACCGTGAGACCATAAGCGACTGCGACTTGCGCGTGTGTCTTCCCTTCAGCCACGGCAGCGCGGATGCGTTGTTGGCGTTCAAAGACGGCGATGTGGTGGCAGGTTGCCAGCGGTAAGAGCATCCCGCAGAACTCCCTTTGCATGAGCTTGGCCTTCTCTTCTCCGATTGTGCGCACGAGATAGCTGTCCGGTGCCAGCTTTCCCTTTGGCACATAAAGGCAGCGATAGAGGCAGGACATGGCAAGAGCCAGTGTGGCCTCGCGTCCTATGACATCGGCAACGACTTGCGCCGTGGGTGGTAGAGGGATTTCAGAGTTCATGCGGTTCTTCTTTGTCTTTTCGTTGCTCATCGAGGTCGATGGCTTCCATCATTTCGCGGCTGATCTCAGCGATGGAGCCTCGATGGTTGGGTTTCGCTTGAGCCATGAGCGTTGCCCATAGCACGACATAACCACGGGCTGCGTGGTGAGCAGTGCCGTCTTTGTATTTAGTCGAGGAGATTTTCAAGGTTGAGGCTTTCTTTCAGCGTGTTAAGGGCTTTGCGGCGAAGAGTTCGGGCTTGGTTGAGCGTGATTCCTTCCTGTGCGGCGATGTCTTTCAGAGGGAGGTTTTTGAAAAAGCTCAAGCGGATGATTTTACTTTGCATGGCTGGTAAGTTGTCCAGGTGTTGGCGTATTTCGCGCCGGTCTTCCTTTAATGACGGCACGAGAGAGCCTTCCGAGTCGTTATTTTTTTCAAATAGGGCGACTCTACGCCTGCGAGTGCGCAGGAGGTCGAAGGCAGCTCGGCGGGCGATGCCGATGAGCCACGGCATGACCGGCGCCCCGGCGCGGAATGTTCCGGCCTTCTGCCATACCTTGAGCATGGCGGTCTGGTAGATGTCCCCTGCATTGTCAGCCGGGACGATGGACGCAATGATGCGTGTGATGTCTCCCTGCGTATGGCTGAACAGCTCGGTCATCGCGTCTTGGTCGCCTATGGCGATGCGTTGAAGGCAGGAGGTCATGGCTTCCTCGCTCATTGTTTTAGCTCCCTCCATCGCTTCAATGTGTCTGCAATTCTTTCAGATGTTTCGGTTAATAATGCAGAACCGTGCGATCCGAGGCAGTGTGAGGCGATAACGGCCAGATCGTATGCAACGGCCCGCGCCTCGTCGCGTTCTTTGTAAACCTTTTCAAGCTCACCCACCATCCTGTCGTGGTGTTCGGCTTCGCGCTGGGCTTTGAGTTTGAGAATGTCGCGCTCTGCTCGCGCCTCGTTGCGCTCGCGCTCAAGTTTGCGAGCAATGTTGGCTGGCACAATCATTTCGTTTTCGGGAGTGCAATCATCATACCAGCTCCATTCAGCCGCATCCGTCTCTGGTGTGGGTGTCTCTGGCGTGACGCTCATTTCGCGCCCTCCCTGCCGTAAATCGCGTTTTGGAGTCTGTAGTATTCGCTGCTTACCAATGTAAAGCAGCCGATTGGCAGTTGTTTGTTGATCGCAACCAATAGGCGGCTGGCAGCTTCATGGACTTTCTGGTGATCTTCGTAGGCTACCCATTCGCCGGCAGGGATTGCGGCCCTTGCCTCATCTCGCTCGCGCTTCAATCGGCAAGCCAGTTCAAGAAACTCCTCAAGGTGAATGAAATTGCCGGGGTTCTCCGCAAGCATTTGCGCATACAGCGCGTCCGTCTCAGGTGTGTCGCTCATTTCTCGCCCTCCTTCTCATATTTGCCATTTTTCCAGAGCCATAGCTCACGGCTTACGGTTTCCAGCTTCTCATTATCTTCGCGGGCGACCTTCCGCAGCGAGCGGATCACGCCGGTCAGCTCCATGTTGTCGCTGATGAGCTTTTCCACTTCTGCTTTGAGGCGTTTGTTTTCTTCGAGGATGTCTTTCATGGGTGCGTGATTTCGATGGTGGTCATTTGGAGGTGTTTCTTGCCGACTTTCTCTTGGCAGAATTGGAGTTCGACGCTGGCCGGGTCGTCGTCCGGGATGAGGGCGGCGTATCGGATTTGGTCGATGAGAGGTTTGCAACCGCCTGCGAAATTATCGGCATCGAGGAGGCGGCGGGCGTGGCGTGTAATGCGGAGAGTAACGCGGCCCGTGCGAGTTGCTTTTCGCGGTGGCTGGCAGTCCAGTGTTTGCCGAATAGCCGGTTGAGGCTTGGGGTCAAGTATCCGGGCAGGTGTAGGGTGATGACTGGCTCGAGCATAGGAGCCGTCTGGTTGCAGGGTGTATCCGAGGCGTTCAAGGTCGTGTTGGGTGAATGGTGGCATAGGAAAACGGGAAAAAACGGGGGTGCGGGAAATGCGGGAAAAGAGGGGTGGTGAAACCTAGCTCTGTGGAAAACACAGAAGACAAAAATAGATTCCTAACATTTAATATGAAACATCCCGCCAATCCCGCATTTCCCGCAGATATACCCCTCAAAAAGCCTTTTTTGGGCACTTCAAGAAAAAGGATGGTCATAAAACCCCGCATTCCCCGCGCGGGATTCGCGGGGAATTGAAGGATTCCTTTCGATTCAAGCGGATAGTCCGAACGCATCTTTTCTTTCCTCCAGTTTGAGTTTCATTCCGTGAATGGTCGGGTGATCGTTCCTGTCCGGCTCGATGTGATAGCCCCGCTCGGACATCACTTTTCTGAGTTGGCGGGTTCCCCGGTAGCGTGGCTGTTCGCCGTTCTGGTCGCACCAGATGGCGTAGGTTTTCGCCAGTGATCCAATACCGCAGCGCCCGGTGATGTCCTTTTCGGTGCATTCGATGAGGAACGAGCCGAACTGGTCGCTTTCCTCACGGTAGTTCCTTGTTGCCTCTACCACTTGTGGCGGTGGCTTAAGGCCGATGTCTCGGCTTTCGAGGAGTCCACGAATCGCCCAGTTGAGGATTCCAGCCGATTCAGCTTCAAACTCCGCAAGGATTTCGTGGCGTTCGCGCCGTTCGTTCTCTGGGATCGTGACGGTGAACGGGATCATGTGGACGCGGCGCCAGATTCCCTCGTCTGTGCCCTGGACATCCGGCTTGTGGTTTCCCATGAGCCAGAGCTTATGCGTCGGGAAAAATGCGTAGGGCTGCTCGAACGGCCGGCGGGCATTGATGGCATCGCCGCCGGTGATCGCCTTCACTTGGCTATCGGCCAATTTCCGCCCCTCGGGGATTTCGTCGGTGAGAACGACCCGCTTTCCTTCCATCGATGCCTTGTAGTAATCGAAGTTATTGTCCGACTTGGCAGCGAGGAGGGCGGCAATCGGGACCGTGGTCATGAGGTCGCCAAGGAGGATTTTGAGCACGCCGAAGAGGGTGGATTTCCCATTGGCTCCCTTGCCATAGGCAAAGAAGAGGGCGTCCTTGTCCACACGGCCTGTCAGTGAATAGCCAAAGGCTCGCGCCAGATAGACGCGTGTCTCGACATCTGGGATGAACCGATTGAGGAACGCATCCCATTTCGGACACTCCACGGCCCCGTCGAAATTGATTGGCGAGCGGGTGGTTGCGTAGTCCGAGGCGCGGTGTTCACGGAAAATGCCCTCCGCAAAATCCAGAGTGCCATTGAGCACCACGAGGATCTCGGGGTTAGAGTCAAAGGCGGTCGCTGGGAGGTTCATCTCGCTCTTGGCTATGCGCTCGACTGAGGCCAGATATTCCGAGTGGCAGAGCTTGTGGCAGCGGTCCTCGAGGCCCTTGATTTCCTTGATGCGTGGGTCTTTCTTTTCGTCATCGCAGGGATTTGCCTTCATTTCGGCCCGCACCGAGTCGGCCACGCGCTGATAAACCTCCGTGAGCGTGTCGGATATATCGAGGAGCGTCGTGTTTCCCGTGTCGCGCCTCCATAGGCCGTCCTCGTAGGTCATCCACACCTTGGCATGGATATTCCAAACGCGCAGGCCCTTTCGGAGTTCAGCCCATAGGCGGGCGTCTCCCTTGTGGGCTTGGCCATAGGCCACCATAATCCTTTCGCGGGAAATCTCGGTCGGGATCGCTGCCACCTCCCCACCGGCCAGCGGGTCTTCCCCTTGTCCTGGTCCGAGAGTTGAGTCGGCAAAGCGGATGCGGCCAGCCCAGCGTTTCCGTCTCCATGCCTCACGGGCGTCGAATCCATGTTCACTGGCGATGTGTGCCAGCGTTCCGACTCCCACCTGCTTGAGGCGTGCCTTGTGCTTGGATGCGTATTCGCCATCCTTCTCCTCTGGTGACCATTGGTGGAGGATGCGCGCACCGTCAAGCATCGGAAGGACGCTCCACACTGCGGAGGCAATCTTCAGCCATGTATCGTAGTCCGGGCGCGGCGGGATGTAGCGCAGCATCTCGGCAATGTCTGCCGCTGTCGTCTCTACGGGTGGACGCCACACTTCAGGCTCTGGCATCTTGTCCGGCACAGGGATGGGCTGGTAAATGTCCGCTGTCTCCATTTCGGGATCGTAGGAGACAAAGCAGAGGCGCATCGGGTCTTTCGTCGCCTTATCGAGACTCAGCCGATGCTTCTCACGGAAATGGAGTTCAGCGGCAAACCATGAATCCTTGTGCTTCTCGGTATCGATTGATACCACGGCCTTCAGTCCTTGCCCGGACGGCCCCACGAAGACCGCCCCCACATAGGGATCGGCGAGGAGTTCCGCCCGCTTGGCGCAAACCACCGAGTCATCGGCAAGCATCGGGTTATCCTTCAGATCAAAATCCGCTTGGAGCCATCCGCTGTGAGTGATCGCCTTCGCCTCAGGTGATAGGTCGCGCTCACGGGAAAGGCAATGGCAGGAAATGGTGACTGCCGGGAGGTCGCGCTTCTTGGCTGTGTAGCGCGGCTCGTCACCGCGCTTAAGGTGTTCGCGGAGGATGTCCACCTGTCTCTGCCACCGCCCATCCTTCACGCCCTGGAAGAATGCCTCCAGCGTGATTGCCTCGTCCGGTTCGTCGGCGAAGGCATTGGAGAAAAGGGAGATATTCGTCTTGAGTGTATTCATTTATTGATAAGTTCCTCCATTAAAATTCTAAAAGAAGCAGAGCTTGGGTCGCAGAATCCGAATTCCGTCTGCGATAAATGGCCAGAGGTGGCGAGGGTCTTCGGTGCCGAGGCGCGTTTGCTCGTTCCTTTTTTGGAAGTGAGTTCAGAATACCTTTTCTTGAGTTGGTTGATCTTCGGTGGGCCGATCAAGGTTGTCACCGAGATGTCTGCCTTCTTGGTTCCTGCCATATACCCATCATGTGACAAGGCGCGGAATACAGGATCAGGCAGGCCAAATTTATTCGTAATCTTCATTTGTTTCTTCCTTTCTCCACGCTCTTTCCATTTATTAAGTATTCAGCCGCATCTGTCTCTGGTGTAGGTCGTCGGCTCATTTCGCGCCCTCCAATTTTTCGTAAATCCAAGGTCCATCAGGTTTTGGAAGCTCGCCTTCGCATCCGTCATCAATCCATTCGGCCATCTGGTAGCTGTCTGAGGCATCGAAATTTTTTGAGGATATCCCCCATGTTCGGACTCGGAGCAGTGCCTCTTTGAGTTTTTTTTTTTCCTGCCGCGCCTCGTCGCGCTCGAGTAAAGCCTCCGAGAGTTCATTTTCGAGTTGACGCGCTAATTCTGGCAGATCGTTTCCGTCACGCAACGGGTCTAGCATAACTGCCTCAGTTCTTGGTGTTGGTTTGTTAGGTTTGTTATTCATTTTCTGGTTCGTCCCAGTAAGTAATTGTTTGGGTAGTATCCACATTATAAATTCTTGTAAAAATTGATCGCCGCCTCGCTCACATGGACGCCTTTGATCCAGTCCTTGAGGTAAAGGCCACTGAGTGAACGCAGGCGGGAAAGCGCCACATACGCTTGCCCAGGCTCACGGGCAGCCCGGATGTCAATGTGGGCGCTGTTGAGCGTGAGGCCCTGTGACTTGTGGATGGTCAGCGCATAGGCAGGGCGAAGAGGGATTTGTGTCATGGTCGCCGAATCCTCGCGCTGCGGGTCGAATTGGGATGACCGCTTGGGGATGTTCACCGTCTCGCCATTGTCAAAGGCTACCCACACCGACTCCGGCTCCATGTCCTGCACGGTCCCGCAGAGGCCATTGACCACCGTGTGCTTTTGGGTTTTGTCCTCCTCGTCTGGCACTTCCATATTGCAAGTCGCCATGACGCGCGCCCCTCGCTTGATCGTGAGGTGTGTCGGGGTGATCGAGTTTTTGGCGAGAAAGTCCGCCTCGTGCTCGGCTCCGGTGAAGTCGGCTTCATAGCTCACCTCGGGCGATTCGATCTCCCCGATCTGGTAGGCATTCCACTTGTCCACTTGAGCGTTGTGAGTCATCAGGCGCACCACGCGCCGGTCGACAAACATCTTCACCCGGCTTGAGAGCGTATCCGCCACCGCCTTGGAAATGCGTCCCTCGCGGAAGTTGTTCAGCGCCTCGGTGAAGAGCGGTTCCTTTTGGCGGTGAATCTGCGTGAGGTAGGCATTACGGAATCCCGCCCCTCGCCATGCCTTGGAGGCAAATGCCCAGTCGTATTTCCCATCCTTTGCCACCGGAGGGAGTTGGAGGAAATCCCCCACGGCCACGAGTTGGATGCCGCCGAAGGGTCGGTCGGTCTTGCGGATTGCGCGGCAGTGGAAATCGAGGTAGTCGATAATCCGCCCCGGCAACATGGAAATCTCGTCGATGACAAGGCATTCAGCCGCTTTCACCCGAGCAAATGCCGAATGACGCGAGAACGGCATTGGCTTCTTTTGAAGGAATGCCAAATAATCCTCGAACCTCTGTCCAGGCGCAGGCCCCAGCGCCATGCCCGCCCAGCGGTAGATCGTATGCGCTGCGATCCCCACGCCGGCATTCTTGCGAAATTGGTCTTGGAGGTTCAGCGCAGCGATCCCTGTGGTGGCGCAGACATCCACCCGACGGAATGCCTGCCCGATGTATTGCAGGAGCGCGGTGGATTTCCCCGTTCCCGCCATACCGGAAAGGAACACATTCGCCCCCGATTGAATCAAATCCACCGCTGCCGCCTGCCCTGGCGAAAGCCGTATTCTTCCCTCTGTGTTCTCTGTGTTCTCTGTGGTCAATCCATCAGTATTCCGCGACTCGCCCCCGAAAGAGGTGGATTGCCTTGGCGAGGAATCGCGCCTCGGGGTCGTCTGGTCCTTCGAGGTATCCCATGCGGTAGGCCGCTGCGAGTTCTCCAGCGATGCGGTAGGGTTCAGGGTCATCATCGCTTAAAACGGGTCGGATTCGCTGCGTTTCCGGTTCAGGAGTGGCAGTCGGTGGAGCAGGATCGGCGGCTTGCTTTGGAACGCTTGCACCGCGATCCATGCCTGCTGCCCGTTCGGGTCGATCACGATCCCCAGTTCGCTCTCGAAGGAGTGAAGCGAGTCGAACCACTCCCACTCCGCTGCTGGCGCTCCCTCCTTTGGGTGATCCATTGGAATCCGTTCGCCGTGGGTCATTGCCCCCAGCTCGCGTGGAGCCGGGGGGTTGACTTTTGGGGCGCAGGCGTCGAGTCCCTGCTTGATGCTGGCAGCGAGGTCAGCCTTTTCGCTGTCCGGCGTGATTTTGAGGCCGGTGGCTGCTGGTTGTGACTTAGCGGTTTTGGCCGCCTTCTTGGCGAGGATTTCGGCGAGGGTTGGCATATCAGTAATCGTATTCCTCCACCTTCACCGGAGCGGCGACCCGCACGATGGCCGCTGCCTCCTGCCAAACGCGAAGACCGGGGATTTTCGCCCCCATCTTCACCACGGCACGGATCGCAGCATTGTTTGGGGTGATGACGCAGAGTTCCGGGCGAGCGGCATAGAGAGCGGCGATGTCCACCACCTCAAATTTCCAGCTTGTCCGGCTGGTGATGCCTTCTGGCTTTGGCCCATCGGCATTGATGGCAGCGAGTTGGCTTGCGGCAATCTTGTCCGCCGCCTCCGCACGGGCGGCATCTGCTGCCTCCTCATCGCCATTGGCCACGGCTTTCGCCTGCTTCGCATTCATCTCCGCCAATGCCTCCGCCTGCGCACGGGCCGCTTCTTCGCGTTCCTTCTCCGCCTTCCGGCGTTGGGCTTCTTGGTAAGAGCCAACGATCACCGACAGGCGCTTGGCCTCCGTCTCCAGCGGCGTGAGGTAATCCTTAGCCACCGCATCAATCCGCCGGCCAACCTCGAGCACCGGCGCTTTCACCTCTTTGCGGCTATCCTCCACCGAACGGGTCAGCGCCTTGAGCTTAGTCAAAGCCGCCGCTGCCGAGTCCAAGTCAGACACCGAAGCAATCGCCTTGATGCGCCCGCTCGCCTCCAACGCCAATGTTCTGGCGTTGAAGGCTGCCACGGACAACTCGATCTGAGGACTTGGAAGACTCCCCGAGACAACGATTTGAAGTGTGTCGCTCATAGGTCGAACTCCTTCTGAGCGGGGTCTTGCACATAGGCTTCGGCCTCGTCCGAGGTTTTCACCGCATAGCTCAACTTCGTTTTCACAATGCGAGATGGGCCTGAGTGGTCGAGCTTGACGGACAGGCTCACGCTGCCCGTGGCATCCTCGCTCTCAGCAACCGCCTGCTGAATGCCAGCCCAGTGAGTTTCGAGCAGGGAATTGACCAGCGCTGTCACGCGCTGGAATTCCACCTCATTGTAATCCATCGCGGCGAACGCCGCCGTCGCGTCAATCGTCTCGCCCCCTGCGGTGCGGAGTTCCACTTTGGTTGCGGCACCCATTAGTATTCCTCCCCGGCTGTGACCGCTGCCAATTCCTCCTGGGCACGCTTGAGCGCCTTCACGAGCCGCTGATCGGCGGCAGTCGTTCCGGCGTTCGGCACCCAGTTCTTGTTGAGCTTCTCGATGGCCTCGGGATCGAGGTCGCGCACTTCCACACCCGCAAATTTTCCCACATGCACTTTGACGGTTGCCCAATCATCACCGGCTTGGGTGGTATCAACCGCCTCGGCTTCACGCACCGGCTCAGTTGGCTTGGCTGCCCCGCGATAGCTGGCCTCCTCGCCCTTGGCTTCACGGTCCTTTTTGCGTGTAAATTTGCCCGAGGGCTTTAGCGGATCGTTGCCCTTGTAAGGCACGCAGGCCACAATGCTTGCGTAGGTATTCCCGTTCTCAGCGTGCTCATGGATGATCGTCACCTGCGCCGTCTTTCCAAGAAGAAGCGCCTCGGTGTCGAACTCCGCTTCTTCTGCTGCTGTCAGGTCACGCCCGAACCACTGGCGCAAGAACTTACGGAAGTTCGCCTTCTCGTTGAGCGATGGGGTAAACCCACGACTCCACACGCATTGACGACTCCCATCCTCACGCGCCGGGGCATCCGTCTCGAACACAAGGCGGAAAACCTCGCTCTCGCCAAACTTGCTGGTCTGCTTCATTAATGGGGTCACATCCACGCACACCGCGCGAAATGTCCCCTCGTCATGCGGGTTGAAGGCCCCGCCGCCTCTTTTTGTCAGTTTCATATATTCGCCTAATAAATCGCGGCTTTGTGTTGTCCCTGTTCCGGTCGCCGCAGTCCGTTACAGAGTTAATTGGTCCGCGTTTTTTGGGATGCGCGGCCCCCCTTTGCCCCTGCGGTCTCAATGAGACCTGGCGAGGAAATGGTTATTCGTCGTCGAACTCTTCCCAGCGGCGCTTGCGCTCTTGGAAGTCACGGAGTTCGTTGCGGTAGCTATCGCGGCCCAGCATGTATGAAGCGATGCACGAGCCGAGGGTCAGCACGGCGATGGAAATGGCGAGGGTCGCGCTCATTTTCTCTTCCCCTTCTTTGTCCGTGGCTGCGGAGGCTCTGGAAACCGCGCCCAGAAGATAGGCGCATCCGGCAGGCGGTCGGCGGAAATGTCCCGCCAAGTATCCCCGTCCAGAAATCCGGTTGTGACATCCCCGTCCTCGAGGGCGAGGATCACCGTCTCGTCGGCATCCGGCAGCTCGTCGGTGGACGCGATCCATTCGATGGTCGAGGTCATTTCGCCTCCTCCACGAGTTTGACCTTCAGCGAGGAGCTACCGACCGGACGCACCTCCGCGACCAGTTGGAGAATCTGATAGGTCGCAGACGATGCGGCATCCCGATCTTTCAACGGCGTGTCTGACTCCTCCCACCAGTCCGCAAAATCCTTGCGTATGAATGCCTCTGCCCCTGCGCGGGTCTCATAGGGACCGAAAATGTTCATCATCCCGACTTTTTCAGCCTCGGTGTCTATCACGTAGAACGCGCTCATCGTGTCCGCTCCCCCCATGTAGTTACCCAGTAGGTTGCCACCCCCAGCGCGAGGGCTGGGCCGACAGCGCGGATGAACTCCCACGCGAATTGAATGTTTCTGATTATGACTTCGTGTTGTTCCATAAATTATCTTTCGAGAGTGACATGGGTGGCTTGGAGCCGGTGTTTGAGGAAAAACTTGGTGCGGGCATCGCCGAAGCCGGCGGCTTCGATCATCGAGCGGATCGGGCCAAAGACGGGGCAGTAGCCCTCGCAGAGAAAAAGGCGGGGCGATTTCATTTCACCCTCCCGATGGCGCGGCTGAGATCGTTCCCGGAGAGCTTCAGCGCCTTCATGACTTCGGCCTCGTCAAACCTCCACCACCGTCCAAGTTTGAAAGCGGGGATTTGGCTTTTCCTCGCCCAGCTCTCGACCGTGTATTTTGCCACCCCGAGGCGAGCCGCCATTTCGGTTGCGTCGATCATTTCGCGGCCCTCCGTTTGTTGCTTTTGGCCTCGCTCGCCATTTTTTCCCGAAGTGCTGCCGCAATCAGTCTGCTGACAGGTGTGCCAAGCACTTCACTTTTCTCCTTCAGATACTCCATGAGGTTTGAAGGAAGACTTACGCTCGTTCTCTCGTATGCAGTGTGCATGGCTCATACCGATATGATCGATCATATCGGCGTGCAAGAAAATTTCCAAAAACGGGTCAATAAGTAGATCACCCCACATCAAGAAAACTCTTGACACGCCCATAAACACTAAGTCTGCGGGCGAAAAAAAATTTTAATGGTCGTTTGATTTTTTCATATCCGGTGTTACTGATATGATATGAGCACCAAAGAAAAATTCCCTCGAATCACCATCACATTGCCGCCAGACCTACTGTGTTGGGTCAAAGAAAAAGAGGCCAGTCTGAACGCTAAAGATCGCCGCATGAAAACCTCTGTAAGCGCCATCATTGCGGATGCCGTTGATGAAATGAAAAAGCGCGAAGAACTCAGCCAAGCCATGCCCGACATGCCCCGCTACCGTCTCAATGAAGACCCCCCTACGCCCCAGGACACATTGATCCGGCCCTCCACCGAGACCTTAGATGGTGGATTATCAACAGCTACGACGGCCCGCTACCAGAAGGGTGGACGGCGCAAGTCATAGACCTGACGGGGGAATAAAGCCTACCAATCCGCACTCAGACCCGCATGATTGCAGGTTTTGGAAGCGATGTATTATTGCGATCTGTTCGCGCCTAATCTGAGGTGCAAGTCGGCAGCTTTGCTCCAAGTTGATTTTCTACGAGATCATCCAACGCCAAATTTGCCATAGGAAAAACAGCGCTATCAGCAACATCAAGCACCCGCACCCTGCCTGGCACCCGGACAAGTCATCTTTTTTTTCCTTCTCTTTTTTCTTTTCAATGCCAGCCACATTTTGCTTCCAAGCTTGGTATTCATCTTCATCGTAAAGATGCTTGTTTTTTTCAATCAGTTCAGACGCCTCTTTTTTACTGAAATCCCCATAGATTCCGTAGAACTCTAAGCGTCGAATCTGCCCCTCTGTCGCACCGTCCTCTTTGCGTAAAATCTCTGTGATGAGGTCGCTCGCCTCGCCCTTTGTATCAGGTGCTTCGTAGCCTTTTTCCTCAATCAATTCTCGTTGCCGTTCCGTGATAGGATCATTTCGCCAATCATCGTTGGAAGCATTTTTTACAGGCATATTAAAAGCATGAATGTCTGACAACAATCCGCCAAGGATTTTTCATAGCGCCCAAAACGCCTTGGCTTCATTCTGTCTCACTCCTCTGGCGTAGCGATCCTCGACCATGCGCGGGGATGAGTGACCAAGAAAATAAGCCGTTTTCGCGCTGTCTTGCCACATAGCCCGGTGCATCGAGGCTGCTGTGTGCCTCAAACAATTTTGAGGCCACTCCTGCCAGCCCATGGCGTGCGCCAGCTCCGTGCGCTCGCGCTTAATGATGTCCTCGCCTAAGTCATCCCACTTTTTGGGAAGATTCCGTGTCAGCGCCGGAAGGATCGGCACAAAACGAGGGCGCGGTTTTGGGTCGGTGGATTTGCGGAACGGCACGAAAATCTCTGTCTGCTCGATATGCTCCGGGCGGCAGCGCCACACCTCCGAGATGCGCATCCCGCCGAAAAGCCCGAGCACGATCCATGCGCGTAGCCTTACATTTTGCTTAGTCAGGCTTAACAGCTTTTTCACTTCCGCCACGGTCAGCAAGTGGTGCTCCGGCGCAGCCTTCGGCGTGTCGATCTTGAGCGCCGGATTTGCCGCTGCGAGTTCGTAGCGGACCAGCCAGTTGAATACGAGCCGTAGGTAAACGAAGCCCTGATTTGCCGTAGTCCCGCTCCAACCTGGGCGAGACAAGAACGCCTCTATGTGAACGGGCTTGATGTCATTCAAATCGAGAGCGCCGTATTTCTGCACGAAATGCCCCCACCACCAGTTGAGGAGCCGAGTGTGGTTTCCATCTTTCAGCTTCGGCATCCGCACCAGTTGAAAATCCTGCCAGCCTTTTTCTACCGTCATGCCAGCGGACTTCTTGAAAGCATCCGTTCCTCCGGTTTCCAATTTTTCCAAAAGCGCATCATGAGCCATGCGAGCCTCCAACCGAGTCTTAAAAAAAGTGCGCTTCTCCACCCCTGCAATCCGTGAAAAAACCACATGCCGTTGTTCCCCCCGCACCGTAGCCGTGCGAAGGGTGATGATCGGCTTATTCCTGCCTGTTGCGTCCGTTGCGTCCATAATGGCATTTTCACCCATTTGGAGCAACTTTCAACCAATTTTACCCAGCCAAAGAAAAAGCCCGCAGAGCCAATCCATATGGGCATCTGCGGGCTTTTAGAAGGAGAGCCGACGACGAGACTCGAACTCGTGACCTATCGATTACGAATCGATTGCACTACCACTGTGCTACATCGGCGAGGA
>JBAWVX010000008.1:0-78620 GCA_037147075.1 bacterium
ACTACGACACCTTCACTACCTACGGCAGGTGGTGCTCGGCGCAACGCTTACGATAAACCCGAAAACGGTTTTTTAGACCGGAGGACAAGATGGAGAGGATGACCAGGAAAGGCTTTGGCATTTTATTGGACACCGCACAAATGATTTTCAGCGCAGCGAATCATTAATACCAATATCCGCTTGCATTTGGATTTTTAGAGAGGGGCACAGGCGTCCCGCCTGTGAGAGTCGGAAGGCTCGATGGTTCCGAGAGGTTGAAGGTTTTGAAAAGACCCAGTCTCCGCACGGCCGAGACGGCCATGCCCCCTTTTTTTGCGATGCAAAGTCTAGTTTCAAAGTGACATTGGTATAACAGATCATCCTCTGTGTCCTCTGACTCGTTCGCTCCCGCTCACTCGCCCTGCGGGCCAACCTCCGGTTGCTCGTTTTCGCACCTGCCCCGGTGCTCGTTTGTGGTCAATTCTGCTGGCTTCGGGATAAATGAGACTTTGCTTTTGCTGCCCAGAGTAGGAGTCTCGGGAGAAGCATGGAAAAGCTGAATGCCTTTTTTTGGAGTTCGAAGTCCGAGACCTACGCCAAACGCCTCTGGTTCGGTATTTTTACTCTCATGGCGCTATTGGTTTTTCTTCAACCAACCGCAAGAACGGTCACTGAAAACTACAGCCGCGCGTCGTATTGCTGGTGGAGGTCTGAAAACATGTATTCCCTCCAAGGCAAGGGTTTTCTTTACTTTCCCCAGTCGGTCTTGATCTACACCCCCTTTTGTTGGCAGGAGTTTCCAAAGGACCTCAAAAAATTCAACAAGCAGCCACTCCGTGAGACCCTTCTTCCAACACTGGTCCTCCGTCTCGGGGAGGTTTTTTATCGGGCTTTTTCTCTTGGTCTCTTTGGCTGGGCGATCTGGCGAATGTGTCGTCTCTTTCAAGCAGACGTTGCCAAGGGAAGTCTTTTCTGTCTGGTCACTGTGCTGGCTTTGCCGGCCTCGCTGACCTCCGCCCGAAATGGTCAGTTCAACATGTTGCTCTCCGCAGCCATGATTCTGGCTGCTGTCTGTGTGTCTGAAAAACGCTGGTGGCCAGCGACCGCCTGGCTTGTGCTGGGGGTGATGGCCAAACCGCTGGGTCTCGTGCCTCTTCTCCTGTTTGGAGCGCTCCATCGTCCACTCTGGTGGAGGTTGCCACTTGGAATGCTTGTCTTCGGCGGGCTTTCCTTCCTGCACTATGATCCGAACTATGTCTTGCACCAATGGCGTCTGTGCATTCAGCAGATCACAGTGGCCAGCATTCCTCCGGGAAATCATTACGACGACATCGTCGGCATGTTCCGAGCTTTTGGGTGTGATGTGCCGGACAAAAAATGGTTTCCCGTGCGGGCGATCTTTGCCTTTCTCACGCTCGGAATCGCTTGGCGACTCAAAAAAAGCCACACTGCGGGTTTGGCCCCTTTTCTTGTGATGGCATTTGCGGCCGCCTATCTCATGCTCTTCAACCCGCGCACAGAGGCCTGTTCGTATATCATCGTAGCGCCCTACGTGGCGCTCTTCGCAGCGATTCTCTTTCGGGAAAAAGGGGCGAAGCTTCTCTTCTGGCTCTTGGTTTTTATAGGTCTTGGACTGGGGTCTGATTCCTACGGGGGCGTTTATCACTTGACCAGAATTTGGTTCAAGCCGTTGATTGTATCGGTCTTTTTTATAATCCTCAACATCTGGGTCTTTCGTAAGGCGAGTTCACATGTCTCTCTTCTAGACAGAAATTTGCTTCTGTGAACCGCTAGATTTCCATACCTCCATGTCATTTCGAGTTGTCACCTTCAACATGCAAAACGGTCAAGGTTGGGTCGAGGACGACTCAGTCGAGCCGAGTATCGATCTCGCTGCGGTGGCGGATTTTCTTAAAGGACTAGACGCTGATGTGATCTGTCTTCAAGAGGTGGAAAGGGGACACGATGGCGGATTGCAGATCCAGCCCCCACCTCATTATGGGCAACTCAAGCTCCTTCTCGACGGCTACCATTCGGTTTTTTCTTATCCTTTAATCAACGACACCGAACTTCCCTTTGGGCTGGGGTTGGCCATTTTTTCCCGGACCCGATTGGCGGATTTCCATAAGATCGATCTGCCAGCTGCTGGACCGGAATTCGAGTATGAGGGAAAGAAGCGTTGCCCATCTTCCCGGCTTTTGATCGAAGTTTCGACGGAATGGGGTGGTCGTTCCCTGAAGATTCTCAACACCCATCTTCAAGCGTTTTTCATGATCGGGGATTCCAGTGATGCCCACCCGGTTCAGCGCAATATCGTTGAGACAAAACTTCGCGATCTGGCCCTGCAGCCTGCGATTCTTGCCGGCGATATGAACGTGTCACCGACAGAGTCGCTCGTGCAGCAGTTCGAAGGCACCGGTTTCCGAACGGTGCAAAAAACAGAAGCCACTTGGCGAAGGATGCCTTTTGTGACTGACCACTTGTTTCACAGCTCCCTCCTGCGTGTTGTTTCTCAGCGGGTCGAGAAGACCTCCGTATCGGATCACCATGCTGTCGTAGCGGATTTTGAGTTGTGGTGAAACTCCGTTTTTACGAGGGTTTTTTGGCGCGCCTTTCAGCTCTCTTTGTAGTGGAGACTCAGAATCCTGAGGGCCTTGGCCTCTTCTTCCGCTGTGAAGAGGTAAAGTCTGAGGGCCATCCCGGGCTGTTGCCACTGATAGCCAACGAGAGTTTGAAGAACATCTCCCTCGCGGTTGCGTGACCGCGTCAAGAGACGCCCGATACCATATTTCGAGTCCACATTGCGCCTCACCTCCTCGAAGAAGAGTTCGTATTTTGGCGAGTCCCACGAACTGTCCCCAAAGTGGAGTTCGATTTCATTCAACATATCGTTTCGGAAATAAAACAACGCACGCTGCAGCTGTTTTTGCGGGATTCCCTCCACAACAATGACCGAACGTCCTTCCACCACCTTGCGCTCGGTGATCTTGGCTTTGATGCCGACCAGACTCTGTTCGACACGGCTTGCGGAGTCGCCCCACTGAAAGTTGAAGGGCACCCGCATTTGCTGCTGGGCCATTCCGGTTGCGGAAAAGACAAGCGCAGCCAGAAGAACCAGTATGCCTATCGGAAATCTCATCACTCCCCCAACTTCCCGATTCGAAGCGGCGCAGTCAACCTTCTCTCAAAAAATACTCTGAAATACTGTTTGCCAACCCCCGAAAAAACGCGAATAAGAGCTTTGCAGATTGGATCAGGATTTGGTGGACCTCCCGGAGAGAAGACTCCTCGGGCAGTTTGAAACCCGGCAGTCGGGAACAGGCCTCGATCTTTCATGCGTTAAATATAGTAAATAACATGGGTAATAAACTCTACGTCGGCAACCTGTCCTTCAACACGACAGAGATTGCCATCCAGGACCTGTTCTCGCAGTGCGGTGCGGTTTCCGAAGTCATGCTGATGCAAGATAAATTCACAGGCCGCTCACGCGGATTCGCCTTCGTCACGATGGCATCCGATTCCGAGGCCCAAGCCGCTGTCGAGCAGCTTCACGGCAAGGAACTCGACGGACGTGCCCTCACAGTCAACGAAGCACGTCCCCGCGAAGACCGCCCTCCAGGCGGCGGTGGTGGTGGCGGAGGACGCTTTGATGGCCCTCGCCGCGACTTCCGTGGTGGTGGTGGTGGTCGTGATGACCGCCGTGGTGGCGGAGGCGGTGGTGGTCGACGCGACTTCGGTCGCCGCTAATAGCCTTCCTCAACTTCAGGCGGGCATCGGGCGTCAAGCCTGGTGCCCGCTTTTTTGCTTGGAGCTTCGACTCTGGAGAATCCAGAGCAAGTGAGCTCTTTGAGCGCGATCAGGGGCGCAAAGGAATTTCGGCGTGGAGGGCCGGGTTGGGAGCCAAAGGGTGAAGTTGGGGCGTGATTCTCAGCCTCAATTTTTCTCCGCCTCGGGTTATTTCCACAGCCGCTTCCTCACCCGCCGTGAGAAAGTAGGAGGCGTCAATCACGTCCTCGCTGGTCGAGATTTGTGTAATGCCTATCGCACTTACCATGTCGCCTGGACGAAGACCTTGTGCAGCAGCATCCGTCAAGGGGCTGAGTGCCGTGATTCTGGCGGTTGTTCCATTAATGGGTTGCGGCGCATCCTCGACTTCGACTCCGACCCATCCGTGGCGGAGCTCTCCATAGCGGACCATGTCTTGTCGCACTTTTTCCGCCGCGCGAATGGGCAGGATGTGACAGGAGCCACTGTCATTGATCTTCGCCATCAGGATGCCAATAACCTCGCCATTCAGGTTGAGAACCGGTGCACCGCCCTCACCACGACTAACCGCCATATTGGCGCGGAGATGGGTTGTGGAAAAGTATTCGCCCAGATGCTGGCGGTCGTGACCGGCAATCATGCCCAGGCTGGCGTTGGATTCTTGGTCTTCCGGAAAACCGATTACAATCACTGGAGTGGAGGCCGTGGCGTTGTCTGAATTCCCGATCTTCAGGAAAGGGCTGATGCAGTCCGTCTTGAGGAGGGTAACCCCGCTGCGTTCATCCGTTGCCACCACCCTGGCAGGCAGGTTGCGCCCGGCAAAGGCGACCGTCACGTTATCGGCATTCGAAACGACCCCGGCGTGTGTGTAGATCAACCCGGTGGGATCGATAAAAAAACCGCTGCCAAGCCGGATTCCCAGCGGGTCGCTTGCCCTGACGCGCACAACGGCTTCCTGGTTTTCTTGAAAAATGCGCTGAATTGCGGTGGTGAAGTTATCGGCAAAGTCATTCCCAGCCGCTTGGAGTGGAGCCAGCGCGGAGGCCATCAAAGATGAGGCGGCCAGCAAAACAATCCGCATGGGAATGTTAGAAACTGCGCGCAGAGGCATAGCTGACCGGTTTTGCTGGGAGAACATATTGAACAGCGGAACCGGTTTTCCCGGAGCTGAGCTGAGCCTTCGGACCGGGAAGGCTTGCGAGTCCGGTTGATGCGATGGTGAGTGTGGAGGGCGCGTTGTCGGCGGGATTCCAAACAAAAGCCGCAGCGATGACTGCTGCGGCGAATGAGGAAGCCATAACCAGCCTGGGCATCGAGACCAAGTCGAATAGCGATGAACAGCGGTCCCAAGCGATTTGCAACAGTGGGCGATGGATAACCTCGGATCTCTGTCGGTTTTGAAATTCCAGTAGGAAGTTTTGAAAGTATTCCTCCGAGGGCTGTTCGTAACGTTTCAGTCGAAGAAGCTTTGAAATACTATCTGCGTTATCCATACGGTCGATCACGTGTTAATAAACTCCTTGAGGTAATTTTGCAACTGTCGATGGGCGTAGAAAAGGCGCGAACGGACTGTTCCCTCCGAGATTTTCAGCACCTTGGAGATTTCGGAATGCGGCATGCCTTGGATGTCGAACATGGTGACAACTGCTCTATGCTCGTGTGACAGCTTCTGCATGGATTCGTTCAATTTTTTTTGAAGCTCTCCCAGATTCACATCACGGCTCGGGTCTCCCTGGCTCGTAGCCGCAATGAAGTCCGGGTCGTTGATTAGCCCGTTGTCCTCATCATCGAGACTCGTGGTTTTTCTGCGGTTACGCTTTTTCAGAAAATTGATAGCCATGTTCACCGCAATCGTGTGCATCCAGGTATAGAAGGTGGATTTTCCCTGAAAGCCTTTGATGGATCGGTAAGCCTTTGAGAAGATATCCTGAAGCAGATCATTTGTGTCCTCGTGGCTGGATGTCATATGATACACTAACCCGTAGAGGCGGGGGCTGAAACGCAGGACCAGTTCGTCAAATGCCCGGGCATCCCCCGCTTGGGTGCGGCGGACGAGTTCCTCATCGGTTGGGTCGGGCGGTTCCATGTTCAAGAGTGGAACGTCCCTTTTACCAAAACCTCCCTCGGTTGCGGAGAAAAATCGCCTTGTCGTTGGGGTGGGGCTTTCTCGTAGTCCGGGTTCTGTGGTTCCCCAAAAAAACGTCTGTATGAGCCGCGAGGCTCCACGCTTTAAGAGGCAGTGGACGGTTGGGAACAAACGGTCTACACTCATTCCGAAACTGTTCTTCAGCCCATGCCGATTTACGAATTCCATTCACCCGACACAAACAAGATCTATTCGTTTTTCGCCCGCAGTCTTTCATATGCCAGCAAAGTGCCTCGTTGTCCGGACGATCCCATGGCCCGGATGGAGCGCGTGGTCTCGAAATTTGCCTTCACAGGTCGCGCGAAGGAAAAGACGGATTCTCCCGCTACCGAGGATCTGGATCCCCGGATGGAGCGTGTCATGGCGGAAATGGAGCGCGACATGGCTGGTATGGACGAGGACAACCCGGATCCGCGTGCTCTGGGGCGTATGATGCGGAAGATGACCGAAGCAACGGGCCAGAAGATGCCCGGCGAAATGGAGCAAATGATCAGCCGACTCGAGGCTGGCGAGGATCCCGAGAAGTTGGAGGAGGAGTTTGGCGACGCTTTCGAGGGGATGGACTTTCCGGGGATGGACGGCGGCGAGGAGGGGGAATCCACGGGCCGTGCGACCAAATCCCGACCTCGCCCTGCGGAGCGCGACCCGGCTCTCTACGAGTTTTCCGACTACCTTTAAGATTTTCCTGAGATCTGCGCTGCAACGAGCCTGGCCGACTCGGCGGCGTGTTGCGGGGTAAATGGCTTTTCGGCCAGCGGGGCGGCTGTCAGATTTTGCCGGCGGATTTCTCCTCCTTGCCAGATCCAAGCCTCCTCCGAAAAAGGTCCGACGCGGCGCGGGTCGCTCCACGTGTGGATGGAGAGCAGAGGCGTTCCCAGCGCGGCGGCGAGGTGCATCGGACCACTGTCCACACTCGCGAGAAAACTTGCGCGTCGGAGAATCGAGATCAACTCCGTCAGGGAAGTGCGATTCAGGAGATTCAAAAAGCCATCGCCGTGGTTGTGGTCGTAATCACCCACTCCCACCAGCACGCAGAGTGCGTCCGAATAGGTGCGGAAGGTTTGGATGAACACGTCGACACACTTGGAATCGAGCGACTTGCCCGCTCCTCGTGAGAAGGGGTGGAGGACGACGAACGGCCTCTGATCAGGGATGGCGGTGCAGGGTTGGGGGTGCGGGAGAATCCACTCCGGCTTCTTCGGCAGGGAAATGCCCATCGCGGGCAGGGCGCGCAGATAGCGTTGGACAGAGTGTTCGTCTTTTTGAACGGTGATGTTTTCGGTGTAAAAAAAACCAGCTCCTTCGCGTGCATCCGACAGCCCCCAGATGCGTGGGGCGTTGCTGAAGCGCGCCATGAGGCCGCTCCGCAGCAGGCACTGCAAATCGAGCACGGCATCGGCCTCCAGTTCCCTCAGGCGTCGGCACCAGCCAAGGAAGCGTAAAATTCCCAGGGGGCCGCGAAAATCAGATCGCGGAAACAGATGCGTTCCGGCAATGGCCGGGTTGTTCTCGAGTAGCGGCGCCCAGCGCGGATCGATGATCCAAGTGATGCGGGTTCCCGGCCAGGCGCTGTGAATTTCTGTCGCCACGGGCAGGGCGTGCAGGACATCACCCATCGAGCCGGGTTTGAGAAAAAGCAGATGGTCCGGCTGGCGGTGAAAATTGTTTTTCACGGGTGGCCCAGATGAAAATCAGCGGCCTTTTTCAAGACGCGAGGCGAGTTTTTCCGGGAGACCGGCTGCGAGGATGGCCGCTTGGGCACTGCGCAGGTCGTATTCCACGCGGCGGAGTTCCACCTCTTGCTTTTCCGTGTCGTAGATGCAGTAGGCGGCACGCCAGTCCGAGTCTCGGGGTTGGCCCACGCTGCCGACATTGATGAGATACTTTTGATTGCGCTCGATTGGCAGGATGTCGAGCGGAATGGTTTTGGAATCACCCTCCTTGGCATAGGCCACCGGAACATGGGTGTGGCCGATAAAGCAGATTCCAGTGCGTTGATAGCTGAAATTCGCGGCCGCATCGAGCTCGGTCTTTACATATCCCCACTTATGGGGGGTATCGAGAGTGGCGTGGACAATCGTGAAATCCCTCACCATTCTCTGCAGACGCAGCTCATCAAGCCACTGGATATCCTGCGGTTCCAGTTGATTTCGGGTCCACTGCAAGGCCTCTTCTGCGAGGGGATTCAGCCCTTCTTGAATGCCCGATTTGGAGACCTGCTCGTCGTGATTCCCCTTCACTGTCGCGCAATCGAGTTGGCGGATGATTTCAACGCATTCCTTCGGGTAGGCGCAGTAACCCACAATATCTCCCATGCAGACGTGATGGGTCACATCCTGCTCGGTGGCATCGGTCAACACCGCATGCAGGGCATGCAGATTGGCGTGAATGTCTCCGAGGATGGCAAATCTCATAGGTTCAGAGTGACTCTCTAGTGCGAAGCGTGGAATTCTATCCGTTCCGATTCGGGAATTTCCAGTTTGTTTTCCATTTCCCGGAGAAGGTTGATAAGGGATGGCAAACGTTGTTTTTCTCCTTCGTTGTAGAGATTCTTCAGATAGTCGTAGGCTTCGCGTTCTCGGCCCGGACATTTCGCCATTTCATATCCAGCGAAGCGTGCGGAGTAGGGGGGCGCATCGGGATACTTGGAGGCCTTCAAAAACTCCTCCGCCGCACCACAATGGTCTTCGAGTTTGTCTCTCAGAAGAACCCCCAGCTGGATATGGAGTTGGGGGCGGTCCGGATTGTTCAGGATGCCGCGCTCGAGGAAGTCCTTGCCAAGTTGGATGTAAGCCCGTTGGGCCCGGATCCGGAGGGCTTCGCTGGGTTGTTTTTCATTTTGCAGTGCGGCAACGCTGGCGTTCCACGCCATGTGCCAGGCCGCCATGTCCCAGTAGGGCAATGAACGGGGTTGGAGTGTCGTCACGGTTTCAAAAAGCCCAGCCATCCGCCCCCACTCGGTGTTTTCCCAAGCGGTGTGGGCTTCGATCCACAGCAATGCGGCGAGCGGCGAGCGGAATCCACTGAGCGCGGCCAGAAAGCCCGCTTGTCCGATGCGTTCGCGGAGGTCGATGCTGAGCGCTGTTTTGTGGAAATGCGCGGCCTGTGCCTCGCATTGCAGCCGGAATTGGAGAGGGAGCGCGGCCCCACCAAAAAGGCACAGCAAGCCAAGGGCTGCAAACTTCCGCGCGTTCATAATTCCCGACCAGAGAAAACCAGAGCCGCCAGGGCGAAATAAACGGCGACATAGAGAATTCCCAAGCCTGCCGTATTCAGAAAGAGAGCTAGGGGCACTGCGGTGCCCGCGATGATGTCATCCGTCAGGTTGAAGGCTTGGAGATCCGGGAAAAGAATCGCCACGCTCGCTGCAAGGAGGCGGGACCACCATTCGACTGCGGTGCCCGAGAGCCAGTATTCACGCGCAGTGGTCTGCAGGTGGCCAATGAAATAGAGCGCGGAAGCCATGAGAATCGTGAAAATCGAGGAGGTCGCGAAACTCGAAATAAACAAGGTCATCGAGGCGAGAAGTGCGGATTTGATGAAAATCACGGCGATCCCTGGAAGGAGGTTGATATTGAAGGTGGCATCGGTGACCTCTTTGATCGCGAGGGACTGCTCCTCGGGTGTGGCAGCCGCGAGCTGCGCCCGGGTCTCGGCCAGGACCGAGTTTTCCCGCAGCCAGAGTGTGATCAAAAAGAGCGCCGTCATGAGCAGGGTGGCGGCTCCGAGAAGGGCCAGGATGCCGAGGAGTTTTCCCAACAAATAGCGATAGCGCGGCACCGGCTTGGCCAAAAGCGTGTAGATCGTGCGGTCCTCCATGTCCTTCGGCAGGAAATTCGCCGTGGCGAGAATGGCGATCAGCGAGGTGAAGACCGACATGGCTCCCAGAGAGATGTCTTTGAGCATCTGGAATTGTTCTTGAAACGAGAATTTCGCCATGAAGGCGGAATTCCCGATGACGAGCAGTGCAAAAATGAGCAGGAAGAAAAAAACCTTCTGCCGCACAAGCTCCGTGAAAGTATTCCGGGCTATCGCCAGTGTGGGGCCGGTGCTTTTCATTTGCCAAAAGCCGTGCCGACATTCTCGCCGGAGAGGGCGTCTTTCATGCGGTTCGCGATCCGGCCATCGAGAATATGACAGGCTATGCCCGCTGCAGAGGCCTTGCGAACGGCCTCCAGCTTGGTCTTCATGCCACCGGTGGATTCCTCGCCTTTGTCCGGACGAACGAATCGCAAGGCTTCCGAAATGTTGCGGACGCGGGGCACGCGCCGACCCTCGTGATCCATCAGTCCATCGGTGCTTGTGAGAATGATTAAGCGATCGGCGTCGATGAGAGTGGCGACTTCCGAGGAGAGGCGGTCATTGTCGCCGAAGCGGAGTTCCTCCACGGCGACACTGTCGTTCTCATTGATGATGGGAATGACCCCATGCTCGATGAGTCGGTCGAGTGTATTACGGGCGTTTTCCCGGTGCATCAGGCTGTCGATGTCGCCGTGCGTGAGAAGCAACTGCGCGACATTCAGCCCGTGTTTTTTGAAGGAGGTGGTATAAAGACGCATTAACTCGGGCTGCCCTGCTGCGGCGCACGCCTGCTTGCCGGGGAGGTCATCCGGGCGTTTTTTGAGTTTCAGAATACGCACACCCGCAGCGATGGCCGCGCTGCTGACCATGATGCAGGCGTAACCGCTGTTTTGGAGTTCGGCTATTTCGGCGGTAAGGCGGGTGAATTGGGCCTGGTCGAGGGACTTTCCCTCCGGGGTGGCAAGCACACCGGTGCCGAGTTTGATAACGATTCGCTTCTTCATGGATGGGCAATCATTTGGAGAAATCCGCTCTCGAGCGCAAGCGCCTCCTGCACACCGGACGAGAGCATGCGGCGGGTGCGCTCGAGGGCGTCGAGGCGTTTCAAGAGCGTCTTGGGCTCATTCGCTCCGGCGATGAGTTGGATATTTGAGGGACAGTCCGGCGCTGGACGGATTTTTTGACGCAGCGCAGCGGCGAGCACCTCACCGAGGCAGGCCAGAAAGCGCTCGCGCTCGCGCAAAACGGTGGACTCCCCTTGGGCTTTGATCTGCTCCTCGCGGGTGTCCTTCCACGTTCTGTCGATCGAGTCGCGGTATTGCTTGATTTGGTCTTTCAACTCCGACTCGAGGACCTCGGTTGCCTGTTCCCGGATTTCCGCCATCGCAGCTTGGAAAATTCTTGTGAACCGAAGCGCCGTCCCGGCGTCCTGGCCGCCTTTTTGCAAGAGGGCTTTCTCAAAGGCCTCGGTGATCGCTGAGCCTTGCCCGTCCCGCACAGCCCCGGCGGGAGGCTGCAGGGGCACTGTGATACAGCGGGAGAGGATCGTTGTGAGAACAGCATCGCGGAGTTTCGTGGTCAGGAGAATGTGCGAGCCTGCGGGTGGCTCTTCGAGGGTCTTGAGAAAGGCGTTCGCCGCCTGGGGTTGGAGCCGGTCGGCATCATGGATCACCGCAACCTTGTTGGCCCCGGCGAGCGGCTTCATGTGCAAGGCTTGCTCCAGCTCGCGGATTTGGTCGGTGACAATGCGGCGGGATTTCGACTCCGGGGCGGCCTGGTGGAAATCCGGGTGGGAGGAGACATTTTCCGGAGTGGTTCCGAGTATGGTCGCCGCAAGGTGGGAGGCCAGCCACTCGCAACCCGATCCTGGCGGGCCCGCGAGCAGGTAGGCGTGGCCAAGACGCCCGGCGGTGCGGGCTTCTTTCAAACGCTCAAGCGCTCTCTCCTTGGGAAGGGCCATGGAAGCTGAAACTTCGCGAAAACGGCGGCGTCCGTCGAATCATTTTCCGCGTGATTGGACCCGCTGCGCCTATTTGGAGGCGGCTTGTTCGCGGTATTGGATATAGCCGCTGCGCACGGCGACATAGGGATCGATCACGTTCCGGGTCGCGGCATCGTAAAGGTTCATGCGGTTGTTGATGCTTTGGGCCGCGTTCGGTCCCGAAATCGCCAGAGTCGCCGCGCCGCCCAATCCGCCGTAGGTGAGCCAGGTGAGCGGGTTCAATGCATAGTCTCCCGCCATTCCCACCGTGTCGCGCACACTCCTTGGGCCGAGAACCGGCAGCACGACATACGCTCCATGCCCTATGCCCCACTTGGCGAAGGTCTGGCCAGTGTCCGCCGACGGGACAGCCGCCAACTCCGGGATGCGGTCGCTCACGCGGAAAATGCCTCCAACGCCCGCCACGGAGTTCACCAAAAATTTCCGCGTCTCCAGATCGGCCCGCTTGAACTGGAATTGCAGCGCGTGATTCACCAAGCGGACCGGGTATTCCGCGTTGTCGAAAACATTGTGAATGGCCGTGCGTGCCGGCGAGGGGAGGATGAATTCGTAGGCTTTGGAAACCGGGCGCAAGAGATAATGGTAAAGCTGGTGGTTCAGCCAAAATGTGCCCCGGTTCACGGACTCGGCAGGATCCGCAATCGTTGCGATATGGCTGTATTCGTCCAAGTCATCCTCCGCACGGGACGCGGTTTTTTTTTTCTGGATGGTGATCGCGTGTTCTTTGGCGATGGCTGTATTTTTCGTCTTCAGCGGCTTCTGCACGGGAGGCGCCGGAGTTGGTTTGACCTTGGGGGCGGGGTTGACCGGTTTGGCAGGCTTTGCGGGGGCCTTCTGGGCAGAAGGCTCCACCACACTTCTCAAAAAAAGGGTGTCGTGCGAGTTCTTCGGATTTTTCTCTCTTTTGCCTGGTGAGGCTTTGAGGCCGTCCTTCGTGATGATGACAATTTCGCGATCCGGTGCGGCTGCTCCGCTGGTGGCGATCCCCAGAACTGTTGCGATCAGAATCGAGAAAATTTTTCTCATGCAGAAAATGGCGGGTTCATGGTGTGGAAACCGACCTTTTGAGCGCGTTCAGAACGGCATCGGCGCCGCCCTGCTTGAATTCTCCATCAAATTGGGTGCGGTAGTTGGCCACCAAGCTCACGCCCTCGATCACCACATCTGTTATGCGCCAGCCCTCGATTTCTTCCAGACGGTAGGTCACATTGTATTTGCTGCCCTTGTAGAGGGTCGTGGTGGGAATCTCCACGCGATCGTGGGAGGGCATGGTCGCCGCTTTGTAGGCGATCTCAGGCCATTCGCCCGGCGTGAACTTGGCGACGTAGGTTCGAATGATCAATGAGCCGAAGAGGCGAGTGGCCTCTCTCTGTTGGTCCGGAGTGAACTGTCGCCAGCCTGGCCCGACAGCCCGGCGTGTCATGGCGTCAAAGCTGATGGTTTTGAGCAAGACCGGACGCACGCTCTCGGTCAGTGCATTGCTGTTTGGAGCGCTTTTGGCGATGTTGACAACCTCTCCAACCGATTTTTTCAGGAAGTTTTCGGCATCGGGAACCGACGCGGCAAAGGAGCTGGCAGCCGAGGCCAAGATGGCAAGGACGAGCAGTGCAGGACGTGTTTTCACAATGAAGCGTTATTGAGGTTCCTTATGATCTTTTTCGACAGATCCAAATGCCATTTTACCAATGAGCGATTCGAGGTCCACAGCGGATTCTGTGAGAGTGATGCGTTCACCGGGTTTCATGCAGTTTTCCTCTGCTCCCGGAGAGAGGGCTACATATTTGTCTCCGATCAGGCCGGTGGTTTTGATCGAGGCCATGGAGTCCGTTGGCAGGCGCAGTCCCGAAAGAACGCGCAGTGTGACAATGGCGGTGAAATCCGCAGGTTCGACGCGCACAGCGTCGACGCGACCGACGGTCACGCCGGCCAGCATCACACTGTTGCCGGGATGGAGGCCGCCGGCATTGGTGAAGCGGGACTCGATGAGGTATGTGTCGCCGTTAACCATGGAGCCGGTTCCAGCTTGAATCGTGAAGTAGGTAATGGCTGCGATGCCAAGCAGGACAAAAATCCCTGCGGACAGCTCGAGTTTGGTATTATTCATGTTTTCAGATTCTCTGTTGGATGTGGCGGATTTCAGCGAGGGATTCCTCAAGCGCGCGGGTGCTGTCGCGAAACAATGTGACGACCGGGTTGCTTGAAGAAGAAAATTCGGCTGGGGTGCCCGTAAAAGCAATCCGGCCTTGGTTCAAGAGCGCAATTTGGTCGCTCGCGACGAGCGCCTCGGGGACATCATGCGTCACGATGAGCGCCGTGAAATGGAAGTGCCTTTGGTATTGGGCGATCATCGAAAAAACGCCATTCCGGCGCAGCGGATCGAGCCCGGCTGTGGGTTCGTCGAACAGCACCAGTTCGGGGCGGGTCACAATCGCCCTCGCCAAGGCCAGGCGCTTTTGCATCCCCCCCGACAACTGGGCGGGGTAGTGGTGCAGAAACTCCTCCATTTCGAGTTGTCGCAAGGCATCCCGGCTGCGGTCACGGATTTCCTCTTTGTCGAGGTTGGTCGTTTGTTCCAAGGGAAGCGCCACATTTTCCAATGCGGTCAAGGAATCGAACAGCGCGTTGCTCTGGAAAAGAAAACTACAGCGCCTGCGGAACTCGTCGCGCGCGGCGGAGTCACCGGGAGCCAGTTCGCGGCCGTCGAAGTGGATTCGGCCGGCGTCCGGTTGCACGATATTCGCCAGGCATTTCAGGAATACCGATTTGCCCGTGCCGCTGGGTCCGAGGACCGTGAAAATGCTGCCGCGAGGGACCTCCAGATCGATTCCCCGCAGAACGGATTTTCCATTGAAACCTTTGTGGAGGTCTTCGACATGCAGCGCGTGCGTTTGGATTGCGGGATTCATGGTCACACGAAAAACGAGCTGATGATGTAATCCGCGACGAGCACCATGATGCTCGAGAGCACCACGGCGCGGGTCGTGCAGGCGCTCACCGCGCGTGCGCCCACGGTGGAGGTGCTTCGGTCCGCATGGAAACCCTGGTAGGCACATAGGCTAATGGCCAGCACGCCGAACACCGCCGCTTTGCTGAAGCATTCCATCAAATCGTGCGACTCCACCGCCCTGTGCACGGCCGACCAGTAAACTCCGGAATCCACGCCGAGAAGAAGGGATCCCGACAGGCTGCCGCCCCAGATTCCCACGATGACAAAAAGCGCCGTCTGAATCGGAAAAACCACCAGCGATGCGACGAGCCGGGGCGCGACAAGGTAGCCCTGGCTGTTCACGCCCATCGTCTCCAGCGCCACGATTTGCTCGGTGTTGCGTTGGATTCCCAATTCCGCCGCAAAAGCCGATCCCGCCTGGCCGATGAGCATCAGCGCGGCGAGCACCGGTGCCATTTCACGCACCAGGCTTAGCGAAACCAAAGTGCCCAACAGCCCCTGCGATCCAAAGCGGCTCAGCACATGGTAGCCCTGCAACCCAAGCACCAATCCGGTAAAAACACCCACGATCAGAATCACCGGCAGGCAGACGGTTCCCTGCTCATGGACGGCTCTCGCGATTCGCCCCGCGAGCCGCTTGGCTCCAGCCAAAGAGAGGAACGACCTCCCGGTAAAAAGCGAGAAGTCGCCGATCTCAAAAACAATGCGGAGCGTCCCCCGACCAAGCCAGTGCAACATCGCGCCGATTTTTGGCAGGAAAAAAAAGGTTTTACAACTGCTCACGCTTGCTCTCCGGCTCCTTCCTCCCGCCGCTCCCCGCGCTTTGCGGTCAATCTGGGCCTCTCACGGAGCCACAAAGTCACGGAGAAGAAAGGGGAACGGTCGTCCCGACCGTGAACGACACCGGCGCGGCTGAAGTTTGGGGCATGCGAGGACGATGCCCATCCTTTGGTCACGTCGTAGCTGCGAAGCGCGTAGGCGGATCTGCTCCCCCAATATTTTTTTGTCCTGATTTAGGCAAACCACCTCCGTGTCTCCGCGTCTCAGTGAGAGGCTTCCCGCCTTTGCTGACGCCGCTTCGCGGCTGAAGTTTGGGCCATGCGAGGACTATGCCCCTCCCTTGGTCAGGCTATGCGTCGCTGCGCGTTTGCCTTTGGAGGGTCAACCTTTGCCTTGCTCGCGCCCTGCTCGCTGCGCCCTCCGGGCCAACTGCGATGCGCTTCCTCCGCCCCGCCTGGGGGCTTCGGTTGGCTTGACCCAAGACTGAATCGCTCTGTCAGCACGCCGTTCCGTCCCAACCACCCCGCGCGCCAGTGAGATTTAGGGGCTCCAATCCACTGCGCCTACATTTTCTTCTTCAGAAAAATCCTCCGCAGGGGATGTTCGTCGAGGACATTGGCCTTCAAGCCGCCGAGTTTCGAGGGATCGTAGAGCTGGATGCCCACATAGTAGTAGATCGGGCACACGGGCAGGGCTTTTTGAACCAAGAGGTCCTCGGCTTGCCGAAGAATCCCGAAGCGGCGCGCCGGATCAAGTTCGCGGGCGGCCTCGGCGATGAGTTGGTCGTAAGCCGGGCTTGTCCATCCCGTGCGGTTGTTCCCCCCGCCGGTCAGAAACATGTCGAGGAAGGTATTCGGGTCGGGATAGTCGCCGACCCAGCTGGAGCGGGCGATGTCGTAGTCCAGCAGCGAGAGGGAATTCAGGTAAACCTTCCACTCCTGCCGCTCGAGGTTGACATTCACTCCCAAAGTTTCGCGCCACATGCTCTGAAGTTCCACGGCGATGGCCTCGTTGAGTTCGCTTTTGCTATAAAGGTAGCGGGCGTTGGGAAATCCCTTGCCGCCTGGATACCCGGCCTCGGCGAGCAGGCGGGCCGCTTCCTGGGGATCGAAAGGCAAGCCGTCCGTGCCTTCGTAGCCGGGAATGCCGGGAGGGACGAATCCCGGCGCCGCCAACTCTCCGGCGCGGGTGATTTTTTCGACGATGCGTTTTTTATCCACCGCCAGCGAGAACGCCCGTCGCACACGCTCATCGCGGAACGGACCGCGCTCGCAATTGTAGCGCAGGAAGTAGATGCCCAAGAAGGGCGCCGCGTGGAAATCCTCCCGGCGCTTCAAGTCGTCAAGCAGGGCGGGTGGAGCCAGACCCTTGTCCATGAGCAGATCCGCCAGACCGCTGGCATAAAAATTAAACGCCACATTCGCATCGGAGATCGGCAAGACATCAATCGTCTCTAATTTCATGCTGTCGCGATCCCAATAGTGGGGATTTTTTTTCAGGCGGATCCGGTCGTTGATGCGCCAGTCCTCGAGTTTGTAGGCGCCGTTTCCGATGAGATTGCCGGGTTTCACCCAGTCATCGCCCAACCGCTCGATGAGCCGCACCGGCACCGGGTGGAGCGTGGAGAAGGCACAGAGCTGGATGAAGTAGGGCGTCGGATTTTCCAGTTCAACCTGGAGTGTGCGCTCATCCACCGCTCGGACTCCCACCTGCGAAAAATCGCTGATTTTTCCTTGGGCGAAGGCCTCGGCGTTTTTCACCGGAAAGAGTTGGTAGTTGTATTGGGAACCGGTCTCCGGCGTGAGCGTGCGTTTCCAGCTTTCGACAAAATCTTGCGCGGTGAGGGCGCTGCCGTTGCTCCATTTGGCGTCGGGCCTCAGATGGAATGTGTAGGTTTTCCCATCCGGCGAAATCTCCCATCGCTCCGCAACGCCCGGCACGGTTTGGCCGTTTTCATCATAGGCGCAGAGGCCTTCGAACAGGGCGTTGACCACCCGTCCCTCCGGCTGTCCGGTGATGATCGCCGGGTCGAGCGTCTCGGGTTCCGCGCCATTCACGAAGACCAAATCCGCCCGCTTGCCGCCCCTTCCGCAGCCGACGAGGGCAAATCCAAGAATTGCCATGCAAAGCCGCGCCACCCTGCTAAGATTCATTTTCTGCGCCGATATTCTTCTCGATCAGCAGCCTCGATTTGGTCAGCAGGAACGAGTCTATAGTGTCGCTCTTCAACCGTGCGAACAAGCCCATATTCGTCGAGACAAAGCTCAAAAATGGCGATACGAGAATCGTCTAAGAACTGGGCCGATATGGCTCTGCACACGAGTCCGGGAAATTTCTCGGCGCAGCAAGCGATATCCTGTTTGACCTGAACAGTGGAAAGTTGGTCGGTTCCGCCTTTCGCTTGAACAGGAATAATGTATTGGCAACCATACTTATCCAATCCGACATATACCTCGTCGATTTCGATCTGACCGGTTCCTTTTACGGTAGTTCGCAAATGGTTCTGTAGCGAATACGCAGTGATGCCGAGAAAAATATCAATTAATCTATTGTATCGCATTTTTGCGAGCAACGCTTGCTCGTCAGACAAAGAACTGGCCGCAATAATCTCCGGGGTGGCATCTGGAATCTTTGTAGTTACCAAATTCAGGTTCGGGATGATGCGGTTCACCGGAACAAGACGAAACTCGTAATTTGCGCGTCCGGCCCCTTCGATCTGCCATTCCTTGCCTTTTGGCTGTGTATCCAGGATTTTCTGCGGCAGTGGATTGCGATAGCGGAATGAGTAAAGAACATCGCCCAAATTGGAGGGCAGTTGGATATTTAAAGTGGCTGCCATGCTCGCAAGCTCCCTGCGGGAAAATGCAATAACCGTCACCCCTTTTCGATAATGCTGCAGGAAGATGCTTTCAATGAGTGCCTGGTAACGATTTTGCGGTTTCTGTGTCATATTTGCAGTCAGGCGGCGGCTATGCGGCATGCTTCAGTCTCGGATTGCGACCGCTTGCGTGCACCGCTTTTTCTATCCCTCTTTTGGATCGGGCATTCGACGCTCCAATGCGCCGAAGCCTGTGACATCTCCATTCGCAGCAATGAGGCATCCATGAGCGGGATTGGGATAGCAATTCGGTTCGGAGTAATGTCCATCGCGCGAATGATCGTGCTTGCGACAGCGCGGGCAAGCGGGGGTGGCACGGAATTTCCAATCTGTCTTGCGCCATGCCATTTGGTTACATGGAATCGAAACCAGTCCGGGAAGCCATGTAACCTCGCCATCTCGCGAACCGTCACGCAACGCGGATATTTGTAGTGAATCGGTCGGGGGCTTGTGAAAGCGCCTCGCGCCGCATCAGTGCCTGCCCGCAGGGTATTCGAGACTCCCGATGGCGATAGTTTATAGAAACGCGAAATCGGCTCGACCTCACCTGGACGGGTCGCAGCAAAACGGGCTTGAGAAATATTGGAGTGCTCGCTCCGGGCGCTCGATGTCAGGAGTTCCGAATCCCAAATCCTCGGATACCCAAAATGCCACGCAGAGGACTCCATGCAACGGAGTTCTCTGGCGTAATTGGAGGGGGCGCTCCAAGCTGATGTGCGGACCTCATCGGTCGAGAGCAGATCCAGAAATTCCTCTGCATCCGGCAAATCGCCGAGTGCTTCCTTGCACGACGGCCCTGCCTGCAAACCCAAATCTGGAACATCTCCAGCGCGGCTCGTTAGACAGTCCGGATAGGACGGTAATCTCTTGCCTTTTCTTGCTCCGAGAAGGAAAAGGCGTTTCCGGTCTTGCGGAACACCATAAGAAACCGCGTTCAAAACCAGCCAAGGCAGACGCACTTCATAGCCTTGAGATTCAAATTCTCTGATCAACTCCTCAAGAAACTTGCGGTGATCTCCGACCGTAAGCCCCTTGACATTTTCAAAAACGAAATAGTCCGCTTCAAGCTCCGATACTATTCTAACATAATCCCTGACTAAACTGTTGCGTGGGTCATCAATTGCCCGCTTTCCGATCATGGAGAACCCTTGGCAAGGTGCACCGCCGCAAACCACATGAACTTTCCCATTTATGCCAGCAATTCGCCGGATGCCATCTCCGTCAAGTTCCTTGACAGAACGGGGAATGACTGTGGACCGGGGAAAGTTGAAGTGGTGGATGCAGCAATGAATCGGGTCGATCTCTACGGCCGCGCGCACATCAAACCCCGCTTGCTCGAAACCGAGCGACATGCCTCCCGCGCCTGCAAATAGATCGACAGCGACCGGTCTCATCATTGTGAGGTTCATATTGAAGAGTGCAAAAGCGCGCGTCAATGGCAGCAAAAAGTCAGATGGCATTTTTTGTTGTTCCAATCCCATACACAAAAGGCCCAATTCCACTTGCAGCCAGTAAGAATTGCCATGCAAATCCAGCGTCCGGCGCGTAACATCATGCAACTATGAAAGCGGGATTCCGTTTCTCTGCAATGTTCATCACGCTCCTGCTCGCGGGCTGCGCCTCGCGCCCGCCGCTCCCGACGGTTCCGCAGGTGGATCTCAAGCGCTATGAAGGCCATTGGTTTGAAATCGCAAAATACCCGAATTGGTTCCAGCGAGGCTGTGCGTCCGACACCACGGCCGAATACACTGCACAGCCGGATGGCCGTATTGGTATCGTCAACCGCTGCCGCCAAAAAAATGGATCGATCCGCGAGGCGAGGGGAGAGGCCACCGTGGTGCCTGGCTCCAATAACTCGAAACTCCGTGTCCGTTTCGCAGGCAGTCCGATCGCGGGCGATTACTGGATTATTGGTCTCGATGAAAAAAACTACTCCTGGGCCCTTGTCGGCCATCCCTCGCGGCAGTTCCTCTGGATTTTGTCGAGGCAGCCCCAAATGAATCCGCAAACTTACTCGGACATTCTCGCTCTTGCAGTGCGGCTTGGCTACAAGGTGGAACGCATCGAGAAAACCAGCCAGAATCATGTGCCCTGATCTTCTTTTTAGTAACAGCAAAGTCGGAGGCCGGGGATTCGTGAAAAATCGATGGTATTTCGCGTGACAAGCGGAAGGTTTTGCTCAATAGCCGCTGCGGCGATCCACAGGTCGTTGGCGCCAATGATCTTTCCCTATGCCCGTAAGTCGCGAGTGATTTGGGCATAGGTGCTGTCTGTGGCTCGCGTTACGGGCAGCAACTCGAACGAATCGACGATGGTGAGCAGAGTGGAATCTGTGGGGTTCGCAAAACCTTCGGCAAACTCCCCATAGACTGTCACAGTGAGGTAGGCAATCGCATCCGCGTGGGCTTCCAAAAATTTATGAGCCTTCCCCTGTCCCAATTGGTGCTCACGCTGGAAGTCGATCAAAAAAGTGGTGTCGAAAATCAAAGACTCCATCGATCCGGAGGTGGGGAATCGCCGACTTGGGCGCGGTCCAGAGCATCAAGAGTATCCAAGTGCACCCTGCCCGATGCACGGGCTAAAAGGTCGCCGCAACGCTTCGCCTTGGTGTCCCAGCGGGCCCGCTTGATGACCGCCGAGAAGGATTCGCGGCGGTCCCGCTTGGCCGCCATCAAACGAAGATACGCAGCCTCGTCCACGGAAACAGTTTTCGTAGCCATAGAAACATCCATACATCAAAATGCTTGTTGGTCAAAAACTGCAAATCCTGACGCTCTCGGAAAATTCAAACAGGTAGATGTCTTCCGCGCTCTGGATAACTCACAGAATTGCCATGCAAACCATCGGCGATTTCTGTAATCAGAGCCCTGTCTCATGAATTCCGATCTCCGCCGCGCTCGGCTCTATGTAAGCCGAGCCTGTCTGCTCAAATGCCCCGAGTGTGGCACAAGGCCTATTTTCCTGCCGCTACTGCACATCCGCAGCCTGCGCGACTACTTCACGCCGCTTGATGGCTGCCCGCGCTGCGGCTACGCCTACGAGAGGGAGACCGGATACTTCCTGCTCGCCGTCTGGGCCATCAACTACGGTTTCGGCAGCATTCTCGGAATCGCGATCTATTGCTTTTTAGAGTTCAACTACCACCTCTCGCTTCCTGTTTTGCTGGGGAGTGTCATCACGCCGGTTGTGCTCTTCAATTTTTTCTTCGCTCGCCACTCGAAGGCATTGTTCCTCGCCCTCGACCATTACTTCGACCCCCACACCAAGGATGGCTCAGGCGGAGGCGGCGGGAGTGGAAAAACAAACCCGCCCACAAGTCCGGTTCCCGCCGCTCCGGTTGACGCCCCCAGGCCCGTGGAGCCAGCTCTCCATATCTGATTTTCGCTAATGCATCTGCTCAAGCTCAACTGTCCCGATGCCGTGGGCCTGCTGGCCCGTATCACAGGATTCATTGCAGCTTCCGGTGGAAACCTCCTCGATGTGAGCCAATACACTGATCCCGTCTCGCGTTGGTTTTTCACCCGGCTCGCATTCACCGGTGGCATGGTGGAGGACGACTTTGCTCGATTCGAGCGGGACACCCGAGCATTGGCTGATTCGATGAATGCCGAGTGGACTCTGCGCCACTCCGACCGGCCCGTGCGCACGGTCATTCTTGTCAGTAAACAGGATCATTGCCTCGTCGACCTGCTCTGGCGCTGGCGCTCGCGAGAGTTGAATATCGATGTGCCGCTCGTGCTTTCAAATCACGATGACGCCCGTCCGCTGGTCGAACGCGAAGGGATTTGTTTCGAGAAAATAGATTTCTCCAGCGACAAACCCGCCGCCTTCGAGCAGTTGGCCGCCCGCCTGCGCGCTGAGTGTGCCGAACTCGTCATTCTCGCCCGCTTCATGCAAATCCTCCCCGAGGCCCTCTGTCACGAGTTCGCCGGGAAGGTCATCAATATCCACCATTCCTTTCTCCCCGCCTTTGTCGGAGCCAATCCCTACCGCCGAGCCTTCGAGCGTGGCGTGAAGCTGATCGGCGCGACCTGCCACTACGCCACCGAGGACCTCGACCAAGGGCCGATCATCGAGCAGGAAGTCTCGCGCGTGGAGCATTACCACGAACCCGACGACCTCATCCGCCTCGGCCGCGATTGCGAGCGCCTCGCTCTCGCCCGCGGAGTCCGATTCCATGTGGAAGACCGAGTCCTCGTCCACGGCAGTCGTGCCATCGTCTTCCGCGATTGATTTTGCTGCCGCGTTAAGGACGGCGGTTTTTGTTGAAGAGGCGAAACCAGTTAGCGAAGTTTTTTTTCATGCCTTCGCGGAAGCTCAGGTAGTGGCCTTCGGGTTGGCCGCCTTTTTTGAGGGCGGCGAGGAGGGCGGGGAGCGACAGTTCGTCCAAATCGAATGTGGTCCACGAAATGCCGGCGGCAGAGTCGTGGTGGGCGTCACTGGCGGCGGTCATGGAGAGGCCACGGGATTTTGCGTATTGCAGGGCTTTTTCGTTGTAGGTTTTTGCGGTCACGGCGGCGTTGAAGACTTCGAGTGCCTCAATGTCCAAGGTGTCGAGGGTTTCGGCTCGGATTCCCGCACGCCATTTGTCGAAGGGATGGGCTGGAATGCCGATACCGCCGGCCTTTTTGATCTCGGCAAGCACCTCGCGGGCAGGTTTGCCTTTGAGGTATGGGAGCGTGGCACCGATGCAAAGGAGGTGTCCTTCCGCTGTGCTCACCTCAACGCCCGGGATGACGAGGAAGTCCTTCGGCAGTTGGCGTCCCTGCAGGTAATCATGGGCCTCGCAGGTGTTGTGGTCTGTGATGGCGATTCCGCTGAGGCCACGGCATCTTGCCGCTTCGATCATTTCCTCGGGGCTATTGCAGGCATCCGTGGAAAAAAATGTGTGTGTGTGGAGATCGAATCGATGGAGCATGAATGCGTAAGGTTTCCCTTGTAGGCGGAACTTGTGTAAAGAACGATCTCAACAATATGAGCGTGGCATTTAAGGAATGGGCCGTCGTCTGCGAGGCGATTGGCAGTGGCAGGCAAAGCATCATGCTCCGCAAGGGAGGCATTGCTGAAGGACGCGATGGGTTCGCTTTCAAGCACCGCGAGTTCTTTCTCTTTCCGACTTGGTTCCACGAGCAATTGGAAAAAACGACGCTTTCGGCGGGAACACTGCTCCCGCTTCAATTGGAGGGCGAAATTGAAATTCGGTATGCTGTGACTTTGGAATGGAGTCGCCTTGTCACCGATGCCTCCCGTCTGCCCTCGCTGCGTGAGTTCCACATCCTCCATGACAGCGTGGTCGACGAGCGCTTCCGCTATGATGAGGTGCCCGGCATCCATGTCGCCTTCGTGCGTGGATTCCGCCTCACTTTGCCCCGGTGCCTGGCCATGCAAAAAAGTTTCGGCGGCTGTCGTTCTTGGCTCGACCTTCCGGGGTTGGAGGACGCCGAACTTATCCCGATGATCAGCGACGAAGAACATGCTGCCAGAAGAGACGCTCTCGAGGCATCGCTGAGCTGACTCGACCTGCCCGCAGGCGGTGAGGAATTGTATGGAAAACTACTCGCAAAGATGAGCGTGAACGCGTGAGGAGAACTTGGGAATCACAGTCCCATACCGAATCAGGACATCTTCCGTTTCCATCCTCCGGCGCCCGGCGATCTCACCGAGCACAGCGATGACTTGGCTCGGCTCAATCTCAAAAAGCGTCACAAGATAATCGTCGGGATGCATGGCGACGACGCCGTGATCTTGAAGGTTGTCGTTTTTGAAATGTCGCAAGTTGAAGGTCAGAATCACGGGGCACCCTCCACAAATGGCCGCCGCTAGGACATGCCGGTCCTTCAAGTCATTCGTGAGGCCTTCGATGAATCCTTCGTAACCGTGAATTTCCACCTCGGGAAATGCGGTTGCGATTTCTCTCTGAAAAAGATCCACCAAGTGTGCGGGCCAGCCCAGCTTTTCAAAATGCGTTCGCTCGACTTCGTGAAGGATTTTCGCCGTCCAGTGCGAAACAAAGAGCCTCGGCCGCTCGGCAAGACTCAGCAACAAATCGCACAGTCCATGGTTGGCGAGCACGCATGCATCGATGAGCACATCGAAGTCCGCTCTCATTCGTCGCCTTTGTAGTCGGAGAAATAAAGCCCGGCGTTCGTCACTTCATCAGATAGACGATCCATCGCCGCCCGGCGGGTCTGGTCGCGCTTTTTCTCATACTCCAGCAGGTCTTTGAAGGTGACTCTGCGGTGTGTGCCCACAAGGCGAAACGGGATTTCGCCCTTTTCCAGCAGGTTTACAAAAAATTGCCGCGATACACCGAGGTAGTTTGCCGCCGCCTGCGTCGTGAATGCCTCGTCCTCGGGAAGCATTACGATTGCCTTGCGCTCGGACATCATGCGAACGATGCGGGCAAAGTGCTGGAAGAGCGCCTTGGGAATTTCGATTTGTCGGCCCTCGCTATCCGTCAAAAGCAGATGGTCCGGCTTGGCAAAAAAACGCACCACCTCGGCGAGTTCCTCTTGGGGAATCAGCGAAGGGTCGAGGCGGTTGGTTCGAGTGGTTAACATAATTCTCAAGTTAGAGCGTCATTTATCGAATGCCACACAATATTCGCCATAAACGCTACGATCGCCGTAGGCGCTAAACTTTAAACACGCTCATCACTCTGTCGCCAAGGTGGTTGATAAATTTGATGGCGACGTGGTTGGTGTTGATGTTGTTGCGTTAACTCCGATGGAAATCGCCGCCCAGCCAGAACCCAGAGCGATCGCTTCCTGGGTAGAGGCCGATGATATCCTCATACCGTAGCGTTGAAGGTTTTCTCAAACTCGCTGACAGCCTCCATGATTTCGTCGAAGTCAGGAACTTCGCCGAAGAACATGGGGCCGAGCATGGCTTGGTAATCGGAGCGCCAGTTGGCAAGGTGGTCACTTGGCGGGGCAAGTCGGAAACTTCCGGGCTTGTGCGTCGAGTAGTCCACCCACGCGTAGCGGAAGAACATTTCACGGTGCTCGGCGACACGCTGGAAGAGGGCGGTATCGGCCAAAGCCCGCTCGCCAACGCCTGCACGGAGCAGGCACCAAAGATCGTAGTAATGCCGGGCCATGCGGAGCTTTCGCGGCTTGTCGTGAGGGCGGAAGGTTTCTTCGTGCAGCAGGCAGGCTTTTTCCCAGAAGGTGCGTTCGGCTGCGAGGACACGAACAGGGAATGGACCCTCCGGCATCAACTGCGGGAAGCGCTCGGCGAGATAAGGCTGAATGGGGCATTCCGAGTTTGGCCAGTCGTCGGAGCGCGCGCCGAGTTCTATTTTGACCACGGGTTTGATGTAGCCGGCCTCATTTTCAAATGCCGATGGATAGTGAAGGAGCAAACATTGTCCATCTGGCATGTCGGGATCGACTTCAAGCTTCCAAGCCTTGTCATCGCCGAGCGCGGTGGCGATACGGGTAGCAAGAGCGGGTTGCAAGGTGCCTTGAACCCATTGGCGGCTTGCGGCCATGAGGGCTTCGAGGCGGGCTTTGCGCTGCTTGTTGCTGGGGGCCTTGTCAGGGGCGTCATCGCCGCCGAAGACGAGAGCTTCCTTGTCCACGACGAGGTCGATGTCCTCGGAGAAGCGCTGGATGAGTTTCCACGCTTTCGAGAGCGATGTGCCACCTTTGAAGGTGAGATGCTCACCGATGTCAGGCAGGGAGAAGAGTTCGCGCAGCGTCCAGCAAACCCAGAGGTCTTTCTCGACGCTCTGGGCATGAAGGTGCATCTCGTCCTGTAGTTCGATACAGGCTTTTTTCTGCCGTTCCGGGGAGCTATGAAGAAATGCGTCCATTCAGGCCGTTTTTGGTTGGCCAGAGAGTTGACGAAAAATATCCGCAATCCATGCGGGGGCGCAGGCTGCGTCGGCAGGAAGAGCAGCAATGTCGGCGGGCGAGAGATTTCGGCGGAGTCTTGCAATGATGTCGTCGTCCACGAATCGTTTTCCAATCCAGCGCAAGGCGAGGATCACGAGTGCGCTGGTCGGGTTCCGGGTGGATACGAATCGCGGTGATACATGGCGAAGCAGAAGGTGGCCTTTTCCGCGGCTTACTGAACGACTGCGGCCTGTGGTCAGGAGCATGGGGCGCATTGGCACTTGATCCGTGAGCCCAAGCGCATTGGCGGCGTGAGCACCTGTGGAGAAGATGCGTGAGTTATCTTGGCGTGTGATCGCGTCGTGAAACGGGCCGGTATCCGGTCCGAGAACCCCAAACAATGGATCCACCACAGGCACATGGTAAAGGCCCCGCCCGGCACGGCGAAGGTGGTGGGCGCTGCAGTTGCGGGAGAGCGCTTTGTCCACAGCAGCGCGGGAGCCAAGATCCAGAAAATCCGCCGGTGCCCAAACGCGATCTTTCTCTCCAGACTGGATTCGGGCGAGGATGGCGGCATCGATGGAGTCGGCATGTTTCTTCATGGCATTACTATATTTCGTCAGAAATATGTATCAAACTTCTGACAAAAGCAAGTGTTCATCCTCACTCACATCCACTGTGCTCCCATTCACAAAACGGATTGGCTTACCGACATGGGGGGCGGCAATATCCAGACCAAGATAAGAAAATCAAAGCCTCTGTGCCTAAAAAGAATCCTTCGATTCGGGCACAAGAACGGCAGGCAATCCGACTGCGCCAGCGAGTTTGAACTGGCGTTTGTCGCCCGTCACCAATAGATCGGCGCCACACGCCTCTGCTGCGGCCACATGAAGGATATCAAGCGTGCGGCAGAGAAGTCTCCTTGTATGAAGGCGTGCCAGATGCCCGGCGCGGTTCCAAACGGCCGGCCAATCCAGTTTTTCCACCGATAGAATTCCGTTGTTGATGTCTGAGTCGATGTGTTCAAGGGCCAAGAGTCCAGCAGCACTCCGAATGCTCTTTCGACCGATCGCTGCCTGAATGGCGTTACGAAGTTCGGTTTCCTGAAGTTGGTTGATGGGAATCGAACGGGCTCCTTGCGCTTGGTGCTGCACAAAAGCGCTTCCAGGTTCGAAAATGTAGAGTTTCACAAGTGCCCCAGTGTCAAAATAGACTTTGGACATAACAATAAAGCTCAGTCGCGATCCTCATAGACAGATTGGGAAACAGAAGTGTGACTGCTATTAACCGCACCGGCAGCCTTGGCGCGCGAGATCCAGTCCGGCTTGCTAAGAGGAACCTGCGTAAACGCCGGTTGAATCAAGGCCACAGGCAAACCATGCGATGTCCAACGAAGAGTCTGGCCAGCCGACAGGAGCTTGCGAATTTCCTTGGAGCGGTGAACCAGGTCTCTCGAAGTGATGGTCTGCATGTTAAACAAATAAGTTGAACACTGCGCTTTTGTCAAAACATTCAAACTCTTTTCATGAAAGCGTCGAAGAGTGGCACAGTGAAAGCCATATCCCCGTAGGCTGGGCTTTTGGTCGAATCTATGTTCTATCCAGTTGTATTAGGTTATACTGAAAATAAAGTATAACTTGATAAACTCGATATAGTTCGGAGATCACACATTGAATACCTAACATCTTCATCACTCCGTCGCCGAGGTGATTGATGACTTTGACGGCGATGCGGTCGGCGCGGTCGTTTTGATTGGTTTCTATAAGATTGTTTTGGTGTTGGAAAAAAGTTTCACCACGCACTGCTGAGGATCTCGCGGACGCGGATGGGGTTGAGAACGGTGGCGCAGGTTTCCCAATCGGCGTCTTCCACTTTGCTGTATTTTTCGTCGAAGGGATTGCGGGTGTGGGCGGCGCGTTCGATGAGTTGGCGGGCGGACTCTTCGTCATTTTGGGCGATTTTCACCCACACATCCTCGAGCGTGTCGGGAATTTGGCCGAAAATCCGGTGGATGGCTTCGAGGCGTTGGGCGAGGATGCGGTGGACTTTGTCCTCCACCGAGTCGCGGTAGCGCAGATTGGCGACCCATACTTCCGAGCGGATTTGACCGATGCGCTGGATGCGGCCCTTGCGTTGTTCGAGCCGTGTGGGGTTCCATGGCAAGTCGATGTTGATAAGGGTGCCGAGTCGCTGGAGGTTGAGTCCCTCGGAGGCGGCGTCCGTTCCCAGAAGCAGGGTCAACTCGCCGCTGCGGACGCGTTTTTTGAGTTCGTTTCGGTCACAGCGCTGGAAATCGCCCCCGCGCCAGAAGCCGGACCGATTGCTTCCCGCATAGAGCCCGATGTCGAGGTGTGAAAATTCCGGCCTCTTTGCAAGCTCTGATCCAAACCAACGGGCGGTGTCATAGTATTGGGAAAAAAGGATGCAACCCTTGTCGAGCCACCGTTCGAGAGCATCCCTGCGTTCACCGAAGAGGTAACCCGTCACCGCCTCGAGCTTGGGATCGCGGTTGCCGCCTTGGTCTAAGAGTTGGAGACAGCGTTCGAGGGAGCGCGTTTCTTGCGTGGTGAAGTTTTTGAAATCATCCGGGGCCCCGGTAGCACGCTCGTCTCCCTCATCTGGTTCCTCGTCTTCATCCTCGTCTTCATCCTCGTCTTCATCCTCGTCTTCCTCACCGGTATCCGGATCCAGACCGAGGAGTTTGCGCACGGTGCGCCGACCGGCCTCGATCGAGCTTCCAAGGCGGCGGAGCAGGAGGGTTTTGAAGAAACCTGCCCCTTGCACCCGCTGTTTGAGGAGATCACAAAAATCCTCCGCCTCGTTGTAGGCATCGCGCAGATAGCCATCGAGGACCAAGGCCCCATCGGCATCCTCACCGAAGAGGCGCACTTCGACTTTGGGAAGGTAATACGCACCGGTGTGGGGATTGATCGTTGATTCGAGATAGCCACGAGTGCGGCGCACGATGCAGCGAAGTAGCGGATTGAAACGGCGGCCGTAGTCCTGAAGAACCGTGGCGAGTTGGACATTGCGGATTGCCGGAATGAGTTGCTCGAATGCTTCCGGAGGAAATTGCCAGCGATCCGCTTCCGCATTGAGCCTGGTGCGAATCGTCTGAAGTGCCGGATGCTCGGCAGCGGCCGGGAGGGGATCGCGGACAAACTCCCAGCCTTCGCGGAGGTTTGTTGGAACGCTTTGAAGGCCGCAGGCGATGTCGAGACATTGGCTGGCGCGATACCACCGGCTGGTTTGGGTCCATCCGCCGAGAACGCCATCGTTGCCGTGCGAGAGGATGTGAAGGAGATCCCACGACTCGACCGGGTGGAGTTGCACCGGGGTTGCGGTGGCGAGGAGGAGGCTTTTGGTTTGAGAGCCGATTTGGCGAAGGAATTTCATGAGCTTGTTGGGCTCTGCCCTCTGGTCGATTTCATCGGCTCCGTCATCGACTTTTGGAACCTTGCGGCGGCGGGCGCGGTGGGCCTCGTCGACGATCACGCAGGTGTAGCGCTTGGAGAGAAGCTGATCGATCGCCTCCGGGTTGCCTCGCACGATGAGTCCCTGCGAGACCAAGCCGATGCGGCGGGGGCAGCGTCCGAGCGAGCGGATACCATCCGAGGGATGCTCCACGCCATTCTCATCGATCCAACCCCTGCCTGTCCATCGGGCGGAGGGGAGGAGAAGGAGTTCCATGAGTTCATCTTGCCACTGTTGGAGCAGGGGCTTCGGGGCAAGGACAAGGATCGGCCCGCCTTGTGGCTCCTCGAGTGCCATGAGCAGCGCCGCCATCGCGAGTTGGATCGTCTTGCCGAGTCCGACCTGATCGGCGAGGACGAGGCGCGCTCCGCCGAGGCGGTGACGCTCCAGCGCCAAGCGGGCGAAATACTTTTGGTGCGGCCAAAGGCCCTGCTCGCGACGATAGACGGGGGTCTCCACGGCTGCGCTCGCGGCCGCCGTGCTGGCATCAGCCGATCTCACCGCCTCGGGATCGACGACTTTTCGGCCGATGATGCGTTGAATGTCCTGCTGGATGAAGGGACACACCGAGAGATCCATGGCGCGGGAGTCGTTCCAGAGGGCGTCGAATTCCTCCTGCACCCAAGCGACAGCTTCCGGTGAGGCGTCCTCCCACAGAAGCTCGTAGTTCATTTTCCATGCGCTCGAGCTTTCATTTACGCTACCGAGAAATGCGGTGGAGGTGCCATCAGTGCGGCGGATTACGCCTGCTTTGCCATGGATCAGGCCGAAGGCGGCATCAGGGAGAACGCGCACTTCGAGTTTCCCGCTTGTGAGGGCATCGTAGAGCGCTTGGTAGCGTGGCAGGGCGGAGGGTGGCGCGGTTTCAGGGCTGCCAGCACACCAGCTTTTGCGCATCGCACCCTGCGCGGCAGCGGCTGTCGCCATGTCCTTCGGGTCGATGTCAGAGTTGCAAATGATCCGCACCTTGCCGGTGATGGACTCCAGCGCCTCGCCTGCGACTTCGAAGAGACTGGAGCGAAAATACCCGGCGATGCGATCATAGCTGGACGCACCGCGCAGGCGTTCGTTCAGCACGGATTGATCCAGCCGTTTTCTTCGACTCGAGTGGCGTTGCATCATCACGCCTCGTCATTGCGGAGACGACCGGCGAGGATGCGGGCGGCCTCGGAATCGCGGGCCCAGTCTGGCATGTCGGCCGTGTTGCCGAGCAGGGAGAGCCAATCGAGCAGCTTCACGAAGCGCTCGCGGTGGCCCCAGTAGGCTGGCCCGAAAGCATCCCGCAGGTATTGGCGACCGGACTCGGGCGAGTTCTCCGCATTGGCGGCGGTCTCTTTTACGGCGAAGAGCAGGTGGCGGAGCGGGGTGTTGGCGAAAGTGTGCTGGCTCGCGGCACGCCGTCCGCGTGCAGGGACTCCAGAACTGGCTCCAAGCAAGGTTTTGCCAAACCCCGTTGCCGTGAGCATGCGCGAACCGTTGGCTTTGTCGGTTTTGAGAAGCGGCTTGATGTCCACGACGCCAAATCCCCTGGCCAATTCCTCATACATGCCCTTGCGGCGCTCACCACGGCTCTCGATGTCGAGGGCGCGGAGGAAATACCGCTCCACCTGCTCGAGATTCCGCCACACGGGCTCCAGTCCTCGTGGAACCAGAATCTCGCAGGCGATGCCGAGCGCGCGTTCGATCACTTTTTGAAACTCACTTTTCTCGGTCCTGGCGCGGACGGCGAAGACCTCGTGCTCGACATCCTGCCCATTGAGGCTTGCGAATTGGGTGAGCACCTTGAGCGCGGAGGCGTAGGCCGCGAGGTTGTAGTCGGCATCGTTGAAATTCGGTTCGCCTGCCTCGTCCAGCGATTGCATGGAGGCGATCTGTGACTTCACCTCGTCCTCGACCAATGCCGTGATGTCTCCAATGTCTCCGTCCTCGCGCCCGGCGCGTTTGCGGAGGACCAAACACACGGTGCCTTGCACATAGTTCCCTTTTTTAAGCCCAGCGGCCGTTTCCGTGCTGATTGTCCAAGCAGCGGTGGCCTGCAAGCCCGATGCCCAGAGGATCATTCCCAGGTCGGCCCACACAGCGGGATTTTGGTGTGTGAACATCACCATCTGCATTCCGTTATCCGGCATATGCCGAGCGAGGTTCCGGTAAATCTCGACCATGGAGCGGCGGAAATCCTCACCGTCGCCCTTCACAGCCAACTCGGCTCGTGCGTCGGGAATCCACCCTGGAAAAGCTTTCGCAAGCTGCTTGTCATACCAAGCGAGAAAAAAGTCGCCGAGTTCGTGGTAGTTCACGGCATCGGCGTAGGGAGGGTCGGTGATCCAGAGGTCGCAGTTCTTGCGGATGTCTCGTGCGTCGATCAACCCAACCTCACCGTGCAATTTTTTTTTCAATCTCACTGTTGAGTCGAATATTTCGACCGTCGGTTTGCACTTGAGATATGGGCGGACGGAGTAATTAAACAAGGTGTTCAAAGCCTGATTGCAGAATGTATTATTCCCTTTCTCATTGGTAGCGTGTTGCATCCACCCACTTAAACGAGAGTTCCAGTCAGCCAGTGTTCCAATCCCTAAAAATGAGGCGATCTGCGATTCCTTATCCTCTGCCAACTTGCCAGAAACCTCCGCGATCAACCCTGCGATTAGTAATTGCCTCGGTGTGAAAAGATGGTGCCAATGTGTCCATCCGCGTTCGCGAAATAGGCGGTCTGTCTCTACTCCGCTCGTTGGAATCGCCTTCGAGGGAATGAATCCCTGATTTTGCCAATCGACAAAGCGTTCGCGGAGGAGTTCGAGAACCCTGTCTTCGTTCGCGAGATCTTCATCGGTGGGTGCTGCGTAGCGTCGGTTTCCTGCGGAATCTGTCCAACGGATAGCGTAAAGGCGCTCCTGAAAAACATCGCCGGGTCGCGGAACGACATCTTCATTTGTCCAGCGGCGCAGACCATCGACGCCGCGCAATGCTTCGATGGACCAGGTTTTGGTGGCATCCAGCGGATCGATCACACGGCTGTCGATGACAGTCGCATTCTTCGGAGGGATCTTGCTTTTTGAGTTTCCTTTCCATTCCTCTAATTCGGTTTCTGAGACGACAAAAACTTGAGGCTTAAGTTTATCCGATTTAGAGATTTTTGCCCAATCAACGATGGCTTTTGATTTTTCGCCAATCACCCAATTGGGAGCCAAAGGAATAAAATACTCACACCCTTCGGGTTTCACTTCCACGCAGTAGAGGTAGGCATCTGCTCTCTCACCACTTGAGTTGTGTTCGATTCCCCATGCACTAATTATTTTATCCACTTCCGCTAAAACCTGCGCTTGGGTTTTTTCCAGCGACTTTTGCAACTCAGTGCCACCTCCGAGAAGGTTTATGCTGGCCCAAGTCAGAAGACCTGCCACGGGATTTAAATCCGAGCCGTAGGCTTCACAACCAATGCGCGCCGCCTCGAACGGGATCGAGCCTCCTCCGCAGAAGCAATCGCCCACACGCGGGGTGTGGCCAAATGCATTCTGGCCGAGTTGTGCGATGAGTTCGGTAAGAGAGGATACGCTTGTGCCCAAGTGGGCGTTGATTTCCTGCCAGGCCGAGGTGGTGGGGCCGTCGATATTCTCAGGGCGTTCGCAATCTTTGATGCGCTCGCTATAAGGTTTTTCATCAAAACTTCGGCGAGTAGCTTTGCGGCGGATTGCAAGTTTGCAACGCTCCCAGGCCCCCTCGTCATCCATGGTGAGAATTTTCAGAAAAATCTCACGGTCGCGTTTCGGATTTCCGGAAGCAGGCATGAGCATTCCCACGATCGCAGCGCGCACGAGAATGAGCGGCTTGCGTCCCCACCATTTTCCAATCCTAGTGAGTGTCTGCCCATTATTTGATTTTCTCTCTGCGTAAGATTCGGCGGAGAGGCGGGCGATGGGAAACTGGGTTTCGATAAAAGCGGGCATTCGACGGATGGCGTGGGTTAAAGGCTCAGGCTGAGTTGGGAGTGGGAGAGAAGTTCGCGGCGGGCGCGTGGTGGCAGGCCCTCGCCTTTGATGAAGGGGTTGTCAGCCAAGGCGGCGCGGAGGGCCTTGCGCCAGCCGATGCCTTTCTGCATGGCTTGTCCGGTGGTGGCCACGGTCATGGTGTAAAGCCACCAACGCTCCTCGGGTGCGAGGGCTTCCCAGTTGCGGATGGCATTTGGGATATCGCCCGGCGTGGCCTCCTCCACCGCCCAGCAGAGAATGCAGAGTTCCTTGCCGAGCGAGGGGTGCACCGGCACGGGTTGTGAGGGGTTTTTTTGAAAGCGGTGGGCAGGCAGGCCGCTGGTGCGCAGGCGGCGGTTTGCCTCATCCCAAAAGGCGGGCGCGAGTTCGCTCCAGCGCAGTCGGTCGATCACAACACGCACGGAGGGATCCGTGGGAGAGGGCGGTGTGGCCAGTTCGGCCAGCCCCAGGGAGTCGAGGCCTCCGCCCCGGTGCTCGGTGATACAGATAAAATCCGAGCGGGCGGCCCCCTTGGGGATGTGGATCAAAAAGCCATGCCTGGCCTCGTCGGGCAGGAAGCCGAGACCGATCGAGCGTCGGGCAGGAGTGGCTCTCGGGGGCATGACGACTACTCGGAGATGTGGTTGGCGTCGAAGGTCTCGTTGACGGCGCGGAGCCAATCGAGGAGTGCCTGGCCTGTGGGAAAGGAGAGGGTGCCAAGGGTGATGCGGAGTTTGGCTCCGGTTTCCATGATGTCCTGCAAGCGTGTAGCGAGATTTTTAAGCACCGAAGCCGTGTAGCCGGACTCCAAGGCCCCTGAGAAATCCACGATTTGGAATCCATCCGCGCTCTCGGCGACAAGGCTGACATTGAAAGAAGTGATGGCGGGGGCTTGTTCCAAACGGGCTATGAGATCCCAAACGCCAGCGGTGTCGTCGCGTTTGGTGGCCTTGGTCCAACGGCAGGGCTTGGTAAGGTCGATGGATTGGCTTTCCTCGCCGCGTTGCGGGATGGTGATGCGGATGGTCTCGGAGGAAATACCCAGCTCCGAGGCAAGCGCAATGGCGCAGACCACGCGACAATCGGTCGGAACGCGGAATTTCCCATCGTAGGTGGCGGCTCCACTCCCCGTTGGCGAGGAGCCATCCGTGGTGTAGCGGATCGCAATGGAACCCAAGGCAGGCAGGGCAAGAAGCTCCACCTCGTAGTGGTCGCCCCGATGGTGGAGTTGGTGCTTGAGACGAAGCTTGGCTGTCCACTCCCTCACCGCGCTGGTGCGCGTCAGGTCCTGGGGATCAAAGGCGAGGAATGTGTAGCGGAGGGCGGTGGCCTCGAAGCGCGCGGGCGTGGGCACAGGGCTTGAGTGGCGGGTCGGAATCGAGCTGCCGACTTCATAGACGAGCGCCGTGGCGTTCAGGGGCTCGATTTTCAGGAATGTTTTCCCGGTGGCATCGTCGGAAGAGATTTCACGAATCGAGACCTCGGGTTCCGGTGCAGGGAACGGGCCACGGCGGATGTGGTTGCCTTCGGCGCGCCAGTGCCCGCGCTCGAGGGCTTGGCTTTTGAGGTCTTCGAGGGCCGAAGGTTTGTGAAGTGGCCAATCGGTGCGCACAGCGGCGGCCCGCTTGAGATCACTCCAAAGGACGGTTTTGCTTTCGTCGCCGCCAAAGAGCTTGGATTCCACGCGGCGGCGAAAAGTGTCATCGGCGATGTTGGCGGTGAATTTGTTAGCCGATTCGAGGGTATGCTTGATTGTGGCCTCAACGCTTTGGTTCTCGGCGAATGCCAGATCAACGCCGGTCGAGCGGAGCGCGCTGCTGATCGAGGGGTAAACAAGATTGTCGAAGGCCTCCTTGAGCGCGGCGCTGAACTGGAGGGCGACACGGGATTTCAGGGTCTCCAGGGCGATCCACTGCGGATCGTTGGCTGGCAGGGCATCGCCTTCCAATTCCTGACGGATGTCCTCGATGGCGCGAACCTGGCGGGCACAATCGACAAGCCTCTGGAAGATGTCGCGGGAGCCGGTGAGGAACAGGATGCGGTTTTTGAAGGGTTGTTGCTTCCACCACGCCTGCCACTCCGCCGAAATGGGAAGTTGATTGGCGGTGCCACCGGGACGCACAACGAGAAGAGTCGTCTTGTCCTGCTCGAGGTGCACTTCGTCGAGAGGCGGAAAAATGGAAACCGATTGGTAGCAATCCTTGATCGAGGGCGCGAGCATGGCGCCGAGTCGCCGTTTCAACTCTTCGTCCACTACTTGCGCATGGAGGGACTGGGAGAGGGATTGCAGTTTTGCGGCGAGATTTTGCTGGTCCTTGAAAAAGAGACGGCCGTCGCTGGAGGAGTGGAGATACCAGGCACGGGTGCCGAGTTTGTCCAGAACATCGGTCTTGAATTTGGAAAGGTCGCGGCCGGGGCGCTGGAGGAAGTCGATGAGCGAGTTGTTGCGGAGTCCTTTTTCCACGCCTGTCGTGGAGAGCGAGGCGAGGAGGAGGAGCTTCGTGGCATCGCTCGCATCGGATGTTTTGTTTGCAGTGTCAATCTGCTCCGCTTCGGAGCGACCGTGATCGGCAATGTCGTGTGCGATCGCCGAGTTGAGTTGGTTATTGATGGCACCGAGTTCGGAAGCGACCTCGTCGACATTGAAATCAAGGTCATAGGGGTGGATGAGTTCGAGCGCATCGGCCTTGCCCTTGTTCCAGAGATCGGCAACGAGGATTTGCATCAGGCGGATGATTCCGCGCGTTTGCTGGAAGCCTTCGTTCTCCTTGAACTTCCCGAAGAGGTCGGTGAAACCAAAGTGGAACGGATAGGTGCCCAGAAGAGTGGCATGAATGCTCTCCGGTGAAGTGGTCGTGAGACCCATGCCCACGGCGGTTCGCAAGGAATCTCGGTAGGCTCCCGCCACGCGCTCGATCTCGGCTTCAGGAGCGGTGGATTTAAAAATGCGCTTGCGAAGGATGTGGTAAAGCTCCTCGCCCTTTTCACTCACGGGCGTGATCGGAACCGCTGTGCGCCTTGCTTCCGCGACGATTTCTCTTTGGGCGGTTACAACTGCGGCATTAAGAGCATCCTGTCCGCTTGCGTAGTTCGTGCCCGCGAGATCGGACATGACCAGGCAGACATTCTCCGATTCCGCAACAGCGACAAAAAGATTGGCCAAAGTCGCGGTAACGACCGCCGAACCTGGAATCGCGTGGGGATTCTCGGAGACATACGCAAGGTAGGGTGGAATTTCATCGAGAAAAACGATGAGCGGTTGTTGGCCGAGAAGGTTCTTCCAAGCGCTTGGGCCGGGAGCCGTGGTGTTGTGATCTGTAGCGAGGTTCCTTTGCCCGAGTTGTGTCGCCAGAGTTCCCCAGATGCCGCCGGGTGAATCCACATTCCTGCCATTGAATCCAATGACCTGCGTGGTGGCGAGACGAGAGGCGGGATCCTTGTCCCCAAGAACATCGCGGCGGAGTTGTGGATCTCGGGCGAGCAACCCCAGAGCAATCATGCTGTGGGTTTTTCCTCCGCCCATGGCTTGAGACAGATGAAAAATCGAAGAACCCGCATCGCCGCCCGCCAGATGCCTGAACGCACGATCCACGAGCGTCCACATTCCGGCGGTGAAGTGGTTTTCTTCAAAGAACGATGGTCCATCGACCTCGCCCTTCAAGAAGGTATCAAGACTCAGGACTGTGGCGCGGCGGTCGCGATTGAAGACGGACTCCCGAGGTTCGCAGAGTTGACGAAGTGTCGGCATGGGGAAGAGAAAAATTGGGGTTCAGTTGCGAGAATTCAGGCCAGGAGCCGATCTGAGAGCCTCCTGTTTTTCCTTCTCGATCACTTGAGCGAGAAGATGCGCGACGACACGGCTAACTGGGATGCGGAGGCCGTTGTTGTCGGCTTTTTTGCGAATCCATTCCCACAGATCGGGTGACAAGGAGAGATTGATGGCCTTGTTTTTGCGCACAGATGCCAAGTGTGCCACACACATTACTGGTGGCAATTATATTTTCGAGGTGGGCCCTGGGATTTTGAGTTGTGCGCCTTGCAACACTTTTGTTGCGTGTGCTATTTTTGTTTTGTGCCGAGAAAGACCATTACCGCGAATGTATCGCTGCCGCCGGAGATTCACGCTTGGGTGAAGGGCAAGATCGCCGCCATCCTGGAAGCGGAACCTGCCGCCAATCCGACATTTACCAGCGTGGTCTCGGATGCCCTGCGCCGCGCCATGCGCGATGAGGAGAAGGCGGCTCAGCTTGCGGAATCACCCGAGGCAGCGCCGCTGCAGCCACTTTCAAAAACCAAGGCCAAATACAAAAACGCGCGCGAAAGCAAAAAGCAGGCGGGATTGTGAAGCGGTTCGGTAAAGTATCCAGTCCGCCGTCTCGTTTTTTTGTCGGCGGAGCTGGATTTCGGTGAGAGTCGAGCGGTGATGTCCGAGGCTGTGCGTGATTTTATCTTTTGACGAGGAGTCGTAGTAGCGGGTGAATGTCAGTCATCGTAGTGCCCCCTCGCCTGGGCCACGATCAAGCTGTTCCCTTCAACTCGATAAACCAGCCTATGCTCCTGATCGATTCGCTTTGACCACCATCCAGAAAGCTCTCCTCTCAGTGGCTCGGGTTTCCCTGCCCCTCCGAATGGATCCCGCTTGGTCTCTTCAATCAATCTCAGCAGCCGCTTGGCCAGCTTGGGATTCATCTGAACCCAGTATTGCAAGTCCTCGAAGGCCCGCTGCCTAAATTCCAAGCGCACGCTTCAAATCCTCCGTCGTTTCAAAAATCAAGTGCTCAGGAGTTTGAGAGGTGATGGCTTCGTGAAGGCGCTTGGCATTCTTCGGTGAATTCAAAAGTCGGGCGGTCGTGTCTTCGGATGGCTTTGGCTCGACACTCGATGGAGTGAGCGTTTTGGAGAGAATGAATTCTTTGATCGTCATGCCGGCGAAGGTGGCGAGGGTTTTGATTTGCCGATGCTGCTCCGCTTCGATTTCGATGGTCAGTCTGTTCATACCTCAAAAATTGTCAAAATCCCCAAAGTTGTCAACCGCTGGGTTGTTGCCACAGCAGAGAGGCTGTAGAGGAGTGACGATGTTCAGGCTTTGCGGACTTCAGATTTCACTTCGCCGTCGTGGAATCGGGTGGTGAGTTCGTTGGCTGAAATCGCTTCTGTGGCGGAGCGGAGGATGCGGCCGTTTTTGTCCATCGTGATGGTGTAGCCGCGCGCGAGGGCGGCGGAGGGGTTCAGAGCGCGGAGGACGGCGGCGTTTCGGGCGAGGGTGGATTTTGCCTCGTTCAGGCGTGAGTCGGCGTGTCGCTCAAGGGTTTCGCGATGCCGGGCGAGTCGGCGTGCCAGTTCGGAGATGATGAGATCCGGGCGGTGTCCGGCGAGGATGCGGGCGTGTCGCTCCAGGAGCAACTTGAGACCCTGAGGAGTCGATTCGGCGACGGATTGCAGGTCGTCGAGCCATCGATCCAGCGTCTGCTGCCGCTCTTGCAACACGCGGCGGGGTTCGAGAAAGAGAGCCGTTCTTTGCAAGGCGAGAAGCTGATTTTGGATTCCCTCGAGGCGCGCTTGGACCGGTCGCCCGAGGCGGGCGGTGAGGTGCTGGAGTTTGTCGAGGAGTTCGGCGGAGTCGGCGGATAAAATTTCAGCCGCCGCGCTGGGGGTCGGTGCGCGGAAGTCGGCGGCAAAATCACAAATCGTGAAGTCGATTTCATGTCCCACGGCACTCACGACGGGAACCGGACTGGCTGCGACGGCGCGGGCCACGGCTTCTTCATTGAATTCCCACAGGTCTTCCAAACTGCCTCCGCCGCGTGTGACGACGAGAACATCGAAAGGCGGCAGGCTGGTTGCGGAGGGATCTCCCAGAAGTCGGATGGCTTCGGCAATCTCGGCGGCGGCCCCTTTTCCCTGCACGCGCACGGGGAAGATGACGACCTCGATGCCGCGCTGGCGGCGGTGCAGGACATTCAGGAAATCTTGAATCGCTGCTCCAGTGGGCGAGGTGACCACGCCGATGCGACGGGGGAATTTCGGGAGCGGGCGTTTTTTTGAGGAGTCAAAGAGACCCTCCGCGTCCAAGCGGCGCTTGAGTTCCTCGAACTTGGCCTGGAGTGCGCCAACTCCGCGTTCCTGGATTCGGCGGACGATGATTTGGTAGTTGCCGCGCGGCTCATAGACGGTGAGGGAGCCTTGAAGCTGAACATGAACGCCGTCGGCGAAGTTCATGCCGCGGAGTTGGGCGGTCTGGCCGGCGAAGAGGACGCAGGCGATCTGGGATCCCGCGTCCTTGAGCGTGAAGTAGGCGTGGCCGGATGATTGGCGGCGGAGGTTTGAAATTTCGCCTTCGACCCAAACCTCTCCGATCCCGTCTTCGAGCAGGCTACGGACTTTTCGGGTGAGGGCACTGACGGTCAGGACAACTGGCTCGGCGGGTTTCGGGGCCGGTTTGGGTTTCGAGAGAGTGCCTTTCAGGTCGAAGTCGAGTTGCATGGCGTGTTGTTGAGCGAGGAGGTGATGCGTTCGGCGAGGGCGAGGCTGATGCCTGGCACTTTGGCCAGATCTTCCGGCGAGAGGGTTTTGATGCGCTCGACCGAGCCGAACTTTTCCAGAAGCGTCCGCTTGCGGTTGGCGCTCACACCGGGAATGGCGTCGAGGAGACTCTCACGGACCCGTTTTTTCAGCAGGAGGCTGTGGTAGCCATTGGCTGTGCGGTGGGCCTCATCGCGGATGCGTTGAAGCAGGCGCAAGGCACCGCTGTCCTGCGGAAGGCGCATGGGAAGCGGCCGGCCGGGGCGGTGGATCTCCTCGAATTCCTTCGCCAAGCCAATGATCGGCACATTTTGGAGGCGAAGCCGGGCCAATTCCTCACAGGCGCTGGAGAGTTGTCCGCGTCCGCCGTCGACAATGATGAGGTCTGGAATCGCGGTGGCGTTCGTGTTTTCGGACTCGCGCAGGATGCGCCCGTAGCGGCGGCGCACGACCTCCGCCATGCTGGCGAAGTCATCCTGGGTGCTGACGCCTTTGATGCGGTAGGTGCGGTAGCCCGCGCGGTCTGGCACGCCGTCGCGGAAGCGGACCATGGAGGCAACGATGTGGGTTGAAGAGATATTCGAAATGTCGAAGCACTCCATTACGCGAGGAGGGGAGGGGAGGGTGAGTGCGGCTTGGAGTGCGATGACATCCGCCTCGGGATTGATCGTCGTCGGAAGCGACTTGCGGGTGAAACGGGTGGTCGGGCGGGTGGTGGTTTTGAGGTCTTCGAGAAGATTGCGCAGTTGGGCGGCTTTCTCGAAATCCATCTTTTCAGCGGCGGCCTTCATCTCGGACTCCACCTGATCGAGCATTTCGCGGCCTTGTCCCTCGAGGAATTCGCAGGCGGCATCGACACGGGCCAGGTAATCCTCACGGGTGATCTTTCCGATGCAGGGAGCGCTGCAGTTTTTGATGACATGGTCGAGGCAGTGCTTGTATTCCGCCTCGCCGGGTTCGAGTGGGCGGCAGGAGCGGATTCCGAAGCGCTTGCGCATGGCTTCCAGTGTGCTTCGCAGGGCGCCAGCATTGGCGAAGGGACCGAAATACCGCGCGCCATCCTCCTTGCGGAGACGGGTGAGAGCGAAGCGGGGCATGGGCTCGGAGGGGTGCACGCGGACGAGCAGGAAGCGTTTGTCGTCGCGGAAGCTGATGTTGTATTTGGGGCGGAATTCCTTGATGAGGCGTCCCTCGAACAGCACGGCTTCGGCATCGCTGCGAACGATGTGGTATTCGAGGTTCCAGACACTATCGATGAGGGCGCGGGTTTTGAGATCGGCTGAAAATTTCCGGGAGGGCATGAAATAGCTGCCCACGCGCTTGCGGAGGTCGCGGGCCTTGCCGACATAGATGACATGGTCCAACCGGTCGCGCATCACATACACGCCGGGCTTGTGCGGCATGTCGCGGAGAATTTTCTGAAAATCCGCCCGTGGCTTCTGGTTGCTCATCGGCTTCCACGATGAGCCATCGCGCCTTCCGGTGCAAGTGGGCTACAGGCACACCTGCAGATACTCGAGCACCTTCGCGAAGGGAACGGATTCCAGACGGCCGAAGGCGTCATGCCGTGTGAGGCGGTCGCGCGTCACGGCGGGACTTGAAATGCCGCAGAGGAAGCGGGCGAGTTGGCGCTTGGCGCGCAGGGCGGCGTGGCCCTCGGCGCGGAGTTGCGCGATGGCCTCGATATCGGCAGGTGTCAGGTCTGCATCGGCTCCTTTTGGCAAGGTCGAGGCGATTTCCCCCTGGCAGCGGCCGCAATTCCCGCAGTCGGATTCCATTTTTTCACCGAAATAGGCGAGGAGCCGGCGGACGGAGCATCCGGTTGCGGAGGCAAACGCCACGATTCCATCCAAGCGCGCGATGTCTTGTTTTTCCCGCGAGGTGAAAAGGCCATGCAGGCCCGTGGCGATGTCGTGGGGACTTTGCTCTTTGGCCTGGGGAAGCAGGCGGAACTTGTGGCGCAGGCCGGAGGGCTTGATCTCGATATCCCCCGCCTCCTCGAGGTAGCTCAGGGCTTTGAGGATGCGCTCGCGGGACTCGCCGATTTTTTCAGCGGTGGTATCGAGTTCGAGTGTAAGCAGGCGGGTGCCGCGTTTTCCTGAGGCGAACAGGTTCCTTAGGAATTTCTGTCTCTCGGGCGTGTGCCCGGCGATGACGCGATCCTCCGGGTGCCGGAAGGCGATTTGCAGGGTCGAATAAAAGAGTCCGGCGGGTTCGAGGATTTTGTCTTTTTCGAGGTAGGTGATGACTGTTTCGAGAACGAGCGGACGGATATCCGTGGTGCGGGAAATGTCGTAGCGGCTGATGTCGAATTCGTCGCCTTGCCGGAGGAGGTGGTCCACCAGATGGCGCAGAGCCTGTTCCTCGGGCGTGTCGCCGAGGATGAAGTTTTCGAGCACGGTGAGGTCGTCTGCGCAGGCGAGCATCTCGCAATGGGACGGCTGTCCATCCCGGCCAGCGCGCCCGATTTCCTGTTGGTAGTTCTCCAGCGTCTTCGGGAGGTTGAAATGGAAGACGGAGCGGATATCCGCTTTGTCGATACCCATCCCGAAGGCGATCGTCGCGACGATGACATCGCAGCGCCCCTGCATGAAGTCGTCCTGGGCTGTGGCGCGGACATCATTTGCCAATCCCGCATGGTAGGCCCGCGCCCGTATTCCCGCCCGTTGCAGGCTTCCCGCGACGCTCTCTGCGGTATGCTGGAGCGTGACATAGACAATCGCGGGGAATGGTTTTTTGGTCTGGAGGCGATCGATCAATAAATCCAAACGCCGGTCTGCGGAAACCGGCGTGATGTGAAGGCCGAGGTTCGGGCGGTGGAAGGAGGTTTGCACATGGTCGCCCTTGGCGATGCGGAAGGCTTCGCGGATTTCCTTCGACACGGTCGGCGTGGCTGTGGCCGTGAGCGCGAGAACGCGCGGGATGCGGAATTTTTTGGCCAAGGCGGCGAGGCGCAAATACTCGGGTCGGAAATTGTGACCCCACTCGGAAATGCAGTGGGCCTCGTCGATCGCGAGCAGGCTGATGTCGGCCCGCTTGATTTTCGCGACGAAGGTTTCGCTCACGAAGCGCTCCGGGGCGACATAGAGGAGTTTGAGCTTTCCGGAAGCGAGTCCTTCGTAGATTGAAGCCGTTTCGGCGGGAGTCAGCGTGGAATCAAGGCGCGCTGCGGAAATGCCACGCCGTTGGAGCGTGTCGACCTGGTCTTTCATCAGCGCAATAAGTGGCGAGACGACCAAGGTGACTCCTTCCATGAGAAGCGCTGGCAACTGATAGCAGAGCGATTTTCCGCCGCCGGTCGGAAACACCGCCAGAGCGGACCTGCCGGCGAGCAGGGTCTCCACGACCTGCATCTGGCCCTCGCGGAATCCGGTGTGGCCGAAGTGCCTCAGGAGTTCGGCTTCGAGGTCGAATCGATGTGCTTCCATTTTGAGGCCGCCAATAGAGCGCAGGGACTCACGCGCTGCAATCCCGTGAGCTAACCCACCAAAAGCTTGGCGCTGGGTGGGGGAACCCGTCATTCTCCGCCGCGACGCCATGCAGCAATACCACCGCCTCCTCCGCCTCGTTTTGGACGAGGGCCGATTCAAGTCCGACCGCACCGGCACGGGCACCTACTCCGTTTTCGGTGCCCAGGAGCGCTTCGATTTGCGGAAGGGTTTTCCGCTTCTCACGACAAAAAAACTCCACCTGCGATCGATCATCCACGAGCTGCTTTGGTTTCTGAAGGGGGAGACAAACATCGCCTACCTGCGGGAAAATAAGGTCACGATCTGGGACGAATGGGCGGATGAAAACGGCAACCTCGGCCGCGTCTATGGGGCCCAGTGGAGGGACTGGCGGGGAGCGGATGGCAGCGTCGTCGATCAAATCGCCCGCGTCGTGGAGGACATCAAAAAAAATCCCGACAGCCGGCGTCTTGTCGTCTCGGCCTGGAATCCTGCAGAGCTGCATCTCATGGCTCTCGCGCCATGCCACGCGCTTTTCCAATTCTATGTCCAGGATGGCGAACTCAGTTGCCAGCTCTACCAGCGCAGCGCGGATCTCTTCCTGGGCGTGCCATTCAATATCGCCTCCTATGCCCTCCTGACGCTCATGATCGCGCAGGTTTGCGGACTCAAACCCGGCACATTCGTTCACACCTTCGGCGACCTCCACCTCTACGCTAATCACATCGAGCAGGCGCGCCTGCAGCTCACCCGCGAATGCCGCCCGCTGCCGCGCATGCTGCTCAACCCGGAGCGCAAGCGATTGGAGGATTTTGTCTTCGAGGACTTCACCCTCGAGGGCTACGACCCGCATCCGGCGATCAAGGCGCCGATATCTGTTTAGATGATGATTGCCATAGCCGCCATGTCCCGCAACCGCGTCATCGGAGCCGATGGACGCATCCCCTGGCATGTCTCCGAGGATTTGAAATTTTTCAAACGCACGACGCTGGGTCATGTGATCGTGATGGGTCGAAAAACCTACGACTCCCTTGGCAAGCCGCTGCCGGGCCGTGAGAATTGGGTCGTCTCCCGCGAGGCCAATATTCCCGGCGTGACTGTGCTTCGCTCATTCGAGGAAATCGCCGAGCCCGCCGATGGACGCCAACTCTATGTCATCGGCGGGGCGCAACTCTACGCTGCCCTCTTGCCCCGTTGCGCCGAGCTTCTCCTGACCCGCGTGGATAGGGAAGTTGAGGGCGACACCTACTTCCCCGCGTTTGAGGCAGACTTCGACGCTGGCGAGGTTTTGGAATCCGGCGAAGGCTACGAAATCCGCCGTCATCGCAAAAGATAACTCCAGGTTCTCCCTTTTTTCCCGTCCCCTCGATGGATTGAGCATCCTTTCTCCAACATGACGCCCTTCCGCGCGAGAGGAGTCCGAAGCCGTCCGGTGAGCGCCCCCAATGAAGGCGCGATCTTACTTCTTTTGAGTGGGTTTTTCGTCAATACCCAAGTAGCTGAAAACAAGGCTGAAAATCAGTGTTTGGAGGCCGATTGAGACAAGGGTGCGTCCAGCGATGACAGGCCGGGTGCTGGCGAGAGGGTCAAGTGCTCCGAATCCCACAGCTGCCCAGTCCATGAAGGTGATGCCAATCAGAGCGAGACCCCCGATGAGAACTGCCAAGCCGACGAGCAAGCCTTTTTCAAGCGTAAAAAAGCCGAATGCCCGCGAGAGGATATGATTGGGGGGTAAAAATCCTCGTGTGTAGGAAAAAATGCGGACGAATCCAGCAAGCAGAACCATCTGGTATCCGAACTGAATGAGCAAGCTTCCCAGCTCTAAAGAATTGAGATCAAAACTGATTCCGGAAATGACGATTGGCCCGGTCATGAGCCGGAGAAACAAGATGACTCCTGCCAAGAGCATGGCCAGACCCGGGTAGAGAAGGAGCCACCGGGGGGAAAAAAGAAGCATGAAGCGGAGGTGACGCCAGCCATCCCGCCAGCTGCGGAGATGCGGGGGGCGGGATCTCCCGTCCTTGTGGAGCGTGATAGGCACTTCTTCGATGCGGAGGCCGCGGAGTGAGGCTTTGATCACCATTTCGCTGGCAAATTCCATGCCCGTGGTCCGAAGGTCCATCTTGTGAAAAGCCTCTTTCGTTAGAGCTCGCAGGCCGCAATGAAAATCATGCGCGGGGCAGCCAAAAAGGAGACGACCAATAAATGTCAGAGCTGGGTTGCCAATCCAACGGTGTTTCCAAGGCATGGCACCGGGGATGATTTTCCCCCCGCCTCCAGGCATGCGGCAGCCCATGACGAGCTCGGCCCCGGCGTGGAGTTTTTCCACAAACGGCTTGATGTCTCCAAAGTCGTAGCTCAGGTCGGAATCTCCCATGATGAGGAAACGTCCCTTGGCGGCCTCCATTCCGTGACGAAGGGCGTTTCCATAGCCTCGATCGGGCACATCAAGGACCCTGGCTCCGAGGTCCCGTGCGATGGCCTGGGAACCGTCCGTGCTGCCGTTGTCAGCAATGAGAATCTCCCCCTCGATTCCAGCTGCCAAGAGACCACGGCGTGCCGCAGCGATGCAGCCAGCCAAGGTTTCCGCTTCATTCAGGCATGGCATGAGGATCGTAACTTCCATAGGCTGTTTAGTGAGACGCCCCAGAGGCTTTAAGAATTTCCTCCGCCTCGTTCTTCGCTCCTTTTTTTGCGAGAATGTCGCTGCAGCGTTGAGCGAGTTGGTTGCGAACTTCCGCAGTGGCTCCTTCGAGGGCGAGCAGGTATTGCTTTTTCGCGTCAGCGATCCGGTTTTGGTCGATGTAAAGATCGCCGAGTTCGACTCGAACGGCGTTGCTTCCAGGTGAGCGGTCCAGGATGCCCTTCAGCATGATTTCAGCCGCAACGGGATTTCCCTCGGAGATGCGTGCGTAGCGGGCGAGGTGGAACTCGGCCTCCTCCTGCGTTTGATTTGGGACGATCTCAAGCATGAGGACATCTTGATTCAAAGCTTTGGTCAGAAAATTTTTTGGATAGGGAATGGGACGGGCCCAGCGAGGAATCTGCTTTTTGAACAAGGCACGCTGGCCGAAGGAATTGTCGAGTGATTTCCCGGGGATTGGGTTCGGGTAGAGAATTTGGAAATACGGCCCGATGAAATTTTCCCAAGTCATCAGCGATACGTGGGTGACCCCGTGTTTTTGAAGCATTTCGAGCGCTTCCGCATCGGATTGGGCGTTCAGCATTTGTGCCGCTGTTTTGAGGCCCTCCACATTTTCCCAGTAGAGGGTTCCGATCGTTTGGAAGCCGCCGAGCGTGGCAAGGAGGCAGGAGCTGTTCGGGCTGCTGAGAAGCACAACGGGCTTGCCGTGGGCATTTTGAAGGATGACCTTGGCCATGTCGCGGTGAAGCATGGCCATCAGCTGGCCAAAGCCGACCTGCATATTCTGTTTGCTGGAATATTGTGCCCAGAATGGCATCAGCATTCCATTGACGGTGTCGGCAGAAAAAAGATAAATCGCTCCAACCAGCCCGGCCGCACCGGTCGCGCGCCACGGGAGGGTGCGTGGCAGAAGTTGCCAGAGTTGGGGAATGACCAAGGCTCCCAAGGCTATGTAGAGCGGCCCGTTCAACATGCCCCAACGCACTTGGTAGATTTGCATCGCGGTGATCGAAAGGATGGGCACACAAAGAAAAATCAAGGTTCCCTTGGTTGCGGAACTCACATTTTTCAGGAAGGAAATAATGATCGCCGCGAGTAGGAACACCGGGAACCAGCCAAAGGCCGTTTTCCAAGTGATGGCTCCCATTTGCATTCTTGCGAATAGAGGCAGCAACTCGGCGATGTTCTTCCAGAGCCCGCTCATGAACTTGTCTCCCGGAATGTAAACCGATGGACCGAACGCCAAGATCACAGCTGGCAGGATGGCACAGCCTCCCAGCGGGAGGAGGAGATTCTTCCAAGGAAAAGGAGCCTTCCCTGATTGCAGATCCTTGATCCAACGGGTGGTCTCAAAAATAATCCATCCACCGCACAGCCAAGAGAGAGCGTAGAGGGGGTGGTTGACCTCGAGACGCATGCCGAGATGGCTGGGAAAATATTCCGCAATGTAAAACCCGAGGCTACCCAAGGCCGTGGCGATACCCCAAAGCCTCCAGAGCTCCGGGTGGTATTCACACCCTTCGCGAGTGGCTTTTTTGATAAAAAGCCACGCCGTCAAGACGGCTCCCATGCCCACTCCCACGGCGACGAAGGCCGCTGAAAATCCGCTGATCCAAAGTGCGGATGCGGCGCTGATTGCCGAAAAAATCATGCCTTGGCGGGCTTGGCGGAGGGATTTGGGAACGATGAACGCCGTGCCATCTGGTTTTTGAACCCACCCTGCGCCTGCCCATGCGATGCCGAAAATCATACCCAAAAGTGCGAAGGCTGTGATGCCGTGGTGGTCGGGATAGGCCGGTAGAAAGCCCTCGTAAAAAGACGCCGTGGAAATCATTCCAATAGCCAGCACCGAACCGCAGAGTGGTCCGAATCTCCGGGCGGAAAGGGTGGAAAAAAGACCGAGGGCGACAATCAGCAACAAGGGATTCGCCCAGATCGACATGCGGAAAATGCTGTTCCGGAGCGTATCGCCAGAGAAATGCCGGTGCAACTCCCCGAGACCACGAAGATACCACGCAAATGCCGAGCTCCAGTGTATTTCACGTCCGTCGGGTGCATTGTCCAAGCGCGTGTAGCGCATTTGCCATTGGCCATTTTGGCCGAGGTGTTCCGCGTGGTTGTTCCAGACGTAGCCATCAAAAGCGATTTCCAACAGTGGCACAGGCAAAACCTCGCTGGGCTTCGCGTTCGGTCCATCGACCTCACGGCAGAGGCGCACCGTCACGCTGTCAATCAAAAACGCATGGAAAAAAACATAACCTATGCAAACCAGCAAAACGATACTGAATCCGATCCACGAGAGCAGGCTGACAAGCGGCGAGGGGGGCTCTTGGATGGGAGCAACGGCTGCCGCAGTCGATGACACGGTTGTGCTTTTGTTTTTTCGAGAAGGTTTAGCCACTAATTTTCAAAATACCTGTTGAACAATAGGGTGAAAAGCTTGTTTTCAGCTTGTTATCGCAACGATCCACTCCTGGATGCTGCCGTAGAGGCTCATGCGCATAAGGGCGAATTCTGTGGGATCTTCGAGGTCGCCAGGGCTACGGCTGAGGTCTTCGTCGGTGAACTGGTGGATTTCCGCAAGGGCCAAGCGGGCCTGGTTCAAGGCGCTGAGCCAGTTGTCCATGTGGCTTCGCGGAATGATAAAATGACGCGAGCCGTCCGCGTTCCACTGCGCGCCCCGCAAATCCGCCGCAACGGATTCGCGCGCGGCGAGGAAAGCATCGTGCAGTTCGGGTTCGACGAGGGATTTCCAGTCATCCAAAAGGTCGTCCTCGCCCGAGTCCTCGGAAGGTTGCGGGAACATGCGCGATTCGACGAGGGGATTGCCGGACTCCACCGGTTCGCGGATCGCGCAGAGAATCTGGTAGAGATCATCGCCCACGTGGTCGAATCTCGCCGAGCCGTCGGGAAGGAGTTTGATGGTGGTCATGGACTTTCTGGAAGTGTATCAGCGCGGGCTCCAAGCCTCAAAATCCCTCTCACGGCGGCGGGGCCTTTTCGAGGGTGGCCAGCAGGAGGTGGGCGTGGAGTTGCTGCACATAGAGTTCGGCCTGCTCGCGCGAGCCCGACCAGACTATCGAGCGGCCTTTGTTGTGGACCTCGAGCATGTGGCGCTCGGCCTTTTCCCTGGAAAATCCCAGCACGCGCCGGAAGACGAGCGTGACATAACTCATCAGGTTCACCGGATCATTGTGGACGATGACAGACCACACGGAATCGAGGTCCGATTTGTCCTTCGTTTCGATTTCGGGTGTTTCAAGCGTGGCCATCGGATTCTCAAGCGGCCCGGAAAATGGACGGTTCGCTGGCGGGCAAAGTCTCCAAGCAGTCTTCGACAACACCCCAGAGTTCCTCGACGCGCGCCGTGCGCATTTCGGCAAAGGCGAGTCCGGCGAGAACCACATCCTGCGGAAAGTGGAAAATCGACGCGCGAACCGCGAAAAAGATGGCCATGTGGCCGGGCGAGTCTCCTTGCAAGACGGCCGTGAGAAACCTGTCCAAACCTTGCTCTCCGGCAGGAGCATTCAGGGAGGTGGCAATCAAGCGCCCCGCCGCGCGGCTGGTTTTTGCCAGCGGGCCGGCCAGCCTGGAGTCAAGATCCGCATCGGCCGCGCACATTTCCCGGAAGCCCTTTTTTCCAGCCCACCAAGCGGCTCTTGCGGCGGGAGCCAACACAGGCACAAAAACCGAGTCGCGCCACTGCCGACGCTGGGTTTCATTCGATGCCAGACCTTGAAAAGTAATCGTTCCAAGATTTGCCAGACCAGGGGCGCAAAGCCGCGCCAAGCGGAAAATCTCCGCCCTCATCTCAAGGAGTGCCTGATCGCCGGCTGGCTGCATTTACGGAATCTATCACTTTGTTTCCTCTCTGCAGGAAGAAAAAACATGGCATCCGAGGCCTCTTTTCACAGCAACGCCCAAACGGTCGAGGAGGGGGACATCCCAAAAAAATCAGGCGGCGGCGGGGTTGAGTGATAGGCGGTCTTTGAGGGAAGGATGCCCCTCGCGCAGGTGATCAGCGCGGATGTGTCCCACGCGGTGAAGTTTGTCGAGAGCAGAATGGCGGCCCCTGCTGAGGCAAGCTGGCTGGCGCATTCCAAGAGTTGTGGAAAATCGCGCTCGAAGCGGAAGGTTTTTCCCGTTCCGCTGCGACCGAATGTGGGCGGGTCGAGGATGATGGCGTCGAACTTCTCGCCGCGTTTGAAGAGGCGGCGGAGAAAGGTGGGAACATCCTCGGGAATGAAGCGGTGGCCGTCGGTGGGAATCCGGTTGAGTTCGAAATTCCGCCGCCCGCGCTCGAGTGAGGACTTGGAAATATCCACGTTCAATGTCTCCGCCCCACAGCTCGCGGCTGCCAGCGAGAAGGCGCAGGTGTAGGCGAATGTGTTGAGCACGCGGCGGGGATTTTTTTGCTTCAAAAACTGGCGGTTCAGGCGCTGGTCGGGGAACAGTCCCGGCGAGTAGCTGGCGCTGAAGTCCAATTCGTAGAAAAGCCCGTTCTCGCTGACTGTTTCGATCGCAGGGACATCCGGTTCGCCCCGCAGCAAAACTGGTGTGTCCTTTTCGCCGGGATTTCTCACAAGATGTCGCACATAGACGCGGCGCGGCGTCCAGCCGGTGCTTTCTATAGAATCGGCAAGCTCCCCAGCATCCGGCCCGGGACGGAGCGAGATCAATGCCGTGTCGCCAAAGCGTTCGATCCAAAAATCGTGGCCCGAGGCCATGCGAAAGGCATTTGTCCCGCTGGAAATCAATTCCGCCGCGAGCCGGGGCGAGATCCAGTTTCTAGCGGCACTCATGCGGAGGGAACAGACGGGGGCATTGGACAGTCCACCGTATCCGCCAAGGCGCGGAGCAGTTCGAATTGTGTGTCGTTGACGGCGCCATCGTGAACCACTGCGTCCGCGCAGGCGTCGAGAATGGTTTTCTTAATCAAGGGCGAAGCGGCCGCGAGGCTTTCCAACGCCCGGTCGAAGTCCCTCAAATTCACGCTCGTTTGGCGGGTGAGGGGGAATGCCGATGCGGCATCGCCGAAATGGGCGAGCCCGGCCTGAAAAGCCGCATCCAGCGCATCGGGATCTCCGTCATCCGCATTGGCGATGGCCGAGAGGATCACTCCGGCATCCGGCAGCAGGGGAATGATCGAGCGGTGCTGAATCCGGGCGGGGGTGGCTTTGAGAAAGGCCGAGTCGAGGTGGCGGAGCAGGAGTTTTTGCAGCATGTATTCGAAGAGATGGATTTGCCCGTCGGCTTCGATGAGGCGCTTCACTTGAGCGCTGAAGATGTAGTATTGCGCGGCCGAGAGCCCGCGCAGAACCGGGATGGCCAAATCCACCAAGCTGATGCGCTGCGCGGAGCTCAGTTGGCTGCGGCGGTCGAACATATCCGTAATCTCCCTCTGCATGGCCTGATCGACCTGAAGCGTCCCCAACTGGGCTTCCCGGATGGATTCATCCTCCGAGAGCAGAAGGGCGTGGACCAGCGCGCAGGCACTGTGGATTTCGCGCGTTGCGGGTTTTGAAAAGGCGGGCAGGCTCTCGAGCATGGAGGCGGCAGCCGCGAGTTGGGCACCGCCGGAGCGATGCGCCCGCGCCTCGAAATCATTATCCGGTGCCGACGAAAGGGACTGTGGATCGAAATCCGGGGCAATTTCGGCGATGCGTTGCGGGATCGGGGGGTGTGTCGCAAAGAGCCCGAGCCAGGCTTCCGCCACTCCATTGCCAAAAAACATGTGGCTGGCCTCCTGCGCCTTCGGATGCTGCAGGCGCGAGGAGTGTGCGGCGATTTTCGACAGCGCGCCCGCCAGGCCATTCGGGTTCCGGGTGAATTGCACAGCCGAGGCGTCGGCGAGGAATTCGCGCTGCCGGCTCACGGCCGCTTTGATGAGCTTGGCAAAGAAGACCCCGATCCAGCCGACGATGTAGAGGATGAAGCCTGCGGCGATGAAAGCGGCAACGAGGGATCCGCCGTTTTTGTCGTTGTTTGATCTCGGACGGCTGGTCAAGGCAAGCCGCATCAGGACTCCGCCGAGCAGTGCCAGAAACAGAATGCCGTTCAAAAGGCCCATGAGCCTGATATTGAGTCGCATATCGCCATTCAGGATGTGACTGAACTCATGCCCGATCACTCCCTGCAATTCATCGCGGCTCAGTCGTTCAATGCAACCGCGCGTCACTCCCACAGCGGCATCAGCGGTTCCATAACCGGCGGCGAAGGCATTGATCGCCTCCTCGTCGAGCACATACACCTGCGGGACCGGAACGCCCGAGGCCAACGCCATTTCCTCCACGACGTTCAGCAAGCGGCGCTCGCCGGGATCGGTGGTCGAGGGATTCACCGGGACGCCGCCCAGCATTTCGGCTACGGCTTTCCCGCCTTTGGAAAGTTCGGCGATCTTTACCAAACTGCCGATAACCACGGAAACGATCACGCCCGCAGCGGTGTAGCCAAGCATTTCCCAATCATCGAGCGGTTGACCGCACAGCCAACTGAAGCCGATGTGGAGGAAGGCGATGATGCCCGCCACAGCCAGAACAAAATAGAACACCAGCCACTTTGTCTGGAGCCGGGCTTTTTCCTGTTTCTCAAAAAAATCCATCGGCTGCGTTGAAAAGCGCGTTGGTATCGCGCAAGGAGGCAGGTTTGCAGGTTGGTTCAGCGGGACCAGTCAAGCGCACCTTTGCGGATGGCGTAGACATAGCCGAAGAGCAGGATGAGAACGAAACTCAACATGCTCCAAAGAATCGTCGGTCCAAGTCTCGCCACGAAGTCCTGAAAAATCACGGCCCATGGATACATGAAGACGATTTCGATATCGAAAAGGATGAACAGCATCGCCACCAAATAGAACTTGACGCTGAAGCGGGGCTGACCGCTTTGCTCCGGCACCATGCCGCATTCATAAACCGTGTCCTTCGTGGGATTGCGTTTGCCGTGGCGGCCCAGAACGAGATTGGCAATCATTGCGACAGAGGCAAATCCAATGGCTACGATGACGTGCAGAAGCACTGGAATGTAGGTTTCTAACATACTCCCCATTTAGTCGCTAGGCGGGAACTGGGCAACTGCTAAAAATGCGCCTAGCAATCTCTCCACCCGGCGGATGAGGCTTGCGCGGCTGGGCGGCAACCATTCCAATTCGGACCTTCAGCCAATCATCGCATGGGCATTTTCAATATTCTCTCTCCAGTCCTCTTGTTGGTTCTCTTGGGAATCCTGCTTGCCCGCGTGGGATTTTCCGGTGCCGTGTTCATGGCGGAAATGAACCGGTTCACTTTTTACGTGGCCCTGCCGGCCTCACTCTTCCGCATGGCGGCTGTCTCGGGGGATTCCGGGCCCGAGTTGGCGGGGATTCTTGCCACCGTCTTGAGTGTGACTTGTGTAACAGCCGTAGTTGGTTGGTTGACATCGGTTGCCTTGAAGCTGCCCGCCGGGTCGCACGCTGCCGTCTCGCAGTCCTCCTTCCGTTCCAATCTCGCCTACATTGGACTGCCGGTGCTGGGGTATGCCTTCGAGGATCTACCGGACGGCAAAAGCCACTTGGCCACGGCTGTCGTCTGCGTGGCCGTTCTGACATCCACTTACAATGTGCTTGCCATTATCGTGCTCCAAGCCGGACGGCATCGGCTTTCCTGGAGCGCGGTGAGGCCCGGTGTGCGCGCCTTGGCCACAAATCCCCTGCTCATCTCCTGCTCGGCCGGGCTTCTCTTCCACGCCGCGCATCTGTCGCTTCCTCCCTTTCTTGATAATACCCTCGAAACCATCGGAGCAGCCGCCGTGCCGATGGCTCTCATCTGCATCGGTGGGTCGATTGCGTTTATTACACTAGGAAAAAACATCGCCGGTATGGCTGCTGCGGTTTTCCTGAAACTCGTCTTTGTGCCCGCGATGGTTTTTGCCATCGGCAAGCTCTCAGGTTTGGCCACAGCGGATTTGCGGATCGCCATGGTTTTTGCCGCCTGCCCGACAGCGGCAGCGGCTTTTGTCATGGCCCGGCAAATGGAGGGGGATGAGAGCGTGGCCAGCGGGTCGATCGTCTTGAGCACCATCTTCTCCGCCCTGGCGCTGCCGGTGGCCCTCTGGCTGACGCGATGAGGTTCAAGCCGCTTGTCCTCTTGCCGACCTTCAACAGTGGCGTTCGATTGTCACAATCCCTGCGCGATGCACATGCCCGCTGGCCTGATGTCTGGGTCGTGGTGGATGCCAGCACGGACGGCAGTGACAGGGAGGCCGAGTCCTTGGGGCTCGATGGTGTCAGGTTTTTCCGGCTGGCAAGAAATTCCGGTAAGGGGGCAGCTGTCCTTGTCGCGCTGAAGGCGGCGCAAGTTGAGGGATTCACCCACATGTTGGTGATGGATGCCGATGGGCAGCACCCCGCCTCGATGATCCGCCCGTTTTTGGAAATCTCGACACAATATCCCGCAGCCTTTGTCTGTGGAGTTCCAAAGTTCGGGCCTGATGCGCCGCGCGAGCGGGTTCTCGGGCGTTTCGCGGGAAATTTCCTGGCCACGCTCCAGACCCTGGGTGTCGGTGCCGAGGACTCTCTCTTTGGCTTTCGTCTCTATCCTGTCACACCCGCGCTGAAAGTCTTGGAGAGCACAACATGGGGGCGTCGATTCGATTTCGATACGGTGCTCGCCGTGAGGCTCACGTGGGCCGGGTTGTCGTGTATCAATGTTTCCGTTCCCGTTATTTACCCGCCACGAAGCGAAGGCGGCGTCAGCCATTTTTGCTACCTGCGAGACAACCTCCTGCTCGCTGCGGCGCACGTCCGGCTTCTGCTGGAATGTCCGTTTCGAGCCTTGGCTGCGATGCGTTCGCAGCAATCCAGCGGGAACAAATAAATACCCTCGAGATTTTCCTCTCACCGTTCCAAGGCCAAGGGCAGACTGGATTCAGATGGCCGCCCATTGTAGAGTCGTTGGGACATGAGCAAGGGTTCGCGCAGGAGATTTTATCAATCGGGAAAATTTTGGATCGCAACGGTTGGAGTCGTAGCGGCTTTTATGCTGTTGCAAGGACCGGTTTCCTCATTCGTAATCAGCCGATGCGCGAAGGTGGTATTCGACCGTCAGGGCTTGGTCTTTCGGGCAGATTCGGTCAAGGCGGGCTTTTTCGCACCTGTGCTCTTTGAGGGGGTTGTCATTCGTAAACCACAACAGCGCCAAGGCGCGTCCTCCCTAAGGGCCGACCGGTTGGAGTTCTCTTGGAACGGCGTCGGGTATCTTTTCTCCGGTTGGCGAAGCTGGATTCGCTCGGCTTCGTTTGATGGTCTGAATATCGTATTGGATTTGCGACAACCCGAATTTTCCGAGGCGAGTAGTCGAACAGGTTTCCAAGATGCCGCAGGGTTTCTGGCACTCGCAGCACCCGGCGGGTCATGGCCGAGCTCCATCACTGTTCGCAACGGCTCGTGCGAGATTTTGGGGGAGAACTTCCGTTACGTTCTCAACGGTCTGGAACTGTCCTTGAATTCCAGATCCCACGGTCTTTTCCGCCTCGAAGCCCTCAGTCTCCAGATTGGGAAATACAGCAAACTCTTCGGTCCTTTCACGGCCCCGACAACATGGGATCAGGGAAATGCGGGACTTGCCGGATTGGAGCTCGTTCCTGGCATCACCCTGAGCGATTTGTCTCTCCGCATGGGATATTCTGCCAGCCCGTTGCTGTCATTCAGCGCACGTGTTTTTGGTGGTGCATTACGAGGTGATGTGAACTTGGATAACGGACCCAAGGGCAAGGTTTGGGATATTGCCGTGTTCGGCTCGAACATCGCGGCGGATGGCTTTCCCGCCCTTCTGGATTTGAATGCGAAAGCCGAGGGAACCCTTGCGGAAGGCCGTTTGACTTATCGTGGCGATGTCGCCCGCCCGGTCGATGCCGAGGCTTCCCTACGAGTTTTGGCAAAAGACTTCCGCTGGAATGATCGTGGATGGGAGTCACTGGAAATCGGCGCCAGCCTAATCCACCGGAGGTTGCTTATTTCCAATTTCGACCTCCGCCAAAAGGAAAATAAAGTCACCCTGAACGGGGAAATCTCCCTTTCCGACGGCTGGTCGAAAATTTCCGAATCCCCGTTCCTCGTGAATCTAAGAGCGAATATCAAGGAACTTGATTCCGTGGCAGGGCTTCTTGGCGATTCGCTTGGTAGCATGAAAGGGCAGCTCACAGCCGAGGGCTCCGTGAGCGGGCGTCCCGGGTCTTTGGATGGATTTCTCGGAATCCGGGGCCAGGGAGTAGTGATTCATTCTTTGCCTGTTGAGAGGGTTGGGTTGGAGATTTTGTTTCGGAAGAAGCAGGTGGAATTGGTTCGCTGTGAGCTGGCTTCTGGCCAGGACAGGCTTGATGCAAAAGGCACGGTGGAACTTGCCGCACCGCATGTCTATTCGGCGGAATTGAACGCCACCCTGGCCGAGCTTGCCACCTATCTGCGCCCGTTTTACCCCAAGGGTGGAGGAGCCGTTTCGGGAGGCGCCATGGGTCTCAAGTGGAAGGGCCGGGGGGCCTCCGATGCGCACTCTGGAGAATTTGATATCGATCTCTCACGCTTCGCTTCGACGCTTACGCCTGCAGGGCTCACCGGGCACTTCGATGGTTTTTACTCCCCGGAGAGCCTTTATTTCTCGGATTTTTCACTGGAGAACGGCAAAACCCGTCTCCGCGCCCGGGCAACTTTATCAAATTCCAGCCTGACCCTGGAAGGAGTGGAACTAACGGATGCTTCCAAGCCTCTGCTATCCGGATCCGCGTTTTTGCCGGTGGACGCTTTTTCCATCCTCGGTGGCGCCGATTGGAAATCCGCTTTCTTGAACAGCGGTGACATGTATCTTCGGGCCAATACGCCTTCCGAGGTCGACCTCAAGGATGTGCTGCGCCTCATAGGTCAAGACCTGCCACTTGCTGGTTTCGTAAAAATGCAACTGGAGGCTTCCGGACCGCCCTCGCGCCCGGACTTAGAGGCATTGATTCGAGGTCGTGACATGGCCTTCGGCGGCAGCGATGTGCCTGTTTCGAGTCTTTTGGTTGATTGCAAAACACAAGCCGGGGCGGCTCGTCTCAATGCCAGGCTGGAATCTCCCGGCACGGCTCCTGCTGAAGTGAAGGCCTTGTTCCCGGCAGGACTCTCCCAAGCGCCGGACGGTGCCCTGCGCTGGTTCGCTCCGGATTCTCCATTTGAGGCTCAAATGGAAATGCCCCGGATGGATCTCGCTTTGGCCCGTCCGTTCCTACCCTTTCTCAAAAGATTGCGTGGTGAAATTTCCGGACACGCCAAAATCAACAGTGCGAATGGTGTTCTCGCTGTCACCGGTGGTGCCGAGGTGCGGGCGGTCGACTTTGGATTTGATGGTCTCGCCTCCCGTGTGGAGCGGTTGAGCGGAAAAATATCGATTCTCGACAACGCCCTGGTCTTTCAAAACATCGAGGGTGAAATTGACGCGGGTCGGTTCAACATGGAGGGACAATGCGCATTGCGCGAGCCTTGGAAACCCTTTTGGGAACTGCGTTGGCGGGCTGATCATGTTCCGCTTGAAGTTTCAGGCCCGGTGTCGCTTCTCGCCACGGGATCGCTCCTGGTTGCAGGAAATGCGGATGGGGGACTTTTATCCGGAGACATCGGGATCGATGGCTCCCACATCGATGGCACACTCTCGGTCAGAGCCCTGCTTTCTCAAAAGCCATCCGCCGTTCCCGATTTCGCCTTGGCCGCCCGCATTTTCTCCCACTTGGCCCCCACGCCGGACTGGTCGCTTGATGTCAAAGTCAACGGGGGGGGAGTTCAGTTGCGTGGAGAAAAATTCACCGCTTTTCTGGTGCCTGACTTGAGATTGACAGGAACGATTGGACGATCCGTGCCGATCGGGCGCATCACCCTCCGCGGAGCCGATGCAGGAGGCTTTTTCATCGACTCGGGCAACTTGTTTTTCCTCCCAGACCAGCCTTGGGATCCTTTTTTAGCGGTCGAAGGGGAGGGGTGGTTTGCGAATCAACTTATTCATGCGTTTGCTTTCGGGCCTTTGAGCGAGTCCAAGTGGATACTGTCATCTGCGGAGGGGAGCCCTTCGCAGTCTCCACAGGATCTTTTTCTTGCCATCGAAAGGGGATGGTTACAAGTGCCTGCGGGCGTGCCGAATGCAGCAGACATGTTTCTCTACTCGGATGAACAAGATCAAACTTTCCATGTGGTGAGCTCTCGCATAGCTCCCGACACTGTTTGGAATAATGGTATAAACTTTCGCGAGAGTCTGGATTATTCTGCCGATGCGGGCCTCTTTCCGATGGATTCCTTTCGCTCCGGGTTCGAGTGGAGCCTCAGGCCTGCCTTTTGAGGCCTACCATGCTGACGCTGTCCAGGGGCTCCTTTGGAACCCTCATCGATCAGACTTCGAGCCATGTTCCGGATCAAGTTTTTTCAGTTGAATCATAAAAAGTCCTTCGCGCAGGGCATCGCTTTGCCCATAGTTGGACCTCCTCATGAGAACTCCACTCTTTGACCAACATCTTGCCATTGGCGGCCGCATGGTCGAGTTCGCAGGCTGGGAAATGCCCATTCAATATAGCGGCATCCTTCACGAACACAAAGCCGTCCGCGAGGCCTGCGGTGTTTTCGACATTTCCCACATGGGAGAGTTTTTTGTCAGCGGCATTGGTGCGACGGCTTGGCTCGATGGTTTGCTCACCAACAATCTCAACGCACTTCCTCTCGGCCATGCCCAATACACAATCCTTCTCAATGAACGCGGCGGAGTCATCGACGACCTCATAGCCTACCGACTCGAAGAGGAAAAATACTTTCTTATCGTTAACGCCTCAAAAATCCCTGAGGACTCTGCTTGGCTCAGTCAACATGCGGTGCCGGGCGTGATTTTCGAGGATCGAAGCAACGACTTTGCCGCGCTTGCGATTCAGGGCCCGCAAGCGGCGACCGTTTTTGAGAAGCTCTTCCAGCGCCCCATGCCTGCGGAACGCAACCGTGTGGAGGAAATCGAATCCGGTCGCTCCTTCATCGCCACCACCGGCTACACCGGCGAGGCGGGCTTCGAATGGGTGATGCCCGCTAACGAGGCAACCACTGCTTGGCAAGCCGCCTTGCATGCGGGCGCAACGCCGTGCGGACTCGGTGCCCGCGACACGCTGCGACTCGAAATGTGCTACCCGCTCAACGGCTCCGACCTCTCGCCGGACCGCACCCCTCTCGAAGCCGGTCTCGGTTTTTTTGTGGATTTGAAAAAGCCCGCGTTCACCGGCCGCGACGCGCTCCTCGCTCAAAAAGCTTCCATCTTTCCCCACAAACTCTGCGCCTTGCGCGTGCTCGACAAGGCCCCGCCCGTGAGGCCGCACTACAAGGTTTATGTGAACGGCGAGCCGGTCACCGAGACCACCAGCGGCGCCCTCTCGCCAAGCCTCGGTTACGGCATAGCGATGGCCTACCTGCCTCCCGCCTATTCCGACATCGGCCAGATGGTCGATATCGAAGTCCGCGACCGCCGCTTCCGCGCCCAAGTCGTCAAAAAACCCTTTTACAAAAAACCATGAATATTCCTGAAAATCTGCGCTACGCGACTTCCCACGAGTGGATTCTTGTCGAGGGAGACACGGGAACCGTCGGCATCACCGACCACGCCCAAGCCGAACTCACCGACATCGTGTTTGCCGAGCCTCCCGCGATTGGAAAATCCCTGAAAGCGGGCGATGTCGCCGCCGTCGTGGAATCCGTCAAAGCCGCCAGTGACATCTACGCCCCTGTCTCCGGTGAGGTCATAGAACGCAACGAAGCCATCGAAGCCGATCCCTCGCTGCTCAATACCGATCCCTTCGGTGCAGGCTGGATTTTCAAAATCCGCATCGCCGATGCCGCCGAACTCGCTTCCCTCAAAGACGCCGCCGCCTACCGGGAGCAGATCGGAGCATGACCATCGCGGAGTTCGAGGATTTTCTCGAGGCAACCAAGCACATGACGGCCGTCCAGCGCGCCGAGGCTTATGGTATCGATATTTCCTTGATCGACGAAAATCTCCAGCTCACGCCAACCCAGAAAATCCGGCAAAACGATATCGCCCTCAACCAAGCGGAGGCCCTTCAAGCAGCCCTGAATCAAACCCGTGCCAAATCTGGAATCCATCGCCTGCCGACTCGTTGAGGCCAAGGTGGAGTTTGTGCTCTGCGGTGGATTGGCTGCCTTTCTTCAAGGGTCCTCGATTCTCACGAGGGATGTCGATGTGGTTTGCGAGGTGAGCAACGAAAACATCAGGCGCCTTTATCATGCGGTCAGGGATTTGAATCCTTTTCATCGAATGACACCCGGGAGGATTCCGTTCACTTTGGAGCAGATTACAGCACAGCCATTTCAGAATATTTATCTGGCCACCGATTGGGGGCAGCTCGACTGCCTGGGAAATGTCAAAGGCATCGGCGAATATCAAGAGTGTCTGAAATGGAGCGAACCCATCGATCTGGCTGGTTTGACTATGATGACACTTTCTTTGGAGGGCATACTCATCGCAAAGCGCGCCATGGGACGCCCTCGGGATTTACAAGCGGTTTTCGAGCTCGAAGCCGCACGCGAAAGAAAAATCAACCCATCTTAACCGCCAATCGTTACACTTTTTCAAATGACCGCATTCGCCAACCGCCATATCGGCCCCTCATCCACTGAAATCGAAACCATGTGTGCCGTGATCGGTGCGCCGTCGCTGGATGCGCTGATCGACGAGACGGTGCCTTCGGCGATTCGGCTTCAGAGGGATTTGAATCTTCCCGCCGCCCGATCCGAGGAAGAGGCACTGGCTGAGTTGCGCTCGATCATGTCGGAGAACAAAATCGCCTCGAACCATCTCGGCATGGGTATCTATGGCACCGACACGCCAGCCGTGATCCGTCGCAACATTCTGGAAAATCCGGGTTGGTATACCGCCTACACACCCTATCAGGCCGAGATTGCCCAAGGCCGTCTCGAGGCTTTGCTGAATTTCCAAACGATGGTCTGTGACCTCACCGGAATGCAGATTTCGAATGCCTCGCTCCTCGATGAATCCACAGCCGCCGCCGAGGCCATGGCGCTTTGCCACGACATCAAAGGCGGGGACGCGCTCTTCGTGGCCGACCATGTCCATCCTCAAACGCTGGCCGTCTTGCAAACCCGAGCCGAGCCGCTCGGCATCCAGATCCTTACGGGTTCTGCCGAAGAGGGACCGAAGGAACCCGTTTTCGCGGCTCTGTTTCAATATCCCGCCACAGACGGCTCGATTTGCGATCTCGGCCAACTTGTCGCCCGCACGCACGAATCCGGCGCGTTGGCGATCGTTGCCACCGATCTTCTGGCGCTCACTCTTCTCAAGCCTCCGGGAGAATGCGGAGCGGATGTCGTAATCGGATCCAGCCAGCGATTTGGTGTCGCGCCTGGATTCGGCGGTCCGCACGCTGCCTTTCTTGCGACGCGTGATGAGCACAAACGCCGCCTTCCCGGCCGTCTCGTGGGTGTTTCAAAAGACGCTGCTGGCAATCCTGCCCTGCGGCTCACGCTCCAGACCCGCGAGCAGCACATCCGTCGCGACAAGGCGACCAGCAACATCTGCACCGCGCAGGTTCTTCTGGCCGTCATGGCTTCGATGTATGCCGTTTACCACGGCCCCGAGGGCTTGCGTGCCATCGCCGGGCAGGTTCATCGCCACACAGCCAATCTTGTGGAATCCCTCAAAAAAGCAGGCCACACCGTCCATCACGCCGCGTTTTTCGACACCATCAGCGTCACTCCAAAAAACGAGTCCGCTCCTGCCTTGGTCGTGCGCGCCGCAGCGGAGGGAATCAACCTCCGCCTACTCAACGACTCGACTGTCGCCATATCACTTGACGAAACCACAGTCAGCATTGACCACCTCCTGAAAATTTTCGGAGCCGCCTTCGTGGAATCCCCCGCCGAAACACCGCGGCGCATCTCGCCATTCCTCACACATCCGGTTTTCAATTCCCACCACACGGAAAGCGAGATGCTCCGCTACATCCGTCGTTTGGAGGCGAAGGACCTTTCGCTGACGACATCGATGATCCCTCTCGGATCCTGCACGATGAAGCTCAACGCGACATCCGAGATGCTGCCGGTAACATGGGATTCTGTCTCCGCACTCCATCCCAATGCCCCTGCCGATCAATCCTTGGGCTATCAAAAAATGGCGCGTCAACTCGAGGAGTGGCTTGCCGAGATCACAGGCTTCGCCGCCGTCTCTCTCCAGCCGAATGCCGGATCACAAGGCGAATATGCCGGTCTTCTCGCCATTCGTGCCTACCACAAATCGCGTGGGGAGAGCCATCGCACGGTCTGTCTTATTCCGACCTCCGCACACGGCACCAACCCCGCCAGTGCGGTCATGGTGGGAATGCAAGTCGTCCCCATCGCTTGCGACGCCAGCGGCAATATCGATCTCGCCGATCTCCGGGCCAAAGCCGATCTCTACCGCGAAAACCTCGCTGCGGTCATGGTGACCTATCCCTCAACCCACGGCGTGTTTGAAGAAGGGATCCGCGACATTTGCGAGATCATCCACTCCGCTGGCGGCCAAGTTTACATGGACGGCGCCAACATGAACGCACAAGTCGGTTTGTGCCGTCCGGGGGATTTCGGAGCCGATGTGTGCCACCTGAATCTCCATAAAACCTTCTGCATTCCACACGGTGGCGGTGGTCCCGGCGTTGGTCCCATCGGTGTGGCCAAGCACCTCGCCCCCTTCCTGCCCGGCGATCCGCTGAAAAAAGGCAACGCAGTCGGCCCTGTATCTCAATCGAATCTCGGCAGTGCGAGCATTCTGGTTATTTCCTGGATGTATATCGCCATGATGGGCCCACGCGCCCTCCGCGATGCCACGGCGGTTTCGATCCTCAACGCAAACTATATCGCCGCACGGCTCGGTGCGCATTTCCCGATCCTCTACAAAGGCAAATCCGGACGTGTCGCGCACGAGTGCATTCTCGACCTCCGCGAGTGGAAACAACGCGCCGGTATCGAAGTCGAAGATGTTGCGAAGCGTCTTATGGATTTTGGATTCCACGCTCCCACAATGAGCTGGCCGGTCGCCGGAACCCTCATGGTGGAGCCCACAGAAAGCGAGTCCAAAGCTGAGCTCGACCGCTTCTGCAATGCCATGCTAACGATCCACGCTGAACTCCTCGCCATCGAATCCGGCAAGCTCGACCGGATCAACAACTCGCTCAAAAATGCTCCGCACACGGCCGCCTGTGTGACCAGCGACGAGTGGACGCGGCCCTACCCGCGTTCCCAAGCCGCTTGGCCCGCGCCATGGCTGCGCCAGCACAAGTTCTGGCCGAGCGTCGCCCGCATCGACAATGTCCACGGCGACCGCCACGTGTTCTGCAGCTGCCCGCCGATTCTCGAAGGCTAAGTCGGTTTAAACAGGCTGCGTGCCTTTGCAGTCGGGATATTTCGTGCAGCCCCAAAATGGCTGCCCGGCATTCCTTCCGCTTTTTGCGGTGCGAAGTGCCATGAGCGATCCGCACTGTGGGCACTTTGGAGGAGGATCCGTCGGATTGGTCCGATCCGACCGATCTTGCTGCCGCCGGTGCGCGAGCCTTGCTGTGGCGAGTTGTTCGGAGTAACCGCCGCCTTCTACAAAGCCCATTTCGAGCGCGGCGATCTGGCGGTCGAGCAGGAAATTCGCCTGGTTGATCAGACAGATCAAGGCATTCGCGCGTATCGCCGGGTCGCTGCTTTCCAGCCAGCGCGCATACAGCGCAAAGCGTTTTTGGTCGTCGAGATCGGTCGGATCAGTCGGATCGGACCCATCCGACCGATCTCTTCGGAATTCCTGCGGAACCCGCCGCACGGCGCTGGCCTCCTTGCTGTCGGGCGCCCATTGCGGGAAACGCCGGTGGCGCAGGTAGTCCTCGTAGTCGAGGAGAAGCTCCTCCAGATTTGCCCGGGCTACATTCAACAGCCTCAGCTCGGTCTGCGAGGATGTAGCCGAAGCCCGACTGCCTTCGGCAATATTTTGTCGACCGCTGCGGGCGGCCTGGACCATCTGGTCGACTGTGCGAGAGCGCGAATCCAGAAACTTTTCGCAGAACCACACCGTCGCGTCGTAGATGATCGTCGCTGTTTGAAAGCTCGCGGTATCGCGGTAGCCGCCGCTTGGACGCAATTTTTTCATGGGTTCGATTTTTCGAGTTGGTAAAGTGTTTGCATGGCAGCCGGGATCAACGAAATTTTTGCAAACATATCTCTTCCCACTTCGGCGGCTCTCATTGAGGCGTTGCCGGTTATCGTGTCGCTGATCATTATCGAGGGGCTCCTGAGCGTGGACAATGCCCTGGCTATCGCTGCGATGGCGAACCACCTTCCGGGCCGCCAGAAGTATCTTGCTCTCAAATTCGGTATCATCGGCGCTTACTTCTTTCGCGGATTGTGCCTCGCCTTTGCGGCGTGGATCATCGAAAACCCATGGCTGAAAGTCTGTGGCGCGGCGTATCTGGTTTACCTCATGTGCGACCACTTCCATGGCTCCGAGGACTCCCAAGCTAGCGGACCATCTCAAATGGCTCAGAGAGGATTTTTCGGAACGATTGCGGCCATTGAAATCATGGATTTGAGCCTCAGTGTGGACAATGTGGTCGCCGCAGTGGCCATGAGCCCGAAGCTGTGGGTCGTCTGCACGGGAGTTTTTATCGGCATTCTAGCCCTGCGTTTCGTTGCCGGAGCATGTATTCGTCTGATCGAGAAGTTCCCGATCCTCGAGCACACCGCTTTCATTCTTGTTGGATATGTCGGCTTCATTCTTGTCTATGAGCTTCTGAGCGATCCGCACGCGGGAATGCAGATTTTTCCGGGACCCGTCCATGTTTCGACATGGCAAAAATTCCTGGGAATCGTGATCATTATCGGCGTATCGATTTTCTACATGCGGAGCGCTGTTTTGCGCGGTGTGTTGACTCCTGCCCTCTCCCTCGCCCGCGTTCCGATGAATGCGATTGCGGCAATCGTTGGGGGCCTTCTGAAATTGTTGGCTTCTCCTTTGCGGGCCGTTTTCCGGGTTTTCAGGCGCGCCTGAGCGGTTGTCATTTGCGATATCCTCCCGGTAATGGATGTTCTGTTGATCCACAGAGCACCAAGATGGGCCAATTTGTATATTTTCCAAAACAGAGACTGGAGGCAGTTGTCACCATTGCGTTCACGGTTCTCATGTTGCTCTTCGCAGCTGACGGCTGGTTCTCACACCTCACAAGTCGGGCCCTGTTGGATTCCATGGACTGGATCGAAACAAAGCACACCCAACTCGATCTGGCGAAGGCCTTGCAACTCGAACTCTGTGAAGCCGAATCCGCGCTTCGTAGCTATGTCATCACGGGTAGCTCAGCCAAACGTGACGAATATCTGAAAAAGTCGGCCCATATTGTGGACGAAAGTTTGCCGAATCTTATCGGAGCCGCCGCCGGCGATGAAAAAATGGTGTCTTTGGTGAAACGCATTGGTGAGTTGATCCGTCGTCGGCTTCAGATTCTGAACGAGTCTCATATGGCATATGAGACAGGTTCCGGCGGGCAAAACCCGATTCATCGCAAAGGCGATATCGCGATGCAGCAAATTTCTGCGGCGTTTCAGGAATTCACGTCCGATCAGCACCAAATCCTGCAGGCACGCATTTTGGACCGAAAACTTGAGTCGGAAACCTTGAGCAAAGCCATGTTGGTGAGTGGGGTTTTGGCAGTCACCATCGCGCTGCTCGCCCTCCCAATGATTCTCCGAGGTCTCTACAAGCACCGCGAGGCGGAGAAAAGAATCCGGGCCAGCCTGGAGGACAAGGAGAATCTACTGAAAGAAATCCACCACCGGGTGAAAAACAATCTGCAGATCATCTCCGGCCTTCTCTTGCTGCAGGCTTCCAAACTCAAAGATGCCGGAGCAGCGGAGATTTTTGCCGAATGCCGCGAAAGGATCCAATTCATGGCCCGATTGCACGAGCAACTTTACACCTCGGGAAACCTGCAACGGATCGAGTTCGGGAAGAATTTTGCAGAGATCGGTGAAACACTTCTGCATTCTCACGCACCTGCCGGATGCCAACTCGCTCTGGACAAGCGGATCGAGCCACTGACCCTCGATGTGGACTCCTCGCAGGTTCTCGGATTGCTCGCCACCGAGCTGCTTCTCAATTGCCTGAAGCACGCCTTTGTCGGCCGACGGACAGGAACGATCCGTCTCGAACTACACGGCGGGGTGAGAAACACCCTGGTTGTGAGTGACGATGGAGTCGGGCTGCCCGCCCATTTCAGCAGTCTCAAAAATGGTCGCATGGGCATGAACCTCGCCCACGCGCTTGCGAAGCAGATTGGTGGCGAAGCGACGATTACAAACAATCCGGGTGGTGGCACTCGGGCCGAGGTGGTCTTTTCGCTCGCGCCCCACTTGAAAAGCGATGCGATCAGAAGAGATTTGTAGCATGAACAACAAGAAGCCGACCCGTATTTTAATCGCGGAGGATGAGGCCATCACTGCTGCCGCCCTGAAAAGCGAACTCGTGTCGCTTGGCTGCGAGGTGGTCGGTATCACAGACACAGCCGAGGATGTCGTGCGTGCAGCCGGAGAATTGCAGCCGGATGTTGTCTTCATGGACATCACGCTCAAAGGCGTGCTGGATGGCATTACTGCCGCCGTGGCGATCCGGGGACGCACCGGCGCACCGGTCGTTTTTCTGACGGCCCACGCGGATGAGAAGACGATGAAGCGCTCGGTTTTTGCCGGGCCTTTTGAATACATTCTCAAGCCGTTCACGCGAAAAGAGCTTCAAGCTGCAGTGCAGGTGTCGCTTCAAAAACGCGATCAGGAGTTGCGTGAGAGATCGGCGCTCGCACGCTGAAAAAGCCATTCCGCACTGGAATTCGTCGTTTTGATCCTCATGCTTTCTTGAAATGGCAATCGACCCCATTTGTGGAATGGAGGTGGACGAATCCACCGGACTTCGCGCCGAGCACGGCGGCGAGGTGTTTTATTTTTGTTGCGAACATTGTCGGGAAAAATTTGTAGCTCCGGCCAAGCAAGTGAGGCCCATAGTGGGCAAGACCATTTATACCTGTCCAATGCACCCCGAGATTCGCCAGGAAGGCCCAGGGGACTGCCCCATATGCGGCATGGCTCTCGAATCCCTCCTGGCTGCTGGCGAGCAGGAAAATGATGAGTTGGTCGACATGACGCGTCGATGTGTCGTGTCCGTCGTCTTCTCGGTTCCGGTCTTTCTTTTGGCAATGGCGCATGTGGTTCCCTCAGCTGCCGGTTGGGCGAATGGAGATGCCGCGCGTTGGCTGCAGTTTACTTTGACCTTGCCTGTCGTGTGCTGGTGCGGCTTCCCGTTTTTTCTCAAAGGTTGGCGCTCCTTCCAAAGCGGACATTGGAATATGTTCACGCTGATTTCCATCGGTGTGGGGGCCGCCTTTCTTTTCAGCACTGCCGCGCTGTTGGTGCCGGATTTTTTCCCCCAAGGCATGGGGCATGACGGAAGGTTGCCGGTTTACTTTGAATCGGCGACGGTCATCATCTCGCTTGTGCTGCTCGGCCAGGTGCTAGAACTCCGTGCGCGCGGACGGACGGGCGGGGCCATTCGTTCGCTCCTGAATCTCGCGCCTCCCGTCGCGCGAAAGCTCACCGAAGCGGGTGATGTCGCAGTCCCCCTGGCACACGTTGTGGTTGGGGACCGTTTGCGTGTGGTGCCTGGGGCCAGTGTCCCGGTGGATGGCGTCGTCATCGAAGGCCATTCCAGTGTGGATGAGTCGATGATTACCGGAGAGTCTTTGCCCGCTGAAAAATGGACTGGCGATTTGGTGTTCGCAGGAACCTTGAATGGATCTGGAAGTTTTGTGATGCGTGCCGAGCGTCTGGGAAGTGACACGCTTCTGGGAGGCATTGTTCAAATGGTCGCCGACGCCCAGAGAACGCGCGCGCCGATTCAGACACTGGCCGATACAGTGGCGGGAGTTTTTGCTCCTCTCGTCGTGGTGGTTTCGATGCTCACGTTTCTCTTGTGGATTTCGATCGGGCCTGAGCCCCGTCTTGTGCACGCCATCGTGAATGCTGTTTCAGTGCTCATCATCGCCTGTCCTTGCGCGCTGGGGCTTGCCACTCCAATGTCGATCATGGTCGGAGTCGGTCGCGGTGCGCGCCAAGGGGTCCTCGTCAAGGACGCTGCCACACTGCAGGAGTTGGAAAAAATCACCACGCTCGTGCTTGATAAAACGGGAACCCTGACCGAGGGACGGCCCCGGCTTTTGGAGGTGCTGCCTGCGAATGGTTTTGATAAAAGCGACGTGCTTCTCTACGCAGCCTCGCTGGAACACCACAGCGGGCATCCCTATGCCGAGGCGGTCGTGGAAGGCGCGCATGGAGTTTCGCTTTTGCCTGTCTCCGATTTTCAATCTGTGGCCGGGGAAGGCGTGCGAGGTGATGTGGCGGGAAAGGGGGTTGTTATTGGCAAGGTGGATTTTCTCCGAAGCGAAAATGTATCCGCGCTGGCAGATCTTGAAATGGCGGCGTCCGAGTTTCAGGAGGATGGCAAGTCGGTGGTTTTTCTTGCGGTGGATGGAATCGCTGCGGGTTTGCTAACCATTTTCGATCCCATCAAATCAACCACGGCTGCGGCTCTGAAGGAATTACGGGGTATGGGCCTGAAAATCATCATGCTGACGGGAGACAACGAGCGCACGGCTTCTTCGGTCGCGCGGCAGTTAGGGGTGGACTCCTTCGAGTCCGGAATGGAACCGGCTTCCAAAGCAGCATTCATCAAAAAACTCCGCTTGCAGGGTGAGCGCGTGGCCATGGCGGGCGATGGCATCAATGACGCGCCCGCCCTGAGCGAGGCCAATGTGGGCTTGGCTATGGGCACTGGAACGGATGTGGCCATCCAGAGCGCTGGAATCACTCTGTTGAAAGGCGACCTGCGTGGTATATCCCGTGCTATCCGCTTGGGCCGCGATACCATGCGAAACGTCCGGCAGAATCTTTTTTTCGCCTTCCTCTACAACGCTCTTGGCATTCCCCTCGCAGCGGGTCTGCTCTACCCTGCGTTCGGCCTGCTCCTCAGCCCCATCGCTGCCGGGGCTGCCATGAGCCTCAGCTCCGTGTGTGTTATTGCGAATGCGCTCAGACTCGAACGCCAATAAAAAGACAAAAACTTTTACGAAAGTGTTGACGCACGTCAAAATTTCCCTACTTTGCATCTTCCATCTTATGTCTAGAAAGTGCAGCATCACAGGGGCCAAGCCCGTTCGCGGATCAAAAATCCATCGTCGCGGTCTAGCGAAGAAAAAAGGCGGTATCGGTATGCACGTCACAGCCGTCACCCCCCGCTACTTCGAGCCAAATCTCAAAACCAAGCGCGTCTGGGTTCCAGAGCTCAAAAAGTTTGTGACTGTTAAAGCCACCGCAAGAGCGTTCAAAACTCTTTCCAAAAATGGTGCCTACAAGACGCTGGCAGCTGCCGGGCTTGTAAAATAAAAACCTCTTTCCTATTTTTCATGATCTCTCCGTGAGGCGCGACCTTGCGGAGAGTTTTCTTTTTGAAGAAAGCATGTTTCTGATCCCTGCATGATGTCGAGTGACAAACACTCTGCGCCCATGTCATCCTCTGCCATGCCCTTGCTGGAGGTTCAGAATTTGCGAACGTTTTTCCCCGTGTTGGGAGGTTTGATGCGCCGCAAGATCGGCGAGGTTCGAGCGGTGGATGATGTTTCGTTCACGATTGAGCCGGGGCGAACTGTGGGTTTGGTTGGGGAAAGTGGCAGCGGAAAAACGACGGTCGGTCGAACTCTGCTCAAGCTCATTGAGTCCACATCCGGTCGCGTGCTTTACAAAGGGCGCGACATTCTCCCGCTGTCCGAGAGAGAATTCCGTCCTCTTCGCCGCGAGATGCAGATGATCTTCCAGGATCCCTTTGGCTCCTTGAATCCACGGTTCACGATTGGGGAGATCGTGGGTGAGGCTTTGGAGATTCATTTTCTTGAACTGAACCGCTCCGAACGAGCGACACGTGTTGCGGAACTACTCCGTCTCGTCGGTTTAAAGCCGGATATGATGCGGCGCTATCCTCATGAATTCAGCGGTGGGCAACGGCAGCGCATCGGCATCGCCAGAGCCTTGGCGGTTCAGCCTCGATTTATCGTCTGTGACGAACCGGTCAGCGCTCTGGATGTGAGCGTTCAAGCCCAGATTGTAAATCTTTTGCAGGACTTGCAGGAGCAGTTTGGCATTGCCTACCTTTTTATAGCGCACGATCTTGCTGTTGTGGAGCACATCAGTGACCATGTGATCGTGATGCACCGCGGCAAGGTCGTTGAGTCCGCCAGCGCCGATTCGATCTACAACGACCCGCAGAACGAATACACCCGAACGCTCCTTTCAGCCGTGCCATCGATCGCCTGATGCATCCCCTGCTCCGACATTTGCTGAGAATCAACTGGCCGCTCTTCGGTCTGATGATGGGATTGTTGGCATACGGAATTTATTCCATTCACAGTGCGACATGGATGCGCGATCAAACATTCGCCAAGTCACAATTCACCTGGATCGTGATTTGCATGCCCATGTTTTTTATCGTCTCGCTCATAGATTACCGCTGGGTTCGGTTTGGAGCGATTCCCCTCTACGTTGTGAGTATCTTGTGTCTGGTCGCCACGATGTTCATCGGCCAGAAACGTTACGGTGCCCGGAGTTGGCTCGACCTCGGTCCGATGAGCTTCCAACCTTCGCAGCTTGCCATCATAGCTGGAATCCTGACCGTCAGCCTTCTTCTCTCGAGCACGAGGGCCATGCCGGCCTTTTTGCGTATTCTTTGTTGTGGTGCGGTCGTCGGAGCGCCGTGGTTGATGATTTTGATTCAACCCGACCTTGGTTCTTGCATCGTTTGGGTTCCAGTCGTTCTGGCGATGATGTTTGTGGGTCATATTCCGAAGCGCTGGCTCATTCTCATGTTGGTGATCGGCCTGGCGCTCGTTCCCTTGGTGGTGCATTTTGGCCTGAAGCCCTACCAGTATTCGCGCATCACGACATTCCTCGATCCCGAGGCGGATCCGCTTGGAGATGGATGGAATATCACGCAGTCGCTTGTTGCTATCGGTTCGGGCGGATGGGCCGGGAAGGGCTACAAGTCTCCGAATTCCCTGAATGCCCTCGGCTTCCTCCCTCACACGATCGTTCACAATGATTTCATTTTTTCGGTCATGGGCGAGCAGCACGGTTTCCTAGGTGCAGTTCTTCTCATCTCGGCACTGGCATTGCTTTTCCTGATCATGCTTGGCATCGCGATCCGTGCCGAGGACGACCTAGGCCGTCTCCTCGCAGTCGGAATTACGATGCTTCTGTTCACCCATACTTTTATGAATATCGGAATGACCATTTCGATCACTCCCATCACTGGGCTTCCATTGCCACTCGTGAGCTACGGGGGTTCGTTTGTCATGATCACACTCTTGAGTTTTGCCATCCTCCAGAGCGTTTGGATTTATCGCCGCTCGCCTCGTTAAGGGCATGAGGATTTGATTGTCTGTGCTCGGGAGAGCGTTTAAAAAGATTTCTGTTTATGAAAAAAATACTTGTGACCGGCGGCGCCGGTTATATCGGCAGCATTTGTGTGGAGGAACTGATCAATCGCGGGTTTGAGGTATCTGTTTTCGACAACTTGACCGAGGGGCACTTGAAAGCTGTGGATTCAAGAGCCGATTTTTATCAGGGTGACCTTGCTGATCGCTCCGTTCTTCGTCATGCCTTCAGTGAGGCCAAGCCAGACGCCATTATGCATTTTGCTGCAAACGCCCTGGTTGGCGAGTCAATGGAAAATCCCTCCAAGTATTTTCGTAACAATGTATCCTGCGGAATCAACTTGCTCGACATGGCCGTGGAATTCGGGGTCAAAAAATTCGTTTTCTCGTCCACTTGCGCGACATTTGGAATCCCTGAGCGGATGCCGATTGATGAGTCGCTTCCCCAGCGCCCGATCAATCCTTATGGAGAGTCCAAGCTCATGTTTGAGACAATCCTCCGCTGGTATCGAGAGATCCATAAACTCTCCTTTGTGGCTCTCCGCTATTTCAACGCGGCTGGTGCCTCCGAAAAATTTGGCGAGGACCATCGAATCGAAACGCATCTGATCCCAAATATCCTCAAGGTCGCACTCGGTCAGCGTGACTCCGTGGATATTTTTGGCACCGATTACCCGACTCCCGATGGCACGTGTATTCGGGATTACATACACATTTTGGATCTGGCGGAGGCCCACATTCTCTCTGTGCTATCGGACAAAAGCGACTTCTACAATCTGGGCACCGGAGGTGGAACGTCGGTCCGTGAGGTCATAGAAACCTGCAAACAAGTCACGGGTCGCAACATCAAGGCAGTCGAGAAACCTCGTCGCGCGGGGGATCCCCCGCGTTTGATTGCCGCCTCGGATAAAATTCGAGCCGAGCTCGGCTGGACACCTCGTTTCCAAAACATTGTCCCCATCGTGGAGAGTGCTTGGGCCTGGCACCTGAAGCACCCGAGCGGTTATGGAGATTAAACTCCATCCTTGAAATTGCCGAGGCTGATCCATAATTTGGTTCCTTTCATGAGGAAGTTCCTTCTCAGTCTCTGCCTTCTGGTCTCGGTTCTGCCATCCCGTGCCCAATTCGGAAAATTCGGGGACTCCCCGGTTGAGATCACTGCTGACGGGAACACGCGCTTTGACCAAGGCGTTGCGATTGCGGAGGACAACGTCCAAATCCACTACGGAAAATACAGTATCTTCTGCGACTATGCGGAATACAATCCCGACACGCGTGACGTCCTCCTTGTCGGCAATATCAGGTTATACTCCCCCGATCAGGCTCTCACGGGAGAACGTGCCTTGTTCAACCTCGAGAGCAAGCAGATGCGGGCGCTGGAGTTTTCGGGGTCCCACTATCCGGTGTTTTTCCATGCTTTCAATTTCCGCGCGGTTTCGCCGAAGGAATTTCGGATCAACGATTCTTCCATCACCACGCACGATTCGTCTCAGCCAGATTTTTATGTCCGTCCCCGATCGATGCGATTCTACCCTGGCAACCGTGTCATCATGACAAATTCGACCCTCTACATCGGCCAGACGCCCGTTTTTTGGTTTCCATACCTTTATTCAAACCTCAACAGCACCGGCTTTGAGTTCCTTCCTGGCTACGATTCGCGCTGGGGTGCCTACCTGCTCTTGGGTTACGGTTTTCCGATCGTTCCGGGCGTCGACGGCAAGGTTCGATTCGAAGATCGGATGAAATTTGGACCTTCTGCTGGCTTGGATCTCGACATGAAATACGGTCCTTCCGATCGTAATTACGGCAAGCTGAGAAGTGATTATGTTTTTGAAACAAAAGATGTCACTACCGTCCAAGCCCCTGGCGAACCTGCGGAAACCAAAACGACCAATCGATATCGTGTCGCTTTCCAGCAAAGGCTATTTCTGGCCGACGATATCTACGGCACAGCCGATATCAATGTCCTAAGCGACGTTGATTTTCTTCAGGATTTTTACCGCAAGGAATTCGCCACCGACCCTCAACCAGACAACTCGCTTTCCCTGACTAAGTGGAACGAACTTTACACGCTCAGTTTGATCGGGCGATGGCAGGTGAATGACTTTCAGGACGTCACCGAACGCAAGCCCGAGTTGGTTTTTGATTTCAAACAGCAGTCGTTTTTTGGTCTTCCATTGCAATATGATGGCGAAACCGGCGTCGCCTCGCTCCGTCGTGCCTTCTCTAATACCCCGTCCTTGGGCGAAACCCAGTTCCCCGACTATGCCGCCACGCGCTTCGATACCTTCCACCAATGGTCGCTCCCCACGAATCTTTTTGGATGGCTGAATATCACCCCCAAAGCCGGCATCCGAGGGACCTATTACAGCCAGAGCGGATCATTTATTACTCCTGCAACCGGCAACACGGCGATCGACCCCGTCTCCGGACAAGTGACAACGATTGATCAAACCGACAATAATAATCCCCTCAATAATCCCTCGCCAACACTCCAGAACAAGGGTGCCGTGTTTCGTCCCATCGCCAATTACGGGCTCACTGTCTCCACAAAAGTTTCCCGCGCCTTTGAGCAGGTTCAAAGCAAATGGTTGGGGCTCGATGGCTTGAGGCACGTTGTCGAGCCGTATGTGAACTACTCCGGTGTTTACAACATGGGCGAGAGTCCTCAGAACATCTATCAATTCGACCGCGTCGTTCAGTCTACCCAACTTCTTCCCGTCGATTTTCCGCAATTCACTGCGGTGGACTCTTTGGACTCATGGAATATCGCGCGACTCGGAGTCGGCCAGCGCCTCCAAACGCGGCGCAACAACGCGACTTATCAATGGTTTTCCCTGAACTCGTTCGTGGATGTCAACTTTGAGAACCCTTATTCTAATGCGCCGATTTCAAACTTTTTCAATGTCATTCAATTCAACCCCGTTCCGTGGAGCGCCCTCTCTGTGGCTTCGCAGTTGCCGATGGTCACCGAGGGATTCACCGAAGTGAACACCAACTTGAGCTTCATGCCGACACGTGATTTCCGGTTTGCGGTTGGACATCGTTACATTGATGGCAACCCGAATTTCTCGGACAACAGCCAGCTCGATTTCCGTGCGTATTGGCGCATCAACGACAACTGGAGCGTCAGTATTTACGAGCAATACGAGTTTGTATCCCGTGTCATGCAATACCAGCGCTATTTCCTCAATCGCGATCTGACCAGCTGGGTGGCGTCGATAGGTGCCGAGGTGCGAGACAACCAAGGTGGGGACAGGGAGTATGGATTGCTCTTCATGATGACCCTGAAGGATGCCCCGCAAGTCAGTCTCCCTTTCAATTTCAGCCCCGGTCCCTCCCAACAACCCGCTGGCGCGGTCAATTAACTTTCTCTACATAAACAACACATGAAACTCTGCATTATTGGTTCAGGATACGTCGGATTGGTCTCGGGAGCATGCTTCGCGGAAGTGGGGCACATTGTCACCTGCGTGGACAACAATGAGAAAAAAGTCCAGCAACTGCTCGCCGGCAAGGTTCCCATTTACGAGCCTGGCCTTGAGGAATTGATCCACCGCAATGTGGCAGCAAAGCGTCTGCATTTTACCACCAGCACCGAAGAGGGCGTGGATAACTCGGACGTCGTGTTCATCGCGGTTCCGACCCCGCCGCAGGCCGATGGCAGCGTGGATTTGTCCTACATCGAGAAAGTGGCCCGCGAGATCGCCGCAGTTCTCAAGCAGGGGCAGTATCGTGTCATCGTGGACAAAAGCACCGTGCCGGTGAAAACCGGTGAGAAGGTTGCCGACACGATTCGCCGCTACAACAAGACCGGTGCCGAATTCGATGTCGTGAGCAATCCCGAATTCCTTCGCGAGGGTTGCGCTGTGCCTGACCTCATGAAGCCCGACCGCATTGTCATTGGCGGTAACAGCGAACGCGCCGTCGCTATGATGCAAAAAATCTATGAGCCATTCATGGCGCCTGTCCTCGTGACCGACATCAACTCCGCCGAGTTGATCAAGCATGCCGCCAATTCCTTCCTGGCACTCAAAATTTCCTACATCAATGCTGTGGCCCGCATCTGCGAGGCCAGCGGTGCGGACGTCGAGAAGGTTGCCGACGGCATCGGCATGGACAAGCGCATCGGGCGGAACTTTCTCAATGCCGGCATCGGCTACGGTGGATCTTGTTTTCCAAAGGACATCGCCGCATTTATTGCCATCAGCGAAGACCTCGGGGTTCCCTTCACGCTTCTCAAGGAGGTAGAAAAAATCAACTTCAGCCAGCGCGAGCGTTTCCTCGATAAAATTCGCGAAGCCCTCTGGGTGCTGAAGGACAAAAAGGTCGCTGTCTGGGGTCTCACGTTCAAGCCCGATACCGATGATGTCCGATCTTCAGTTGCAATTGATCTCGTGCGCGATCTCGTTTCGGAGGGGGCGGATGTCACGGTCTACGATCCGAAAGGCACGGAAAAGGCGATTGAGTTCAAACTGATCGATGGAGCCCGAGTGGCAAGCTCTCCGTTGGACGCGGCCACCGGTGCGGAGGCCCTGATCATTGCGACCGAGTGGAAGGAATTCACAACGGTCGATCTCACGGAGCTCCACAAGGTCATGCATACCCCGCTGATTTTCGATGGGCGCAACATCCTGGCGCCCGGCATCGTTCGCGCTGCTGGCTTCCGATACACGAGTATCGGCCGCAGCTAAAGACTGAGGAATCTTTCGAGTTGGGATCGCAAAGCTTCCCTCGCCCGGAAGAGCAGGCTCTTGACCGAGGGAACCGTTGTTTTCAAAACGGCTGCAATATCCTCGTAGGGCATGTCTTCATACCGGCGCAGAATGAGTGCCAATCGTTGCTGTTCTGGAAGGGATGCGATGGCCTCGTCGATGGCGGTCCTCAATTCCTTGCTTTGGAGTAGCATCGATGGCTGAGGCGAACTGGCGTCTTTGAATTCCCGTGGGGTGCCGTCATCATATTCCATTGGCAGAAGCCGGGCCCGGCCCCGACGCCTCGTTTCGTTGAACACGAGGTTGCGTGTGATGGTCAGCAACCACGTGGTGAACTTTGCCGAGGCTTCATAGCGCGGCGCACTCTGCCATACTCGAATGAAAACCTGTTGAGCCAAATCCTCGGCGGTGCTCGCGTCGCCCAGCATTTTCGCGATCGTTCCGATGACGAGGGACTGGTGCCTTTCAATCAAAATCTCAAACGCGGATTCCTCCCCGCATGCGGTGCGTTGCATGAGTTGGGCGTCGTCCGGCGCCATCACAAAAAGAGGTGCCCGAGTCTTGTGTCGAGACGGGAGCGGACTATTTGAAAAGTGGGTCCGAATTCCCTGTGGATCCATTCTTCAATCCCATCGGCTTCGTCCTGTAGGATGGCAAAGATCGTGGAACCTGAGCCCGACATCATCGCGGCGGAGACGCTCGGGTGGATGCGCAAGGCCTCTTTCAGCACGGGGAGGAGTAGGTATTTGGAGAACACAGGAGCCTCAAGGTCGTTCGTCAGAGGAATGTAACCATGAAACTGCTGAAAAGTTGCTAACGACTTTTCCGATGCACTCCAAGCTTGATAAGCCCAGGCGGTCGGAATCGGAAAGGGTGGCTTGACGAGCAGGATTTTTGCTTCGGGCACAGCTCCCGCCGCTTCAAGAATTTCGCCACGGCCACGGCAGACGGCAGGCTGCCGACGAATGAAAAACGGAATATCGGAGCCAATTGCCGCCGCGATTTTCTCGAGTTCGGTTGCCTCAAAATTCGTCTCCAACAGGCGATCCAAGGCCACAAGCACGCAGGCCGCATCGCTGCTGCCGCCGCCAAGCCCGGCGCCGTGGGGGATGTTTTTTTCGATATGAATATCCAGGCCGAAATCCAGTCCGGTCTGCTTGGCAAATGCTGCTGCCGCACGGTGCGCTAAATTCGACTCATCGCCGGGCAGGCTCGGGTCGCTGCACGTGAGAGTGATCTTGCGTCCCGCTCGCAAGGTTATTTCCAGCCGGTCTGCAAGCGTGATGGGCACCATGAGGGTTTCAATTTCATGGAATCCATCCTCCCGCCGTCCGAGCACCCGGAGCGTGAGGTTGACTTTGCCTGGGGCCTCAATTGTCATGCGCAGCCGAACTATCCCCGAATGACTGCATCCGCCAAAGAAAAAATCATCGTCGCTGTGGACGCGCCAGACGCCTCTTCCGCCCTCCGGATTGTCGAGCCTCTTGCGGGCGAGGGCTGCCTTTTCAAAATCGGTCTCCAACTTTTCACTGCGGAAGGCCCGTCCATCGTTTCGACACTGCAGTCCACGGGAGCAAGGTTGTTTCTCGATCTGAAATTCCACGACATTCCGAACACCGCGCGCGAGGCCGTGCACTCGGCCGTGAGGCTGGGAGTGGATATGACGACGATTCACCTCTGCGGTGGTCCCCGGATGGTTTCCGAATCCGTTGCGGCCGCTCAGGGATCAAAGACTCTCGTTCTCGGCGTGAGCGTGCTGACCAGCATGGACGACGAGTTCCTCCGTGCCGTGGGCGTTCCTCGCACAGCTGCGGAACAGGTGCTCCACCTTGCACAGATGGGACTCGAATGCGGCCTGCGTGGCATCGTGGCGAGCCCTCTCGAAATCCGTCCGCTGCGCGAGAAATTTGGCAAGAGCCTTGTGATCGTGACACCCGGTGTGCGTCCCTCGGGAAGCGATGCTGGCGATCAGAAGCGCATTATGACCCCAGGCGAGGCCGTTTGTGCGGGAGCGGATTATTTGGTGATTGGACGACCGATCACGGGTGCTCCATCGCCTTTGCAGGCCCTGCGGGATATATCCGCCGAGATGCAGTCCGCGCTCTGAATCCCTAGGCCTGTTCGCTTTTGCGGATTAGAGCAATTCAACAAATAGTATAGCCACTATGATGGCTTGAGGTATGAGTAG
>JBAWVX010000009.1:0-75918 GCA_037147075.1 bacterium
ACTTACACCAACCCCTCAAAAAACAACGGGGTGCTCTGTGCAACGCTTACGTTGGATCCTGCTCCCGTCCTTGTTGCATAGGGCGGCCAATATTCAGCCCATCGAATTCGTCCAGCGGCTCGTTGCTCAGAGGCCAAGCCCCGTCGCCAATGGTCGCGCACGGCCGTTCGTCCACTCGACGGCCGTGTCGGCGGGGGTGTCTCGCTGGAGGATGATTTTGCCGTCACGTTCGAGAGAGACAAAGCGCGCGGCGGCGAGCTTTTGCGGAGTGCCGTTGGGGGCGGCCTTGAAGGCGAGCAGGCCGCTGGCGACCGCCTTGTATTCGTGAGAGCCGATACGGAAGGAGAAGGTGTGTGGGGCGTCAGTTTCGAAAGTCGCACGATCAAGCATGAGAATCGAGCCGTCCTCGAGGCGGCTGCTATCTTTGGGCCAGTCGTTCACAATACCGAATTTGGAGACCGCGTCCGGGGTGCATTCGCGCGCGATGGCGGCCTTGGCGATCCCTGCGTAATCGGCTCCGACCGGATTGCCGTCGAAGCCACGTGTTGCCTCGCCGTCGAGGATGAGCTTGCCGCCTGTATCGGTGTATTTTTTTAGGAACTCGAATGTGCCTGGTTTGGAATACTCGGGGCCGATGAAGACGACGGCATCAAAGGTGTGGTCGTTGATGGTTGGCTTACTGTCCTTGTCGAGAGTGAGCTTGCCCGAGTCGATGACCGTGGAGGACATGACGGCGCAGGGGATGCCCGCCTTCCAGAGGGCCTCGCTTTTTTTTTCGATATCGAAAGAATTGTTGATGTCGTGGAGCGAGCGTGCGGCCTCATTCGGGAACCAATTCACAAGCGATGGGAAGCCGAAGAGGACGAGAATACGGGTGTTCGTCCGTGGGCCGTCGAAGAGATTCAGGAGGCGGATGCGCTGCTCGGTGCGGCCGATACGCTCGAAAAGGGCGTCGTCGAAGGGAATGCCCCAGTCTTTAGGTTGATCGATCCCGAGGTAGTTCACCCGGCCATTGACCTGGGCATTGAGAAAGGCGTCGCCCGTATAGCTGTCGCGCTCGTCGAGTTTCTTTTTCCGGGCCAGCTCGCTGTAATACATGTTGTAGAAGATCGGCTTGGAATACGCGGCGGCGACGCCGAGGCGGATCGGGATCGGAAGGGTTTCATCCACTTGGCCGTAAGCGCGGTCGAGGTTCCACCAGTTCGCACCAGTGCCCCAGACCTCGTCGTAGGAGACGCCGTTGTGCCAGGTGTTGTGGAAGCCGACGAAGATGTCCTTGCCGAAGAGCTTTCTGGCGTGCTCGAAAGCGGCGTGCTCGACCTTGGCGGGTTGTGCGGCCATGAGGTCGAAATAGCGATTGATCGCTGCGGCGCGGACGCTTGGTTGCCCTTCGGGGGCGTAGCGATTCGCAAAAAGGTCCTCCTCCATCGAGCGGTCGAAGCGCTCGCGGTAGGCACGAGACATCGGCTCGGAATACCAGCGTCCCCGGAAGGGCTTGCCCCAGTCCACCGAGAGGTAGCGGAATTCATCAAGCGCGAAGCCGTCGACGGGAATGTCGGCCCAAGTGTCGAGTATCTGACCGAACTGCTCGGGCCAGAAATCGGAAAAGAGGTCTCCGTAAGGATAATCGTGGCGGGTCAGAACAAAGACGGTTTCGCCAGCGTGCTTGGCGTCTTGCTGGACCTCGATGCGGACGGCGTCGGGGCCGGGCGTGGTGACCTTGATGGCGTCGCCGCTCAACTCGCGGAGCGTGGCGGGGTCGTAAAAGCCCTCGCCTGTCTTGCGGAAGGCGTAGGCTTTGAGCAGGGAACTCGCCAGCGGTTTCTTGTCGCGCAGCGTCTCTGCGCGGACCTCGAGAGTCGCAGTGCCATTGCCGTTCAAGGTCGCTTCGCTGTCCAAAACCATGCCACTGAGCCGTCCGTTCAGATTCTTCGGCGAATGGGCTGGGAAATAGGGGGAAACTATGACCTTCAGGCCTAATTCGTGGGCGCGGGCGACCGCCTTGGCAAAGGCGGGCTTGACCTTCTCAGGTTCGTTGAAGCCGAAGCCGTTGTGGAAATAGATCGACACGTGGGTGAACGGCGTGAGGGAGGCAACCCTGTCGAGTTCCTTGAGATAGCCGTCGTCCTTGGGTACGGAATCCCATACCCAGTAGATGATCTGCGGGTGCGGGGAGTCGGCCGAGCGCGACTTGGCGGGCGCGGCTTCGCTCTCGGATGCGGCTGAGGTGAAGCTGATGGGAAGACACACCGCTGCGAGCACGGACAGCGCCAAGATGGAAATGTGATTCCTTAGGGAATGGCCGAGAGCTGGTTCGTGGGTGGAAAGCACGGAGCAGTCCGAGCGAGGCGAGGTGGGGAGTGGAGTAGTCAAGAGTTTCAGTTTGTTTTGGATTCCAGCGGCCACAGTCTTAGCAGGACTATTCCATCGCCGGGCACTGTGAAGGTGGTTTTGTGGGGATCAAAATCCGGAATGTCCTGACGTTGCCACAGGTCGCGAGCCCGGACTTTTTCAGGCAGCCCCATGTAGCGAAGTTTTTTGATGCCGGTAGTCACGGGATTGGAACTGCGGTTGACGATGCCCAACGCATGGGAACCATCGGCTAGGCGTTTGGCGTAAAAATCAACGGAGCCGTTGACTCCGACCCGCACGGCTTGGATCCCGAGTTCGTCTTGATTCACGGCGATGACCTCGTCATTGGTGATGATCGAGAGCGTGTCGGCATCAAGCTTTTCAAGATCGCATCCTAAGAGCAGCGGGGCCGCCAGCAAACACCACATCGCGAAATGCGTTCGTTCCTGTTCAAGCGTCAGCTTGTTTGGCTTGTGAGGACTGCCCTCGCCGATTGCTCCGAGCACCATCATGTCGGGATCATTCCAATGGCCCGGGCCGGAAAATGGCGCCCAGCGATCGCGGGTGAAAGCCGATTCAGTCACCGAATAGGCCCAATAAGGGTCGGCGTCCTTCCATGCCTGGATGAGATCGCCCGTTGTGCGCCAAAGCTCGGCCAGTTTGACGTATTCGGCGGCCTCTTTAAAATCCGCGCCGTTGGAAAGGCTGAACACGATGTCTCGGCCGGAGCCCAATAGGGCTTTGCGCATCTCGCGCACATGGGGAAGATCAATGGGACTCCAGTCGTATTTGAGAAAATCGAATCCCAGCGCGGCGAACTGCTTGGCGTCTTGGACTGCAAACGAAACCGCGCCAAATTTTTTTTTGCCCGCCTCCCATTTTCCCTCGGCATTTTGAGCACTACCTCCGCAGAAACCTGCATAGGAAGATTCAAATGGGGTGGAATAGATTCCGGCTTTGAGGCCCATTCGGTGAATGGCCTCAACCATGGCGCGCAGATCGGGGAAGTTTTTATTAGCTTCGAGTGCGCGATCAGGGCCAGTGCGTTCTCCTTGCCACGCATCATCGATGTTGATGTAGGTGTAGCCGTGCTGGATCAAGCCGGAATCGACCATCGCCTTGGCCTGACGCAGAATAAGCTCCTGATTGATCTTCCTGCCGAACACGTTCCAGCTGCTCCAGCCCATCGGTGGGGTCAGGGCGATCCGGTCGCCAACAATAATCCGCAGTTCCTTTTCCGCCTGCCCAAACTGGTTCTTTGCGCCCAGCCTGACCCGAAGAACACCTTGCTCCCCGGCTTTGCCGGTAATGATTCCGGTTTCGGGGTCCAACGAGAGCGTCGGAGGCAACCCCCCGGCGCTGAACGTCATCGGACGCGCTCCGGTTGCCGGGATGGTGAAAAGAACGGGGGCGCCAGGCCTCACCCCAAACACGGCCGGGGCATGAATGGAAGGCGCTTCGGCGCCACCTAGCACCGGGGCGAGACTTGCGAACATGACTGCGATAATGACAGTGGTTTTCATTTTACTCTTCTTTGGCAGCGGAGGGCATGGGGTAAGGAATGGTTATCTTTCTTGTCTTCGCGTCAAAACTCCTTGAACCGCCTTGGCCACCTGCCCCGCCTGGAGGTTGATAGCTTCCGGCTTGTAGTGGCAGGGATCGGTGTAGTTTTCGGGGTGTCCTTCGGAAATCGGATACAAATCGTTGATTTCAGCACCATACTGTTTCGCCAACTCACGCACAATGGCATTGCGGGCGAGAACGCGTGGGCTTAGTTCGGCTTGCTTGGCATCGGTTCCTGCCCAATCGCGATCCATTGCCTCCCCGTCGAACGGGACGACGATGATCTTGCTGCCGTGCGTGTCATTGCCCTTTTCAATTTCCTTGCGCAGATCGATCACTGAGAAAAGGAAATGGGGAACGTGCCCGTTTTCGATCACCACTCCGGGTCGCTCGATTTTGTGCCAATGGTTCACTGTGCCGTCGCTGTAGCGCAAGAAATCGCTGGTCGGGTCGTAGGCCACGCCACGCCGGACCCAGCCGGTCATGCCATCCTTGCTGGTGAGGTGGTAGGCCTTGCGCTGGTTCCAGCGGTTGACGACTGTGTGATAGAGCCCGCCACTGTGCCAGATCACAGGGTCCTCCATGTCCCATTGCTTTCTCGGAACATCCTTGAATGCATCCTAGTAGGCGGAACCACAGGGCTTATACGGGCCGGTAATGCTGTCCGCAATAAAGAGTTCCCCGGAGCTTTGGACGAATTGATAGCGGCCATCGGGTCGGAGGATCGGGGTGACGTTGTAGCCGAACCAGTCGGGGCGCCCCTCAACGGTGATACGCCCCAATGATTCCCAGGGCCGTCCGGAGATTTCGAGGCGAAAACCTCTGGGGGACGTGTCGAACTGATCGTGATCGCGTAACGCCCGTCGGGCATCACTAGGGCCACCACGTTGCACGCCTTGCCGCCTTCGTTGTCCGGCCAGCACAGGCCCTTGTCCGTGTAAGGGCCCATCACATGATCGCTCACGGCATGGACGGCCACCGATTCCTTCCAGCCGCCGTGGCCTCTGGCTTCATCCTCAAAACGGATTTTTGACAGGAGGACAGGATGGAAAGGATTCACAGAAAAAGCCGTAGCCGTTGTTTGATATCGCAAAAAAATTTCCACCACATCGAAGCATAAACTACTCATCCTCTGTGATCTCTGTGTCCTTTGATTCGTTTCACTCACCCCTCCGGGGCCGCCTTCAGCGCTCTATCTCGCTGCGCTCGGTTGTGGTTAAATCTGCTGGATTCGGGTTCATCCCACCGACAGGAAAACAGGTGGTATTTGCCTTCCGCCCCCTTGAGTATCTGTTCGTCCCAGTAGCACCACTTCTTGAGGGTTGAATCCTCCAGACCGTTGCCGGGATCGCGCGGGCCGACCTCCTTGGCTCCCCAGACGTCCTTGGATAATTCGCTGCGAATCGGCATCGGCAGAAAGTAGTCGATCAACTCCCTGGATTTCGGCGGCGGTTTGGTCTGGGCGAGTGCTGCTGCCGCTGGGAAAAAGCCGAGTAGCAGGATCATGAGGAGTGTGAGGTTTTTCTCCATGCGTGTTTCTTGCGCTTTCACGGCCATCGTCATTTCGCCGGTTCGGCGAAGATTTCCAACTCGCCGAGGCTGATTTTCTTGGTGTCGCTGGAGAATACGCGCACATAGCGGCCGCGCGCGCCGACGGGATACGGCGTCGGATAACCCGGCGCTTCTTTGAGGACGATGGTCGTGACGCCGGGCTGGCTCTGAAGTGTGGCCGGGTCATCGGAGGAGAAGGGCATCTCGGAGACAAAAATGAAGCCGCGTTCCAGCATGTCGTTCTTCACCTGCGCACGATTCCAGAGGTGAATGCCAGCCAGAGGATAAGATTGGCCAAGGTCCACTTCCCACCACACATTCGTAGGGCCGGCATACGCTACCGTGAACGGATCGCCGTCCGTTAAACCCCGTGCGAAGCTGGTGCTGTCGGCGGTGCTATGGGCCGCCTTGCTGCGGGCGATGTTTGTTCCGGTGAAGAGATGGACCGACGACGGCACCGGCCAGTCTCTCCACGACGCGGGAATCGTTTCCAACGGTGGCGGGGGTGTCCAGGCTTCGCCAACCTCGGCAAGGCGTGCGACGACGTTGCTGTCCATCAATCCGTCGCGGTTCGGCGCGCAATTGAGCTGAAACACCATGTTGCGCTGGTTGTAATCGTTCAGTTTTCCTTTGATCCAAGCCACAGAACGTAGTGGCAGTGTGGGAAAATCGGTTCGCCAAAACCAATTCCGCTGCATGGTGTCGCCGCCGACCGCGGGCCAATCGGTGCCTTCCTGCGGAACCATGCCGGCATTCAGCTCGATCTGCAGCACGTCGCCGACGCTGCGCAGCCGGCTGTGATTCAACACCAGGCAATCCGGCTGGAGCGATTTGATGTGCCGGTAAATCTCGGGGTAGGGAATGTCTGCAAACGTCGGGCTTTCATGCCAGTTGTTGCCCCAGGCATCGAATACGAGGTAGAGAATCGGCCCGTAGTTGGTCAGCAATTCGGTGAGCTGATCTTTGATGAATTGGATTTGCGCCGGGGAGACTCCGCCATGTTCCTGGTCGGCAATGCCGGCGGTGCGGTCGCGAATGGAATAATACAGCCCCACTTTCAGCCCGCGCTGGCGGAATGCATCCGTGAACTCACGGACGATATCGCGCTTGCACCCTTGAGCCACGGTGTAGTCGGAAACCTTGCTCGGCCACAGACAAAATCCGTCGTGATGCTTGGTGGTGAGCACACCGAACTTCATCCCGGCGCTCTTCGCCGCGTCGGCCCACTGGCCGCAATCGAGCTTCGTTGGATTAACCAGTGCCGGACTCAGGTCGTCGGCTGTTCCCAGGATGTCGTCCTTGCCTTGGCGTGGCGCCGCGTGGTCGGGCATCAACTGGTCGGCCACGTCCAAATAAGTCGCGGGACTGAGATGGATGAACATGCCAAAGCGCAGATTCGCCAGGTCGCGTTGCAGTTCGCACAGCGGTTTGGGAGTTTCGGCAGCCCAGGCGGACGCTGCCAATCCGGCAATCAAGACGGTAAGGATGCCGATCCATTGAATCCTAATAGTAATTTTTCTTTTCATTTTGTTTATTTCTTTCATTTTGATTATTGCTCAGACAGTTCAATCTTGAATGCCACAGTGTGCTGGCTGGGCCATTTTGCGGCGGGCTGGATGACCAGCGCGTCGGCTTCCTGTTTCCACTCCAGTTTCGCGTCGCTGCCCAGCAGCGCGATGGCGGCGATTTTCTTTTCCAGCAGTTTGCTCGAGGCACCGAGCGACTTGATGCGGACTTCGCCTTGGGGCACGGCCAGCACAATGGCATAGAGCGTCGCGCCATCTTTGGATTGGGTGAAGCGGATGTCTTCCGCAGTGTATCCTTGTGTCGGCACTTCCTTTACTCCGCCCCACTGGCTTTTCTCCTCTAGGGTTGTGCTGGGGCCTTCGCCAAAAACCTTAAAGGGCCGAGTGGCGTAGATGCACTCGCCATTGGTGGCCAGCCATTCGCCAATTTCCCCAAGGGGTTTAAGAATTTCCGGAACCACATCGCCCTCAGGCGTCTGCGTCACATTCAAAAGGAGGTTGCCGTTTTTGCTCACGATATCCACGAGCATTTGCACGATCTCCCGGGCGTTCCGGTAATTTTTCTCCCCGCGCCGATAAAACCAATCGGGATTGAAAGTGGTGTCGGTCTGCCAGGGATCGGCGCTGATCTCATCAAGGCGTCCGCGCTCGACATCCCGCACCCAGCGGCCCTCGGACGGCTTCTTACAGGCATAGACGGCCTCCAGTAAACCGCCGTTCTTGGCCATGTCCTGATTGTAAAAGTGCGCCAGAAAATACTGACCCACCCCTCCAAAGGGCAGCCCGCTGTCGGAGTACACAAGGTCGGGTTGATAGAGATCGACGACCTCTTTTACCGCATCGAACCACTGGCGTTTCCATGCCGCATTTTTGACGTTGACATAGTTCCCGTTGGGATTGTGGTCCGCTTTGGTGTGATAGAGGTCCTGGTATTGCGGATCGTTGCCGTCATAGGGCACGCCTGCCATGGGGCCGGTCATGTCCGCGCCATGGGCGGTTTGGAACCAGTGGAATGTGGCGGCGAGATGCTCGGAAATCCCAAACCGAAGACCTTGCTTCTTGGCTGCCTGCTGCCACAGGCCGACAATGTCTTTTTTGGGCCCCATGTTAACCGAGTTCCATCGGTGAATTTTCGAATTCCAGAGAAAGAAATTGTCATGGTGTGCGCCCATGGTGACGAAATATCTGGCGCCTGTTTTTTTAAACAGGGTCATGAGGGCGTCGGGATCAAATTTCTCGGCTTTCCAGAGGGGGATGATGTCCTTGTAGCCGAACTGTGAGGGATGGCCGTAGTGTTCGAGATGGTATTTATTTTCCGCACTCTGTCCCGTGGGCTTTCCGGTTTCGAATTTGATTCCGTCATGTTCATACATTTTGCGTGCATACCATCCGCCCGCACCGGGGACTGCTTGCGGCCCCCAGTGGGACCAGATGCCAAACTTGGCATCACGGAACCATTCGGGATAATGATAATTCTGCTGGAATGAGGCATCCGATGGCTCGAATTTGCCCTTTGCGATTGGCGGAAGCTGGGGAAACTCGGACGGGCGTGCCGCGGAATATGAGGGTATTTTGTCAGAATCAACGGGTTCAATGGGCGGGGTTTCTTCAGCCCAGGCGGACGCTGCCAATCCGGCAATCAAGACGGTAAGGATGCCGATCCATTGAATCCTAATAGTAGTTTTTCTTTTCATTTTGTTTATTTCTTTCATTTTGTTTATTGCTCAGCCAGTTCGATCTTGAACGCCACAGTGTGCTGGCAGGGCCACTCCGCAGCGGGCTGGATGACCAGCGCGTCGGCTTCCTGTTTCCAGTTTAGCTTGGCATCACTTCCCAAGAGCGAGATCCCCTGGATTTTTTCACCCGCCAGCGATTTGATTTTTAGCGACTCTTTGGGCACTCCCATGACAATGGCATAGAGTGTCTTGCCATCCTTGGATTGCGTGAAGCGGATGTCTTCGCTCGTGTAGGGCTTGCAGCCATCGCGAAAGTCCCAGAGCTGATTGAGTTTTACGCGCCACTCTCCGATCTGTTTTTCCTTGTCGGTGGGGATGGTCGAGGGTCCCTCGCCAAAGGTTTTCCAAGGCCGGGTTGCGTAGATCGCCTCGCCGTTGATATTCATCCATTTGCCGATATCCTGCAAAATCGCGATCTCGTCTGCGTCCAACTCCCCGTTGCCGCGGATCGGCACGCTCAGAAGCAGGTTGCCGTTTTTGCTGACGACGTCGCACAACAACCGGACGACATCCCCGGCCTTGCGATACTTGTGCCTTTGCAAAAAGACGGGATCGTAGAACCAGTTGCCGATGCAGGTGTCGGTCTGCCAGGGCTGGGCATTGATGCGGTCGGTGCGGCCACGCTCGATGTCATAGACCAGGCACCGCTGCTGCATCTCATCCAGGCCCTTGGTATTCATCACCGCCTCGTTTCGCCCACTATTGCGAGTGATGCTGGAGTTGTAAAGGTGCGCAGCGATCCGCAGCCCGTAGGCCTCCGCGTCGGCCAAAGGGAGCTTCCGATCGTCGAAATAAAGCACGTCTGGCTGGTATCTGTTGATGAGGTCGAGTGTGCGGTTATAGAACTTGTCGCAATATGCCTGACGGTCGCCGGGCTTGCGGGATTGTGCGTAGAGGTCTTGGGGATCGAGTCCTTCCCACCACTGGCCTTTGCCGTCCTTCTTCGTCAAGTTCCCATCGTAGGGGATTCCCGCAAGCGGGCCGGTGGTGTCGGCTTTGACGGATGTTCCATACCAACTCCAAGCCGGGGAGGCGTGGACGCTCACGCCGAAGCGCAGTCCCGCCGCGCGAGTCGCCTTGGCCCAATCACCGATCAGGTTTCTCTTGAGTCCAATATTGACGCTGTTCCATGGCTGGTATGTGGAATCCCAGAGGTCGAAATTGTCGTGGTGGTTGGCCATGGCCACGAGATACTTCGCCCCGGCCCGCTGGTAGAGCGCCAGCAGTTTGTCAGGGTCAAACTTCTCCCCCTTCCAATCGTTGCAGACGTCCTTGAAGCCGACCTTGGAGGGATGGCCGTATTTCTGGAGGTGAACATTATGATCTTTGCTGCCCTGGACATACAAATCGCGTGCATACCAACCGCTACCATCGGGGACTTCAGGCTGGCACTGCGGTCCCCAGTCCGCGAAGATGCCGAACTTCGCATCACGGAACCACTCGGGGCATTGGTAGTTCTTAAGCGACTCCCACGACGGCTGGAACGGCCCACGGGCCATCGGCTCGGTGTTCGGCCCTGGTCCGGCGTCCTTGCTCGCGGGCGATTCGGCCTGCTTGGAGATGGTTTGAGGATCGAGAATAACGGTTCCTGACTGGGAATCATTTCCCGCTGGCGTCTGTTCCGCAGCCGGCAGCAATGAGGCGAGGCAGACAAAGAGCGCGGCAATCACGATCCTTGATTTGATTGGGGTGTTCGTTTTTTCCATGCTTCGGGTTTTCCTTTCAAGGATTGGCGGTTGTGATTTTGAACGTCACCGCGTGCTGGCAGGGCCACTCCGCAGCGGGCTGGATGACCAGCGCGTCGGCTTCCTGTTTCCAGTTTAGCTTGGCATCACTTCCCAAGAGCGAGATCCCCTGGATTTTTTCACCCGCCAGCGATTTGATTTTTAGCGACTCTTTGGGCACTCCCATGACAATGGCATAGAGTGTCTTGCCATCCTTGGATTGCGTGAAGCGGATGTCTTCGCTCGTGTAGGGCTTGCAGCCATCGCGAAAGTCCCAGAGCTGATTGAGTTTTACGCGCCACTCTCCGATCTGTTTTTCCTTGTCGGTGGGGATGGTCGAGGGTCCCTCGCCAAAGGTTTTCCAAGGCCGGGTTGCGTAGATCGCCTCGCCGTTGATATTCATCCATTTGCCGATATCCTGCAAAATCGCGATCTCGTCTGCGTCCAGCTCCCCGCTGGCGCGGATCGGCACGCTCAGGAGCAGGTTGCCGTTCTTGCTGACGATGTCGCTCAACAACCGGACGACATCCCCGGCCTTGCGATACTTGTGCTTCTCAAAATACCGGATGTCGTAATGCCAGTTGCCGATGCATGTGTCTACCTGCCAAGGTTGGGCGTTGATGCGATCGGTGCGGCCCCGCTCGATGTCATAGACTAGGCATTGCTGCTGCATCTCATTCAATCCTTTGGTGTTCATCACAGCCTCGTTGCGTCCTGCGTTCCGTGCAGCGCTGGAGTTGTAAAGGTGCGCTGCGATCTGAAGCCCATAAGCCTCCGTGTCGCCCAGAGGGAGTTTCCTGTCGTCGAAATAGAGCACGTCGGGTTGATAACGGTTGATGAGATCAAGGGTGCGGTTGTAGAACTTGTCTTGGTATTCCTGCTTAGCTCCGGGTTCGCGGGATTGCGCATAGAGATCTTGGGGATCAAGTCCCTCCCACCATTGCCCCTTGCCATCAGCCTTGGTCAGGTTGCCGTCGTAAGGCACGCCAGCAAGTGGGCCGTTTTTGTCTGCCCCTTTTGTCGGCTCATACCATCCCCACGCCGGGCCGGCATGAATGCTGGTGCCAAAGCGCAGTCCCGCCGCGCGCGCCGCCTTGGCCCAATCCCCAATAATGTTCCTCTTCGGTCCAATGGCCACTGAGTTCCACGACTGGTATTCGGAATCCCAGAGGTCGAAATTGTCGTGGTGGTTAGCCATAGCCACGAGATACTTAGCCCCAGCCTGCTTGTAGAGCGCCAGCAGCTTGTCAGGATTCCACTTCTCGCCCTTCCAGAGCGGCAAGATGTCCTTGAAGCCCACCTGGGAGGGATGGCCATAGTGTTTGACGTGAAATTTGTAATCTTCGCCGTCTTCCAGATAGAGGTTGCGGGCATACCAGCCATCGCCATACTCGGGAAGGCACTGCGGCCCCCAATGGCCAAGTATGCCAAACTTTGCGTCGCGAAACCACTCTGGCGTTTGATAATTCTTCAGCGACTCCCAACTTGGCTGGAACGGTCCCTGAGCCATCGGAACGGTGTTCGGCCCTGGGCCAGAGGTTTTGGTTTTTGAGGATTCGGTTTGCTTGGAAACGATGTGCGGATCAAGAATGGTGGTTTGCTGATTGACGGCATCACCCGTGCTGCCTGCTGACTGGACATGAACGGTTCCAGCCAGGAGCGTGAGGACGGCGAATGTGGTTAGGTTGGCTTTTTTCATGGTGTAAATTATTTTGGTTGGATCTGGCCCAGACTGCCCGCCAGCTAGCGAGATTGGCGGGAGCATGTTATATGAGTGTGATTTTGAAGGCCACGGCTTGTTCGCTGGGCCACTGGGCGGGAGGCTGGATGACCAGCGCGTCGGCTTCCTGTTTCCAGTCCAGTCTTGTGTCGCTGCCGAGCAGCGAGATGGAGGAGATGGGCTGTTTAAGGAGCTTGGCGTCGGTTCCTAGCAACTTGATGCACACCTCGCCCTTGGGAACTGCCATAACGATGGCAAAGAGGGTCTGGCCGTCTTTCGACTGCGTGAAGCGGATGTCTTCCGGCGTGAAGGCCTTTGCTGGGACATCTTTCATGCCGCCGTTTTCGCCTTTTTCGGGAGAGGCCTCTACGGAGGGGCCCTCGCCGTAAACCTTCCACGGTCGCGAGGCGTATATGGCTCCGCCGTTCACTTTGAGCCATGCGCCAATGCCAGAGACGATTTGAACCTCCTGCTCATCTGGGGTTCCGTCGCGGCGTAACGGGACGCTCAACATTAGGTTGCCGTTTTTGCTGACAATGTCCACAAGCATGCGGATGACCGTTCCTGCGTCTTTATACCGGTGGTTTTGGAAAACCGCCCGGTTGTAATGCCACTTCCCAATGCAGGTGTCCGTCTGCCACGGCTCTGGCAGAATGCCTTCGGATTTGCCGCCCTCGATGTCATAGACCAGAGCCTTGCGCTGTTGTTCGTTGAGGCGTTTCGTATTAATGACCCCCTCGTTGCGTCCGCCGTGCCACTTCAATTGCGAGTTGTAGAAGTGTGACACAATTCGCAGACCGTAGCTTTCGGGGCCATCTCGCATGGGCAGCACCGGCTCATCGAAATAGACTAGGTCGGGCTTGTATTGGTCGATCAAGTCGAGCGTGCGCATCGTGAACTTCTCGCAGTAAGTGGGCGAGACCTTGTCGCCCGGCGTGATAACCGTCTTCATCACCTCCAGACCGTCGCGAGCATAGATCGTCGGCTTGTGGTCCTGGGCGTAGAGATCCTGCGGGTCGAGTCCCTCCCACCATTGGCCCTTGCCGTCTGCCTTTGTTAGCTTTCCGTCATAAGGGACGCCGGCGAGTGGGCCATTGGTATCGGCACCCTGAGCCGACTCATACCATTTCCAGGCTCGCGAGGCGTGCACACTAACCCCGAAGGGAAGGCCGAGCTTTTTGGCTGCCGCCGCCCAACCACCTACCAAATCTTTTTTTGGACCGATGTCGACGGAGTTCCACGGCTGATATTTGGAATCCCAGAGGTCGAAGTTGTCATGATGGTTGGCCAGCGCCATGAAATAGCGCGCTCCGTTCTCTTTGTAAAAAGCAAGCAGTTTGTCGGGATCAAAGTTTGCGGCCTTCCACTGGTGAATGATGTCCTTGAAGCCGACCTTGGAGGGATGGCCGTAGGTTTTCACGTGGAAGTTGTAGCGGTCGCTGCCTTCGACATACATGAGGCGGGCATACCAGTCGCTATGCTCCGGCTCGCATTGCGGGCCCCAGTGGGCCCAGATGCCAAACTTGGCGTCGCGGAACCACTCCGGACATTTGTATTGGCTGGCGAGCGATTCCCAATTCGATTGGAACGGGCCTTCGGCGACAGTTTCCCCAGCCTGGCTCTGCAAGGCCCCCGGCTGGGAGACTAGAACGGCGGATAACATGACGATTCGAAAGAGATGATTGTGATGATTCACGATTCTGGTGGTGTAATGCTTCGGTTCGACTACAGGGGGGGGCGGTGCTTAAGTCGCGGTTCACTTGTTATTCATCTTTTCGATCCGAAGTTTCTCGATCCGAATGGTTCCCTTTTTGACCCCTAGTATGAGCCTGGCATCGGGCGTGATTGCCTTGACGGTGAATTCCTTGGTGCCTTGGGAACCTGGTTTGCCCTGCCAAGATTCGTGAAACTTCGGGGATTGGCCATCTTGCGAACCGCCTTCAAAGGCATGGTAAAAAGGGTAATCGATGATGGACGATTGGATTTTGTAATCGTAACTGATGCGGTATTTCTGACCCGGCTCAAAGGAGAACTTGTCGGGCGATGTGGTCAGATAGGCGTGCCATAGCCCTTGGGATGCGGTCGTATCCACTTCCACTCCGCCAACGGCCCAGCGGGCACCGTGAGCCAGCAGGACACGGTTTCCATTCGCGCCGCCCTCCAGCAGATTGACGGCTCCCGAGGCCGTGATACCGGTTCGGAAAACGAACGAATCGGAGACATCTGTGCGGAACGGCGAGGCGGGCAGGCCCTCCTTGTTGGTGAGGTTCACATCCGGGACATTGGCCCAGCCGTAGCGCACGGCCACGGGCGAGGGAACATCCTCGCTGAAGACCTCGACTGTGTCGCCATTGATCTCCGCCTTGGCGGGGCGAAAATTGTTATCGGCTCCGGCGATGAAGAAACCTCGCAGGTCGCCATCCTTGGCCACGAGTCCGCCGCCGGTGTGTTTGAACCGGATCACAGTGCGATTGTCTTGGACGGACATCGAGTCGTATTCCGGGCCGGAGTATTCGAGCTTTTCTCCATAAGCCAGTGAGCGGGCGGCGAGGGCGAGTCGCTGTCCCACAGGATCCTTGCTTCGAGGGTGTATATCCTCGGCATCGCCCACATCGGTGGTGACCACCATGCCGGTGTTCGGCGTCGATTTCCATGTCAGCAACTGCGCCTCGCGGATGCCCGGGTTCATGGATTTGTAGGGAGCTATCTGCACGAAAAGGAAGGGCATGTCCGTTTGTCCCCATTGTTGACGCCAAGAGGCGATCATCGCTGGAAAAAGTTTCTGGTAGAGGATCGGCGAGCCGGCATTTGATTCGCCCTGATACCAAATGACACCGCGGATGGTATAAGGCTGGAGCGGAGCGATCATGCCGTTGTAGAGGCCTATTGGTCGCCGATGGTCGATCTTCGGGGGCAGTAGGACCACGGGTTTGTTAGGTTTCTTCGAGCCTTCGGCAGTCGCCTTGGCAAGGGCGGCCTCATAGTCAGCTTGATTTTTTCGATTGGTTTCCTCCGTCTTGACTGGGTCGAACTCGGCCTCCTTTCGGGCTTGGGCCTCCAGGATAGTTTTCAGCTCGGGGTTTTCGGCAAGGGTTCTCTGATCCGTCCATGCTTCAGCAGGTGTCCCACCAAAATAGGAACCGATCAGGCCAACCGGAACACCAAGCGTTTTGCGCAGGTCACGGCCGAAGTGGTAGGCCACGGCGGAGAAGTCGGGCACAGAAGTGGGGCTGCATTCATTCCATTTCGCATCGAAGGTCTCCTGTGGCTCATCGCTGGCCCGGTGGGGAAGTCGCATGATGCGGAGTTGCGGGTCCGCCGCCGCGGCGACCGCTTCTGGGCCGTTAGTCGACTCTTTCAAGGCCCATTCCATGTTCGATTGCCCGGAGCAGAGCCAGACCTCACCGACGAGGATGTTTGAAGCGGTAACGGAGTTGTTGCCGGAGAAAGTCATGGTGCGCGGCTCGGACGATGCCGACATTGGCGGGAACTCCACCCTCCAGCGACCGTCCCTCGCCACGGTCTCCAGCTTCCGGCCTGCGAATTCGACAGTGACTTTCTCGCCCTCGGCGGCCGTTCCCCAGACAGGAACGTTCCTATCCCGCTGCAATACGGCGTTGTCGGAAAAGAGCGGGTTCGGGACGACATCGGCGTGGATGTGCGGAACGAGCCCCAGCAACACGAGGGTAACGCTGGCCCAATGGGTCATTGTTGTCCTGCCATTGGGTGAGACAGATAAGGGTATTTTCATCATGATTTGGCGTGTGTATTTTGGCTAGGGGAGCCTCTTAGGGGGGGAATAATTCTCCAATTTACCGGAATTATTTATGCGTGCCAGTCGCTTAAATTAACGAGGGGGAGAGTTTGTTTTAAGGAGGTATCCAGACGCGAGAGGTGAAGGAGAAACATCGGGGTGGAGAAAATTACGAACGCCTGCTGGACCTTGACCAGTGCGCTGGGAATAGCGTCTGGCCAGTGTCCAGCCTCTGTGCAACTGTTTTTTTTGCATAGCCCGAATTCAAGGTTCGGGCGTGTTTTTCAAAAAGAAAATTTGCTCGACCATGGGTGCGGTGCGGACAGCTGGTTCGGTGCCGCGCCCGAACTGCCAAGCGACCACGGTCACGGCAATCGGGATCCGGCTCTTTACGGGGATGGGCGTGAAGATGAGCTTGTCCCCTTGAACCACCGCCGGGCCGGCCTTGACAAAGAACCGCACCGGCAATCCGGCATCCGAAGTGGCGTGCAGCGGGATCTCCTTCGCGGTTGCCGGTTGGTCTGGGATCCTCTCAAAAGTGATGGACTGCGGCTTTCCAGACCTGTTGGCAGGGATAACAACCTGGCCGGGCCGGATGCTGAGATGATAGTCCGCATCAGCGGGACTGAGTGTCCGCAGTATTGGTTGTGCGTCGCCGCCCCCGGAGCTTCGATCCAGCGCAACCTGAAAACGGTTGTTTCCCAGCGGGATGGCAGGGCCTTTCAACCATTCCACCAAAGGCGTTGTGGCACCATGCGACAGCGGGTCGCCTGCATGAAACTTGAATTCTTCGGGAACCTTGTCGAGATAGGCAGCTTTGACGGTGAAGGTGATACCGTCCGCTTCCAGAGCGGGTTTCAGATCGGTGATGCCCCTGCTGTTGAATGGAATAATCTTCCCCGTATCATCCAAAAAGGTCGGAACCTGGGTCTGGGCGTTCCAGTTAATGTTGGCCATATCGTAGGCCGCTTGGGCAAACTCCTGGTCAAAAAACCATGGCAAGTTGCCCTCTTCCTGCGTGCATTCCGAGTAAGGCTTCGGCTTCATCGGGGTGCCTCCCGGCACAGGTAGTCCCGCCACATAGCCGCTGCTCAAATCCACCGGGCGCAACGCGGGGTTGCCGTCGGTGGAGAGACGCGCTTTGCAGGCGGAGCGAATATACCGAGCGATCAGTTGAATTACCTCCTCAGTGCAGGAAAAATGGGCGCTACCGGCCTCGATGAGCTGACTCCCCGGCCAGGTGGGCAGCGAGGTTCTTTTGGACACGTTGCGTTGCATGGCCTCCGTGGCCATCTGGCGCCACCGCTCGAAAACATCGAAATTCTGAAATTCCCAATCCGCGCCGGTGCCTTGAATGCCGAGCATTGGAACAGTGGTCGTGGCTTGGTGACAAAAATCGTCTTGGACCCAGATTCCGGCGATGGCTCGATCGGGAGCGAATTGAGTCAACTGGGTCACGATCTGAAGATGTGCCGACTCCCCAATCGGCAGCCAGGGTGCCGCGCTGAGTTCCGCGTATCCGGATTTCGCAGCCAGTTCGTCCAGAATTTGCTGGAGAAAGTCGATATGATAATTGGCTTTCTGCGTATTGGTCAGAATTCGCTTGTCAGCTTGGTTGACGTTCTGGAGCAGGAAGGACGGGCTGGTGAATACGATAGCCAGATTTTGTTCCGTGCAAACTTGCCGGATTGCGGGGTGCCCGGCCAGCCATGATTCCGGCACGTTGTTTCCGAACACGAGAATTCCCCTCACCTGTTTGCAATCTGGTGGAATCCAGAGATAAGCCGTCGCGTTGTGTGGTTCAAAAAGTTTCCCGACTGGGACATCGGGTGGCGTCTCGAAATTCGGAAGAGTGAAGGTCTTCGTAGCCATGTATTGGTAAATAATATTTTCCGGGCAGGGCATTTGAACCTCGGAAGGTTGCGCCAGAAGGCTGTTGGCGGCAGCCATGCTAGCAATAGCAACAATGGTGGTGATCGGATTGTTAAGGAGATGATGGGTGGGTTTCATGGATTTTGCGATTCGATTGTGTCAAGATGGATCAGGTCGCTCGATACGGTCACGGGCCGGGCATCCGACATAACCGCGAACCAGTCGGCAGCTTCCGTCGGCAACTGGGATTCATAAAATTCACCAGCCTTCACCGCGGGCAGCGCGTGCCATTCCCGCTTTATTACATCAGGATTGTTTTTGGCCCAATAAACTTCCACCTTTGTCGGCGCACAGGGTGCGGTGATTCGGAAGTGGGCGTGGCGCGGATCCTCGGACTTTTCGATCAAAACGCGTGGCAACGGCTGTCCCTCGCCCTTCAAGTAGAAGTCAAAGAATGGCACTTCCATGGCGAGCCAGTTCGCCTTACCGCCTTCCGGCGTGGGGTAGGGCTGGAACGGCGTCGGTGTGAATGGTTTTGGCTGGCCAAACACGGTTCCGCCGGGGAGCGGCACCTTGTGGTTGGCGTTGGGGGCGTAGAGATGGTTCTTCTCGCCGGGAATCGCGTCGAGCGTCGCCTGCACCGCGCTTGGCCAGTAGAAAAAGTCGTTGGCCGCGCCCGCAATGAAGTAAGCGGCCTTGATCCCCGGTGCGCGGCGTCCCGCGTCGAGATCGCGGAGCCAGCGCTCGCGTTCGTCTGCGGGCATTTTGCCGAGCGTGGAAGCGGGACCGTTCAGTTGCGACGTCAAATCATAGAAGCCGCAGCCAAACACCGCCAGGGCTGCCCGCACCTGATGCCCCGCCAGTCCCGCGACCATCGTCGTCATATAGCCCCCCCACGAAATTCCGACCACGCCGATGCGCGCCGGGTCCACCTCCGGTTGAGAGCGTAACAGATACAGCGACTTCATCGCGCTCAACACCGCATCGAAGATCATGCTCGCGCTGCCATCGGGCGTTGCCACCCAGCGGCCATCGCCATACTTAAGCGCGCTCCACCGGCCTTTCGTCTCCGTCAACTTCTCCGGCTCCCCGATTCCGGGTAAATCCGGTGCGATCGCCACATAACCGCGTTGAGCCCAGGCCATGGCCTTGTCCACTTCCGCGCAGCCGCCGCCGCCATGCAATACGAGAATGCCCGGATGCTTGCCTCCAGTGTTTGGTTTTGCAATCACAGCGAAAATTTCCGATTCATCGCGCGACCGGAACACGACACGGTGCACGGTGATGTTTTCCGGCGGACTATTCGTCGAGGCCATCTCGCGCAAAATCTCCGGCGCTTTACCGTCAAGATAGACAGCGAAGGGATCGGTCGTTTCGGCGGCGTGAAGCGGCAAACAGACCGCCGTTACAATCAGGGCCGTGAAAAATGATGTTTTCATTTCATTGGTTTCCCATCGCGATTTTGAATGCCACCGCGTGCTGGCAGGGCCACTGGGCGGGAGGCTGGATGACCAGGGCATCGGTTTCCTGTTTCCAGTCCAACTTTGCGTTGCTGGCGAGCAGCGAGACTGCGGCGATTTTCTTTTCCATCAGTTTGCTCCCAGCACCTAGCGACTTGATGCGAACCGGGCCGGTTGGCGCACCAAGCGCGATGGCGTAGAGGGTTTTGCCATCCTTGGCCTGAGTGAAGCGGATGTCTTCGGTGGTGAAGCGCAGTTCGTCCTCGTTGAAGAGTTCGCTTTTGACCATTGATTGCTCACTTGCCGGGCCTTCGCCGAAAGTTTTCCACGGGCGGGTTTCGAAGATCGCTTCGCCGTTGATCGGCATCCATGCGGCGAGTTCGTCGAGCAACTTCTGAGATTCGGGCGGGAGGCTGCCATCGGGATACTGCACCACATTGAGCAAGAGGTTGCCATTCTTGCTCACGATGTCGCACAGGGTCTGAATCACCTGTCCGGGCTTCTTGTATTTGCGCCAGTGGCTGGGATTGTAGAACCAATCGCCATTGGAAGTGCAGGTCTGCCAGGGTTCGGAGCGAATGCTGGTTTGAAGGCCACGCTCCATGTCGAAAACCCAGCCCGGTCTGTCACACTTGAGGTTATAGACTGCGTCGAGAGTACCGCCATTTTTTCTGATATTGCTATTATAGTAGTGGGCCAGGAGTCGCATGCCGGTCTCATCGAACTTCAGGCTGCGAGCGTCGCAGTAGAGGAGGTCGGGTTGGTGGCGGTCGATGAGGTCTTTGATCCGCTCAAACCAGAGGGCGTGAAAGAGCTTGTCTCGAGTCCACCCCATTCCTTTCGAAACGGGGTCGGGGTCCGTTTCGGGGTCGGCTTTCCAAAGGTAGAGATTCTTGAATGCGGGGTCGTCCCCGTCGTAGGGCACACCGGCGAGCGCTCCTTCTTTGTCGGCACCGTGGGACGTTTGCAGGTAAGTGAAGCTGTATCCGAGGTGCTCGGAGAGGCCGAATCGTAAGCCTTGTTTTTTGGCCGCAGCCTGCCAGAGGGCGACGACGTCTTTTTTCGGCCCCATGTTGACAGCGTTCCACTTGTGAATTTTCGAGGAATCCCAAAGGTCGAAGTTGTCGTGGTGCACACCCATGCTGACGAAGTAACGGGCGCCGGCTTTTTTATAGAGAGCCATGAGCGCGTCGGGATCGAACTTCTCGGCCTTCCAGAGAGGAATGATGTCCTTATAACCAAACTTGGAGGGGTGGCCGTATTTGGCTAGGTGCGATTTGTAGGTCCGTGACCCCTCGATATACATGTTGCGGGCATACCAGCCATCCGCACCCGGCACAGCTTGCGGGCCCCAGTGGGACCAGATGCCGAACTTGGCGTCGCGGAACCAGTCTGGGCACCGGTATTGCTTGAAAGATTCCATGTCCGGCTGAAACGGACCTGCGGTGGTCGGAGCGAGTTCGGGAAACTCCGAAGCAGGCACTTTTCCTGCCACCTGTGCCGAGTTGGTCATCGGGAGCGGTTCGGTGGGGGGGATCTGCGCGTGGATGTGCGGAAGAAGACCAAGGAGAGCCATGGCCGTAAAAGTGAAGAATTTTGCGATTTTCATGGGTATTTCAAGGGTTGGACTTTGGCTTTGAAGGCGACGGCGTATTGGAAGGCGGGATTCATTCTTTCGGCAGAGGTCTCTCGGGCCATGCCTGCTGGCCTGTCAGGCCCTGGCCACGCTTCACCCCGTAGATGTTGCGGTCCGCGTCTGCGATGGGAAGTGGGCGGATTGGTTGGGCGGCGGGGGAGCCTGTGGGCTGAAGCAACGCGGTTTGGCCCTTTTTCAATGGGATTTGATACTCGCCCGGCGCGATTTCCTTGATCGTTGTGGCATCGATTCCAGCGGCTTGAAGAGGACCTTTCCAATTGGGAACTTTTAGCACGCAGGGTTCTCCGGCCTCGCTTTGGATTCGGACCCAGGCGGTGCGCCCATCGGTGCGGAGAGCGCTGACAAGGAAGGCACCCTGGCTGCGGAGTTGGTGAAACGCAGCGTCCTTCCAATCATCCGGTGTGGCGGGAAACACGCGCAACTTTCCACCCCAGCTTTGGAAGAGTAGTTCGCTGGTGGCGACGGCGGCGCTGAGGGGGGTTTCGATGCACGGATTCAGGTTGTTGCTCTCGACGTAAAGGGTGTTCGGCAGGAGCTTGCTGATGCCGATTTTTCCGGTGAGAAACTGTGTGAGAAGGTCCCGGGCCTCGTCGGCTTCGCCAAAGGTCGCGTAGAGCGCCGCGCCGCCCGAGAAGGAATAGCCGGCGAGATTTTTGCCGTTATCGATTTGATGCCAGTGCCGGACCGATTTGTTGACCAACTCCCGCTCGTCGGGCTTATCAGGATCGAGGACGAAGAGCGGGTAGAGTGCTAGGAGATGGCTGTAATGACGGTGGGAGGCGTCCACCGGTTGGTTCGAACCGATCATGATCCCATTATCATCGACGGGAAACGGCGCGAGATGGTCGTGAAGGTTTTTCCATTCCGCCGCGTCGGGGGAGGGCGTGCGTTCGTGAGCGTCCACATCGATCATGGCGGAGAGAAGCCAGCGCAGAAGGGCGAGGTTGTAGGAGGAGTTCGGGTAACTGGTGAAGCCGTGGTATTCGGGGGATTCCATCGGCGCGAGATCGATGCGACCGTCGGGCTGTGGCTTGAGCATTGGGCGGTAGGCCTCGAGCACAGCACGGGCTTTGGGCAACCAGTATTCCTGCAAAGACTTCCAATCACCGGTGTGGCGGTGGAAGAGCCAGTAGTTGTGCAGGACCCACGCGAAATCGCCGAGCTTGTGCTGCTCGCGAACAAAAGACGCGAGCAAGGGGTCAAAGTTTCGGTCGATCTCAGTAATCAGGTTGCGGCCGAGTTCCGGATGATTGGTCGGGTTTGGCAGCCAGTAGGTGAGCTGGACATTGAGATTCCACCAGAGGCCCGGCCATTGGTTGACACGGAAAAATGGACCTTGGTTGTCCACAGGCGGCCCGTCCGGGCGCGAGGCGGCGGCAAATTTGTAAAGTTGGATCCAATAAAAGGCCTCCATCCGGGGATCGGGGATTGTGAGGAAACTGCGCGGATAAAATTCATTCCACCAGGTGCGATGTGCTTGCACGAGTGCAGGAAGCCCCTCTTTGGCAGCGGATTTCAAATCGGCAACTGCAACGGTAGCCGATCGATCGTTGGCCGGGACTTCGTTTGCTGTTGAAACATAAAGAACCGCGGATCGCCCGCCTTCGGACTTCTTTTCCAGCCAAGCGGTGGCGTAGTCGCCTCCCGCCAAAAGCGGCTGAACACAGATATTCACACCGTCGAGTTGGGTGATTTTCGGGTTTGGATTGGTGACGTAATCTTTTTTCTCGTTCGGAAAAACGTGACTGCGCGGGCTGGCGGGATTGCCCGGAAGGAACTCCCAGCGCCAAGGGACAGGTTGGCCGTCCGGCAGAGTTTCGGTTGAGTTGATTTCGATCGCATGAACCATCCGGTCGCGCAGCGTAATGACACGGATCGTGATTTCGCCGAGGTCGGTTACGATGCGCCCGGTGACCTCGGCATTCCAAAGATCGAGACGCATATTGCCATCTTTGATTATCCCGGCGGGGAAAAGCGCGATGCGTCCGATATCCAGACGTGGGAAGTCCCACCCCACGGCGCGTCCAGGAATGCCGCGCGAGGTTTTGAGGTCCGGCGCGCCTCGGTGGTCGGTGACATCGGCGCGTCCGAGATGGAAATCGAAACGGTTCTTGTCGCAGTTCGCGTAGGCGACGAGTCCGAGTTGTCCGTTGCCGAGAAAGGGACCCTCGTTCCAGTGGTTGGGGAGTTGTTCCCAGGTCAGGTCGTGCCGGGCGAGAAACTCCGGCCAGTTGACATCCACCGGAGCGGAGGGATTAGCAAATAAGGCCTGTGGCATCACAAGCAGGGTGAGGATTGCGGCGGCAAGCAGGACAATGGGAGCTTTCCACATAAGATGCCTGCTTGCTTTCATGAAGTTATTCTTTGGTCTCGAGGCACACCACCGAGGCGATGGGATCGGGGGCTTTTTCCAGCAGGCCGATGGAGACGCCGGAGTCGGTTTGGGTGACTTTGAGTTCCGCTTTCTGCGGGTCGGCGAGGAGGTAGGCTTTGGTTATCTTCTCCTTCACGGCAGGAATCTCGAAAATGCCATTGGTGGGCCGCTCGAAGATGTGGAGGTAGATTTTCCCGGGCTTGGTGGTGCAGCGCCAGACCCAGGCAGGGTTCAATACGGGTTCGGCATCCTTATAGGCAGGTGAGTCGGGTAGAATGATCTTCTTCGGGTTGACCTTGTCGTGCCGCTTAACTGGGTCTAGCGAGCCGGCCTCCGCGCCGAACGGCGTCGAGCTGGTGCCGTGGATCGCCTCGCCATTGACCTTCATCTATGCGCCGATCACCTTGAGCCGCTCGACGCTTGGCTCTGGGATGAGTCCCTCGGCATCGGGCCCGACATTAAGCAGGTAGTTGCCGCCTTTGCTGGCGATATCCACAAGGTTTCGGAGCAAGGTCTGCGTGGACTTCCAGTCCTCGTCACCGTGTTTGAAGCCAAATGCTTTGCTGATGGTCATGCAGGTTTCCCAATCCTGCCCGGGATAGCCTTGAGCTGGTATGTACTGTTCGGGGGTCTTCCAGTCGCCCGTGCGCCAGCCCTTGAGGGAAACGCGGTCATTTTGGATGACCTTGGGCTTGAGTTCTCGAACCACTTCGAGAATGCGATTGCCGCGCTCGACGGTGACATCGCGCGGGGTGTCCCACCAGAGGATGTCGGGGAACTCGCCGTAGTTGGAACAGAGTTCGCGCACTTGGGGAATGGCGACTTGATTCAGATAGTCGTCCATGTCGCGTTCCATGGCCTTGTCCCAGCGGGTGCCGTCCGAGAGAATGCCCTGTTGGCTGGCCAGACCGACCGCGCCGCCGTTGATCCAGTCTTGTCCTTGCGAGTAGTAGAAGCCGGGACGCTGTAGGGCCCCCAGGTGACGAAGATGCCGAACTTCGCCTCGTTAAACCAAGTCGGCATTTTCCGATTTTCATATACCTGCTCCATCGTTGGTGAGGATCCTTCCGTACCAGCAACAGCAATGGAGGCACCCAGCAAGAGTGCGCCCAGGCAGGGAACGGTCGCGACAAAGCGGATGAATCGATTTTTCATATGGTATATCGAAGTCGTTTGCTTTGTAGGCGACTACCTCTTGGTCTCGAGGCAGACCACTGAGGCGATGGCGTCCGGGGCTTTTTGCGGCAGCGCAATGGAAACTCCGGAGTCGGTTTGGGTGACTTTGAGTTCCGCTTTCTGTGGGTCGGCAAGGAGGTAGGCATTGGTGATTTTCCCCTGCACGGCAGGAATCTCGAAAATGCCGTTGGCGGGCCACTCGAAGAGGTGGATGTAAATTTTCCCGGGCTTGGTGGTGCAGCGCCAGATGTTGCTCGGCTCAAACTTTGGTGCGTTCTCCTGGTTGGCTCCGCAGACTTCACAACGCCACTCCTTGGGCGGGGCGGTGTTGCCTGGCTTGGGCTGAGGGATCGGTGTGCCGAACTCGGCGCCGAAGGGCGATGGGCCGGTGCCATAGATGGCCTCGCCGTTGACCTTCAACCAGCGGCCGACGCCTTCGAGGACATCGACGCTGGGCTGGGGAATGACGCCTTTCCCGTCGGGCCCGATGTTGAGCAGGTAGTTGCCGCCCTTGCTGGCGATGTCCACCAGTTTGAAGACCACATTGGCAGGTGTCTTCCAGTGGTGGTCATGTTTCTTGAAACCCCAGGTGTGGTTGAGGGTGGCGGGCGTCTCCCATGCGCCGCCGCGGGAGAGGTTTGGAATTTCGTTGTCGCCAGCGGAATCGTAGTCGGCTTTGAACTCCCTGCTGAGCCGCCCGCTAACTAGGGTCTCGGGCTGGAGTTCTCGCACGGTTTTTTCGAGTTTGGCAGCGCGCTCCGGGTTCATAACGTCAAGCGGTGTGTCGAACCAGATGACGCCGATAGGTCCGTAGTTGCTCAGGAGTTCGCGCACTTGGGGAATCGCCTTGTTGTTGAAGTAGGTGTCGAAATCGCCCTTCTGACGCTCATCCCATTCCGGGATCTCGTAGATCGGGTCAGCCTCGTGCTCGCCCTTCCAGATTGCTCCGCCGGGAGCGTGCCAATCTTGCGCCTGAGAATAATAGACGCCGAACTTGAGGCCTCGCTTGGCGCAGGCGGCGGACAGTTCCTTGATCGGGTCGCGCTTGAAAGGTGTAGCGTCCACGATATTGAACTTGTCGGCCTTCGAGCCAAACATCGCGAAGCCGTCGTGGTGCTTCGCGGTGATGATGACGTATTTCATCCCGGCGTCTTGGGCGAGTTGGGCCCAAGCCTCGGCATCAAAGCTCACCGGGTTGAACTTCGAGGCAACGCCTTCGTGTTCAGCCAGCGGGATGCGGGCCTTATACATGATCCACTCACCAATGCCGGCATAGTAGCCGCCTTTCCATTCGCCCGCGAGGTCGGAGTAGAGTCCCCAGTGGATGAAGAGGCCAAATTTTGCGTCTTTCCACCAATCGAGGCGTTTTTTTGTTTCGGGTTTCGAGGTGCTTGATTTGGAGCTTGGGGCTTCGGCGTGGCTTGGGGCAACGGCGACGAGGGGTGCCATGAGGATGGCGAGGGCTGGGATGGTTGGTTTCATGGGAATAGATGTTTTATTTGAGTGCGGTTATCTGCGACTTTGGAGCCAAGGTAGTTGGGACGAGGCCGGCCTCGCGGCAGTTCACTTCCTTCACCTCGGCGTTCACGACGCTTAGCCAAGGGCGTGCGTCCGGGGCGGTTTTTGCGATGGTGACATTGTCCAGCACGATTCCGTCGGCATTACGAATGAAGAAGGCATAGCCGGGTGTATGGCCGAACATGTTTGACTGCGGGTAGAATTTTTCCCTCTCGGCTGGCGTTTCGGGAATCGACCACATCCCGCCGGGCATTTCGATGAAACTGTCTTTGATCACGACATTCTTGATCCGTGCATTGGGGATACCAGAGATCGAGCAAGAGGGGCCTTCGGACTCCTGATGAGTGCTGTAGGCGCTGAGGCCTGTAATGGTGACACCATCGATCGAGCCGGGTGGGTTCTCTTGGGCGAAGTTTTCCCAGTTACCTTTTTTGCTCTCGCGTTTGCCGAGGCGGATGAAAAGGGGTTGACCGGTGTTGTGCATCTCGAGGTTCTCGACAACGATGTTTTTCACATGGGAACCGTCCACCGAGGCGAGATTGAGGCCCGCATATTTGGCGTAGGTGATCTTGTTGTTGCGAATGGTGATGTCGGAGACCGGACCGACGGTCCACGAGCCGAGCTTGATGCCGTTGGCCATGTAGCAATGGACGGTGTTGTTCTCGACGAGGAGGTTTTTGAGGCCGCGCGGAAGGAAGGTTTTGAAGCAAATACCATCGTCTTCGGCGCGGACGTCACAGTGGCGAACGATGACATTGTGCGAGTCGCTGATTTCAAAGCCGCTAAGGTTGGCAACATTCGGCGGGGCGTCGATGGTGACTCCGTCGATGAGAAGTTGATCACACTCGTTGAAGAGGGTGGTCCACATGCAGGGGTCGCGGAAAGTGACATCGCGGACCGTGACATTCTGGCTGCGAAAGACGCGCAGGAGAGAGGGGCGTTTGGGTTCGTTGCCCACCTTGCGGATTTCGGGGCCGATATTCATGGTTTTGCTGCTACCATTGATTTCCCCGGGGCCAGAGATGGTGAGGCCGCCAGCGTTTTCCGCATAAAGCAGGCTGCGGCACAGATCCTTGATCGGAAAGCCCTCGGGGATGCGTGCCGGGTAATCGGCGATGTCGGGACTGCCGAGGAGGACGGCGTCTTTTTTGAGGTGTAGGGTCATGTTGCCGCGCAACTCGAGCGGCTTGGTTAGGAACGTGCCTCCGGCGAGAATCACGCTGCCGCCTGAGCCTGCGCAGGCGTCGATGGTCTTTTGCAGCGCCTCGGTGTCGAAGGTGCTGCCATCGGCTCTGGCTCCATAGGTGCGCGGATCGAAATGAGGTTTCGGTGGAGCCGATGTCGGCACCGGCTTGCGCGTTTCGACCGTGCTTGGAAGCGTGAGGAGCGAGAGGGCACTGGTGCCGTATGCATCCTCTTTGCAGGAGATGGTCTCAATCGTGGCATCCAAGCTGCTGAGCCAAGGCCGCTTGTCCGGGGCAAGTTTGGAAATCGTCACATTTTCAAAGACGACGCCATCGGCGTGACGCACAAAAAATGCATAGCCAGGGGTGTTCCAGAACATGTTTGACTGAGGATGGAGGTTTTCCTTCTCGGGGGGAATACCTGGAACACCACGCAGACCACCGGGCATTTCGATCGAACTGTCCTTGATCCGGACGTTCTTGATGCGTGCCCCAGGAATGCCCGAGATCACGCAGGCTGGACCGTTCTCGGGATTGGTAGAAATGACGCGCAGGCCAGAGATGGTGATGTCTTCCAGTGATCCGGGCGGTCCTTGGAGCATATTGCCAAGTCGGATGAAGAGGGGCTGGGCAACACGGCGCATTTCCAGATCCTCGACAACGATGTTTCGAACAGGCGCACCGTGCACAGAAGCCAAGCTCAGGCCCGCGTATTTCGCGTAGTTGATTTTGTTGTTGCGGATGGTGATGTCCGAAACGGGAGCGTAGGTCCAGAAGCCCAGCTTGATGGCGTTCGCTTTGTCCGAGTGGATGGTGTTGTTTTCGACAAGGATGTCCTTGAGCGGGCGTCCCCCGGGGAAAGTTTTGAAGCAAATACCATCGTCCTCAGCGCGGACAAGGCAATTGCGGACGATGACCTTCTGCGAGTCGCTGATCTCGAAACCGCTCAGGTTGGCGCAATGAGTGCCCGGCGCGTCCACGGTGACGCCATCAACCAAAAGGTTGTCGCACGAGTTTAATATCGTGGTCCACATGGCCGGGTCGCGAAGCGTGACATCCTTGAGGGTGACATTGGCACTCCGGAAAACGCGCAGGAGCGAAGGACGGTGCTTTTCGTTGCCCACCTTGCGAATCTCCGGTCCGATATTCATGGCCACACAGTTGCCGTCGATAACGCCTACGCCGGAGATCGTGAGTCCATCGGCCTTCTCGGCATAGAGGAGGCTACGACAGAGATCCTTAACTGGGAATTTATCGGGTAGTTTCACCGGGTAGTCGGCGATGTCGGGGCTGCCGAGTAGGACGGCGTCCTCTTCGAGGTGAAGCGTCATGTTGCCGCGCAACTCGAGCGGTTGGGTCAAGAAAGTGCCGCCCGCGAGGACCACGCTGCCTCCAGTGCCCGCACAGGCGTCGATCGCCTTCTGCAGCGCCTCGGTGTCGAATGTTTTTCCGTCGGCCTTGGCCCCGTAGGTGCGAGGGTCGATCAGTGGCTTGGCGGCCTCGGATTCTGTGGTGGCAAGTGGGGGGTGAGGCGATGGCGAGCAGGCAGCGACCAATAACACTGCAAGAATAGTGAGCGCTAAAAAGCTATATTTCATATGTTAAACGGCAAGGTCGGGGTGCAATGCTGAGAGGGGTTGTCGCATGTGTGGTGCGACTTTAATGGGCTTCGGTAGCTTCCTTCGCAGATGTGGGATTGGCTGGAACAACGCCTATATCGCGGCAGTTCACCTGCTCGACCCTTGCGTTCACCTCGCTCAGCCAAGGGCGGACATCGCCAGCGAGCTTCGAAACGGTGACATTTTCCATCACCACGCCATCGGCGTGACGAACGAAAAACGCGTAGCCTGGTGTGTTCCAGAACATGTTTGATTGCGGATAGGCTGTTTCCTTCTCCGGAGGAATGCCCGGAACTCCTTTCTGGCCTCCTGGCATCTCAAAAGTTGAATCCTTAATGCGGACATTCTGGACTCGCGCGTCCGGGATGCCCGAGATCACGCAGGCCGGCCCGTTCTCTGGGTTGGTAGACGTCACGCGAAGTCGGTTGATTGTGATTCCGTCTATCGACCCAGGAGGCTCCCTGCGCTTGCCGAGGCGGATGAAAATCGGCTGCCCGACATTTTTCATTTCAAGATCCTCGACAAGGATGTTCCGAACGTGGGAGCCATCAACCGAGGCAAGGATGAGCCCAGCGTATTTGGCGTAGGTGATTTTGTTATTGCGGATGGTGATGTCTGAGATTGGCCCCACAGTGCCGGTGCCGAGTTTAATGGCGTTGGCTTTGTAGACGTGGACTATGTTGTTTTCTACAAGTATGTCCTTGAGACCACGTTGAAGATGGGACTTGAGGCAGATGCCGTCGTCCTCGGAGCGGACATTGCAATCGCGGATGACGACGTGATGCGAGTCGCAGACGTCAATGCCGTCGAGGTTCGCGCAGTCCGGCGGAGCGTCCACCGTGACACCCTCAATGAGAAGGTTGTCACACTCACTGTAAAGCTGGGTCCACATCGTGGGATTGCGGAAGGTGATGTTGCGGACGGTAACGTTTTCGCTGCGGAAAACGCGCAAGAGCGAGGGACGGTGGGCTTCGTTGCCTACCTTGCGAATTTCCGGGCCGATGTTCATGGCTTGGCAATTTCCATCAATCGAGCCTTGTCCGGAAATCGTGAGCCCATCGGCTTTTTCGGCGTAGAGAAGGCTACGGCAAAGACTTTTCACCCAGAAGTTCGAGGGAAGTTTGACCGGGTAGTCCGCGATATCGGGACTGCCCAGAAGGACGGCATTCTTTTCGATGTGCAGGGTCATATTGCCACGCAGCTCAAGCGGCTTGGTGAGGAACACTCCTCCTGTGAGAACCACGCTACCTCCGGTGCCCGCGCAAGCGTCGATGGCTTTCTGCAGGGCCGCAGTGTCGAAGGTAATGCCGTCGGCTGTTGCGCCAAAACTGCGGGGATCGAAATGTGGCTGCGGAGACAGTTTGATGTCCTTCGTCGTTTTGGGGGAACATGCACAAACAATGGCAACGAATGTTACACATGCGATGCTTTTATAAAGGCGAGGGGAGGTTTTCATGGGCTACTTTATGTTTCGGCCGTCCAAGTCGTAATACGGACCAGAGTTGTTATTAGACTAGAGAGGCATCGTCCGCGAGTCGCTAAAACTAACGAGGAGGCTCTTCTCAGTATCCTCGGAAGAAAGCACCGCAATGCCGTGGACTAGGAAGTCGAGGACGGCTTGAGGGTCGTCCATTCCCGCAGGGATTGGATCTTTGTTAACCAGAAACCTGCAGTGTTGCCGCACCCTTGGCGAAGTCGCGAGTGGAAGGTTGATTTGACAGATGAATTGAGAGGCTAAACCTGAAACTGATACCAGACGGGTCGGCGTCTGGACCTGTTGCCTCGAAAATCCACAAAACTGGAGCAGATTCTGAAGGTGGATGAGTTGACTCTTGAGTCGTGACAGCGAGCAGTGCGGGGTTTGGCTGCATCGACTCCGGAATGTGAGAAGTCCGTAGGACTGATGAAATGAAGGGTTCGATGCATGATTGCACGGACCCCTCATTCAGTGAGTGGAAATGTTTTTGGAAGGTTTCTTGGTGGTGCTCACTCGTCGGACTTTGTCTGAAAAATCTGTTTTTTAGGGAGTCATCGAACAACTCTAAGCAGTTTTTTATTTTCTTCCGAGAATCTCCTGAGCAATGAATGAGGCACTGCAGAGACCCTAAACAATCCACCCTTGAATTTCATGAACAGCTACTCCCTCGCCCGCGAACAATACGCAACACTTGGTGTCGACACGGAAGCCGCTCTCGAAACCCTCGCCAAGACGCCAATCTCTCTGCATTGCTGGCAGGGCGATGATGTGGGCGGCTTTGAAAGCGCTGGCTCGAAACTCGTAGGTGGCGGCATCCAAGCCACCGGCAACTACCTTGGCAAAGCGCGATCGATTGAGGAACTCCGCGCCGATCTCGACAAGGCACTCGCGCTCATTCCTGGCAAGCACCGCTTGAATGTCCATGCCTGCTACGCCGACCTCTCCGTCGGTCGCGTGGAGCGCGACGCCTACACAATGGCCCAGTTCCAAACCTGGGTGGATTGGTGCAAGGCGAGGGGACTGGGGATGGATTTCAATCCCAGCTATTTTTCCCATCCGCTCGCCGCCGATGGACTCACACTCGCACATCCGGACAAGGCGATCCGCGAGTTTTGGATCAACCACGGCATCGCCTGCCGCAAGATCGGTGAGGAAATCGCGAGGCAACTCGGCTCGCCAGTGGTCACGAATGTCTGGATTCCCGATGGCTCCAAGGACATGCCCTACGACCGGAAATTGCCCCGCGAGCGTCTCGCTGCCTCGCTCGACGAGATTTTCGCTGTGCCAGTGGACCGCCGCCTCAACCTCGACGCACTGGAGAGCAAGCTCTTCGGAATCGGCTCGGAGAGTTACGTCGTGGGCTCGCACGAGTTCTATCTGGCCTATGCAGTGAAAAACCAGCTCCTCTACTGTCTCGATGCGGGTCATTTCCATCCCACGGAAAACCTCTCGGACAAAATCTCGTCCGTGCTCCAATTTGTTCCCGAAATTTTGCTCCATGTGAGCCGCGGCGTTCGCTGGGACAGTGACCATGTCGTTCTCATGGACGATCCGACCCGCGCGATCATGGAAGAACTCGTGCGAGGAGGATTCCTTGGCCGCACGCACATCGGCTTGGATTTCTTCGATGCCAGCATCAACCGCATCGCCGCCTGGGTCATCGGCACGCGCTCGACCATCAAGGCCCTCCTCGCAGCGCTCCTCGAGCCGGACGCACTTCTGCGTCAGGCTGAGCTGGACGGCGACCATACGATGCGCCTTGCCCTCCTGGAGGAGGCCAAGACTCTTCCGCTGGGAGCGGTCTGGCAGGAGCACTGCCGCCGCCACAATGTCCCCGGAGACCATTCGTGGCTCGCTGAGGTGAAAGCCTACGAGCGATCTGTGCTGGCTCACCGCAGCTAACCTTCGGAAGTTTCCGGGGAGGGTATCTCAGGGATTGGGTTTCCCGGGGCGCTTCAAAAAAAAGTTTCGCCGGACGGTTGCGAGGTCAGGAAGTGCAGGTAGATTGAATCATGATCCTCCAGATTTTCATTTTTACAGCGTTTTCCATTCCGGCCCTCAGTTGCGTGATTGCTCCGTATCTCCGACCGATGCGTTAGGGAGCTGGCCTCTGGCACTGTGTGCAGCGGTGATTAGAGCGCGTGCGAGTGGATCTTAGGCCGGGAGGTGGAGAAGCCTGCCGCATTGGGGGCAGGAGACGAGGGATTTGTCGGACCGGAGGGCCAAACTGGTTTGAGCGGTGATTTTCATGTGACAACCCGTGCAGACATCATGCTCGACGGCCACGACAGCGCGGGCGTTTTTTGTTTCGAAGAGCCGTTCGTAGCGCTCCAGAAGTTCCTCGTCGAGGCCTTCGCTGGCGGCAGCCCTGCTTTTTTCAAACTCCGCAATGCGGGTTTTCAAATTCCCCTCCTTCTCGCGGAGGAGGGAGATTTGCGACTCGAACCGCGCTTTTTCCTCGCGATGGATCGTGTCGGCGGCTGCGATTTTCGGAGCCAGGCTATCGGCTTCTTCCATGAGCTGCAGTTCCTTGTCCTCGATTTCGGCAATGACTTTTTCCACATTCGAAATTTCGTGGGAGAGCGCCGTGTATTCCTCGTTCTTGCGGGTTTGGAGTTGCTGCGTCTTGTAGCGGGAGATCTGATCCCGTTTCGATGCCGCATCGACTTGCAGGGATTTTTTTTCGACTTCGATCGCCTTCGCTCGTGTGCGGGCGAGTTCAAGCCTAGCGGCGGAATCGGCGATCAGTTTTTGTTTGGAGGCAATCTCTGAGGGAACGGCTTGGAGTTCCAGCCGGAGGGTGCGGAGCTTTTGGTCGCGATCTTGAAGAGCGAGGACTTTTTCGATGGCTTCGAGCATTCTCACAACATGGGGTGGGCGGGGGATTTTATCCAGCAATCAAAAGGATTTCTTCGAGGGCCTGGAAGTGCCAGCATTCCCGGTATGTCTCAAGGAATCTGTTTTTTGGTGGGCGCCGGACCCGGTGACCCGCTCCTGCTCACGCTGAAAGGCCGTGAGTGCATCGAGCGGGCGGATGTTCTCGTTTACGACTACCTTTGCAACCCCCGGTTGCTGCGCCACGCGCGGCAGGGCGTCGAAAAGATCTATGTCGGGAAAAAAGCCGGAGCCCACACCCTGAGGCAGGAGGAGATCAATGAGCTCCTTGTAGCCAAGACGCTCGAGGGAAAAACAGTAACCCGTCTCAAGGGGGGGGATCCTTTTTTATTCGGTCGCGGTGGTGAGGAGGCTGAAACACTTCAGGAGGCGGGATGTCGTTTTGAGATCGTTCCCGGCGTGACGTCTGCGATTTCCGGACCTGCGTATGCCGGGATTCCCGTGACGCATCGCGCCCACAACACCATGCTCACCATATTCACGGGGCATGAAGATCCGACCAAAGGGGAGTCATCGATCAACTACAAAGCCCTCGCCTCCACACCTGGCACGAAAGTCATGCTCATGGGAATCGAACGGCTGGCAACCATCGCCAACGGTTTGCAGCAGGCGGGTATGAAAGCGGACACCCCCGTTGCTCTGGTGCGCTGGGCCACAACGGCGCGCCAGGAAACGCTCGTCGGGACGCTTGCTGATATCGCGGACACGGCCTCCAAGGCCTCATTCAAAGCACCAGCCGTGGCGGTGTTTGGAGATGTGGTGTCGCTTCGCGGCAAGCTGAACTGGTTTGAGACCCTGCCGCTCTTCGGCAAGCGGATCGTGGTGACCCGCACGCGCCAGCAAGCCGGTGAACTTGTGAACCGCCTCCGAAAACTCGGGGCCGATGCGTTCGAGATGCCGACGATCCGCATCGAGCCTGCCCCGAACAAGAGGGAATTCTACGAATCTGTTGCCTATGCCCACGGCTATGATTGGCTGATATTCACCAGTCCGAACGGAGTCGATGCCTTCTTCAAAGCCTTTTTTGAGATTTACCGCGACGCCCGTGATCTCGGCGGTGTGCGTATCGCCGCAATCGGGCCAGCGACCGCGGCGCGTGTGAACGCTTTTCGTTTTCAAGTCGATGTCCAGCCGGAGAAGTATGTGGCCGAGGAAATCATCACTGCCCTTCAAAAGGAAACCAGTCTTGACAATCTCAGGATCCTCCTTGCTCGTGCGGAAGGAGCGAGGGATGTTCTGCCCAAGCAACTCAGCCGACTTGGGGCAATCGTTGATGAGACGGTAGCCTATCGCACCATTCCTGAAACCAATGACGACTCGGGTGGCATCGAACGTTACAAGACGGAGGGTGCGGATATGGTCACATTCACGAGTTCCTCCACGGCCGAGAACTTTCATGCGCTCCAGTTGCCGGCCTGCGATGGCGTGGCATTCGCAAGCATCGGCCCGGTGACATCCCGCACGATGCGCGAGCTTTCAATGCCTGTTCATTTGGAGGCGTCGGTGCATGATATTCCGGGACTCGTGGCCAGTATTTTGCAATTTTATTCGAAAACCTAATCCTCTCGGCATCCTCTGCCTCACGGCCTGCGTAACATGAACACACACCTACATCAGATGATTGCCGACATATCGGATACCTGCACTCCAGAACTAAGCTCCTCTGCCTCCCGCCTCGCCCCAGCGGTCTCGGAGCGGATTTTGCTCAATGTGCTTTCCAAAATTTCGGATGAGCCGGCTCGCGTCCGCACCGATGCCGACGGCAGGGTCGTCGCGATCAATCCCGCGTTTTCAAACCTGTGTGGTTACCGGTTCGAAGAGATCCATGGAAGAAAGCCAGGCTCTCTTTTGCAGGGTCCGGAGACAACCCGGGATTCGATTCTCGAGATCCGCCATGCGATTCAAAACCGGCAAAAATGCTCTGTGGTCATGGTGAATTATCATAAAAACCAGTCCCCTTACACGGTTCGGATCGAATTGGAGCCATTGTTTTCGCCCTCGGGTCTTCTTCAAGGATTCGAAGCCAAGGAGAAAAAACTGGCCTGAAGCGGCAGGTGGGGCCCTCCTGTGATCCTCAACTCTCGATGAGGCTGCTTTTGCAGAGCTCTGCATAGAGACCCCCGCGTGGGAGAAGTTCGGCGTGGCGGCCGCGCTCGGTGATACGGCCACGCTCGAGAACGAGGATTTGATCGGCGTGGCGCACGGTCGAGAGGCGGTGGGCAATGACAAAGCTCGTTCGATTTTCCATGAGCCGGTCAAGGGCCTCCTGAATGAGTCGCTCGGTGGCTGTGTCCACGCTGGCGGTGGCCTCGTCAAGGATGAGGATGGGCGGGTTTTTGAGGAGCGCGCGGGCGATGGAGAGGCGTTGTTTCTCGCCCACGCTGAGTTTGACTCCGCGCTCTCCGAGTTGGGTATGGAGCCCCTCGGGAAGGCGCTGAATGAAATCGGCCGCGTTCGCGGCGCGGAGGACCTCCCAGATTTCCTCCTCGGTGGCGTCGGGTTTTCCAATGCGGAGGTTTTCAGCGGTTGTGCCGTTGAACATAAAACTCTCCTGAGTCACGACAGCGATGCTGTGACGGAGGTGTGATTTCGGGATATCCCGGAGGGGAGCGCCATCGATAGTGATTTCGCCGCTGGTGAATTCGTAGAAGCGGACCAGCAGGTTCACGATGGTCGATTTTCCCGCGCCCGTGGGGCCCACCAGTGCGATCATCTCGCCGGGTTGGGCTTCGAGGTTCACCTCGTGGAGGACCGGCATTTTGGGATCATAGGAAAATGACACGTTGCGGTAGACAACGTGTCCGCTCATGCGTTTGGTCGGATTGTTGGCGCCTTCGTCGGGTTCCGTTGCCGCATCCATGATTTCAAACACGCGGTCACCAGCGGCGCGGCCTGACTGGAAGATTTGGTTGAGTTGGTGGAGGCGTCCGACAGGTTCGTAGAGGTAGCGCGTCAGGACAAAAAACGCGACGAGGGCGCCGATGTCCATTTTAGCGGCCAGGACTTGCGAGGTGCCAAAGCCTGCGACGAGGAGAAGCCCGCAGGAGGAGATAAACTCCATCCCCGGTTGGTAAATGGCCCAAGCTTTCATAACCTTCAAAGTGGCTTTGCGAACGCCATTGCTGGCCTCGTTGAACCTGGCGTGTTCGCGGGTCTCGCTTGTGTAGGTTTTGATCTGCCGTATGCCGGCAATGTTGTCATGAAGAAGGGAGTTCAAGGCCGAGACGGCTTTGCGTTGCGTGCCGTAACGGGCGCGGGCGGTGAGCGTGTAAATCAGGGCTCCACCTGCCAGAAAAGGAATCGGAACCAGCACGGCGGCGGTGAGCGAAGGGCTGTAGGCCAGCATGACGCCGCTGACGATGAGGATCTGCAGGATGGCCACAGTTCCTTGCTCGATGCCGTCGATCAAAACACGCTCGACATTGGTCACGTCCTCAATCAGGCGTGTCATGATGTCGCCAGTCGAACGGTTGTCGAACCAAGTCAGCGGGAGGCGTTGGATGTGGGCGTAGAGTTCGCTTCGCAGGTCGAAAATAACACGCTGCTCAAAGTGGTTGTTGAAGAGAATCCGAAGCGAATTGAGCCCGTTTTGCGCGAGAAACGCGGCCAGGCCGAGCCCCACGAGTGGAAGCAACAGGTCGGGTCTGTTTTGGCCAATGACTTGATCGACGATCTGCTGGGTGACCGCCGGAAAGACAATAACCATGAGAGTCCCCGCCACCGCGCAGAAGAGGGTGGCGAAGGCGAGGTGGGGGTAGCGCCGGACATAGGGCAGAACCCTTATAAAAACCTGCATGGCGTTTAGTGCTTCAGCAGGGGGAGGATGATTTCGAGCGACTCTGTGTAGAGTGCGTGGCGGCCTGCCCGGCTGAGTTCGGCGAGCAAGGTGTCCTCAAGCCGTCCGCGCGGTGCGGGAAGGATTTGGCGGATGCCGGGAATGCCTGGCGTCTGTGTGGTGGATTCGAAAAAGTCGGAGGCCTCGGCGAGTTTGAGCTCGAAACGGGCTTCGCGTGATTTGATTTCGATCAGTGAGAGGTTCGGCCCTTCTGATTCTGCGATGTGGAACGGAATGACGTGGCCACTTGCGGATACGAAAGTCGCTTCCTCCGCATCGAGTCGCCATTTGAGGCGTCCAGCGAGCCAGCCGATCAGGAGAAGGGCAGCCGTTCGGGAGCCCGGGGCGCAGTGAAGGGTGAGGGACTCCACCCAAGCCAGGTGGGGAAAAGCGGAGGCGTTGTCAAAGAGGCTTGCCAGAGCGAACCTCCAAGCGTGAAGCCGTGTCCAGTTCAGGTCGCACAGCACGGCCCCGCTCTTTGGCGTGGAGGAAATGTGGCGGATGATCGAGAACTGGTGGAGCGGATTCCGCCAAGATCCGCTGTCAAAGATGAGGCGATCCACCCACGCCCAGAGCTTTTCGTCGAGGGGCTCGGGGAGTTCGGACTTCCACCACAGGCAGAGAGGTAGGTCGGAATCCAAGTGCGAGAAAACGATATTGGGCAGGGCATTTGCCGCGTCGCCGTCCAGTCGGAAGGTGATTTGCTCCGAACAAATCTGTCGCATTTCCTTTCCGAGCAGGTGGCAATGCGCGCTGATCCACGCCCTGGCCTGCGAAGTCGGTGCAGTGGGATTCCCAAGAATGAGAATCGCACGGCACGGGTGGCGTCCGGCAACAGTGGCCAGCACTTCGTTGTCCGCTGCGAGGTCCGCTTCGTTTTCGGTGTAGACGACGAGATTGATCAACGAAGCGCGGGTTTTCGTATCACCGCTCGACTCCCACAGTTTGCCGAGTTCCTTGTCGATCTTGCCGATCTCAACGGGAAGTCCGTGCTCAAGCGTTTCGTTGTTGCTCACAGGCGTCTCCAGGTTCCCTCGTGGCGTTTGATGAGTTCGTCAGCCTCACCGGGACCCCAGGAACCGGAGGAGTAGAGGGCAAGATCGTCCGTGCGGGTGGTCCAGGCTTCGTGGATGGCATCGACGAATTTCCAGGCCTGTTCGACCTCGTCACGACGCGCGAAGAGCGTGGCGTCACCGCTCATGGCGTCGAGCAGGAGGCGCTCGTAGGCTTCGGGAGTGGCTTTTCCAAAGCTCGTGCCGTAGTGAAAATCCATTTTGACCGGTTCGATGCGCAGGCTTGATCCCGGCATCTTGGCGCTCATGCGGAGGGAAATGCCTTCGTCGGGCTGGATGCGGATCACGAGGACGTTGTCATCGATCAACTCCCCCGTGGCGCGGAAGAGGACGGGTGGCACGCTTTTGAAATGAACGGCGATCTCGGTTCCAGCCTTGGGCAGGCGCTTGCCGACCCGGATAAAAAAGGGAACACCCGCCCAGCGCCAGTTGTCGACATTTAACTCCATCGCGACATAAGTCTCCGTGACCGATTCGGGGTTGACGTTGAGTTCGTCGCGGTAGGCGGCCACGCGTTTGCCATTGATCGCTCCCGCGCCATATTGCGCGCGGACGACGTGCTTGAAGACATCGCCACCCGTTAGGGGACGGAGAGAGCGGAGGACTTTGACTTTTTCGTCGCGGATCGAGTCGGCATCGAGACCGGCGGGTGGCTCCATGGCGGTGAGGCAGAGGAGTTGCAAAAGGTGGTTTTGAACCATGTCCCGGAGCGCACCGGATTTTTCATAATAACCGGCGCGGCCTTCCACTCCGAGAGGTTCGCTGGCTGTGATCTGGATATGGTCGATGTAGCGGGAATTCCACATCGCCTCGAAGAGCGCGTTTGCAAAGCGGAGGACGATGATGTTTTGTGCGGTTTCCTTGCCGAGGTAGTGGTCGATTCGGAACGTCTCGGACTCGTCAAAAGCATTCTCGACGAGGTCATTCAGCCGTTTGGCGCTGGGAAGGTCTGTGCCGAATGGCTTTTCCACGATGATCCGGCTCCATGACCCAGGGCGCGATGTGTTCAGGCCACTCTTGCGGAGATTTTCCAAAATGACCTCGAATTGGTCCGGGCCTGCGGCGAGGTAGAAGAGCCGGTTTCCGCAGGTTCCACGTGTGGCATCCATCTCATCGAGCCGACGGGCCAGGGCTTCGTAGCCGTCGAGCTTGTCGAATTCACTGCGATGGTAGCAGATATTTGCGGCGAAGTTTTTCCAGAGATCGTCATTGATGGCTTGACGGGAGAATTTTCTGGCCGCCTCCTCCAGTTCCGAGCGGAAAACCTTGTCCGACTTGTCGCGGCGGGCGAATCCGACCACGCTGAGGGCTGGCGGGAGTGCGCCGTCGGCCGCGAGATTGTAGAGGGCAGGAACCAGTTTGCGGTGCGTGAGGTCACCCGTGGCACCAAAAATCACAAGGGTGCAGGGATCGGGAATTGATCGTTGGGCAAGGCCTTCACGAAGCGGATTGGAGCGCAAAGTTTCAGTTGGCATTTCGACTCTTTACCTATCGGCTGCGGGTCGGGAATTCAATCGGTAAAAGCCCCGATGGCGGGGCTACCGCGATTTCAGCGAGCTGACGCTTGTGAGGATGCCTGCGATCATGGAGTAGGCCACGATGCCGACAAACAATGCCACAAGCAGAATAATGGCTGGCTGGACGAGTGTGGTGAGGTGTGAGATGCGTGTCGTCAGGTCGCGGTCGAAGCGCTTGGCGGCGCGCTCAAGGGCGGTGGCGATGTCGCCCGTTTGTTCGCCGACGGCCAAGATGTCCATCAGGACGGGAGGGAAGAATCCCACGCGTCGCAGGGCTGACGCGAGGCTTGTGCCTTCGCCGACCATGGCAGCCGTTTTTGTAAGAAGGTCTTTCAAAAAAACATTCATCGTGGCGGCCGTCATGAGATTCAGTCCCTGCAGGAGGGCGACTCCATTCGAAACGAGCGTTGAGAGTGTTTGGAGCATCTCGGCATAGAACTTGGCACGAAGCACAGGCCCCACTACCGGGACATCCAGCATGGCGCGGTGCCACCACTCGCGTCCGGCGGGAGTGCGAACAGCTGCTCGGGCGGAGAGAATGAGGACTCCCACGAAGGCAAAAATCGCCCACCACCATTGACCGCAGAACTCGCTCACGGAGATAAGCAGGCGTGTGATGAGCGGAAGTTTTTGTCCGGTTTTTCCGAGCAGCACGGAGAGTTGCGGCACCAAAAATGTCAGGAAGACAAACATCAGGACAATTGCCGACGCAAAAACAATCGCCGGGTAGAGAAGCGAGGATACGACGCGGCGGCGGAGGTCACCGATGAGGGTCAAGTAGGTGCACTGGCGTTTGAGAATTTGGGGGAGGGCGCCGGAGACTTCGCCGGCTGCGACGAGATTGCAGTAGAGAGGGTCGAATGTCTTTCCACAGTCCTGGAGGGCGGCTGAGAAGCTGAACCCATCGCGAACGCGCTGGCGCAGGTGGGCGGCAATGGGCTGCAAGCCCGATTTTTCCTGACGTTGTTCGATGACTTTGAGGGCCCCCTCCAGTTTGAGCCCGGCTTCGAGGAGTTCGGCGAGTTCTTCCGTGAAGAAAAGAAGTTGGGTGGTATTGAGCCTGGGCAGGGGTTCGTCGCGGGAGGTCTCCCTTTTCGAGGCCGAGGTCGAGCCTGCCGAGTCTGAAAGGCTCACGGGCTGGAGACCTTGGGCGCGCAAGAGGCGGTAGGCGTCGCTGCGCGAGTTGGCAGTGATGCTTCCGGTCGTGACCGTTCCAGCCGCATTCGTGGCTTTGTAGGAAAAGTCCGCCATCGTCCTTACTCGTCCAGAACCTGCAATTCGCTGGAGGTGACTCTCACGACTTCTTCCACCGAGGTGATGCCGTGGGCAACAGTCTCCCATCCCGCCTTGCGGAGTGGCACCATGCCTTCCCGAATCGCCAATTCCCGGAGTTCGTTGGCGGGAGCGCGTCGTTGGATGAGTTCCTGCAGACGAGGGCTCATTTCGCAGATTTCGAAGATGGCAGTGCGACCCGAGAAACCCGTGTTCCGGCAATGCGGGCAACCAACCGGTCGGCGGATTTTATCCACCCATTCCAAGGGGAATCCGATGGCAGTCAAATCGTCGTTTTGATATTCGGCAGGTTGGGAGCAGTGCTTGCAGAGCCGCCGCACGAGGCGTTGTGCGATGAAGGCTCGGACGGCTGAGCCCACGAGGAATGGCTCCACGCCCATGTCGAGAAGACGCGTGATGCCGCCCACAGCGTCATTGGTGTGCAGCGTGCTGAAAACGAGGTGTCCTGTGAGCGCGGCTCGGATGGCTATCTCCGTCGTTTCGAGGTCGCGCATTTCACCCACCATGACGATGTTCGGATCTCCCCGCAGGATGCTTCGCAGCGCGGTGGCGAAGGTGAGGTCGATCTCGGGTTTCACTGCGATTTGGATCACGCCGTTGAGCTTGTGTTCGACGGGGTCTTCGATCGTGACGATGCGCCGTTCCATCGAGTTGATGGCGCTTAGGAATGTATAGAGCGAGGTGCTTTTGCCCGAGCCCGTCGGACCTGTTACCAGAACGATTCCATTTGGAATGGAGATGAGTTTGCGGATGCGTTTTTCGTTTTCGGGGTCGAGCCCGAGCCCGGAAAAGTCGAATTGCTGTTGACCGAGCAGGCGCAGGCTCACGCTCTCGCCGTTGACGCTGGGAATCGTGGCCACGCGGACATCGATGGGCTGGCCGGTGATTTCCAGCGCGATGCGTCCGTCCTGTGGCCTCCTCCGCTCGGCGATGTCCAGACCAGACATAATTTTGAGTCGCGAGATGAGGGAATCCTGAAGCATTTTGATCCGCTGTGGAACCGGAACCTCCTGCAAAACGCCGTCGATGCGGTAGCGGATGCGTAGGTCATGGCCGAGCGGCTCGAAGTGAATGTCGGTGGCTCCTTGTTGGAGTCCCTCACGGAGAATCTGATTCACAAATTTCATCACCGAGGCTTCGGAGTCGTCCTCGTCGATGACATTGACCTCTTCTTTGACGCCGCCCGGCAAATCGTCCTCGCGGCCCTCCAGGAGCTCCTCGAAGGTGTCGGCACCCACGCCGTAGGTTTTTTTCAGCGTCTCAACGAGGCGGCTGCGCGAAGTCATGACAAGTCCTACCGGTCCCCTCCAATGCTGCGTCACGGCCTGCCAGGTGGCATAGTCGAAAGGGTCAAACGTCAGGAGGCTGAGTTCGCCACCCGGAACGGCTGCCTCCGGGACAACGATCTGCCCAAGTGCGAGCCGTGCCGTAAAATTTTCCCGCACATTTTCGATCGGTGCGACATCCGCTTCCTCGCGCCACGGGATGTCGAGCTCCTGGGCCAACGCTTTGAGAAACGGCAATTCCTGAACCAGTTTCGAGTCGAGCATCGCGGCGACGGGCGAGCGCTGTGCAAAGGCCGCTTGATCGAGGACTTCGCGGCACTTTTCCGGTTCGTTGCAGCCCGCCTGCTCCGCCAGGCGGAGAAGATCGTCAATTGTATTGATCATTGGTCCAGGGCCAGCGGAACTTTTTCTTTTTCTCCGGTGGTATCGGGGTTGGTTTCCAGACAGCGGGCGGATTTTTCTGCTCGGCGACCGGGGCTGTCATGGCCTGACCATCGCGTCCGAGGGGAGAGCGGTCCCCCTCGTAGGCGCTGGCTTTCATCATCTCGTGGTTGGAGTCCACCACGAACGGCTGGATCATCACGATGAGTTCATTTTTTTTGATTTTGGATTGTGTTCGGCCACCGAGCAGCGAACCAATTACGGGAATATCGGAAATGTAGGGCATTCCTTCCACCCCGCGTTCCTTGTCTTCCGAAATCAATCCGCCAAGCACAATGGTGGTCCCGTTTGGCACCCGGACGCTCGTGGTGATTTCCTGCGTGGCAATGATCGGAACTTTATTTCCAGAGATTGTGTCGGTGCCCACAACATTGTCGTTGGTCTGGGCGATGATGAGATTGACCTCGCGGTCGGAATTGATGAGCGGGATGACTTCGAGTTTCAGAACGACATCCTGGTATTGGATGTTGGATGTGATGGAGCTGCCATTTCCACTGATGCCGCCGCCTGTTGCCGAGGTGAGCGATTGCGTCGGGACAGGCACTTTCTGACCGGAGAGGATCGTGGCCTTGCGGTTGTTGGTTGTGTAAATGACCGGTCGGGACAGTGTGCGGAAGCGATCTGTGTTTTCGAGAAAGCGCGCGAAGACATCCACCGAATCGGCGATGGTTCCATAGACCGTCAGGCCGGCCAGTGACGAGAGTCCATTGGTCGTGAGCGAGGCAGGGTTCACGATCGATGCGGCGTTTGGAAAAACACCACCGGGCAGCAGGTTCGGGCTCAGAGAGGTCGCCGCCATGCCACTGCTGTCGCTGTTTCCCAGCAGATTGTTGAGCGGTTGGAATCCCTTGTTCCGGATCAGGTAGCTGACGCCGTAATCAACCCCTTTGCTGAGCCTGAGTTGTCCGATTACCACGGCCAAGTAGACCTGTTTGGGACGTTGGTCGAGAATGTCGAGGATCTGTTGCGCCCGGGCTTTGCTCTCGGGTGGGCCAAACATGATCACGCTGTTTGAGTTGTTGTCGGCTATGATTCGGATCTCCCCGATCGTGGCCGATTGAGGAGCGCCTTGCTGGGATTCATTGCTGAGGCGGTCGGGGCGGTTCAGGCCATCTCCGCCGATGCCGCCCATGCCGTTTTGCGAGTTGTTGTTGGAGCTGCTTGGATTGAGGGGCGTGCTTCGTGTTCCGTTCTGCCCTGTTTGGCCGGTGCCTCCTTGTTTGTCCGAATCGGGGTCGCTCAGCATATCGGTGAGGACTGGAAAAATGTCATTCACCGGAACATAGTTGAGAACTCGCGTGAAGGGTTTTTCAAAATTTCCCGGGGAATCAAGTTGGGAAATGACATCGCGCACATAGCGGTAATTTTCAACCCGCGTCACAACAAGAATGCGGTTGGTTCGCTTGTCGGCGAGGAATTTTGCTTTTCCCGCAATGAGGCGGTTTTCGTAGCGCGCCCCGGAGGCTCCGGCGGATGCCGGGCTGGATTGTGCGGCCTCCGGGCTTTCCGGATTGGGCTGGCCTTGGAGTTGGGTGGGAGTAGTCCTCGATTTTGAAGCGTCATCCTTGCCGAACATCTCATCCAAAATCTCAACCACACGTTCCGCGTTGGCTCGCTGGAGTTGGACGAACTCGGTGACCACGCGGGCGGGCTCGACATCGATGAGGTCGAGGATTCCGAGCGCCTTCCGGATCACGGGTGTTTTGTCTGTGAGAATAATCGCGTTCGTATTTGGCACGGGAACCACCGAGCCGTAGGCATTGATCTGCACCACACCTTGCACGACGGCGATCGCCTCCTCGGGCGATATGAAGGCCAATGGCTTGTAGAAGCTCAGGACCTTGTCGCCATCGGGCGGGAGGGATTGAATCTCGCTCAGAAGCGGCAATCCCTCGGTGCGCGGCGCGCGGCTCGGGCCGAGGATTTTGATCGTTTTGTCATCCACCGGAACGATGCTGTAATTATTCATTAAGAGGGAACTCTCGATGATTGCGATGGCATCTTCACGGCTCACCGGTTTGGCGACCATGATCGACAGTTCCTGACCGGCGAGATTGGAGTCGCGAATGATGCGTTTGCCCGTGAGTGTTTCGTAAAAGGAAATGACATCGAGCACCGAGTTGCGGGGAAAGGTGATGCTTACGGATTCGTTTTGTTGCTCCGCAGGTGGGGAGAGGGTCGGTGTGACTGGAGTGCCTGGAGGAAGAACCTGCGGTGTCTGGGCCGCAAGCGGCAAAATGCCGAGAAGCAGGAAAGGAACAAGAGTTCGTAGATGGTTTTTCATTGGTTGGGGACGGGCTGTGCGGCTGGTGGCTGACCGGAGATGATCCGGCGGCGAATGACGCGCCGGGGAGGCTCCGAGCCGTTGGCCGTGGTGGGTTGCATGGTTCCCGGTGCTGGAGGCTGGGGAATGCCAGGCTGTTGATGTAGTAATTGCGCTGCGGGGACCTGCTGTGCGGGTTGTCCCTCGGAGGGGAGCTCTGCGTAGCGGACTGTCATTTCCTGTCCATCGAGACGTATGCGGGCGCTCATGTTTTTTGGATCGGCCTCGGGCTTGTAGTCGAGGAGTTGATTGTTGGAGGAATCCGCCGTCCGGCACAGCATGTGTCGCGTCTGGGAGTTTTTATCCAGAACGAAAACGACCGGTTCATTATTGATGGTGGCAGCTCCCGTGAGAAAAAACCTGTCAGCTGCCGGAGCGGCTTCCTCTGCCGTGGGGAGTGAAAAAGGGGAGCGGTTGAGCAGCACTTGAAACTTCTCCATCGAGCGTTGCTCCAACCAGGGAGCATCATCCGCGGCGAGCTTTACTGTCAGGGCGGAGGCAAAGAAGATGATGGCAAGAGGTATTCTCATTCCGATGTTGCGGGAGTGGGGTTGGTTTCCGGTAGGCGGAAATACTGATGAATGTCCATATCGACAACCACATTGGGTGGTTCGCTGTCGCTTCGGATCATGAGTTTTTCCACAGACCGCCAGCAGGTGGGGTTTTGAAGTTCGAATAAAAATGCCGCGACACCCGAAAACGGGCCTGTGATCTTGATCTGAAGAACCGCAGCTTGCGTTCCATCGGCTTCCTCGCTCGGTAGCAAAGTTTCCTCAGCGATTTTCAGGCCGGATTTTTCACATATTGCGCGAACGGTATTAAGAAGTGCAGTGCTCGCTGAATCGTGCTTCTCCACCGGCGCTGGGTGCTGTTGCATCCAGTCGCGGGCCGAGTCCAATGCCTCGGCGGCTGTGATCCAGGAGTTGGTCGTGGAGAGCGAGGTGCGTGCCTCGGCAATGGCTGCGAACACTCCAGCTCGGTGGCTCAACCAAGCGCGAACGGCAAAAAGATTCACCGCCAGAAACACGGCCGAGCCGAAGATCAGCAGCAATCGTGTCTCACTCTTCGCCAGTTTTCGCATCGGGGCGGGCTCCTTCCATTTCAAAGCGGACCTTGTTGCGACCTGCCAACTGAGGCTGTCGGGAGGTCCAATCGTATTCCTGCAAGAGCGGCTTTTTTTTCACACGCTCGAAAAATTCATAGGCTTGGGAGACATCAGCCGCCTCTCCGGCAATCGCAAGACGGCCTTTGTTGTAGCTATATTGAGTGAGTCGCACCTGCTCGCCGGGAATCTCGGACGCCACCGCAGCGAGTTGGTCGATTGCAAAGGCATTCGGATCGATAGCGGAACGGAAATGGCCCCATTCGTTCACGAGATTTTGGCTGGTTTCTGCTTTAGGCGCGAGGAAAGCCAACTCGGCGTTGAGGCGCCTCAATTGGATTCTCTGCCAAGCGAGATCGGCGGCGACAAAAAACAGGATCACCGCGTAGACGGCAAGAGCCGCAGTGCCAAAGGAAGTGAGACGCTTCAAACGGGCGTGGGACTCCAGTGCCATTCGGGCGGTGGGGGGAGCGCAATGGCTTGGAGTGTGGGGAGGGGCGGGCGAGGGAGGCGTTCTCTGGACTTCGTAATCCAGCCTCAAACTGTGCCCTAGAGACTCGGCGTCCTGTTGTGAAAAATCTCCGAGGAATCGCACCTTGGCCGGCATCCGTTGGATGACCCCCTCTGCGCGGAGCCTCATGGCCGTGCGTGCAATGGCCCCGCAGACAGCGGAGCCTGGATTTGCACCACCCGTTGACGCAAAAAAAACACATTTGTCGTCGCGGTATATCGCAAAGCAAAGGTCTCCCTGTTCTTTCCAAACGAGCACATCAGCGCCCGCCGGATCGAAGAGTCGTGCCGGAATCTCAAATTCCTTTGCCTTGCTATAAAACTCATGCGCTGTTGGCTCATCCGTCGCTGCCAGCGCGAGAACCAATAAGCGGCCGTCCTTTTCCAAAAGCGGGACCGTATGAACCTCGGCGTCCTTCCTCAAAAGGTGTCTGCTTGTTAATTCCAGTTCTGCCAGCTCTGTGGCGTTTCCTTGAGCGGCAATCCACAGCGGCACGGAGAGAACGCTTCGGGATGGCACCGCCAAAAGCAGGTTCGCGGTGCCATCCAATGACTTTTCTGTCAACCCCGGTTCCAGTGTTGGCAAGCCCTTGGGCGGAAGTCTCCATAGCTCCCAGCCATCAGCGGAGGGTCTGAGGATCGCATCAAAAGTTTGGCGGGTCATTTCTCCTCCCAACTCATGAGTTGACCTCCTGATCCCGAGGCGGCGATGACGACGATTCTGTGTGGGATGCCGCCGCACCAGCCAGTGCTTTCGATTCGGCGGACGTCGCCCGAAGTGTCGAAGAATTCCAGTAATTTTGAGCGCTGCTTTCCGTTGACTCCGAGAAAGTCCGCAACTGCTTCGATGGAGGCGAACTTCTGGTCGTCAGCCGTGTTCTCGATGCCGTCTGGACCGGCGCGCATCTCGGTGAGCGACCGGCACTGGGTTGGCGTGAGTTCGGCGAGCGCCGTAAGAAGCGGTTCAGTCGCATGTTGGATATTTATCTTCCCACTATACCAGACCGTGAAGACATCCTGCCAGCCCTGCTTTGAAGCCAAAAGAGGACCCATGTTCAGAACAGATTCCATTTCTCGAATGTGCTTGAGAGGCCTGTTCGCAGGATATCCCGGACGTCCAGCCCGCTCGTATTCTCCGCGCTCGGCACCTTTTAATGACACGAAATCATCGGCGTCAATCCAGTCCTGGAGCGAGTCGATGGCAGCATCCGCCACTTCCAACTTGGCTCCCCAGTTTGCGAAAAGGTTGCTTAGAATGGACCGGTTGCCGGATTGAATCCAGAAGTTGGGATTGATGCGGGCGGACTCGTTGGAGAGTTTGACTTCGTAACCCTCGCCATCCCTCGTGCCATGCCGCAGAAGAGGGCTCCCGTTTTCAATGGCCGGATTCAACCCGAGGGCGATTCCGCTCAACGCCATCTGGCGGGCCACAAATTTCCTCTCGGCCAGGGATTCGTTCTCAATCCAGTTTCGAACAAGCCCACCAGTCAAAACAACGAGGCCCGCGAGAAATGCGATGCACCAAAGCACCAGCGGCAGAGCCATCGCGCGGATATGGCGGCGGTCATTCATGGTGGAGGAGGATTTTGTGAGTTCTTGTTCGCGTCCAGCGCGGATTGCGGGGGAGCCAGTGGTGGAATCCAGAATTGAACGTCGACCATGACATTCGGCATGGGATCATAGGAAAACTGCAAACGAACCATCTGCGGTCTTCCAGAGCCTTGAGGCCATTCTTCGACCCATTCGTTGCCATTAAAAAAAAACCAAGTCACGCGCGTGACTCCAGGCAGGAGGGAGACCCATTCGCCTTTGGCTATCAGTCGTTCCTGGGCGGAGGCGTCGAGATTCTCCGGAACGCGCAGGATGGAGAAGCTCCTTGACCCGTCGGCTCGTGGTCTTGCTGCCAGAATGAGTGATCCCCCGCCAAGACTCGACACGCCAAAGGTTCCGGACGTTTCGGCAAAAACCAGTTCAGGAACCGGGGCACCTGTTGCCGATTTTGTCATGCGGAGCGACAGGTTGGCATCCGCCGGCAGATTCAGAAATGCCTCGCGGGTGATTCGGAGAAAAGCCTCAAGCCTCCGCGCTGAGTTCTGCTCTGTCATCACGGATTTCGAAGTCTCCAGTGCCGCCTTGGAAATCGAATACACCGCTCCACTCAAAAGGCCTAAAATCATCAGGGCCATGATAACTTCAAAAAGCGTGAACCCCGCCCGTTTGAAGAAAAAAATCATGCGGGGCTTCGCATTCATGGGCGATAAACCAGAATTTCCGCATTTTCTTTTATTCCGCCGCGATCGGTTTCCGCTGTGACTTTGAGCCGCCACATTCCCGGCAGAATCGTCTGATTGGTGTCCACGATTTCGGCCTTCTCGAATGTTTCCAGAACGTGAATGCCGTTATTGGTGCGACCGTCGATCTCCCTTCGACCGTCGAGTGGGGGATTTGCCATGGCCGCTGCCAGACTGGATTCGATCATTGTGCGCGCAAGCATCCGGGAGCGGGCATTCAGGGCGGCGTCCACCGCCGACTGCAAGGCCAGGGCAAGTCCTGTCACCGCCACGGCGAAGACGCCGAGCGCGATCAAGACCTCAAAAAGCGTGAAGGCCTTAGTTTTCATCGGTCTCCAGAAGCGCCGTGAGCGGGTCGAATTTTAAAACGACAGACTCGTCCTTGCTGACCAGACGGAGTTCAAGCGGGTCACAAATGCCCGCCCCGTTGAAGTTCCAAAATTCATCCCGCTGGGGTTTTCGGAAGCGAGTTTCGGTGAACCGCCTGACTTGCAGTTTCCAGCCTTTGGGCAGGGGCGCAGAGGCGATACCGCCCTTGCCAGCGAGTCCGGATTCCTGCAACAGAAGCTGCCGGGCCTCTCCGGTTTCCAGTGAGGATTTGTGGGCGCTTTGAACGCATGCCTCGATTGATTGCGAAATCTGCTCGGTGACCGAGGGATTCCACGAACTGGTGATTAGCGGAACGGTGACACCCAACAGAATGGCAATAATCCCGAGTGCCAGAAGAACCTCAAAAAGCGTGTAGGCCTGATCTCCAAAGTGGGCCCGACACCAGCGCCTACTTGTTTTTTCCGGCGTCATCATCGCTCTCCTTGCCGTCGGGTCCGAGCGAGTAAATTTCAAAGGCGGCACCACCTTTGCCTGGGCAGCGGTAGACATATTCCTTGCCCCAAGGGTCCACCGGAACGGTCTTCATGAGTTGTTTCCAACGGCGAGGGCGGGGTTCCGTGGTGGGCTGAACAACCAGAGCTTTGAGGCCTTGTTCGGTGGTCGGCATGCGGTAATTCAACATCTCGTAGGTGCGAAGTTGCATCGAAATGGCTTCGATGTCGCTGTCAACCCGTTGCTCCTTGGCCACATCGATGTTTCCCACCAACATGTAAATTGCTGAACCTACCAGCACGGCAATGATGCCGAGAACCAGCATGATCTCAAAAAGAGTATAACCGGAATGGGAGAATCGTCGTTGTTTAAAATCAGCAGTTCTCATATTATTTGGTAAGCCAGAGGCCAACGTTTTGGTGGTGATGTCTAGCATCTCGGGCAAAGGTCTCCCAGATTCCTCCAACACCTTCACCTTATTCCGCGGATGGATTCTGGCAAGGCAGGCTTTTTACACCGTTGCAATCAGGAATCAAATTACAGGTGATGCCTGCGACGCTTGACCTTGATCATGGCGAGGGAGCGAAGGAGTGCGGCGTTGTTTGCTGCATATTCCTCGTTGCTGAGTTTCTCGCCCGACATGGCCTGTTCTGCACGGCGGACCGCCTCCTCGGCGGCTGATTCGTCGATGTCACTTTCCTTTACAGCCATGTCCGTGAGAACGGCCACTTTTTCAGATGTGATTTCGACGAAGCCTTCCCCCACGGCGAGACGTAGTTCCTGCCCGCCTTTAAGAACGCGCAATTCTCCAGGCTCGAGTTGGGTCATGACCGGAGCATGCATCGGAAGCACTCCCAGCTCGCCATCAATGCTAGGGATCACCACGGAATCCACTTCATCGGAGTAGGTTTTCGCTTCGGGAGTGACGATTTCGAGGCGGAGCATGGGTTTAGGAATCCTTCACCATGTCGATGCCGCCCTTCATGTAGAAGTTGGCTTCGGGAACATCGTCGTGTTTGCCTTCGAGGATTTCCTTGAAGCCGCGGATCGTGTCTGCCGTGGAAACATATTGTCCCTTTGTGCCGGTAAAAATTTCGGCGACATGGAATGGCTGCGAAAGGAAACGCTGGATTTTTCGGGCCCGATAAACGGTGAGTTTGTCTTCGGGGGAAAGCTCGTCCATGCCGAGAATGGCGATGATGTCCTGCAGGTCTTTGTAGCGCTGCAAGACGCGCTGAACGCCACGGGCGACTTGGTAATGCTCCTCGCCGACGATGTCGGGTGCGAGTGCATTGGATGTCGAGGCGAGGGGATCCACCGCAGGATAGATGCCCAATTCGGCAATCGAGCGTTCCAGAACTATCGTAGAATCCAAGTGGGCGAAGGTGTTTGCCGGAGCCGGATCAGTCAAGTCGTCCGCAGGCACATAGACCGCCTGGAATGAAGTGATCGAGCCCTTCGTGGTCGAGGTGATGCGTTCCTGCAAGTCGCCCATCTCAGCTGCAAGGGTTGGTTGGTAACCCACGGCGCTCGGTGTGCGTCCCAGAAGAGCTGAAACTTCGGCACCTGCCTGTGAAAACCGGAAAATATTGTCAATGAAAAGCAGGACGTCCTGGTTCTTCTCGTCGCGGAAGTATTCCGCCATCGCAAGGGCCGAGAGGGCTACACGGAGACGGGCTCCCGGAGGCTCGTTCATCTGGCCATACACGAGCGCCACTTTGGATTTTGAGATGTCGTCCTGGACGATAACGCCGGATTCGCTCATTTCCGCGTAGAGGTCGTTGCCTTCGCGCGTCCGCTCACCGACGCCGGCAAAAACGGAATATCCGCCGTGCCCCTTGGCGATATTGTTGATGAGCTCCATGATGACGACGGTTTTTCCCACACCCGCGCCACCAAATGCGCCGACCTTGCCACCCTTGGTGAACGGACAGATGAGATCAATGACTTTAATGCCGGTTTCGAGAATCTGGGCTTTTGTGTCCTGCTCCAGAAGGGGCGGAGCCTTGCGATGAATGGGGTATTTTTTCTCGTGGGGAACTGGACCGCGTCCATCGGTCGGTTGACCCGTCACATTGAAGATGCGTCCGAGCACCCCCTCGCCGACGGGAACCGAAATCGGGGCGCCGAGAGCGGTGACGTCCATGCCGCGCGTAAGACCTTCGGTCGAACTCATGGCGATCGAGCGAACCCAATTCTCTCCGAGATGCTGTTGAACCTCGAGGGTGAGATTCTGCTTCTCGCCGCCGACCTCAAAGTCGATCTCAAGAGCATCGTAGATTTTGGGTAGAGCGCCGTCTGCCGGGTTGAACTCGACATCGACAACGGGGCCGATGACCTGAACGATTCTTCCTTTATGATTCATGTGTGGTTGGTGAGCGTAAAAAAGAGTGATTTGTTTAGCGTTCGGACTTCCGAACGGCAACTGCATTTTGAAATTAAAAAAGCAGGGTTGCGGGTGATTCGAGGCTTTTGCGGATAGTGGCCAGAAACTCGGCTCCAGCCGCACCGTCCACGACGCGGTGGTCGCCGCTGAGTGCGATCGTCATCCGTTGTCCCGCGATGATCTGGTCCTGAGCGTTGACGACAGGTTTGTTCACGATGGCACCAACCGCCAGAATGGCGGCCTGCGGCGGGTTGACGATTGCGTAGAAGCTGTCGATTCCATACGCACCGAGGTTCGAGATGGTCAGCGTGCCGCCCTGGTATTCCTCGGGTTTGATTTTTTTTGAGCGGGCGCGCACGGCGAGGTCTTTCACGGCAGCACTGATCTCGCGCAGTGAGAGGTTTTGGGCATCACGGATAACTGGCGTGATGAGGCCATCCTCGACCGCGATGGCGACCGAAAGGTTGACGCTTCCATATTCGACAATCGAATCCCCGGCAAATGCCGCGTTGACTTTCGGATGCTGCTTCGCGGCGCGGGCGGCTGCCAGCAAGATGAAATCATTCACGGTCACTTTGGCTGTTCCGGCAGCCTCGGCGGCAGCATTGAGATCTTTCCGCAGCTTGGAAAGCGGGGCGGCGTCGATTTCCATGGAGAGGTAGAAATGCGGAATCTGGGTCTTGCTGGCGAGGAGTCGTTCGGCAATCGTGCGGCGCATTCCCGAAAGGGGTGTTTTTGTGTCGGATTCCGAAAAAGGAACTTCGATGCGCGGCGCTGCCGGAACGGTATTCCTTGTCGATCCTGCTGGGGGGACATCGGCAGCCACAATGCGACCGCCGGGCCCTGTGCCTTGAACTCCTGAAAGATCAACACCCCGCTCCAAGGCGATTTTTCTTGCAAGCGGCGAGGCCTTGACCCGCGAGCCGTCCGAAAATGTTGCGGGTCTTGTCTTGGGAGCGGAGGAGGCTGCAGGTGCCGGAGTCGAGGGAGCCGACGCTGATGTTTGAGGAGTTTTGCTGGCGCTTTTTTTGCCTCCCTCGAGACTCGCGATCGGTTGCCCCACTTTCACAATGCCGCCTTCGGCTACGAGAATTTCCGCGATCACCCCGTCGTCGAAAGCCTCCATTTCCATTGTGGCCTTGTCGGTTTCCACATCGGCGATCACATCGCCTACAGAAATTTTATCTCCGGCTTTTTTGTGCCATTTGATGAGAGTGCCCTCGAGCATCGTGTCGCTCAGTTTGGGCATGGTGATTTGATTCATAAGCGTTTTTTTAGCGGATTTGCAGAACTTTCTCGATGATGCGGGCCACGGTGGGCAGTTGCAGGTTTTCCAAGGCCGGCGAGTAAATGGCCGGGGCGTCGAGCGAACAGACGCGTTGGACCGGGGCGTCGAGGTCGTCGAACGCTTTGTCCTGAATGGTCGCGGCGATCTGGGCCGAGACCCCGCAGAAGGGCTTGTTCTCATCCACAAGAACAGCCCGGTTTGTTTTGCGGACTGTCCTGAGAATCGCTTCCTCGTCGAGAGGACGGATGGAACGGAGATCAAGAACCTCGGCGTTGATGTCATGCTCGGCTGCGAGAATCTCGGCGGCTTTCAGTGCCGTGATGACGGCCCGTCCATGGGCAATGAGCGAAACATCGGTGCCCTCGCGCTTCAGGTCGGCCACTCCGAGCGGGATCACATACTCCTCGTCCGGCACTTCCCAGGACTCGCCGTAGAGCAATGTGTTCTCCATAACGCAGACAGGGTCGTTATCTCGGATGGCCGCCTTCATGAGGCCCTTGGCGTCATAGGCAGTGGCGGGACACACGACTTTCAGGCCAGGCGTGTTGGCGATGAAATTCTCCGGCGTGTGCGAGTGGGTCGCACCGACATTCGTTCCGCCATTTGCGGGACCGCGGATCACGATCGGGCAGTTGATGAGTCCACCACTCATATAGCGCACCTGGCCGGCGTTGTTGATGATTTGGTCCCACGCCACGTAGGCGAAGCTCCAGAACATGAGCTCCATCACAGGGCGAATGCCGAGCATGGAGGCTCCAATGCCCATGCCGATGAAGCCGGCCTCGCTGATGGGCGCATCCACCACGCGCTTGTCGCCGAAGCGTTGCCAGAGGCCCTCGGTGACTTTATAGGCGCCGTTGTATTGCGCGACCTCCTCTCCGATGATGACGACATTCTCGTCCCGGATGATTTCCTCGGCGAGGGCATCGTTGAGGGCTTTGCGGTAGGTGATCAGTGGCATGGTGCGGTGTGGTTGAAAATCGTTTCTGTCTCGAAATAGGAAATCCGCGGACGTGTCTGGCGAGATGGCTATTCGCTGAAGAAATGGCGCCCCGTCGAGCCGGCTTCGGTTTTGTTGTCCACTTCCCAATAGACATCCTCGAAAATCGACTCTGGCGAGGGAGTGTCGCTGTCGATCGCGAATTGTGCGGCGGCATCGGCTTCCTCCTTGGCAGCCTCATCGATGGCATTAGCTTCGGCTTCAGTCAGGACGCCCTCTTCCAAAAGACGTTTTCTCCAGAGGCTGATGGGGTCGTGGTGGTTTTTGTAGCGCTCGATTTCCTCGGGAGAGCGGTATTTTTTGGCATTCGCGTCGGCAACTGAATGTCCGTAGTAGCGGTAGGTATCCACCTCGAGAACGGTCGGCAGCGACTGTTCGTGGGCGCGACGCATGGCACTGGCAGTCTTCGCCCGCACTTCATAAATGTCCTCGCCATTGGCTATATCCCAGACGATGCCGTAGCCGTCAGCGCGTTCAGCCAGACAGTTCCTCATGGCCGAGGAGCGTTCCAGAGTCGTTCCCATCGAGTATTTGTTGTTTTCGATGACATAAATGACCGGGAGCTTCCAGAGGGCGGCAAGGTTCAGGGATTCGTGATAGGCGCCTTGATTGACCGCTCCATCGCCGAGGAAACACAGGGCGCATCCTTTGAGACCCTTGTATTTGAGTCCATAGGCGAGCCCTAGGCCCAGCGGAGTCTGTCCACCGACGATTCCGTGCCCGCCCCAGTAGTTTTTATCGGGCGCGAAAAAATGCATGGACCCACCCTTGCCTCGTGAGCAACCGGTGGATTTTCCGAAGAGTTCGGCCATACACTCGTCCATGCCCATTCCCACTGCGAGGGCATGGCCGTGGTCGCGATAGGCCGTGATTACATGGTCGTTTTTGCCGAGGAGTGATACGGTTCCCACCGCAACGGCCTCCTGCCCGATATAGAGGTGAAGAAATCCTCCCATCATGCCTTGGTTGTAATACTTGAGTGATGTCTGCTCGAAGCGGCGAATGCGGATCATTTCCCGAAGAAAACCGATTTTCTGTTTCGGTTTGAGCGAGGCGTTGATTTCCGCACGGGCGTAGTCTGCTGGGTCCATGGCGACTTCGTCTTCGGTGACACTTGGCATAGGGCTTTCGGGTTGGTTTGTGTTTCGAGACCGCAGCGGCAGTCCGAGCGGGCGTGGCATAGTTTTTCGATTCTTCATCCGCTTGGCAATTCAGAAATATGGGGACAAGGGACCTTTTTTGGTTTCAGCGCGGCGACTCCCATGCTGTTCTTCGGGAAATGAAAAATGTTCTCTTCATTCAGCATGGGGATGTCGACAAGCCTGGTTTGTTGGGAGAGGTCCTTGGGGAACTGGGCATTCCGTTGCGTGTCGTCCACCCGTATGCCGGGGAATCGCTGCCGGGTGATGTTGCGGAATTCGATGGAGTCGCGCTGGGCGGTGGCGGACAGAGTGCCTATCAAGTCGCCGATTATCCCTATTTGGAGCAGGAATGCGCCATAGTCCGCTCTGCCTTGAATCTTGGCCAACCGGTCCTCGGCTTGTGTCTTGGCGGTCAGTTGATCGCCCGGGCGCTTGGCGCGGAGGTCAGGCGCGCCCCGCAGAAGGAAATAGGTTTTTATCCAGTGACCCTCGCCAGGGAGGCTATGGATGATCCGTTGACTTCGTTGCTTCCACAAACATTCGGAGCCGCGCACTGGCATGGGGATGTGTTTGAAATCCCTTCTGGCGGCGTGCGTTTGGCTTCGACGGCTCTGACACCGAATCAAATGTTCCGATATGGTCCCAAGTGCTATGGATTTCAATTCCACCTTGAAATGACGCCGCCTCTTTTTGAGGAGTTGGTCCGGGACTCGGAGGATTACCTTGTGGATTCGGGAGCGGAACCAGGGGCGCTGATCCGCGAGGCGCATGGGATTTTGCCAACGCTCGGAAAAAACGCCCGCGCCTTTTTTGCAGAATGGGCGGGTTTGCTGTGATCAGGATTCCCGCTTGAGTGCCTGCCTGGCGGCGGCCTGCAGCTCATCCCAGCGGGGAAAGATCGGATCCGCTGCGTGCAGGATGTGCCTCAGGAGGCTTTTCCACTCCAGAGTGGCGCGTTCGATATCGCCGCGCCGAATCGCGTCCGTTTCCTTCTCCAAAGCTCTCATGCCCCCGCTTCGGTGCCATTCCAACGCCTCCCAGGTGCCCTCTCCGAAACCCGGACAAAGCCCGCCCTCCAAATAGCCGGCGTGGTCCACATGTCCAAAAGCCTCGTGTGCGGCAGTCGCCAGGCGCAGGCTGGGGCCATCCGCGAAATCCATGAAGCGCGGACCTCCACGCAGGTTGGCGAGGTGGGCGACCAAATCCTCCACGGGATAGGCCACATCCTCCAATGCGGCGGCGATCATCAGTCCCTCGCCGCCTTGAAAGCGGCTAAAAAGGCGTCCTCTCGGCGTGGGAAGACCAAAGTCGTCCACAAGGCCCAGCTTGCGCCACGCATGGGCGGCGGAACCCGGCGGTGGAGCGAAAGAGTCTGAACTTCTAACATCCGGCGTGGACTCCACCCGTCGGCGTGGCGGGTCGAAGAGTGCGATGCCAGTCGTGGATATGACAGCAAGCACGGGGATCCGTTCGAGCGACAAGCGGGCCGTGAGGTTTGTTCCGTGCAGTGCGGTGGAGTGAAAGCTGGCCGGAGACCATTCGGACTCCAGAAGTGATATGACGCCCCGGATCAAATCCCGCCCTGTAAAAAGTTCGTTTTTTTGCAGCCCGAGAAGTTTTTGAACCCATGCGAGCGGCAGAAAAAGCAAGCCTCTTTTCTGAGCGATGGAGACTTCTCGTCCATACGAAAACCCGTTCTCTGTCGGGATTTTGCAAGCCCGTCCGAGCGAGAGCAGGTCAAGGCTACGCGGACTGCGCAGGGCAGGAATCCAGCGTTCGCGATATCGCGTCAGGCATTCTCCCAGTGGGCGTGTTTCTTCGCGTGCGTTCTTGAGAGGTCGCCACACATCGTCCGCATCGAGATACTCGAGTCGTGTTGGGCCGTGACGCTCAGGGCCTTTGCCGGCCTCGACGGCACTTGCCAGATCGGGAGCTATTTTCTGTCGGCTGAAAAGCCTGTCGCAGACCTGCGCCGCCCGCACCAGCGGATTCTCTCCTGATGCGGGACCGGCTTCCATGACCCGCAGCAAAGTGGGCCAGTCGATTTGATTGACCCGTCGCAGATGGCGTGGCCCGGCGTCCAACAGGCTTGGAAAATTCGAAGCGGTGAGCACAAATCCCCGCTCGTCCAGCCCGCGACGGCCGGCCCGTCCGAACATTTGCAACAATTCGTCGGAGCGGAGTTCGCGTTGGAAGCGGGCGTCTCCGTATGTTGTGGAAGTCACCATGACCGAGCGGACCGAAAAGTTGATGCCAGCGGCGAGACCGGTGGTGGCCACGATGACATGAAGCTTCCCCGTTTTCCCGAGTGGCTCGATAAAATCCGCCCGGGCCGAGTAGGGGAGTCCACTGTGGTGAAATGCCACACGGTGCTGGAGAAGCCGGGACAGTTCCTTTCCGAGCAGGTTCTGATCTTCCGGCGAGAGACGGAGAGGATTGTGCACTGGCAGGGCGGCCGCGATTTGGTTCGCCATTTTTTCGGCTTCCCGCCGTCGGGGAGCAAAGAGCAGGAGAGGCGTGAGCCCGGCAAGCACCGCAGCGGTCGCCAAGCGTGGCCAAAAGCCATGAATGGAATTCGGAACGCGGGGAAGATTCTCGATCGGCAGCTGGTCGAGCGGCACAGGGCGCTCGGCGACTTGTATCAACTCGACACTCCGGCCGAGTCTCCTCAGCCAAGTTGCTATTTCATCAGCATTCCGAACGCTCCCGCTCAAGAGCAGAAGGCGAGTGGAGACAGGCGGCAGCGCCATGGCCATCTCGTAGTTCAGTCCCCGTTGGGGGTCGGCGAGCATTTGGTATTCGTCCAAGATCAGAAATCCCGGTGCCTCGCCGCTCAAAATCCTCTCCCGCTGGGTTTCGAGTGTCGCAACCAGAACAGGAGCGTTGAGATTCTCGGCGATGTCGCCGGTGGCAATGCCTACATTCCATCCGAGCGCCTTCCACTCCCTCCATTTGTCGTTGGCCAGGGCGCGAGTGGGGACGGTGTAGACGGCTTGGCCAAGGCGGTTCGCCTTGGGCGTTTTCAGAAAAAGCTCAAAGACCCTCGTCTTTCCTGCCCCTGTCGGCGCGTCGATGATTACGTCCGAACCGGCTTTGAGGTGTCGAACAGCGTCCTGCTGCCAGAGGTCTGGAAGATTCAAGGAGCCAAAGGCAGCGGGAAGGCCGGGGGAGTTCAATGTGAACGTGTCCCGGCTGGGGTGGCACCTGAAGGTTTGAAGCCCGCAGGCGGCTCCGCACGGGCCCCGACACGGATGAGTTCGATGTCCTCCTCCCGGTTTATACCCAGACCGATTGTTGCGGCGCTTTGCAGCCAGAGAGTCATTTTTTCCAGAGTCGGAAGACGCGAGGGCGTGCGGTTTTCGTTCAGCAAGCGCACCGCTGTGGAGTCGATGGCGACAGGATCGCGGCTCATGAAGATCGTCTGGTGGTCCGTGAGAAATCCCGGATTGGGAAAGGGGCCGCCGGCGTATTGAAGGAGGAGGCCGTCGAGGATGGTGAGCACCACTTTGTCGCGGATCATCGCATCCGCATAGATTTCGGCGAGGTAAGGGTCGCCAAAGTCCGGCGGTCGCGTGAATCTCCGCCAGTTGTCGAGGTTCGGAAGCGTCATGTTGGCGAGTGCGCCATTGACCCCCGTGAGGAAGCTGTCGGTGAGGGATGGGACATTGATGACCTTATCCACCTCTTGGCTCAGAACCTTGGCATAAAAACTGGTGCTGCTCAGCTGCTCCCCACTGCCGAGAATGTCCTCGATTCGCGATCCCGAGCGGTCGCCAAAGGCGCTGTCGCCCCAAATCAATCGGCCAATCACAGGTGCCGTGACCTGCGCTTTTTTGTCATAGCCTGTGGCGAAGTCGACCCAGCGCAACCGGTAAAGTGGATCATTCCGCGAAAACCCGGCGGCCAGAAGGTCGTTTAGATTGCGGTCCCAAACGATGATATTCGATGGCTGAATACCGGCGGAGACGAGGCCGGCGGCGATGGCCTGGACGACTTCGGGATGTGTTCCGCTCACAGCCCCGCCGGATGCAGCGACTTTGATGCCAACGCGATCGGTGGGTTTGACCAAAGAGGCCCAAGCTGCCGATGGTGTAGACTTGCCTGTTACGGAACACACCAGGTTTTCAACCATGCGGCGCACCACTGCGGGATTGGGTTTTCTTCCTTGGGTGAGAGAGGTCGTTTCCATGGCATAGAAAACCTTGGCCGCTCCGGATTCCTCCGCATGGCTCGTGCTCATCAGCAAGAGCCCTACGGCCACCATGCTTAGAAGCTTATGAATGGAAATCGGGATATTCACTTTTGCAATTTGACATGTCGTTCAAGTCGCACGTCGAAACCACCCAGATCCATGCGCTGCGAGGAGTCGAGCCTGAGCCGCTTGTTGGAGATTTGGGTCGGCAGTGGGTTCGCTAAAACCAAGATTCCTCCGGGGCGAAGGACAGCTGCGGCGGTTTGAAAAAGATCGTTGATCAACTCCGGCAAGTCCAAGATTGGCACGCGGCGTCCCATGGGCGGATTTGTAATCATTTGAGTGACTGAATTGGGCTTGATGGCTGCGTCGCGAAAGTCGCCGTGAAAAAAATCCGCCTCTAACTCTAGCCCTGAAGCCTGAAGATTGGCCCTCGCAATATCTATAGCCGCCAGACTGCGATCGGACCCGATAAGTCGGCGCACTCCGCCGACCAATCCGCGTTCGATCAGTTCCAGGCCGGAACCACAGAAGGGGTCCCAAACGACATCCTGACCGGAGTTTCCCGCGAGACGGGCCATGCAGGCGGCGAGCGGGGGATGGGATGCAGCAGGAACATCCTGCCTGCGATAGGAAAAGCGCGGGTCCGGTGACAGCCGGGGCCGGAGTTCGATGCTGAATTGCCCTCTGTCTGGTTGGATCTCCACGGCCCATGGCGCGCTTCGGGCATCATTGAGAATATCCGGGCACAACGAATAAGTCTGGATGGCCATATCGTGAACCAATGCGCGCTGGTGTCCGAGTGAGGGAAAATCTATCCGATACCGTATTGCCCCGCGCGTCAGCTTCTGGAATAGAGTCCGGGCCGCCGCGATCCGGGTTGCGATGTCATGCGAATCCAAGGTTTTCACGTAGCCCAGAACAAAACCCAACGTGGCAAAGCAGCGGAGATCAAGCAGGTCTGAGAGCTGGAATGACACTCTGTTCTGGATTGCAACGAGGCCTTGCCGGGAATCCAAGACGTCGAATAATCCCCGCGCGTTTTGGGATTTCTCGATCTCCTCTCGGACGAAGCCTTCCAGCCCCCGACGGCAGCGCAGGTGGATCGTTACTTCCGAAGGTTCATCGACTCTGGATTCCAGCAGGATTTCCGATGGTGACTCCTTGCGGGCGAGCGTCGCTCGAACCTTCAGGGTCGTTTGCGCGGAGAGTTCCGTGGCGATGGCAAGGGTCGCCTGACCTCCGATTTTATCGAGTGCGCGGGAGAGGTGCTTTTTTTCCCGCTCGTCGGGATGGGTTGTTCGCAGAAGATGGATCAATGCGGCTTCGTCCGTTGACTCGGCCCCAATCTTGGGCAGGGCTGCCATTGCGTAGCGGCGGATTTTTTCATCCGGGTCCTTCAGCAGGGAGCGCAACCAGGCGGCCACTTGGGGCTTATCCGCTGGGAAGCCACTTTCCACAAAGACGACTCCCACGGCACGCACCAGTGCCGCGTTTTTTGCCCGTGCTCCGGCGTCCTGGCAGTTGAAGGCGGGCACAAGATTGCCCCATAGCTTCTGCCAAGGGAGGCGCCGGAGTTCCTTGTAGAGATCTTTTGCCACATTGGGCTTGGTGGTTTTCATGGGTTGCGTTCTCCGGGTTTCCTTGCTCCTCCAAAAACCGGCAGGCGCGGTATGATTTTGGGCATCCACCGGGGATGCGAAAACGTCCCGTCCGAGTGGTATTCGAGAAGCTTGCTAACTGGAAAGAAGACAATTCCCGGAACTCCTTGTGCGTTCAGTCTCATATCCATGTCGAGTTTACCTGTGAGAAAGTAAACGTCGCCATCACCGAACATCGAGAATCCACCACCCACAATCTCGATGTTTTTCGTGCTGACCTTCTTGTCCGCAACAGTGAAATCCGCAGTGGCAAGCCTTGCCGTATTGTAGGCCACACCGGGTAGAATCGCCCCGATGATGCTTGAGAATGGGCCGAGCGTTGGAATCGCAAACACATTGCCGTCTTCGATGCGAATGCTGCCATTACCTGTCATTAGCTCTTCCTGCCCCATGCGGGTTTTGAAATTGTATCTTCCGCTGACCACGCCCTTTGAGTCGTCGTAGTTAAAGTAAAGCTTCGTGAGTTTAGAAAAGTTCACCCGCTCCAACTGCACATCAGCAGTGAAAAATGGTGCCTTCGGATCGATCGAGACGTCGGCGTTCAGTGTGACTTCCCCACCCATGAGCGGGGCGCGCGTGACGACGGCGTCCACTTTGTTCCCAATGACGAGGACCTTTGCCGAGGTCTTTCCAAAAGAGAGCGTCTTGCCGAGCAAATCGTAATCCATACCGGCCGGCGACTCGACCTGTATGGACAGATTGTTTTTCGTTGCCAGTCTCATGTGGACCTTGCCCTGCACGGAGACATTTGGATTCGAGCGAAACCGATAAGGGCTGATCGTCTTAGCGATGTTCGGGTCAATCCACATCAACACTTCATAGGGAATGAGCGTAGAGCGGATGTTTTCCAAGCGAACCTCCTGGCGTCCGACATCATAAGCAAAAGACCCTGTGCCCTTGCCTAGGCCTGTGAGGATGACGATGTTCTTATAATTCACGCAACTGTCCGCGATCTCGAGATCAGCAGTGCCGGAGTCAATCCAAGCCCCTCGCATGGCGGTGCGGCCGAGTTTTAGATGACCAGTTCCCTTCATGGCTGCAAAATCCAGCTTCGGCGCTCGGAGGGAGAGGGAAATCTCCGGGAGGTCTGCGATTTGCATTTTATCCAAAAACTCCCGCGTCGGACCATCCAGCAATGGACTCAGATCCGTCGGAGGAATTGTGGTGTGGACCTGAAGACGAAAGTCGTTAGAGGCAATCCAAAGGTTGCCATCGAATGATCCTCGTTTGGCTTGAAATGAAATGTCCCGCACATGCAGGCATTGATCAGCCCAGGCAAAACCGCAGCTAATCTCGCGAAGTTCGATTCCCTTGTAAGTGACGCTCGGCGCCAAAAGATTGCCGGTCACGCGGAGCCCTGCATTGGCTTGCGTGAAATCGGCCGTTGCTTCGACTTCAATTTGTGGGGGCGCTTGGAATTGGAGCTCCTCATTGTGCTGACCCGAATCGGCGAAAGATTTCAAAAAGGGAGCCGGGTTCAGGTTCGCTCGAATGGACAGCCTCGCCTTGGCTGTATCTCGCTCCCATTCGCCAGAGGCTTGAAAGATGCCGCCTGCATCCTTGATTTGAATAATAGGCACACGAAGCCTGCCGCCAGTGTATTCGCCTTGGATTTTCAGATCCGAAAACGTCACATCCTTCCTATTGAGTATCGGGCAGGTGATCGAAAATTCCGGGATTTTCAAGGACTCGAGGTGAGCAGCGTCCATTTCAAAGGTGCCCTGAATGAGCGGTTGCCCGTGGGGAAAAGATGTTTCTGAGAGAAATACGAGGACTTTTTCAAATGGCGGATCCTGACCAGGGGGATTCGGATTTCTATCATGCTCCGGCAACTGTAAAGCGAAGGGGTTTTGAACCTCTCCGGAAAACAGAATGCGAATGCCTTCGATCGTTGCTGCAAAGGAACTCACCCGCATGCTGTCTCCCAAGAGAATGATTTCGGCATTGATACCCTTGATCGTAACGCGACGGTCATCCGGCGATTTCGGGAGCGGAATAGAAGCATCTGCTTCCCTGAGCGAGAGGGCGTCCACAACGACTCGCTGCAGCATAAGCTCACCCAAGCTGATGGAGATCGCGACTTGGTTGATAGAAGCCAACGCTCTGGCGTTGTTGCCGCGTTCCTGGACTCGAACATCTCTCGCTACAAGTCCCATGAAGGGATTGATCGAGAGATGGCCGATGTTGACCTCGAGAGTCGGACTGCTGAGTGCCCGACCAAGGGCCTCCTTGGCACCAAACCCGATTCCATGAACGCGTTGATAGTATACGGCCGCCGGTATGCCGATAAAGATCAGCACCAGTGCCAAACGCACCATGGACTTGAAAATAAAATAGACAATCGGATGAACCTTCATCTCAGCAGTCACATAAGGTGCAACGGATCGACGTCCACCGCGACAAAAACATCCTCGGGCATTGGCAGGGCATCAAGCGTCGCGCGCGCCAGACGCGAGAGCTGAAGTGAGGAGGGTCCTCGCAGCGAGACTTGAAAACGATAGTAAGACTTCGCCTTTTCCAATGGAGCAGGCACACCTTCACCTGTCACAACACCTGCGGGCGCGGCGGCTTTCAGTTTCCGCGCGAGCGTTTGGGCTGAAAACTCAACGCGCTCGCGCATTGCGCCACGTAGGGTGATCATCACCATCCGTCCGAATGGTGGGTAGTCGAAGCGTTTCCGGAATTCCATTTCCTGCTCCATGAACCCCTCGAAATCATGATGCCGTGCAAACTGGATCGAGGGGCTGAAGGGCGTGAATGTTTGCACAAAAACCTCGCCCTCCATCTCGCCCCGGCCAGCGCGGCCCGCAACCTGCGTGAGGAGTTGGAACGTTCGCTCGCCAGCACGAAAATCCGGGATGTGCAGGCCGAGGTCGGCATTCACGATTCCCACGAGCGTGACATTGGGGAAATGGAGTCCCTTGGCGATCATTTGTGTGCCGAGCAGGATGTCGATGCGGCCTTCTTTAAAAGCCCCGAGCGTCTCGCGGTAGGCCTCCTTGCGCGTCATGGAATCGGCATCCATGCGGGCGATGCGGGCTTTCGGAAAGATGCGTTTCAGGGCCTCCTCGACCTTTTGCGTGCCAGTTCCCGAGTAGCGGATTTTCGGATCCGAGCATTTCGGACAGGTCTTCGGCGCACGACTGCTATGTCCACAAATATGACACATCAAGCGCTCGGCAGCGCGGTGGTAGGTCAGAGAAACACTGCAGTCCGGGCACTGGCACACATGGCCGCATGCCTCGCAGATCATCGATGTGGAAAAACCCCGGCGGTTCAGAAAAAGAATCGTCTGTTCCCCCTTGGCGATTCGCCCTTCCACTGCCTCGCGCAGGGCACGCGAGAGAATGCCGCCCTCGGGATCATTCCGCGTGGGACGCCGCAGATCGGTGACCCTCACGACCGGCATGCTTTTGTCATCCACCCGCTGGTCAAGACGAACCAGGTGGTATTTTCCAGACTGGGCATTGTGCCAACTTTCGAGGGATGGCGTCGCGCTTCCCAACAGGACGGCCGCGCCTTCACGCTTGCCGCGCAGCACAGCCATGTCGCGTGCATTGTAGCGAGGGGCCTCGTCCTGTTTATAGGAATTCTCATGCTCTTCATCGACGATGATAATTCCGGGGTTTTCGATCGGAGCAAAAATCGAACTTCGCGCGCCAATCACGATTCTCGCCGTGCCGCTGTGGATTTTGTGCCATTCGTCGTGACGTTCCCCTTCCGAGAGGTGGCTGTGCAGCACGGCAATCTGGTCCTGCATCTCGGCAAAGCGGGACTTGAAGCGCTCCACTGTTTGAGGCGTGAGGGCAATCTCTGGAACAAGCACCAGAGCGGTTCGCCTGGTGTCTATCGCATGCCGGATGGCGCGCAGATAGATTTCCGTTTTCCCTGAACCGGTCACACCAAAGAGCAGAATCGGCTTCTCGGGTTTGGCCATGGTTTCGACAACAACCTTCATCGCTGCCTCTTGCTCGGCATTGAGAGTCAGTTCAGCCCCCGCCAAAAAGCGTTCGGAGTAAGGATTTCTGGAAATCACCGAAGCCTCAATTATAACGAGGCCGTTCTTTTCCAAAGTGCGAAAGACACTTTCGTGGACCCCGGCTTTCGTTGCCGCCTCCGTAACCAGCGTAGGCTCCTCTGTCAGCACACGCAGAGCATCCGCCTGACGCGGGGCTCGGCGGGCGATCGCTTCAAAATCCTCCTCCGAGAACGCCCTCGCGGCCCGCACCGTATTTTGCTTTTTGGCCCCGACTTTTCCATCCCTCACCGCTACCGGCAACACACTCCGCACGGTCGTTTCGAGCGGACAGCAGTAATAGTCACTCATCCAACGCGCCAATTCCAACAGCAAAGGACGGATCATGGGCTTCTCATCCAGCAGCTCGGCAATGTCCCGCACCTTGGTGAATTCCGATTCCTCCAAAATTTCAATCACCGTGCCAGGCAAAAGCCGAGTCCGCACCGGAACCCGAACCCTCGACCCAATTCCAACCGCCGCCTGCATAGCCACCGGAACGCTGTAATCCAGCATCCGCCCGGCGGCTTGGTCAGGTAGCACTCTTACAAACATTGCGCCAAATATCCCCGCCATCCCCTCCTGCGGCAAGCTCTGTGCCAGCGGAGTTCGGCTGGTGGTTTTTTCACATCTTGGAAGGCAATGCTTCGCTGATACCGAAAAATCTATTTTGCCTCAAACTGTGCAGCTAGCCACTCGAGCGTGATGTTCTCTGCGATGACATCATGAGGTATCAAAACATACTTCCAGTGCTTTCCTTCGCAGCTTTCGGAGTGAGCGCTGGCATGGTTGCACCACTTCACTGCTGCCTCGCGCTTTGCAATGACTTCCTCAGCGGTTAGTTCAGCCCGGCTTTTAGGTTCCAGCATGTAAATGAAATGGTCGGTTTCGGCTACGAAATCGGGCTGGTATTCGTGATGCTCTGCGCCAGATTTATAGTAAATCTGGAACTGTCCTTTCGCGGGCTTGAACCATTTTGTCGCTTCACGATCCAAAATGACAGCAAGCTTCCGTTCGGCATCTGATTGAAATTTTTCCTCCCGGTAGAGGCACCGTTTGAAGCCCCCAAACAGATATTTACCCATGTTACTCTTGTCAGCAGGTGGCTGTCTATAATCGAGAATGGGGTTCGCCGCTGAAGCGGTGTAGGCTCTTTGCTTCAATTCGGAAAAGCCTTTGCTGATCTTCACTTCGTAGCCTGTTGCTTTTTCCCAGTAGTGCTCCTGCATCTGGACATGGACGAAGCGGGCGATGTCGCGCTGGTAGCAACTCAGGACCTTGCGCGTCTCATGTTCGTCGGGCAAGTAGCTGCTCAAGTGTTTCACAACCTGACTGGCAAGATCGTATAGCAAGTCAGCATGGGCGTCGTAGGATACATCGTCGAAATCCACAAGACCGCTCACCACATAATCTTCTAACCGCGATTCTTGAATCCCACCACTGCCCATCGCGATCACATCGACTTGATCCGTGCGCAGGTGCTTGGCCCATAGTTCTTCTGAGACGGGAGGATAGTTTAGGGTATCCACCTTGAGCGTGAAGGGATTAAACCCAGACTGCACATTGCCCGTTGGCACGACAAGTATGCGCGGAATATCAATGGTCTGCTGCATCACCAGCTCCGTAGTCTTGGCAACAATGGCAGCCATGTCGGGTTTGGCAGTTACTCCCTCCAGCTCCAACTGCTCTGGCCGATACTGGGCAGTGACTTCAGCCAGCAAGGCTGCCTGCACTTCCTGATTCGACAGGTAGGAAGCACTCGGCAACAGATGCGGCTTGTTCTCCATCCTCCGGATGGCCTCGTAGGTGATCTTGGCAACCTTCTGGTCCTCAGCGGTAGTAAAGACAGGTTGCACTTCCGTGGGGGGAATGAAAGTGCTCGTCGTGGTTTTTTCGGTTTGAAATCCCAGTTGGCTGGCTAATTGAGTCTGAGAAACGACTGTCACCGTTTTTTCGCTTATTTGATCCGGCTCCAAAATGACCTGCTGCAAGCGTATCGCAGAATCAGGCTTCTTTGCCTCGTCCACGATCTCCTGAAATTTATCGTGCGCGATGATGTTCAGCCGATCCACTGAGTTCACGCCAGTCCGCTTGCCATAGGGCAGGCGCAGGCCGCGCCCGATGGATTGCTCAATGAGGATGCGGGCATTGGCCGCGCGAAGCGGGACGATGGTGTAGAGGTTTGTGACATCCCACCCTTCCTTGAGCATATTGACATGGATCACGATCTCCGTCGGCTCGTCGGTGTGCTCGACCTTGAGGAGGCGCTCCACCATCTCATCCTCTTCCGCGCCGCTCTTGCTGGAATCCACCTGGATCACCTTGGTTTTATAGCGCCCCTCGAAGAAGACATCTGATTGGATTAAATCAACCAACTGTTTCGCATGGGTGGTGTCTCGCGCAATGACGAGGACGAACGGCTTCACGATGGCGTTGCCAGTTTCACGAGCGTAAGTCTCCAACTCGACCTTCACCTGTTCATGCAAGCGGACACCATCCTGCAGCTTCATCAGCTCGATGGCCTCCGCTGTCATTCCTGACGGGTTGAAATTCTTTCGCGTGACGACGGCTGGCTCTTTGACGAAGCCATCCGCCATCGCTTTGCCGAGCGGGTAGTCGAGAATGACGTTCTTAAATGGCACGCCGCCCTTGGCCGTTTCCACGAACGGCGTAGCCGTGAGTTCCAGTCCAATCAGTGGCCTCAATTCATTGATGGCTCGCACGCCTGCACTGGCTCGGTAGCGGTGCGACTCGTCCATGATGAGAACCAGATCGGGTAGAGCAGCCAGATATTCGAAATAGCTTTCCCCGATAAATTCCGAGAGGCGCTTGATGCGTGGCGCCTTGCCGCCCCGGACCTCGGAGTTGATCTTTGAAATGTTAAAGATGTTCACCTTGCAGCGCAGGAACTGGTCGAAGAGTGAGCCTGCCTTGGCCTCATAGTTGTCGCCCGTGATGATCTCGGGTGCATCGGTAGAGAACTCGGCGATCCCCTTGAAGACATACTTGGGAGTGTTTGGGGTGAAGTCCGCTATGAGCTTGTTGTAGATCGTCAAGTTTGGGGCCATGACGAAGAAGTTGTTGATGCCGTGCGCGAGGTGCAGGTAGCTGATGAAAGCTCCCATGAGGCGCGTCTTGCCGACACCAGTAGCCAGCGCGAAGCAGAGAGAGGGAAATTCACGCTCAAAATCACTGACACTTGGGAACTCGCTTTGAATTACCTCCAAGGCCGAAGCCAGATCCGCGCCTTTACCGGGAGGTATGATTTCTGTGATGCGATCGAGGATTTCCAGCGAACGGCGCTGCGGCTGTCTCAGACTGAGGCGACCGGAGATGGCATTAACTTTGGGATTCATCGATTCGCCTCCATATCAAAGAGTGATTGCTGGCCGTACTTATCTGCCTTGGGCGGGGGTGGCGGCGCTTTGGGCAGATTTTCCACTTTTAGGCTGTAATCATCGTGGCCCCACTCGCAGCGGGAGAGCAGTTGCTTGGGTATTTTCTTCACTGTGAGGTTCGGATAGTGCTCATTGCCGCTCTTGGGGGCTCGGAAGGCGGCGCAGAGCACGAGCAGGGTGCGATCCGGGCCGACCTCATCGCTGAGCTGGGCGAGCTGGTCCGCGCTCAGGTGCTGGGTCGTCACATAAATGAAATCGCGCTCGGTGGAATGCCCGTGTTGCCAGTAGAGCGTGTCGCTCGGCGCAAAGGTGAAGCCTTCGAGTTTGCACGCGGCCTCGGCGAGCATGGCGGCGTTGAACTCTTTGCTGATGACCCACTGGCCCCACTTGTCCTTTTCCAGCAACGACGGCGCGAGCCGGTAATAGCGAAAACCACCGCCACCTTTCCAGCCCACGGCTTCTGTGATTCCGCCAGGGTCTGCCCCATCGATGACTTTCTTAAGCCGGGGAATGATGTGTGTGTGACAATGATCGCCCAGCTCAACCATTATCCAACGACGCCCCATTTTATGAGCCGCAGCCCCGGTCGAGCCGGAGCCGCCAAATGAGTCGAGAACCCAGTCGCCTGGGTTAGAAAAATGCTTTAATATTGTTTCTAAAAGCAGTTCTGGCTTTTTGCCGCTACGAAACTCTACGCCTCCCTCATTTCGACAATTCCCGAATTGAGCAGCTAAATCGTAAAAGTTTTCTATTGGCTTAAAGCGTGATTGATCAGGGTTTTCAAGTTGGGATATTGGAACGCCCTGATAATACTTCCCTTTTGTCGCGTCTGCTCTTTTGGGGCCGGTGAAGTATCGGTATCCAAATTTGTCATCTCCAATAGAAGCTACTTTATAAAGCACGCCAAGGCCGTCTAATTCAGCTCGACCAGCCAAGTAATCACGAAAAAATCTGCCAGATGAATTTCCGTCAAGAATGGTGCCTGAGGCCCAAATTTCCTTCAAACCATCAGCACTGCCTTCAGCTTTATTTATAATGTATTCATCTGGTTTAAAAATAACTACTTCTTTTCCGTCAAGAACTATTTTTTGGCCTGACCCTTTTTCGGTGATGTAATAGCAAAACTTATCAAAAGACGCAGTCGTTTCATTTTGGTTTGGCTGTGCTCCATAATCTCGACGATAAATATGAATTTGCTCAATCTCCTTATGAAAAGCCATGTCCTGCTTTAATGTTTTTTCAGGATATCTGACTTGAATATAGAAGGTTGTAAGGTAATTTTCCCTTCCAAATATTTCATCAAGAACTACCTTTAAGTAAGCTCCTTCAGAATCGTCAATATGGCAGCAAAAAAAACCATCCTGTTGCAATAATCGTCTAAGTATTTGAATTCTTTCTCGCATCAAACTCAACCATATAGAGTGCTCAAGCGAGTCGTCATAGTGGTCAAAAGCGTTTCCTGTGTTGTAAGGAGGATCAATGTAGATGCACTTAATCTTTCCTGAAAACTCCTGTTCAAGTGATTTGAGGGCGAGAAGGTTATCTCCGTAGATAAGGCGGTTGTCGAAGTGATCTCCGTCTGTGACCCGGTGCGCAGCATGATAAGACTTCTCAGCCTCCTCCATCAAGATGCGCGGCTCCAGTTTTGGGCGGTTTTCCTTTCCAATCCATGTTAATTCTAGTCTTTGCTTTCGTATCATGTTTAAGATTGTGAATCTGTGGACTGAATACCCCAGAAAATAGGGCCGCTTATTTGGCGAGTCGCATCCCCACAAACATGCCGGGCCGCCGCCGTTAGAGTGGGAAATATCTGGTTATCAACTTTGAATTGAAGGACTCCATCATTGTTAACGACTAATAGACGGTGAGATTTGCCATAGTAGTCTTTATTAAAGATCATGCCTTCTTGAATGTTATAGGTTTTTTTTTGCTTTTTCATTTTTAGAGCATGATCGCTGTGGCTGCCATTTGATGACCATATCAATTTTTTTGGATCCGAGGCAACCAAGCAAAGAGTTCGAGTTTTTGTTTTTTCATTTTTTGCGCCAGAGGGGGTGAAACTCCCAATTATCGGGCATATCCATTTTGAACTTCGGATTGGGGCAAGTAGGGAGCTTGTCGGTGAGTAGCTGATTCACGCGACGGCGCCAATCATGGGCAAAGGCTCGTTCGGTCGGGCAGTGTTGCAGCATGGAGTTTTGGAGAAGCAGGCTGGCAAAAAGCCGTGTGTTGCCCGGTAGCGAAGGAGGCTCCCACGCTTTTCCGGCTGGAAGATGGGGCTTGATCGCCCAGATACGATCCCAGAGCCGGGCGTGGTGCGCGCAGAGGTTGCGAATATAGACCAAGTGGTGAATCCAGGATCGTAGGGTTTCAGGTTGCAGACCATAGCGGGCAGCGACGGTTTTTTGATCCTTCTTCATCATGCAGCGATACATTTTGGAAAGGGCTCCGAAGGACATAATCTCTGCCGCCACCCAAATGGGGAGGTCGGGATATTCCCGGTAGCGGGTTTTGTAGTGGGCAACGAAAGGCTCGCTGGAACGCCCTGTTTCCTCGCGAAGTTTCCCCAGCCACTGCGCATGGGTAGAAATATCGTAGAAAGAGTGTGAGGCTACATGACCAAAGGGGCCGAACTTTTCACCAAAGGAGTAGGCCAGCGCTGTGCGTAAATCGAGTTCGATTACTTCAATCGATTCGGTGCACAAGTCTCGGAGACTGCGGTCAAATTCGTAAGTGTCGCGAATCTGCTCGAATGTCGTTCCAGCAATAAAACAGTGCCTGGATTGCTCAAAAGCGAGACCGTAACCGCTGAAGCGATAGTAATTGATGTGAGAGAGGAAGCTTGCTGCGGACCGCTCATCGGGAATGGAAAGTCCGTAGGTCTTGAGTCTTTCGATTTGCTCCGGGATGGAGAGCCAATTTTTTGTGTAAGCTGAACTCATGACGGTCGAGCTTCAGTTAGAGTAAACGCCCACATAAAAAAAGAAACGCGCCCTTGATGTGCATCATCTTTTTAGACGAGCGGCACGGCGCGTGTGTTGGAAACAAAATGTGCTGAATAACAGCGGAGCTCAATATCTTTTTGAAAAAAATTTTATTCACTGGTGGAAATTGGTTTCTAAAAACTTTCCGGCATCGTGCCCGAAGTGGTTCTTGAGATGCCTGATAAAAACCGCCTCGCTCTCCCCCTCCACCACGATGAGTGTGATGTGGCGCGTGGCGCGTGGTTTGCGTTTGGCAGGATTAGAGCGAGACATAGGGCAGGCTCAGAGATTCGGAATGCCGCCGTAGGCCCCAGCGTGATACTTGGCGTAATGGTTGGCCTCGTTGCGGGGGGCGCCTTTCACCTCATCGAGTCGCCAGGCTTCGGAGGAGAGGGTCTTGGAGTTCTGCTCGGTGAGGACGATCTGGTATTTCTCGAGTGTCTCCTGAAGCAGGTAGTCGGAGTGGAAGTTTGCGATGAGCTGAGCGTGCTTAGGATTATGCTCTTGAGAGTAAAAAAGCTGAACGATGGCCTGAACCATGTGGGGATGTAGTCCTGTCTCGAACTCGTCGATCACGGCGACGCCTCCCGACTCGAGGACCGGCAAGATGTAGCGGAGCAGGACAAAGAGTGCCTGGGTGCCGCGAGACTCTTGCAGGAGGGGGCGGATGTAGGGGCGACCTGCAACCTGATGCTCCACAATCGGGAAGGGGGCGGATTCTTCTTTGCCCTCGTGATTGAGGAGCTTGATCTCTTCAATCTTGAGCTTCGCGATGCCAAGATCCGCGCCGATCAGATACCGCTCGGCCGTGCCAAGTAAATCCCCTCGCTGGTGGAAGAAATCGGCTGCGCCAAGGACATTTCCCACCTCGGGATCGTGGTTCTGCATTCGGCCGAGATAGTGAATATTCACATAGAGCTGCTGGAAATAGTGCGAAATCTTTTGAGCAAACTCGTGCTGCTGCAGGACGGCTGAGGCGAGAAAGGAGGCATTCTCGCGAAGGGCGATTTGCCGGGAAGGGCCGATGTCCTGCGACTTGAAATCATATTTGCCATTCACTGCATCCCAGCGGCGCTCGAAGAGGTAGCGGTAGCGGGCTTCTTTTTTGTATAGCGACTCAAAAAGGACTCTCTTGGGAGTGAGTTCCAGATCGTAGCGGTAAAGATCACCTTCAAATTCGAACTCGAGCCCGAAAACAATCGGGTTGGATTCGCCCTGCGCTTCCGGCACGAAAACGAAGGGCTCGATAGGAATTTCCTTGTCTGGCTGATCCGAGGCGGACGCTAGGATGAAGTAGCGGAGGAATGCAATGGCCTTGAGGAGATTGGTCTTGCCCGAGGCATTGGCCCCGAAGACTCCCGTCACGGCATTCACCCGAACATTTGGCTGAGTGGATGGAAGGAAGATCTCACGGTGCCCTGCCTTCGGGCCCACGGTGAACTCTACCAGAGTCTCTTCCTGAAAGGAGGCGAAGTTCCGAACTGCGAGTGAATGGATCATATAAAATCAACAATCAACAATTTTTTGTTGATTTCAATAATTATCGGCATTGAGGATGGTGTTTTTGATAGCGGACTTTTCGCAGGAAAGAAATCGGGCACGGGATGAATACTTTCTAAACGAGGCTCCATCGCAGAGTGAACAACTCGGTGAGGTCGCTTCGCTGAGTGAGCTTTCCCTCGATATTGGCAATCAGCTCCTCCCGCTGGTGGTCCACCCGGTCTTGTGCCTCGAAGAGAGAGCGGCGTTTCTCATTGCGCTGGGATTCGAGGGTTTTGATTTGCTTTTGGCCCGCGAGTTTCTCCTCAAGGGTCAATGCAGAGGAGGTCTCACGGCGGGCTTCCTTGATCAGCCTGTCCATTTCTTTGATCTCGCGTTCAAGGCCCAGCTTGAGGTCGTCAGACCAACCGTCGAGTTTCTCGGCTTCAGCCTCGAAGAACCGGGCATTTCTTTCAGAGACCGTGCGCTGGATAGCGGCCTGTCTTTGCTGCATGGAAGCCTGAACCGTGGATGGGGCAAAGCTGGAACTGGGGGCAATATTTTTTGCCGGAAGGCTGAAGAGCCGGGCAGCGCATTCCTCATCGAGTGCAGTGCCATCGTCTACGAGTCCACCGAAGATGAGATGATCCTCTGCCTGGTCGAGTGCTTCGATGGTATAAATGGAGAGTGTGAGCCAGCCTGATTTTCCTACCAGCGGCTCCAGAATGCTGATGATGCCGTCGTATTCCTGATAGTTGAAGCAGAGCTCAGAGACAGGGAGCTGGCGTGCCTTGGCTTGATTGACGATGGCCTCTGCAAGCGGGTGGTTTAGGCGGTAAAGGTGGGCTTCGCCTGTTCTGCGCGGGAGCTCATAGAGACCGAGAGGCATGTCAGGAAAGGGTGAAGTATGAAGTATGAAGGAGGAATCGCTTTTGAGCTCGATGTGTCTATTCAGTTCGTGGGCGGTGAGCTGCATGAGCGTGCGTTCAATGCGGTTCAGGGAGGCTGTGGAGGCATCAGCGCGGACACGGAGCTTTTCGCGAACTTCGTCATCAAAATTTTCGAGTAGCTGGCGGCGAGTGCGAGTCATCGACTCATCGATCTCCAAGCGAAGCTCAAGCTGAAGCTGGTCGAAGGCACCTTGAATTTCCTCATGCTTGCGGCAGCGCTGGTAGATGTCCGCGATGCGCTTTTCAAAATCAACGCCACTTTCGATAGCACCAAGAACTTCGTCGCTTGCACCAAAGACGCCTTCGAAGAGCTGGAACTTTTCCGACAGCAATTCATACACACGGCGGTCTGCCTCGTTTTTTCGATTCAAGAAATTGACAACCACCACATCGTGCTTCTGGCCGTAGCGATGGCATCGGCCAATTCGTTGCTCGATACGCTGGGGATTCCAAGGGAGGTCGTAGTTCACTATCAAGGAACAAAATTGAAGATTGATCCCTTCAGCTCCGGCTTCAGTGGCAATCATGATTCGGCCTTCCTCACGGAAGTAATCCACAAGTGCAGATCGCATATCAGCGGACTTGGAGCCCGTTATTCTATCCGTGCCGGAATGTTTTTCCAGCCACGCTGAATAAATCAACTTGGACTGGTCGTCGGTATTCGAGCCGTTGAACAAAACGATGCCGTCCTTGAAATCGCTACCACCCAGCACTCGAAGTAAATAATTCTGAGTCTTGCGAGACTCGGTAAAGATGATCGCCTTGTCGGCAGCTCCAATTTCCCGAGCTTTGGCAAAAGCGATGCTGAGCGCCTTGAGGAGAGCTTTGCCCTTAGCGTTATGGCTGATTGAGACAGCGAGATTGGCGAAGCTGTCCAAGTCGGCTACCTCAGCCTCAATGGCGGCACGATCTGCGTCACTGAGTGGCTCGGCGGCATCGTCTTCACCCCATTCTTCGGCCGTCTCATCAAGAGCCTCATAATCTTTGTCGAGCTCCTCCTCAAGGGGCTCAGTAGGCTCCTTTTTCTCAAGTTTAGCCCGGAGACGGGTGGAAATGGACTCCAGGGCTCCGGCAATGGCAAAAGTGGAGGAAGCTAAAAGTTTCCTCAGCACAAGAGTCATGAGGGAGCGTTGGCTTGCAGGGAGGGCTTGGAGATTTTCGCGGCGCAGATAGTCCGAAACCAGATTGTAAAGGCGATCTTCGCTTTCTTCTGGCGTGAATTCTTCCAGAATCGGTAGGCGTTTTGTGAAGGGGATGTAGGATGTCACCTGCCTGCGAAGAGTGCGGTGACAAATAGGCCGCAGCCGTGTTTTGAGGGTTTGAAAAACCTGCTCCTGACTCAGGTTGGTAAATTGGTCCCGAAAGCTCTTGATGTCGCCAAAAGTGTGGTCGTCGATGAAACTGACGAGGCCAAAAAGCTCCAGAAGCGAGTTTTGGAGTGGAGTTGCTGTGAGGAGAATTTTCGGCTTGTTTGCAAGTGCCAGCTTGAGTGTGTTTGCGACAATGTTCGAAGGTTTGTAAACATTCCGAAGTCTGTGTGCTTCGTCGATGACGACAAGATCCCAAGGAGTGTTTGCTACATCAGCTGCCTTGTTTCGTGCGAACTGATAAGAACAGATGACGATCTCCTCGCGTTCAAACGGCCTGAATTGACCTAGGCGAATGGCTGCATTGTAGGATTTTGTCTCAAGGATGCAGCACGGCAGGAAAAATTTTTCACTTACTGATCATTCCAAAAAAGATTTACACTACTGAAAAGCCAGTTCGCTTTG
>JBAWVX010000010.1:0-74853 GCA_037147075.1 bacterium
GTTCCTTGCCAGCGGCTCACAGCTCAGTGCTCTAACCAAATATGGAACGGACGGGCCAGATAAGCTGATCGGTGGGGATGGCAATGATATCCTGTTGGGCAAGGAAGGCAACGATTTGCTGGATGGAAAAGCTGGCGTTGATTACATGGATGGTGGATCTGGCGATGATAAGCTGTATGGCGGGGATGGTGATGATCTACTGGGTGGCAGGGATGGCAATGATTTCCTGAGTGGTGGTAATGGCACTGATTGGCTGTATGGCGGGGATGGTAATGACAGGCTGTCTGGCGGGAATGATAATGATGTGCTATATGGCGACGATGGCGATGATTATCTGAATGGCGACGCTGGCAATGACAGGTTGTCTGGCGGGAATGGTAATGATGTGCTATATGGCGACGATGGCGATGATGAACTGAAAGGCGGCCCGGGCAATGATAAGCTCTATGGCTGGAAGGGCAATGATACGCTGTTTGATTTTGATGGGGGGGATAATCTACTCTGTGGTGAGGCTGGCGATGATGATCTGGAATGTTATGTGTGGGGGGGCAATTCCAAACTGTATGGCGGGGATGGTAATGATTATCTCGAGGTGAGAATTTATAACGGTGGCTGTGCTACACTGGATGGCGGGAATGGCAATGATGAGGTGGCTGCTGCGGGATCATATATCACGCTGTATGGCGGGAATGGAAATGATGAGGTGTATGCTCTAGGATCATATAATATACTGGATGGCGGGAATGGCAATGATAAACTTCAGAGTTCGAATCTTCATGAGAGCATTAATGGCGATGGTAGTTTTGGAGATGGCAATACGCTGAATGGCGGGGATGGTAATGATCAACTCTCGGTCTACGATGTCAATGCAACGCTGGATGGCGGCCGTGGCAGCGATACATTTATCCTTCTTAACTTGCTTGATCTGTGGCAGGCAGCTGACTACACTTCTGAGGAGTATAGACGTTCAGTGCGTCGCACTACAATCGCAAATTTTGAGGTGAATATTGATAAAATCGACTTAACAACGGGTTATGATAATGATAACATCTTCTATCGGGATGCTATTGGCCGAAAAGTCCCGTACCCTAAGCAGGAAGTCGTCCGGTCCGCTGACGGAAGCACGATTAAATTTGGTGATGCTAAAACCACATTCGACATTATTTACCTCAAACCTGCAAAACTCCTCACAAAGAATGATTTTATATTACCTGCGGGCTGGACATTTAGAGTAGAGGAGTAATGACTTTAACAAATCCACGGAATTCCTTGTTGATAATTCATAACTGAGGAATCGATGGCATTGTAAGCTCCCGCGAGGCGGGGTTGCGAGGACGGGCAAGAAAGAACGCCTGTTCCGAGAACCCCGCCTCTTTACCACCAGGCAACGACAGCGCATGGGGAGCGTCCTGCGGAGTCGATTCGCCTTCGTGTAAATTAGGTGTTCATTTTCATTCCAAAGACATCTCGACATGAGGCGACTCCAGCAGATGAAACCAGTCTCAGAACCTATAAATGAAAGAAAATGAACACTGACCCCCAGTTATTTCCGCTCCTGGATCTATGAAAAAGCACCCCTTACTCTGGATGGCACTTTGCCTCCTGCTTTCAGGCTTTGTGATCGGCACAGCCGCTCTCTGGGCCCCTCTGCGACAACCCGTCCCACCCACAACCCTGGCTGGGAATGGTACCATCCCGAAGCAAAAACGGGCCTCTGGACTCGGTGAGGACCGCGAGTGGAGGTCCGGGGACGCCGCGCCCATGGCTGCCTTCCGGCAGACGGCTGCCTTCCAGGATCTCCGGACTCGGGTCTTCGAGGCTCCGGACCGTTTCCAGTTGAACGAGGAGCAGGTCGAGCACCATCTGGCCATGCGGGGCCGCAGCCTGGCTTCCTTGCTCACGGCGGTGCGCCTTTCCGGAAATCTCGACTACCTGAGCGAGGCAGCTGAGAGGTTTCCCGGGAATCCGGAGGTGCTCCTGGAAGTCGCGATGCGCTCGAAGTCGCCCGAAGAACGGCGCGAAGCCCTCGAGGCCATTCGCCAGGCCGATCCCCAAAGGAGTTTGGCCGATTACCTGTTGGCCTTAGAACAAGCCAAGGAGGGAGACCGGGAAGCCGCCATGCGCACTTTTCTGGAGGCTGGCGGCAAGGCATTTCTGAGCCACTCCAATCAGAAGCAAGCGGGGGGTATCGAGCAAGCCTTCGCCGACAACGGCTTCCCTCCCCTCGAAGCCAAATTTCTGGGGTTCGCAAACATCGACATACCGGAATCCCGGTCTTTACTCACTCTTTCCTATGAAATGCGCGCCCTGCAGGAGGACTTGCTGGGAAATGGCGACACGGCTGCCGCCATCCAGTTGGCGCAGGCTGCAGGCACTCTGAACCAACGCATCCAGCAAGAGGCCTCCTATGGGAATGAAAATCTCGTCGGGTTTGATATTGAAATGGCTTTGCTGGAAAGCCTCCCTCCCGCCGCGAACCTCGCCACGGGGCTGACCGCCGGCCAACGCCTGGCCGACTTGAAAAAAGAATCGGCTCAGGTTCAAAACACCATGAACTACGATAAAATGAACGGCCGGGATCTATTGGAATTTTACGATTTGGCAAAAACACAAGGGGAGCTGCAGGCATTTCAACAATGGAATGCCCAAGGGCGATAAGGGCAATTTCCCGGGAGATTCCGACAATCGCTGCCCCCTTCACAGGGTCACTCACAGGGGTCAGGAATTAATTTTTGACATTCATGGAATTTGAGGAGCGGCGTAGCGGCTTTGGCGAGTAAGTCAAAATGAGGTTGATCTGTATTTCAAATCGTATGATTATTTCCATATGAAAACGACTTTAGATATTCCAAGTGCTTTGCTGAATGAGGCAATGAGGTTGGCTGGAGCGAAGACGAAACGCGCTGCGGTGCTGGCTGCCTTGGATGATTTCTCGAAGCGTGGCCGAATGCGCGAGATGGCCATGAGATTGGGGAATTCCGAAACATTCATGACAGCTGTAGATTTAGAAACCCTTCGCCTTCAGGAGAAACCGGAATGACGCTGGTCGATACATCGAGTTGGATTCAATACCTCCGCCGTGATGGGGAAGAGGAAATGAAGGAAAAAGTCCGTAGTTTACTTTTGGATGGGGCGGCGGTTCTATGTCCTGTGGTTATCGCGGAGTTGTGGATGGGAGCTGGTTCAAAAAAGGATCAAGACGACTTGACGGATTTGAGCGCGGTTTTGCGGTGCTTGCCGATGTCTGAAGAAGTTTGGGAGTGTTCATTTCGCCTTGCCCGCATCTGTCGGGCCAAGGGAACACCGGTTCCCTCAAGCGACTTAATGATTGCTTCATGTGCATTTAGCCATGGAGTGAAAACATTGGCGAAAGATAAGCACTTTGAAACTCTGGAGGAACACCGGGATTTGGTAATAAACCCGAATCCGGCGATAGAAGTGAAATCGGCGCCTGGGCTCCCGCTCTAAATCGCGCAACCCCTGCACTGATCTTTCCCCTCAGGCTTCTCCACGGCTCGGTAGCCCAAATGATGCGTCAACTCCCCAGCCAACGCCCGCTCCACCAGTCGCTTCTTGAGCATTCCCCAGATACCTTTATCTCCCAAGACCGCCTCTCGGCTCGTCCCATACTCCTCCAGCATCATGTCGATCATCTCGTCCGCACTTCTCTTTTTTGTTTCCATTGTTTTGGTCATTTTCCTGTCCTTTCAGTTTTTGACCCAAACACAAACTTTCTGACAGGCACTGTTTCTTGACGACTGGATCAAACGAGCCATGGAGACTGGCATCGCCTTGCTGGCAACCTTCGCCAAGACGCTGTTGGCTTTTCGCTCTGCCATCCTTAACTCCGCCAAACACCCTATCTCCAACGGCAAACTCGAAGGCATCAACAACAAAATCGGTGCCATGCAACGAGTCCATTATGGTCTCCGGGACTTTCATTTCTTATCCCTCCGCCTCCTGTCCCTTCACCGTGCTAAACACACTTTTTGCGGATGAACCTCTTTTCCGTGCTTGGTCAGCAAGGCAAACGACGCAGCCCGGTCAGGCGTGCATGGACTTGAGGGGTTCTTAATTCGCATCTGGGAGGAAGCGCACCTTGCCAGTTTGGAGGTCGTGCACGCCACCGACGATCTTGAGTGATCCGTTTTCGACAAGCCCCCGAAGAATAGGGCTTCTGTCCGTGAGCTGATTCATTTGAAGCCGCACATTCCGCTCGATCACCTCCGAGACAAAGCCGGGATTTTTCGATGTGCAATTGTCCTTGTCTTTTGTGGCTGAGCTTTGCACAGCGGGTCTGATTCTTTCGAGCAAGCCCGTGAGGTGTCCCAACTTCACGTCGTCGATAGCTCCTACCACCGCGCCGCAGGAGGAATGGCCCACGACCGCAATGAGTTTCGCTCCGGCAACTTTTGTGGCGAATTCCAAGCTACCGAGCACATCATCGTCAACGACATTTCCAGCCAACCGGGCATTAAAGACATCCCCGAGACCCTGATCGAAAACGAGTTCCGATGAGGTGCGGGAGTCGATGCAACTGACGATGGCCGCGAAAGGTTTCTGGCCACTGCTCGTCGCTTTGGCCTCCGCCAACAAGTCGCGCTGCACGCCCACGCCCGAGACAAAGCGCTCATTGCCTGCCTTGAGCCGGCCAAACGCCTCGTCGGGAGTTGCCGGGCGTTGATTGATTCCATCCGCCGCTGCGGTTTGGGCTTGGAGTTGCGAGGTGGCTATAAGCGCCACACAGACTGCGAGGTGTGTTGTTTTCATGTTTGTTGTTCAGTGTTCCTTTTCTGTTTGCCTCCTCAGGCCGGAACGAGCCAGCGGGCGAAAGTGTAGTAGGCTGGAATGCCGATAATCACGTTGAACGGAAAGGTGAGGGCGAGTGAGGAGGTGAGATAAATCGCTGGACTCGCTGCCGGCAACGCCACCCGCACCGCAGCCGGCGCGGCGATGTAACTCGCGCTGGCGGCCAAGGTTCCCAGAATCGTGGCGCCGCCCACGCTCATGCCGCACAGGGCGCCAAGCCATACGCCCAGCACGCCGTGTAGCAAAGGCATCAAGGTGGCGAAGACGATCAACCGCCAGCCGGCCTGCTTCAAATCCCCGAGCCGCCGCCCGGTCACCAGGCCGACCTCGAGCAGGAACAGGGTGAGAACGCCACGAAAGGGCGCTTCGAAAAAAGGCGCCACCTGCTCCGCTCCTTTCTTGCCCGCCAGCAGGCCGATTACCATGCCGCCTATCAGCAGAACAATGGACTTGCTGGTCACCAGCTCCCGCAGGACCTGGCGGATGCTTCCGCCGCCGGCTTTGATGGTCGCCTTGCCCGCGAGAAAAATCGCGACGATGATGGCCGGGACCTCCATCACCGCCAACAAGGCGGCGACATAGGGTTCCGGAGACAGTTTGAGAATCTGGAGGAATGCCAGCGCCTCCCCGAAAGTAACGGCGGAAACGGATCCATAGTGGGCCGCCAGCGCGGCTGCGTTCACGCCGTCGAAATTCCCGCACTTTCTCAACAGGAAATAGCTCCACACCGGAATCGCCAGGCTCAAGCCCAAGGCCGCAAGGAGCGGCTTCCAGAAATCCGCGAAAGCCACCCCATCCAGTTTTGCCCCGCCTTTCAAGCCGATCGCAAACAGAAGATAGATCGTCATCGCCGCGTAGATTTCCGGTGGAATCTTCAAATCGCTCCGGATCAGGCTGGCTACGATGCCGAGAATGAAAGCGAGCACCATCGGGGAAAGGAGGCTCAGCACAAGGGAATTCAGGATGTCCATGGTATTTTCGTGGTTTGTTGGTGTCGTTTATATGTTATAGTATTCCTGATATATAAAACAGGAAAACATTGTCATGTATTATATGTCATAATTTTTGTGTCAACCCCTATTTATGAAAAATCCAAAAAAAATATCCGCACCGGCTGCGAGAGAGGACGAACCGGGCTTCACCTACCTCACAAACCACACCCATGTGCTCGTCGCATTGCATTCCCATGCAGAATGGAGGGTTCGCGATCTGGCCACCGCCATCGGCATCACCGAGCGGGCCGTTCAAAGGATTCTTGCAGATCTGGAGGCTGTGGGGGTTCTTGAACGGGAAAAACTCGGGCGCCGCAATTCTTATCGGATCAGAAGACAATCACGCTTGCGCCACCCTTTGGAAGGCCACTGCACGGTCGGTGGGTTGTTGGATTGGGTTCATCAGAGCCAGCCGAAGCAGACCAAAAGCAAGAGCTGATTGGCTTTTTCTGGGCGCACCCGCAGTTCACCAACCGGCGTGGTGGTGCGGGCGGTGGAATGGTTCATAGTGACGATGCAGGTTGTAATGATACCTCTCCGATGCATTGCTAACTGATCGGAGATACACAAGGTTTCCGCCATAGAGATAACTTCCATTGAACAAATAGCGGTTTGCAAAAGTGCGGCCCATGTCATGGAAACGTCCGGATTCGTAGTGTCCACCCGTGTAGTAGGCTCCGTTACAAAAATAGGCGTTACCGGAAAAGCCGTCCGGGAGCGGCGCGGCCATACCGTTGTTTGGAAGCTGGACAAGCGCATTCTCACTCGTTGAACAGGCAAAGAGCAGGCAAGCAGCCGTGCAGAGTGCGATTTCACGCGTGAGTTTCATTTGAGCATGTGTTCTGCGGCCGCGAAAAGATATAGGACAAAACCATGGCCGCTGTGACGGCGAGAAGGAGCAGGATGAGTGTCTTCACAACATCAGGCTGGCCGCATTCTGCGGATTGCGCCATGGGGTGGACGCTCCATTTGCCTCTGCGAATGCAACGAAATCGTCACATAGCGAGACTTTTTCCCGGAGAACCCGGTTTTTTATTCTGGCTCAAGCACAAATGGGGCCCCTTAACGCGTCACAAAAAGTAAGGATTTCCGTCGCTGTTTTTTGCGCGGTTCTGTTGGCTTGGTGGCCGATAGCCCGAGGGCAAGACACATCCAACACGAATGCCGAATTGACAGCTAACGAGTTGTTTGATAAGGCCCGCGCGCTGTTCATTCAGAAAAACTATAAAGACGCGCTGGATGCTTATTTGAAGTTCAAATCCGGATTTGGATCATCGCCTGACGCAGCGAAAGCCATGCACAGTTCGCTCTATCCGGTTGCCATCTGCCTGGTGCAGCAAAACCGGTTTGACGAGGCTGTTTCCGCAATCTCCGAAGCCTTGGGAGCGACCCCCCAGCTTCCTTCGCCGCAAGTTCAAGACCTCACTTTTTGGTTGGGCGTTGCAAACATTCAACACGAGGATTATCGCGCTGCCCGAGCGGCTCTGGAGAAGTTTATTTCCCTGTTTCCGCCAGGCTCCGAGAAAAACCCCCTCCAGATTCGCAGCCTCCCTGCCGCCGCCCGCATTCCCGAAGCTCGTATGCTGGTGGGCACATCGTGGATTTTGGAGGAAAAATTCCGTGAGGCGGCCGACTACTTTGGCGCCCTGAAGCCTTCTCTGCCGCCAGAGACCCGAGGTCGCGCGGTGATCTACCAGTTGCACGCCCTGCTGCAATTCGGTGACAACGATGCGGCCATGGCCGTGGTTGGCGAAGAGTTTCCTCGTATGCAGGACATCCCGCAACTTGTCTCCTTTCAGACCCTGACCCTGCAACTCGGCTCCCTTTGGTTGGAGAAGGGGGAGTTTCGCAAGGCGATCGCCTGCTTTCAGCGGGTGTGGTCTCGCGATCGCTTGCTTAAGCACCAAGCCAAGCGGCTGGAGGATTTGCAGAGCCGCCTCGCCTCGGCGCGCGCCGCCGACGATTCCTTCCAAAAAATCTTGTATTCCCGCTTGGTCGGTGAGGTGCAAAAGGAGGTGGAGAACTTTCAGAAAATGGAGAGCTTTGACGCGGCGCTTCACCTCCGCACAGCCACGGCCTATCTCCACATGAAACGCTACCGGGAAGCCGCGCTGATCATGCAAGGGATCCTTAAAGATCTTCCTCCCGACAAGCTGACCGAGCAAGCGGCGATCAACATGGTGCGCTGCTGGAGCACGATCGAGGATTGGCCACAGACCATTGATGCCGCGAAAGAATTCGAGACGACATTTCCCTCGTCTTCGCTCCTCACCCAGGTTCTCCTGATGAAGGCCGAGGCCCTTCAAGCAAGCCTCCGGTATGATGAGGCGGCGACCGCCTTCGCCGAAATCGCAGAACGTTTTCCAAACTCGGAGTCCACGCCCCGCGCACTTTTTCTGAAAGCCTTCTCTCTTTTGCAGGCCGAGAAAAACGAGGAGTCCATCGCCGCATTCCAGGACTTCCTGTCGCGCTATCCCCGCCACGAACTCGCGGACAGCGGCGCCTATTGGCTCGGCATGAGCTACTCCTTTGCCAAGCAATACGAGAAATGCCGCGCTGCGATGGATGATTACCTCCAAGCCCATCCGAAGGCTCAGCACCGCGGGGCGGCGGTTTTTCGAAAGGCCTACTGCTCGCAACAACTCGAGCATTACGGAACTGCGATCGACGAATTGGATGACTATCTTTCGAAGTTTCCCGGTGAGGAGGATAACAGCGAGGCCCTCATTCTCCTTGGCAACGCCCTGATGAACGAGGGCTTCGTGCCACGCGGCATCGAGACATTCCAAAAGATCCCTTCCAGCGATACGAAACCTTACGAAGAGGGCGTCTTTCGAACAGCAGAAGCCCTCAAGCTCCTCGAGGAATACGACAAATACCGGGATCTTATGCAGGACTTCGCCAAACAGCATCCCCGGTCTCCGAGGGTCGCCGAGGCTATCGCGAACCTGGGATGGTATTACCGCAAGATGGAGGATCCTGCAAAGGCGCGCGAAATCTACTGGCAAGCCATCCGAGATATGGGCGACTCCCCGGAGATCCGGTCGGTGGACGACCTCTTTCCGTCCCTTGCACGCCTTTACAAAGGCCCTGCGGAGTCAGCCCAGTATGTTGCACTCCTTGGCGACATGGCATCGGATCCAGCCAACCAGAAAAAAAACACCCTGCGCATGCGGCTGCTTCACGCTCGGGCGCAGGCGCTCAAAAAATCCGACCCTGTCGCCTCCCAGTCGCTCCTCGTCGAGGCCTCTCAACTGGCCGATGTGCGCGAGGCGAATCCCTCGCTCCTCGTCGATTTTGCAAATGCCCTCTTGGCAGCCGGCCGCGACCAGGAGGGTGAGGAAATGCTGCGCGACGCCTTGCGATGGAACCCTCGCGCTCTCCAAAAAGACCGCATCCTCGCGGCCCTCGGTGAGGTGGAAATGAAAAAGGGAAATGAAAAAGCGGCTCTCGACTGGTTCGACCGCTTCGAACGCGAAAATCTCGGCACGACCCTCTTCGCCCCCACGATGATTTCCAAGGCCAGGCTGCTGCAAAAGCGGGGGCGCTTCCAAGATGCACGGGATGTCCTCGAGAAGGTCTTGAAGCAGGAGAACACACCCGGCGAGCGCAAGGCGGAAGCACTTTGCCTCATCGGCGACCTGCACATGGCGGAGAACAATCCCAAGCTCGCGATTCCTTATTACCAGCGTGTCTATGTGATGCACGGCCGCTGGAAGTCCTGGGTCTCGATCGCCTACCAACACAGCGGCAACGCGTTCGAAAAAATCCAAGACACGGCCAGCGCGCGGCGCACCTACAGCGAGTTCCTCTCCAATCCCGATCTCGCAGACCTCCCCGAGGCCGCAGCAATCAAATCCCGCCTTCAAGCCCTCGGTGGCCCACTGCCTGCGGCGGACACGGAGAAATCAATCACGCCCGGAGCCCCCGGGAATAACGGATGAAAGCCCGGCTTCTCCTCCTCGTCGTCCTCTCCCTCTGCAACCGCCTTCCGGCGGATGTGCTCGAATTGAAAAACGGGCAATGCCGCCCGGGCAAAATTCTTCAGGCCGACGAGAAGTTCATCCGTTTGGAAGTCGAGATTCCGGGACAACCAGCCCCAGCTGGTCAGGTCGCTCCCTCCATCGCCATTCCACGCGGGGACGTCCAGGCTATTGATTTCTCCCCAGCTCCCGATCGCGATGCCGCCGTGCGTTCCGCAGGGGTCCAAGACATTCCCGCGCTCGAAGCCTCATGGCAAAAATTCAGCCCGTGGCTGTCCACGCCCCGGTCGCCCTCAGCGGCGGTGGCCTGTGCATTGGGCCATGCCCTCCTCGCCACGAAGGAGCCGCACAACGGAGAGCGTGCCCTGGAATTATTTACACTGGTCGAAGAAAAGGCTTGGCAGGATGCAGACAAGTTCCGCGCCCGAGAAGGTCGCCTCCGCGCGATGATGGCTACGGGCCAGGCCGCCCGAGCGATGGATGAAGCCAAAGCCCTCGCGGCTGATTCGGAAGATCCGGAAATCCTCATCGAAGCGAATTATCTCATGGCCCAGGCCTCGGCCAAGCAGCTCGAGTCCTTTCTCAAGGAAAACCCCCGCTGGAACATCGACCCGAACGTCATCGACGAACGACACCGGCTCCAAAACCGCGTTCTGGAGCTCTATCTTCAACCCGCGCTTTTCTTCGGCTCCGAGGGGTCGAAGGCCGCCCGCGGCCTGTGGGGCGCCGTGGAAATCTACAAGCTCTCCGCGGAGAACGAAAGGCAGGCGGGTCTGCCGGACGCGGCGAAATCCCACGCGGATCTCGCCATGGAAACCTGCCGCGATATCGTTACTCTGTATCCGGAAACCCCCGAGGCGAACCTTGCATCCACCTATCTCAACGCTCTCAGTCCGGAGCAACTCGCAGTGAACTTCGAGGCCCAAGCCCGCAAAGAAATCGTGGAAAATGGGAACTCAGTGCCCCCCACACCCGCCCCGACGCCCGCAGAATCCCCTGCGACCCGCAAAGAACCCAAAACCAAACGTAAAAAACATGAAAAAAAGTAACAACTCGACCAGCCCCGGCCACCGCCGATTCCGCAACGCCCCCTGGATCATGCTTGCATCGGCCATTGGCGTAGCCGTTTTGGCCACACCCCATTCGGCACACGCCATGGGCGTCGCCAGCGATAAAAGCCTGATGGACCTCTACCGCGAGGGCGGTCCGATCATGCATATCATAGCCCTCTGTTCCGTTGCCGTGAGTTCGGTGGGCGGCTACTGCGCCTTCATGTTTCGCAAAAACAAACTCATGCCGCCAGCCCTCGTCTCCCAGCTCAATGTTTTCATGGCACAGCGAGACCTGCAGGGGGCCTACAGCCTCTGCAATGCCTCGCCCTGTCTCATGACGGATATTCTGGCCGGCTCCCTCACAAAGGCAAACTTCGAGCGCGATATGTATAACAAGGGCTCCATGGAAAACCACATCAGCGACGAGTGTTTCCGGAACGAGACCAAAATGATGGTGATCGTGAACTACATGAACACCTTTGCCGTTCTCGCCCCCATGATCGGGCTTCTGGGCACGACAGCCGGAATGATTACGAGTTTCAGCGCGCTCACAGCTGGCAAGGCCGAGGCGACAGATCTCGCCAAGGGAATTGGCGAGGCGCTCATCGCCACGGCGGGAGGGCTGCTCCTCGCGATCCCGTCCATGTTTCTTTACTTCTTCTTCCGCGGACTGATTACCTCCAACATGGCCGATCTCCACAAGACCCTTTCCCACATGCTCGACCTCTTCACCGGCGAGGCCCACTCCACGACGCCTCAAGGCGGCCAGCAGTAACCCCGATTCACCAGGCCATGTCGGCACGCAGACGCATTCGCAGGGTAGAGCACGAGGAGATCGGTCTTCAGATCGCTCCAATGATCGATCTCACGTTGTTGTTGCTTTTCTTCTTCATGCTCGCAGGAAAAATCACAAAGGGGGAGAAGCTCCTCGATATCAAAGTGCCGAAGGCTGCATCCGGGAAAATTCCCTCCGACGAGGGGGACCGCGATTTGATCAACATCGACGACAAGGGCCAGCTCTTTGCTGGCAGCCGCCCCGTGACCACCAAGGAACTCACCGCTCACCTCAAAGAGCGCTTCAAAATCAATCCCCCCCTCAAACTCTATGTCCGCGCCGATGCCGGCACGCCGGGGAAAAAAATCAAGGAGGTCATGGCTATTGCCAGCGAAGCCGGGGCTGTTGATGTCATTTTCGGGGTCGTTCAAAAATGAGACGCGTTGAACATCCTCAGATCGAGTTGCAGATCGCTCCCATGATCGATGTCTGCTTCCTCCTGCTGTTTTTCTACATCTTGACGTCCAAGCCGGTGAAGCCGGAGGCCGATATGTCGATGACACTCCCCGGCACCGTCTCGCAGGACCAGGCGCTCGAAATTCCCGATGAGCAGCGCATAGCCATTCAGGACAACGGCCAGGTCGTCCTGAACGAGCTCCCTCTGGACCAGCCGCAGAGCAAAGACCTCCCCGCACTTCTCGCCACGTTGACCCGCTTCAAGGAATCCTGTCAGGCCAATAAAACCGAGCCCATGGTGACGATCGATGTCGCCGACAATGCCATGCATCAGCGAGTGGTCGATGTCCTCAATGCGTGCGCGCAGGCGGGGATAGGCGGTGTCACCTTCGCCGGTGCCGTGGAGGATCAGGAATGAACGACCACCCTGCATCCACCGCTGGAACCACACCGAGGAAGTCAGGCATCAAAAAGCTCGTGATCACGATCCTGCTCCTCAGTCTCGGGGTGCACATCGCAGCAGGGCTCATTGCGGGTATTGTCGTTGTCGCCCGCTATTTCACAACGCCGCCAGCCGTTTTCCAGGCCACGCGGGACATCCGGCTGCCCGCCAAAAAACGCGAGCAGAGGATGAATATGGCGGCCTTTGACGCTGCGGCGCCAAAACCCACATTCTCCGACCGCATGCAAAGCACCCGCCCGACGGCCTTCTCCCTGCCGGATCTTCCCAAGATGGCCATTGAACAGCCGCCCCCCCTCGATCCCTCCCAACTCATCAACGAAAATATCAACTCCCTCGGCATGGGGGAGGGAAGCGGAACCGGCTCGGGAACCGGCGCTGCGGGTGCTGGCGGGTTCGGCGGTTCGGGCATGAGCTTTCTAGGCGTCCGCTCTACCGGCAAGCGCATCCTGCTGGTCTTCGACGTATCCACTAGCGTTGTCAACAAGGCCAGCGGGGCCGGCATACAGCTTGAAAAAATCCAAGAGGAGACGCTCGCCCTCATCGCCAAGCTCCCGATTACGTCAAGGTTCGGAATGGTCCAGTTCACCCAAAACTACAAACCCTTCAACAAGGAACTGCTTCCCGCCACCGACCCGAATCGCGCCGCCGCCAGTGAGTGGGTGAAATCGGAGTGGGTCACCGCCGGCACCATGGGGGTGTCGTCGAAAGTGACCGCGAATCCCCGCGGATTTGCCGGGGTTCTCGAGCTGGCAGCCGCGATGAAACCCGACGTCTTGTATGTTATTTCCGACGGGAGTTTCCAATGGAAGCCCGGAGGCAACATCGACAACATCCCGTGGAGCGAAATCAAAAAAATCATCGATGGGCCGTTACAAGAGGGGCAGAAATGTATAGTCAATTTCATTGCCTTCCAACCACGACCCGAGGATCTGGCTGAACTCAAACGCATTTCCGGCCGCACCGGCGGAAAAACCATCGAACTCAAAAAATAACCGATTCCTCGCGAGGTCTGCCGAGGCCTGCCAAAAAAGCCTCTGTTTCTTTCGTGTTGTCGTGCATCTCGGCGACAAAGCGCGCGCAGCCGACTTGCATGATGTCCAAAGCCGCCGGATCGCTCATCATGCTGCGCGCATCGGCCTTGAGCTGCTCAAAATCGCCCGCTGCAAAACGCCCCAATCTGAACCTCTCGAAAATGCCATCCGGATTCACCGCCAGCGACAGCAGAGCCGTCCGCCCCAGCCCGGCCTGGATAAAACTGTTCGGCCACCCCTCCCACTCCGAGGTGTTCACAAAAACCCGAGCCGCATCGTAGTGGCTCTGGATTTCGTGGTAGGGGACTTTTTCGATGAAACGCAAGTTGGGAAGGGTCTGCGCCCGCTTTGCGACGCCCACCCAGAGCCCCACATTCTCGCGGGGGCAGACCATTTCAAAGGAACTGCCTGGCAGCGCCTCCACCAGATCAAGAAAAAGATGCGGTCGCTTGACTGGCTGGCAGCGCGAGACCCACAAAAAATCGACCTCCTTGGCGCCCGCATCCTCAAAGGCTCTCGGCAGGATGAGATTTCGATACATCCAGCAACTCCAGCCTCGCTTGGCAAAAAGCGCCTGCTGATGCTCGGTCATCGCGTAGCGCAAATCACAATGTGCCACGCCCCACTCGAACAGCCCGCCGCGCAGCGGATTCTCCCGCCGGAAGTCGCCGGTCAGCTCGCTGTCCAAGCCACAAATAAAACCCGCCCGATAACCCAACACTCCGCGCATGGCTACGATGAAAGCCATCCAAGCTGTCCACCCCAGTAGAAAAACCCAATCCGGCCTCTCCTCGCGGATTACTGAAAGAATGCGCGGTATCGCAGCCAACATGGCCGCCGGATTGCCGCTGTGAAATTGCCCCCCGGCCCTGATTTTTACGCCATCCAGCACCGCCCCATCACGCTGGCCAGTATCACCGCCGACAATCACGACATCCAGCCCCCTCGCCGCCAACTCCCGCGCCAGCAAGGCCACCTGCAACTCCGCCCCGCCCGAAACCCTCGAAGTGCTGCGCTCCAAGACCAAATGCGCGTAGCTGGAGAGGAAGAGAATTTTCATCGGCTCTCCTCCAAAACCAACGCCAAATTCCGCCCGCTCCGGAACATTTCCAGCTCACCCAGCGGCATGGAACTCCAGCGCTTTCTCAAATCCTCGGCGGAGATTTTCCCAAGCGCTAACAACCCGCGAACCAAGGCCAGATCCTTCTCCCGCCCCACGACAATCTTCACCACAGCCAAATCCAGGGGCTCCAGGGCAAACACATTGTCGAAACCTTTGACTTCCACCAACCGCTCTTTCCAGCCTGGCGGTAGCGTTTCAACAATCGATGGGTGCAGAATGTCGGCGTGATAACCCTTCTCTTTTTCAAACAGGCTTCCCTCCCCGATGGCCTCCATCAAAAGATCGGCGATACCTTTAGTGACCGGTTCCAGCAGAAAGTCGGCATCAAAGGTGTTGTCAAGCAGGCCCGCCTCGCCCAGTTCAGGAAAACTCGCAAGGATCGACGAGGAGCCCAAAACAAAAATTTTCCGGCTCTGAGCCAAAGCCAGCGCCGACTGGGCCAAATGCTCTAGTGACTGAACGAGCATTCCAGAATGAGTGGCCTTCGCTCCGTGTTTGTCAGCACCCCCGCAAATGGCGCGAAGTTCCGGAAAAACTCCGCGCGTTCGCTGTCTTCGCGCAGCGCATTCTGGAGCGCCTCCATTCCCTCCGCGGATTCTTGAGCTGCGAGAATCATCCGCTCCCACGCGCGCAACTTGTCTTGCTGTGTCGATCCATTCGCGATCCACCGGGCGATATTGTCGAGTCCGGTTTGCAAGCACCTCGGGTCCCTCTGGATTTTCTCAGCGATCAAGTGGAACATCTTCAAACGGGCCGCATTCGCCGATCTTGGGTCGTAAGGCATGTCAGAAAATTTCCACATCCGTTGGGCGGTAGCGACACGATTTTCACAAAATTGAATACCCGCTGCGCGCGGCCAGCAGCCTGCGCAGAAATCTGGTGTGCAAGAGACCATCCATCGCCGCCACCGGGAAAGCTAATACCAACGCGGGATTGCGAAGCGGCGTGGATTGGAGCGATGTCCAGAGACACCGCATGCCCTCGCTGTTTCTTGAATGCCTAAAAAAACACCGCGCCGCATTTTCCCAGTGTTGGGAAATGACACGCCGCCTATGCGCCTCACCCACGGATAAAAAAGCGGCGTCATGCTTGGCGAGAAAGCGCTCGGTAGACGCACGGGTAAAGTCCGCGTTCGACGGAGAATTCTCATGAATCAATGCCAGAGGTTCGGGCAGAACATGCAATCGATGCCTCTGCGAAATACGAAGCATCCAATCCCAATCCTCCAGCACGCGCAGCGACTCGTCTTGCGGGCCGACCGTCTCAAGCACGCTCCTCCTGATCACGGGAGTGCTGGCTCCGTGAAACGGCTGCATCGATTGCAGCCGCACGCTCCAGTCCGGTGGATTTTCGACAATCACCTGATGCCTCTTGCCATCGCGCAATTGATAAATATGCGATGTGGCACAAACCGCTACATCGGGATGGCTCTCCAAATAGCTCAGCTGCCGCGCCAATTTTCCCGGCAACCACTCGTCATCCGAATCCAAAAAAGCGATAAAGTGCCCGGTAGCCATTCTGAGCGCGGCATTCCGGGCGGCCGCCGCTCCGGAATTGACCTCCAACCGAGCCAAGCGTGCCGCAGGAAAATCCCGTTTGACAATTTCCCATGTGCCATCAGTCGATGCATCATCTCCCAACACCAACTCGAAATTCCCGCAGCCCTGATCGAGTGCGGATGCCAGAGCTCTCCGTATGCAATGCGCCCGATTGAAAACAGGAATGATCAAGGAGAGTTTGCTCATGGGCTTTTTGGAACGTGCACCAGGCCTAATTCGCCTTGTAAACACCGGGATTGAATCATAAGGCAACCCGTATGCTTGGTCGAATCAAGAACGCTCTGAGGGCTATTGAGAAAACGAAGAAGGGTTGCTGTTTGGCGAGGCGTGCGCGGGGTGTTTATCCATTTTGGGAATCGGTTGGGGTGTGAATGCGTGCTTTTTTTATAGAGACGCCTGTGTCCTCGTGCGAAAGCCCCGTCCCACCCAACCCGCAAAACTGCTTGCAAACTCAATGGAGAATTCCACGGGCCAGGCCGGATTGCGCGCGATGGCACCGGGAATAGGCTTGAGAAATCCTACCGGATCGAAGGCTTCCATCGCGCACATCACCGCTTGAATGGATTGTGTCGAATGCCATCGCCGAAGGGCCTGGCTCGCGCAGGAATCCCAGATCCCGTGGACGAGGTGCTTGCGAGCAATCGCTATGTTTTCCGCAGTCAAACGACGACTTAGCGAATTGCCGGCGTTCATCGTGCGAGAGCCTTCGTGCCAGCGGTAGCGGTAGGTGGGGGCATCGAATGTCGCCGCTTGTGGTTGGAGGGCGGTGAGCTTGAGGAGGAAGTCGCGATCCGAGGCGAGGGAGTAGGCGAGGTCGAAGGGGCCGACTTTTTTGAAAAGGCTCTTGCGGATGGCGCGGGCATTAAGCATGGGTTCGCCGAGGGCGATATTTTCCACGGTGAGCGCCTTGTCGACATCCGAGGTGCGCTGCCATTGTTGGTCCCAGAGGTTCTCGCCGATCTGCCGCACGGCTTCAGCGGAACCGGTGAGAATCTCGGCCGCGGGATTTTTTTCCATGGCGGCACGGAAGGCTGCGAGCGCGCCTTCGGGCAGCCAGTCGTCGGCTTGCAGAAAGATGAGCCATTCGCCCCGGGCGAAAAAGGCGCCGCGATTCATGGCGTCGTAAAGCCCGCGGTCGCGTCCGCTATGGACGGTGAGGTGCGGAAACGAGTGCGCGATCTCGAGCGTTCGGTCGGATGAGCAGCCATCTATGATGAGATGCTCATGCTCGATCTCCTGCCGCATCGCGCTGCAGACGGCGTCCTCGAGCGTCGCCGAAGCGTTGAGCGTGGGGGTGATGATGGTGAAAAGCGGGACGGCGGGCAGTGCCATGAAATTCAGGAGATTGATCTACCAAAATTAGGAGCTGATCCTAACAAATTAGTTTTAATGATAATCTGAGCAAATTTTAAGGAATGTTTTCCGAAACCTGTGCCACGAGCACAAAGATCTGCCGAGATTCATTAAACCTCTGTGCTCTCTGCGTCCTCGGTGGTTAATTTTTCTGCAGTCGGATTTAATCGATCCAAGCGGTGGCGGATTTTGAAGACTTCGCGGGCCATGCGGGTGGAGTCGCGGAGGAGGCTGACCTTGCTGCCCGGAATGTCGGACCAGTCCACAGGAAACTCGATGATGCGGCAGTCGAATTTGCGAAGCAGGAGGCAAAGCTCGACATCGAAGGCGAAGCCGATGGTTTGCTGGTGGGGGCGAATTTTTTCGAAGGCGGATCGGCGGAGGATTTTCAGTCCGCACTGGGTATCGTAAGCGGGCACGCGGCCAACGATGGAGACAAGGGTGGCGAAGACACGGCCGGAGAGGTGCCGCTTGAGCGAGCGCTCCACGGTGCGTCCGAGCATTTTGACCCGACTGGCGAAGAGAGCGTCAGTATCTGCGGCCTCGGAAGAGCGAAAAAAATTCTCCGCCCGCAGGATTTCCGAGGCATTCACGGCGCCGTCGGCATCGGCAAAGGCGAGGAGGTCCGCATCCCCGGCATGATCCCATCCCCGCAGAATGGCGCCACCTTTTCCGGTATTGCGAAGAGTGAAGAGCGGATCCAAAAAAACAGGCGCGCCGACCGATTGTTTCTGCTGCACGGCGTCAATCAACTCAGCCAAGCGCTCGCGCTCATACGGAGACGATCCGTCATCCGAGACGAGGATGGAAAACCTGGTCGGCAGACCGCGTCGGAGAGCTTCCAGAAATGACTCCAGGCGCTCGGTGTCATTGTAATGCGGAATGACAAGCAGAGTTTTCAAATGGGCTTCAAGCAATACACGATTACTTTAAGAAACCGAACGATATTGCGTGCGATTGCGTGCGATTGCAGGTTTCAAAATCAATCCAAAGAAACAACAGGATAGCAAATAAAGCGCCCAACCCGCGAACTGCTTGAGCAAAAAATTGCGCAGACACGCCTCGCCGGAAAAAAACATCCAATAGGCGTAGATAAAAAATGCAGCACCCCATATGCGAACCACCGTGCGAAATGCGTCGTTGGAGCTATTCACAACCTCTATGGCCGCAGGCACTGCAAAGAGGAGAAAAATCAATTTATAATCAAACTGAACTCCATTTAAGACAAGAGCGCCAAATATGGGCAGTCCAATTCCTGCAGCAAATGAAGACCTTTCTTGGCATGATTCAAGGTGCGACTTAGCCAAGGAAAAACCGAAGAGACAGGCGATGCCCCCGGCGATGAGCATACCGAATTTAAAAAATACCGCCCATTCCGGTCTGCCGAGCTGATTCGGCAGCACACTTGCCCCAAACGCACAGGAAACATTACTTGAAAGCGAGCCGAAAATAAACGGGAGCCACTCAAAAATAAAAATTAGATACCCCCCAAAACAAACCACTCCGCAAAATGCGGACCAGATTCCTCTCCGGCTTCGCAGAAAAAGAGCCGCCAATCCAACCACGGGAAACAATTTCAAAGCAGCAGCAAGAACAACCAACGCTCCAGCCAGAAATTCACGGAAACGCATAGCAACCGCCGCAGCTAAAAGAGCAAAAACCAAAATATCAAAATTCCCCCTCTCACAGACAAAAATACATACAGGAGAACAGACCAAAGCCACCCACACACAGGCTGACGCCAGAGAGCAAGATCCAGCGAGCAGTGTCACAGACAAAATAAATATTATGCCGAGAAAAATGCCAAAAACAGGAATGTTTTGGACTCTTAGACCGAAAAATCCAAAAGCGAAAAAAAGAGGCGGATAGTTCATACGGAGAACCCGTCCTTCGCCATCAACGGGAGGATGTCGATAGGGGTCCTGGCCGGTTTTCTGCTCCTCGCACCATAGCCCCACAAGCCGTGCATCACTGAAACTCTCCTTCAATGCAGGAATGCCCAAGTGCACAAGCCATTCACTCACAGGCTTCCCGGAAAGTTGGCTCAATGCCAACAGGCCCGTCCAATAGAGCGCAAAGCCCAGCGGAATAACCCAAGCGTAGTTTTTTGTTCGAGCATTAGAGGCGTTGATCATTTCAACACTTTGGTAGCAGTGCAGAAGATAGGAATGAAATTTTTCAAAACCGGTTGTGATGAGTGAAGCCCCCGAGATGAAGCTTTTGGTCTTTTTCCATGAGCATGTGCAGCGGCGCGCCCCCGTAGTAGGACGCCCAGAGAGTGAATGTGCTGGGTGGACCAATCAAAAAATCGCAGGCCGCGAGGGCGTAGATGTCGGTAATTGGCGCACCGGGTCCGGAGCTTGCCTGCACGCTTGGCTGCGTGAGAAGGGGTGCCACATTTTCATTCGAGCAAATCAAAAAGCCCACCCTCCTCTCAGGCCAGAGCGCCTGCGCCATCCTGATCCAAGCTGCGTAGGCATCCAGATCATAATAAAATCGCCCTCCCAGCCAATTTGCATAGTCGCCCCGCCGCACATGCAAGCCTACGAGAAGGTCGTTACCCGCTTTGGCGCGGGCTACACAACGCTCGACCTCTGCCAGTATTTCTTGATGGGGCGTGAAGAGACGAACCACATCCTCCCTCCTCGACTTGAGAGCCGCGTGCGCCCGGAATTTCCAGCCCTTCATGACAATCAAGCGGTGCCGGGTAAGCATTTTCGAAAATTCCGCACCACAGAGATCGAATTCCTGCTCAGCCTCATCGTGGGACTGGACAATGTCCAATAAAGCAAAACTCCTTCCAGACCACAGGGGATGGAGGTGTTGAGCTGTCAGGGCATCAAGCAGCCGACAAAATAAAAGACGCCCACCCTTGCCAAACGAAAGCCGCCGTCCAGGACGGCAAAAAAAATCCTCCGCCAGCGCGGGAAAAAACTCCGCATACGGTCCCAATGCCGGATTCATGAGAGAAAACCCACCCTCCCAAGCGGCCGCCTGAAATGCCGCCGCCTGAAAAATGCGGTTTCCCAACTGTCCCTCAGGCCTCGCCACCAAGACCGTGGCAAGCCGATGGAGATTGGCCGGATCTCTCGCAGGTTGTTTCGTCACTTAATCGAGACTTATACAAAATTCCTTGTTTGGAGAAAAGAAAACGGCCGCACACAGCGGCCGTTTTATTGAGGTCGTAGAAAAAATCCGTGGGGAGCATTTCACTCCCGCACCCGATAATCCCCACGCGAGAAATACTTTTCCAACCAGACATAGAGACAGATGAACAAATACCGGCTGCCCATTTCTTTGATCTTGAGTTTTGCCTCACCGGTGCGCCGGTTGCGCCAGGTGATGGGGATGACGGTGAAGGAAAACCCTCGCACGATTGCTTTGAGGGGAAGCTCGACTGTGATGTTGAAGTGCGGCGAGAGAATGGGGCGTATGCCATCGATCACGGTTTTGCGGTAGGCTTTGAAGGCGTTGGTCGTGTCGTTGAGGCCGTGATTGAAGAGGATTCGCACGAAAGCATTGGCAAGGCGGTTTACGAAAAGCTTTACCGATGGATAATCGATTACGCCTCCCCCTTTCATGAAGCGACTGCCGAAGACACAATCAAAGCCCTCATTCAGCTTGTGCCAGTAGCGCACCACATCGCGGCAATCATCGGATTCATCGGCCATCATGATGACAAGCGCATCGCCCTTGGCGGCATCCAAGCCACAGGTGATCGCCCGCCCGAAGCCGTTCAGGTCTTTATTTTGCACCGGAGCCAGTTTGGGAACCCTCTCGCGCACCTCCTGAAGAATCGCCCAGGTGCGGTCCTTGCTGCCGTCATCGACCACGACGATTTCATGAGGCACGCCATGCAGCTTCAGCTCCAAATTCAGATGCTCGACCGTGCTGGCGATGCATCCTTCCTCGTCCCGGGCGGGGATAACGATGGAGAGCAGTTGCAGAGGCTCTTTTTTTTTGATTCCCTTCCGTAGCCCGATCCAACTTTTCAACACTCTCCATAGTCAATATCCATGAACTTCCAAACCATCAATCCGCTGAAAATCCGAGGCGTTTCGCGTGACCAACGGCTGCCCGTAAGCCAAGGCGGTGGCAGCAATCCAGAGATCGTTCGCCCCGATCAACATCCCCGCGGCGCGTAGACGACGATAAATTATTCCAAACCGCCAACCCACTTCTGGAGTGTAGGAAAGAAAACGAAAGGGCGACAAAAAAGCCTCCCACTTTTCGTGATCGCCTTCCAAGGATTCCCCGGCCGCCAACTCTCCCGCAATCGTGAATGTGATACAAAGCACCTCATCGCCGTTCGATTGCAAAAACATCCCAGCAGAACCATGCTCTTTGCGCTGGATCTCCCTCTCAAAATCAACCAGAAATGCGGAATCAAGAATCATGGAATCGAAGGCGACAGATCCGATGCATTCAGTTCATCGATCAGTTGGCAATTCGCCTCGGTAAGCTGAAAGCTCCGCCTCCGGGACATTGCCAAAAATTCTCGGGCCGTCATTGCAGCGGATTGCAGCGGCAACCGCCGAACCACCTCAGAAAATGACTCCCGAGGAAACCTCTTGGCACTCTTCAAACGCTCATACGCATCAATTTCGAATGTGATTGTCTCGATGGCCAAGGGATCACAATACACGATAACACACGAGCGTTAAGGTTGTGATGACCACAGACTGCGGATTTATCCAAAAATCCGGTATATGGCCAAGCGCGCCAGTGAATCAACACCAGCCCGAACGCGCTGGGCAAGCGAGCGCCGGGAAGCGGCCGAGCCCGGAGCATAGCGTTTTGCGATTTCCAGAAACTCTGCATAGGAATCACCCTGAAGCGTGAAGGATGCCGCTCCACGGTGGATGCGAAATCCGCAAAGCGCCTCGCGCAGGATGACACAAGCGCCATTTTGGATCAATTGGAACCACATATCGACATCCACCCAATACCGCAGACTGGCATCGTAACCTCCATGCGCGAGCATGCTTTCACGCCGCGCCAAACCCGTCACCGGCTCCCCGAGGGGATTATAAGCACGCCGCGCACAATCGATAATGATCTCATTTCCAGAATGGCATCCCTCGCTCCAATGGCGACGCTTGGGAAAAAGCCGAGCACTGCGGGCCGAGTAAAGATTCGCGGCTGAGACACATAGATTCGCTGTGGGATTGACCTTCAAAGCCTCCACCTGTTTTTTCAAACAATTTGTTTCCAACAGGTCATCCTGACCCATCATTTTCACAAATTCCCCCTTCGCAGCCATCAAGCACGCATTCCAATTTCCCACCATGCCGAGGTTCGTCGCATTCCGAGCAATATTCCATTCCACTTCCGGAAACTTCTGGGCCATAGACTCAATAAGCTCCAGCGACCCATCCTTTGATCCATCGTCGCGCACGACAACCTCCAGAGCGATATCCTTCTGTGAGGCCACAGACTCAAGACACTCCCGCAAATGGGCCGCCCCATTGTAAACGGGGATACACACGGAAATCAATGGACCGCGCGGCTTATCGATCAAGGCTGCCCCTCTTTCCATTTATAGATCCGAACGCCATCGATTTCCTCAAAAAGAGTATAGTTTGCGGCCACGAAATCTCGAATTTCGGGAATTTTTTCATGACCATGCTCCTCACGCTTCGTCATCATCACAAATTGATCTGGAGCAACAGCGTCTACAAAAACAAGGGGCCGGTTCCGCTGCAAATCATCGCTATAGGTCGCCAGAAAAACGGCTTCAGCGGGTTTTCATTAAACAAGGCCCCGGAAGTGCTCAAGCGCGTAGCCTGGACCATCCCTGTCTCTGAGTAATATGTTGGATTATAACCCCAAACACACAGTCTTCCCTCGCCGCCCGAAGCCTCGAGAACCTTTCTCCCAATAGCTCCGGGCTTTTCGGCGGCCCACTTTTCCGCCAGCCCAGCCCAGGAATTGGGTGATTGAAAACGGGCTATAACCATTGGCCCAACTCCAACAAGAAAAATCACTCCCATTGCCACCGCCCCAGGTATCGGGCGTGTTGATCCAAGCTTCCCGCCAAGCACACCAAAAAGCGCCATTACCACCAAACCCATCACGACCGGCAAAAAGAGAAGGTAATGCGGGTAATTCCTCTGCGGTGAGGTAACCGTAAGAAATGCCAAACCTATCAAAACCAATGCATAAGCAAGAAAAGCCCACGAACGCCATGGAGCTGACCTGCGCCTCACGCCAGCGAGCGCAAGAGCACCCATAATCACAAGAATAACCCAGCCAAGCGAGAACCACAAAAAATCATCAGGTCGCAGTGGTGGCTTCGCAAACAAAATCATACCCAGCATTTTTATAGACGAGACACCCCGATATCCCGACCCCTGATACGCCAACGCATTTTGGATATAGCTATCCAGAAATACTCCAGCGCCCCATTAGCTGCAAAAAAGCCCACCAACCCTACAGGGATGACCAACCCAACCGCACAAACAATCCCTACCCCCGCCAACCTCTCCCGCAAGGAGCCACCTTGAACAAAAATACCCACAACCAAAATCGCCGCCGCCCCAACCGCCGCCATGGAGGCCTGCAACTTCGCAAAAGGCACCATAGAATAAACGCAGGCCGCTAAACAGGCGATGATAAGCCTCCGCTGGAATGGAAGACCTTCACGAAAAACAGCCCACGCGCTTAATGCCCAACCCACAGCCAACAATGCCATCGGCACATGCTCGCTGGTGTAGTGCGTGAAATCCCAAAAGTTTGTTAGGCCGAAAAACACCCCTGGCAGCATCGCCCCAAGCCGCGCCAGGGATTCCGAAAAAACAGCTTTCCCTGCAAAATACAGCGCTACCAAAGCCAAACAAATCATCGCCAATCCGACCAGCCTCGCACTAAACAATGTTGGCCATCCTCCAAATGCCAGCGAAGTCAAAAGCGGATAAACATTCAGCGGCCCGCTCGACCCCGCCTCAGCGGACCTGAAGAACACCGGATCCAACACCAACGCACGCGCCGCTGCAACCAACTGATCCTCATCTGGATTGAACCCGCGCGGATAAAACAACCCCGGCCACCGCGCCAGAATCACGAACGCACACAATAACAGAACAAAAAAAGCGGCCCCCAGCCGACCTGTTTTATTCATTGCCACAGGCCAGATTACCAAAGCTCCCAAAATCGCCAACAAGCCAAAACACGCGATCCGGTAAGCAACTAAATTATCAGACCAATATAACCAAGACTCACCCATCATTTCCTCTCTGCAAAAACCAATGCCGTTTCGCTGTCCTCTTTGTTTTCTTTTTTAATCACAAAGCCATTCTTCGAAAGCAGTTCTCTGATTGCCTGAATCGAAACCATTGACTCGTGCACTTCCACCACCACTCGATCAACCAAGCTGAGAAAATCCCCTTCATCCTCAAAAAACCTCTTCTCAGCCCCCTCGATGTCGATTTTCAGAATTCCACATCGCTCGCCATTTGAAAACCTCTGCCGCCAAACTTCACCGACTCGCAGAGCAGGCACACGCGCCACTTCGCATTTGTCCCCGGCCAGCGACTTTTCTGTCGTAGCTTTCAGCCCAGCCCCCACATCGGTGGGAGGCACCAAAATCTCAACCACGCCACCATCCAATCCCGCCCCGGCCGCTCCGTTGAAAACACACATCTCATCGAAGCCATTTTTTTTCAACAGCCTCTCCACTTGCGAAATCAATGCCGGATTCGCCTCCACAAGTATCCCCTTAGGAGCCACCCTTGCTTTGCCCGCAAGCCAGACGCAGAAAAAACCACGGTTGCAGCCCAAATCAGCAAAATTATTGACTTCTGCCAAATCAAAGACCCCATCGTAAATTCCAGCTTTGAAAATTTCCTTCTCCACCAACCAACCCTCCAAGCTGTCAACCGGATATTTGTAAAGGCCTATTTGCTTTTCCCTTGGAAATGCCCGGAAAAACCAGTCCACCATCAAGTGAACTTTGAAAATCTTAAAAAAATCCCGAATAGCTCGATTATTGATCATTTTTCTCCACCAACTTTCTTTGCCACAATAAAAAGCGGCCTTTTTTTCTGTTCGACAAACATCCTGCCGATGTATTCGCCGATCATTCCCAACACGAAAAACTGGAGACTGGCTACGAGCAGGATCACGGCCATGAGGCTGGTCCAACCAGCCACGGCGGTCTTGCCTTGGTAGTGACCTACGACAGAATAAATAATGCCGACCGCACACAGCCCGGCGAATACAAAACCCAAAATCGATGCAAAGCGTAGCGGCTTGATGGAAAAGCTTGTTATACCATCCACCGCAATCTTGAAAAGTTTTGCCAGCGTGTAGCCTGACTCTCCCGCAAAGCGTGCATCCCGGTGATATTGCACGGCCACCTGTTTGAACCCCAGCCAACTGATCATTCCCCTCAAAAACCGATGATGCTCGGGCATTTCGTTCACGAGATCCACGACCCTGCGGCTAATGAGGCGAAAATCCCCCGTATCCGGCGGAATCTCGCATCCCGCCAAGGCACTCAGCAGGCGATAATAGGTTTTGTAGCACCATTTTTTCCAGATCGGCACTCCCTTGCGGCTGAGACGCTGACCATAAACATTATCCGCACCCTCATCCATCAATCGCATCATTTCAGGAAGTAACTCCGGAGGGTCCTGCAAATCTGAATCAATAATGAGCACCCGCTCCCCGCTCACATGGGCTAAGCCTGCAGTCACAGCCAGTTGGTGACCATGGTTCCGCGAAAGCTGCAGACCAACGATGCGCGAATCTTTTTCCGCCAAACGACAAATCGCATCCCAAGTCCGATCCGGAGAGCCATCCTCGACCAGCACGATTTCATACGAACATCCCAACCCCTCGCAGATCACGGTCAAGCGCCGGTGAAGCTCGCCCAACCCGGCCTCATCGCGGTAGCACGGCACAAGCACGGAGAGATAGGGATTACAAATATTCACAACTTTGATTTTTCTAAATGAATTGCCAGTCGATACTTTGACCCAGATTGAGGCACAGACTCGCTACCAGTGCACATCGCATCCATACTGCACGAATGGCTCATCCGGGGACAGCACTCGCAAGCCACGGTGCAAAGCCTCTGCAGCAATAAGGCGATCGAATGGATCTTTATGCAACTTGGGAAGATTCCCGGAAAGATACAGAACCTCCCTGTGCAGGGGAAGCACCGTAATATCTTGGAGACGAATTTGCTCTTCAATCCAAATTTCCGGTGTCGATGGCAAGGGCAGTTTTCCCGTATGGTGCTTGAGTGTGATTTCCCAAACCGAGGCTAAGCTCAAGGTCCGCTCCTTTGCAGGATCGTCAAGAGCCTTGGCGGCCCTTGCACCCAGATGTTCCGGGGCGCTCGCCAACCAGATGAATGCACAGGTATCCAGAAGCAAGGTCATGCCAATGCCCACTCCTTCAGTTCATCGGTTCCCAGAGGGGCAAACGCATCTGGCGGAATCTTAAATCGGGGCGAAGTCGGCTCCCCAACTTTCGGGCGCTTAGGTTTCACGCAACTACTTGGGACAATCCGGGCAATAGGTTGCTTGCCCCGACAAACAACCACTTCTTCCCCCATTTCCACTTGCTGCAGAATCCGCGAAAGATGCGTCTTGGCTTGATAAATTGTAACCGTCATAAAGCAAATATTGACCAATACTTGATCAAGTCAATGTTTTTATTGCGTTAATTTTGGGATTTATCCGCCACTTGTTATTTTTTACCCATGCTGTCATGATTCTGCCCATTCCTCATTAACCCCCAAATCCCCTCCTCCAGCTCAATCTCCGGCTCCCAGCCCAACTCATCCCTCGCCTTGCCGTTTGCCAGCACCACCCTTGGCAGCAATCCAAGCGCCGCTTTTCCAAAGTCCGATTGCTCCAGACGAACCTCACGCCCAGTCACCCGGCCGATCAATTCCAAAACCTCGGTCACCGAGTGCCCGCAGCCAGCCGCAATATTAAAAACCCCGTAATTGGCGTCGTTGCTTTGGATGCCCAAACTTTTCGCAAAAGCCCTTGCCACATCGTCCACATGCACATAATCCCGCACCGTATCAAGCGATCCAAAAACTCGCACCGGCTGACCTGCGAGCACCCGCGCCATGGCCACGCCAATCAAGCCCTGCCTACGCTCCGCCGCCAGCAGCGCTCCATAGGCATTGCTTATGCGCAGCACCGTGGCCCGCAGCCACCCCTGCTCGCACGCTGTGCGCAGGTAGTTTTCCACAGCCAGCTTTTGAATTCCGTAGGGATTCAATGGCTGGCAATGGTCAGACTCCCGAAAAGCAACACCATCTTCCGGCGTCCGCCCATAGACGGCCCCTCCACTGCTCGCAAAAACAAAATGGCAAACGCCGTCTCCTCTGCGCCTCCGCAATGCCTCAAGCAAATTCAATGCCGGTGAAATATTCGCCACCAAATCGCTCGGCCAGTGCCGGTCCGAGATCGCCGGCGAATTCGACTGCGCGAAATGCACCACCGCATCCAACCCTTCGACAAATTCCGCACAATCGGCCTCGTTCATCAAATCCCCCGACATCCACTCCACTCCCGGATGCTCCGAGTGCCCGGCCACATGCCTCGCCAAGCACCTCACTTGCACATCGGGATGATCTTTTGTCCAAAGTCTCAAAAACCGCCCGCCAATCAGCCCGCTTGCCCCGGTGATACCAAGAAGTTTCATGAGATTATGAAATCAAAACTGATCCTGCCGTAGAAGAAAATGCTGGATCGGCATTCGGTGAATGCCCTCCTCGCTGGAAGGCGGAATTTCATCCATCGTAACCAGATACTTGGGAAAATTATCTGGAATATCTCGCAATGGCCGCAATTCACGATCCAGCGTCTCCTTGTCTGGAGTCAAATACGCCACTTGGATATAGCATCTCTCCGCACCCAGTTGGGCAACAAAATCAACTTCCCACTCGCCCACCCGGCCCACTCGGACATCCCAACCCCGTTGCTTCAATTCCAAATAAACGATGTTTTCCAAATATTGCCCGATATCCGACGAGCGGTAGCCCAGCAGGGCATGCCGCAAGCCCAAGTCGGTAAAATAAATTTTCCCACCCGTCTCCAAAAGCTTCTTGCCACGCACATCATAAACTCGGGCTTGATCAACCACAAAAGCCTCCACCAAGTGATCCAGATAATTGTAAATGCTTTCCACGCTGACCGAACGGCGCTGGCTTTTCAAAAATGCCGCCACTGAACGCGCGGAAACAGGACTCCCCACGCTATCGGCCACAAACAGAAGGATTCTCCGAAGCAAGTCCACATCCCGCAGTTTGTGTCGCGAAACGACATCCCGCAACACGATGCTATCCAACAATGCCTCCAAATATTGCCTCCGCGCTTCTTCCTTTCTATCCAATGCCACCAAACCGGGGAACCCCCCACTCTGTAAAATTTTCAGAAACGCTTCGCGCCCTGATATCAAGGAAAAAAAATCGCAATACTCACGAAACGACAAAGGATAAACCGGAAATTCCACATATCGACCACTCAAAAGTGTAGCCAATTCTCCAGCCAGCAAATGAGCATTCGATCCCGTCACAGTCAGGTCCGCTACGCCTTCCGCCAGCAAAGACCCGACTAACTTTTCCCAGCCCGGAATTTCCTGCACCTCATCCAGAAACAAATAAACCTTACCTCCATTTTTATTGAACGCTTCGTGAACCTCCGCATTCAGAAAATGGATGTCCCGAAACCGCTCGTTGACCAGCAACTCCATGTTGATATGCAAAATCGCGGAGTCTGGCACCCCCTGCGCCGCCAAACGCTCCTTGCACCGCAGAAGAATCGAACTTTTGCCAGATCGTCGGATACCACTCAAAACTTTGATGACCGGACGCCCCATCCAACCCATAACTCGATCTTCATAGTAGGGACGCGGAACCATGATTCTGTCTTCCACAATAGATATTTTAACTTTTAAAGCATGGAATGTCTACCATGTTTTTAAAACGCCAGCCAAGCAGACCACCCCTGACATCCCAGACCCGCCTTTCGTGAAATTTGATGTCTTTCATGGTTCAAAAATTTTGCCGTCCATTATTATTCCAAAAACAAACTTACCCGATTCTCTTGTTACGGTGCACCTTCATGGCACTGCCTCGGCTCGCGGCGGAGAAATCTGTGCCTGAGAAACCAGTAGCTCCGGTTATTACTGTAACTTTCATTGATGCAAATTAGATAACCTGGAATAGACAGTGATCATCCTACCACCTGGATCTTTGATGCTTCCGACAAAGCTGAAACACAAATCGGCATTTTTAAAATCCTTTAATTTTTGGATTGAAATATCATGGGGAGTTTGAAGTTCACCCAAAATTCCAGAATCGGAGAAGATTACAATTTCTGCCGTTTCTGGAACAGGCGAATTTACTTTTTTTAATTCTGCACAATTATACATCTTGCAGGGGTGCCCATCTTTAGCAGCTTCCCAACCCACTGTATTTGCATCCACCCAACCGTATGAGGAGAACCAGATCAAATGCCTGAAATCATTTTTTAAGAATGGCTTCAGGAGTGCGTATAATTGATGAGGCCCATTTTTCCTCCACTGCACGACCTGATCTCCACCCATATCATAGGTCGTTTGTATATAATTATGAAATGGAGCAACTTGCGTGACTTTCCAGCAAAAGACCGCCAAAATTCCCGAGGACACAATAGCGATCATACGATGAGTAGGAACTTTTATGGCAAAAGAATAGGCTGACAAAAATGTAAATACAATTGCTGACGGAATTAAAAACTGACGCGTCCAAACAGCTGGGAACCAATACACAGTGAATACAAATATCACAACTGGACCTAACCAAAAAGTTTTCAGATTTGAGAAGAAATGCGCAAAAGCAAGCAACGCCGTTGCTGTAACCAGAAGCTGAAAAGTCATTCCAAAGAATGGTTGGTTGACCTGGTTGATTGCGATCCCCCCAAATGCTCCTATTGTTAAAAATACCATGGAATACCATTTGAACCCTGGGGAAATTTTTCTTGTTAGCGAAAAAAAAGCGGTGAGCGCAGTTAGAGCAATGGTCAGCGCAAAAATGGTCTTCATCGCACTTAAATGCCACAAACCCGAATAACCCAGCCAATGAAAATACCACACGGAACCTTTATCTTTGATTTTGTAATAATCCGAGGTGAAAGCGACATCTGAAATGTAAGCTATAATCCTATCCCAAAATATCCAGAGATGGATAGCTATCGGCACAAGTGCAATTCCCCAAAATATAAATAGGCCAATTGAAAATCTACCCCAAGGAAGCCGATCTCGCCGGAAAAGATTTGAAAAAACCGCCACCATAGTCGAAAGGCCAAGTATCCCAAACGGGTAGGGAAACATCATTGGCTTCATTAAAAATGCTAAAGAGAAAAAAATGCCGGGCAATACTAAACCAAACCATTTTCGATTCTCGCTCCAACTCCACAAGACGACTTCACCGCTGGCAATAAAAAGCAAGCCGGCCATCGTGACTTCAGAGCGGTAATCGTGGATAAGGTGAAAACACACCGGAATTCCAAGAAAAGCACAGATAAAACACGCCTTTTGCATGAGCGGCATATCTATTGGCAGGAAACGGGAGAAAACCCAAAGCACTCCAAAAAGAAGAAGACCGCTTGCTGCATAAGGAATCGACTGGCTGACTCCAAACAACCAGAAAAGAAATCCGGTCCAGTAGTAGTGCAAAAAAGAATGAGGCATTCTCTCTTGATAATCCTTCACCAACGCACCAAGACCGCCTTCTTGGAATACCCCTAATCTTAACGCTCCCTCCACCAAACTATGACTGTCATCGTAATCTGGCGGAAAAGCCAACTTCCCTTGCTTGGTCGACCAATTTAGGACAAATGCTGTGAAACAAGCCGCTATCAACAAGCAGCCCAAGCAAAGAACGAGTTGATTATTTAAAAAATTTTTTCTTAAATAAGATTTCATTTAGAGATTCTCAGAGAATTTTTAATATAATAAAGTTTTTATTTCTATTTATTTCTGAAAACCCATTATTTTTTAGTTTATTCATAAGATTCTCGCCTTCATCTTGGTAAGCTCTCCGATTAATTAACACCGCACTAAAATTCCGAGTAGCAAGCTCGTTATAGATTTTTTCCGGACTTGCCACATTCAATTCCCTTTGCCAGTCCGAATGTTTACGACATTTTACTGTTCCATAACTGAACTTTAAAGTATTTGTATGAAGATAAGGTCGAAAATGTTCATAATCGCCCATTTTATGAACAGGACCGGATTCCGGAAACGGATGAACAGGAAACTGAAAAATCTGTGTCCCAGCAGGAAATTTTTTCTCTAGATTCGGGAAAAACTCAGCATCCAATCGAAAATCCTCCATTGCGGATTGGTGCTTTGACTTTAACCAATCAGGATAAGCAGGCGTTTGGTCAACGATACCAAAAACAAGTAAAAACAACGACAAAATGAAACAAAGTATTATTCGATTTGAAAATCGACTAATTATACTACATCCATAAAAAAGCGCAATCGCTGAAAGAAAAATAGAATACCTGTTCGAAGCTCTCAACATTTGAAATCCGAAAGCCCCAAGCAGATAATTCAAGCCGCCCGTCACCGCGAAGAGAAAAGCAATCAACGCAAACCAAAACCAGGCAGACTGTTCTCGCCCCCTTACTGAACTTGCCTGCATAAACCCAATCGAGATCAAAACAATTAAAAAACAGCCAGCAACCAAACCAATATAAGCCGTTTGGCTTTCCCCTTGCAACTCTACGGGAATTTTCCATTGGTAGTTTTTCCCTGCAAGCACCTCAAAAAACCTCCAATCATGGTATGGCGGTAAAAAAAGATCCGGTAAATACAAACCAAATTTGACCATCCACCACAAGTCCCTGGAAACAGCTGCCGGATTTGCTCCCTCAATCAATCGAAAGTAGAAAGTATCTATATTTTGCGCGATAAAACCAAAAACTGCTGCCAAACCTACGATTCCGCAAAACAACATACCCATCCAAACTCTATTCCATACATGCCCAACAAAAACAAAGCCTAAAAGCACAAGAAACATTACCAAGTAATAAGGGTTGAAGAGACTGCAGAAGAATGTGATGACAGCCAATGCCAACACTTCCTTAAAACTTCTCTCTGCTACCTCTTCACCCCACAGACGGAAAGCACACAAAAGAAATAGCGGAACGACAAAATAAAGCGTCAGAATCATATGTTCCAGATTTCTTGCAAATGCATAAGGAGCTAAACCGTAAAGAATACTCATAGCCACTGATGGCAATATTCCGAAGCCCAACCAGATACACGAAATGTAAAACGCCAAACCTGCCAAACAGAAACTTGAACCAACAAAAATGGAACTCGCCGTAAAAAGATCGGTAAATTTCAACAAAATTCCTGCTGGCAGGAAACAAAACTCACTAATTGGAACATCGCTCCACCAGGCTTCAGTCGGGGCATTCAGACGGGAAATACGAATGGGCTGAAACGCTTTGATGCCCCCTTCTCCAGCAGCTTTGATTGAAGCAAGAACAGCCAGCGAGTCACCATCATAACCAATGGGTTCTCGATTTTTGAAATTTTCTCGGTAAAAGTTGAAAAACACCACCCCGATCACCCCGAGAACAAACAATGCTCCCAGACTACTGGTTATGATTTTTTTCCATGTTGCAGAATCATCTTTGGTATTCATTTTTTTCTTGATTGTTGAAAACAAAGAGTCCTAGGCCTCTCGGTCATTAATACCGGAAAAGCCGATTTGCCGTGCGTCTTGGACCAAGATACCAAAGACCATGTAAAGACAGAAGCAAGAAGTGCAAGCGCGATTACGATGATTGCTTTTTTAACCCAATTTCAGCAGATTTAGCCACAGAGGATGAAATGTTTATGATTCGATGTGTTTGAAATAATTTGTGCGATATCAAATAAAAACCAAAGTCTTTCTTGTAAACCTTCTCCATGCTGTCCTACTATCTAAAATCTGTTTTCGGGTTTAAGCAACTTATTTATAACGATTGTTTTCGTATAGGAGAATTTAATTATTGCGGAGCATTTTTTTGATCCATTTGATTCCGAGATCAACAACCTCGCCAAGCATGGGGTCTGCCATGATTCTGCGGCTTGTGTAGATATCCCCCAAAGCAGCGATTTCACGCAAATTGGACTGGATGGACTCATCAGACTCGAATAAAATATATCGAAACCTATTTACATCCCCTTCCAGAAAATGAAACCAAAAAAGCAGCTTATCGAGCTCAAGATTGTAAGAAGCAGGCTGTGCCTCAAGATTTGAAGTAATTTCCCTGGCTTTTTGGCAAAGATAATCGTTCGGAGAAATCGTATGCGTTGCATCCGACCGAAGACCTCGGTTTGTCACCAAATTTGTGCTCGGCCATATACATTTGCTTTTCGACTTCCATGCGGAAAATTGCAGCTGGTAATCCCAGGTATGCGGAACGGGCTTCCCGCAAAGTTTGTTGAATTCCCTCTTCCAATAAAACCTTTCGGCAATTTCAGGGCACGCATCGTCAAGAATTTGCATCCAATCCATGCGATCTTCTTCGGGAAGCATAAACTCATACTTCTTCCAACTCCTGCGCCAGGCGCCCCACCCCCAGATTTGCGTGTATTTCGTAAAGAAAAATGGCGCCTCGATTGTTAATGGTCTCGGGAGAAAACTGCTGCCTGATACCATGAAGACAGTATCGTCATCGCGGTAACGCGCCAGCATCTCATCTTGAAAACGAAAAAAATCCAGGTGTGGGTGGCAATCATCCTCAAGAATAATTCCAGACTCCTCATTGTCGAAAAACCAATCCAATGCAGCTTTGACGCCTGGACCGCAACCTAGATTTTTGCTTTGAATGAGCGTTCGGCATGGGGTTAAACGCTTCTTGGAAAACTGATCAACAATTCTCAAGACCTCGGCGCATAAATGAGCGTCCTCTTTACTGCCTGACCTAGGTCCATCAATGGCTATGTAAATCCTCCGATCAACTAGAGATTCCAGTATCCGCAACAAACCTGTCGTTAAGTCAGGCCGATTAAAAAGCAACAATAAAAGTGGTTTATTCAATTTTTACACCTTTTTTACCATTATGTTTTCGGCGTTTCAGCAAACCAGCCATCACATTTTCTCCAAAGTTTATTGAACTCCAAGCGGTCGCAGCGATCCCTGAACCATTTATTAATTCCCGTTACCTCAGGACGCTTCTCGCACGCCCCCAACCACTCGTGCACTTCACGACGGGCCTCAAGAACTTTGCCTTTAAAATCAATCGTGTAATAATTGATTGATTTTGAGAAAGGCAATTTGTCTCCAGCACATCTCATGAAAGCAGCATACTTCAGCGCATTGATTTTTGGTTTGGGATCAAGCCTTGCAACAACCAACCCTATAGCCTCATCGATCGTGCTTGGTTCATAAACCGCGTCAATTTTGCCATAGAATGGCGGAGCCAGAACAATCGATGGCTTACCCCAGTATGTGGCCTCTAATCCCATGCTTGATCGAAAACACAAAGACTTTTCACATGCAAAAAGAAGGGCATAGCTTGATATGCTCGACTCCGGTTGAATGATGCGACATCTCGGCAAACCTTGAAAAGCTTTCCCCTCCCACCATCGAACCTTCTCCTTTATTGAATTGGGGTGAATTCTGAGGGTGAAATATAAATTGGAATCTTTTTCAAGCGCTTTTTGAATAATACAGGGATATGCTTCTTCTTGAGAGGAAAACAAATAGCCAATAGTCATATCCTGAACCCCAACGAACTCGCGCTCAGTTGTGGCAAAAATCACAACATTTCGAAGATTTTCATCCCAATCTGGCGGCAGGGTATTCTCTTTCTGCATGTCAATAAAAGAGACCCAACCAGTCATTTTCCCCTTTGGGCGTTCTTCAAAAAAATCTTCTGCCTCCTTGAGTATAACCTTATCTTTATGCGCGTCTTCCCAAAATTGGAGGACTCTTTCAGTATAGTGACCAGGATAATGAGGCAGCGTGTTAGAAAAACGAATAGCACGATCTGATGAGGAAGTGCGCTCATGAGTCACGAACTGCACCTTTTGGATTTCACAGGCTCTTACCCACGGTCTAGCGGCGGCATATCTGCCGTTGAAAATGTATACCAAATCGTAGTGATTCTCTTTTAAGTATTTCATCGCCGTCCGAAATATTCTGTAGGAATCAGCAAGAAGATTATTTACAAGACTCCCACACTGAGTAATATCAGGATCGGTATCCAAAAGGCGGTCCACCAAGGAGGAGTATGTTGCATAACCGATGTCAAACCCTTCGATGTTGAGATTTTTTAATTCAGCTAACGATTTAAATTTGAATTTGCCATTATCCGGCCAAGAGAGTATAAAATCATTATGAATCAAAGGCTGTGTTTTAATTGAATGAGAGAGAAGGGAAAGACCATGCTGACGAATTCCAATACAACGGGCGCAGTGCGATAGGAGATGGGCATGGTTTGACTCACAACAGTTTTGATCGGCACCACATACTAGTTGAGTTATTGTATCCCCTTTATTTAAATGATCTTCAATATAGTTGAGCTCTGCGACATAATGAAAATGCCACATTGGGTATAGTCCGGTAAATAAAATATTCATTTGATTTGGGGCAAAAATTAAAGCTGGAGAAATTTAACAAATATAGAAAACCACCTTGAAAGATAACAATAAACAGGTAGCTGAATTTGTCGAAGTTTATAGGATTTAAATTAAAACAGCTTTATCAAGCCAAATTTTGTAAATTTCCAAAGCTTTATCTCTACTCGAAGATTCATATCCTATAAGATTGTCAATTTGGAATTCAGGTTTTTTTATGGTTTTTAAAAGTTGCTCAGTCATTTTGCTATATTCTTTGCCTAATCGCTTTGCTAAGTTTATACATATCTCGTAAGGATTATTACAAAACCTCGCAAAATCAATAATGCACAATTGATCTGTTAGATATTGTTCTGAGTAAACCTTACAAAATGAATCATAGCATTTATCAATTTCCGTCAGACTGAGCCAGCGTTGGGCATTTGATTCATCCATGTATGCAGGAATTGGTCCGAAAGCTGTATTGCGCATGACGGCAAGATTCAATGGCGAGCGATACCACCCCCTCTCAAGCGTAGACCTGACAACCTCATCTGGATGCCTGATAGTGCATATTGATTTTATATCCGGGTATATTGAATTCAGTTTATCAATGCGATTTAAAATATTAGGTATTTTATATGCAACACACCTACCATCTATTAATTTTAATATCTCATGTCTCCTTAATGATGAACTCATGCGTTTTTCGACTTCCTCTTTCGTTTTTGCTCGGAATACACATGACCAATCTGATTCATTAAAATTAAGGGTCCTGCCAGAGAGCGAACCCGAAAATATCCCTTCAAATAAGTAGTATTCGTATAAATACCTCCATATTTCAACAGGAATTGATTCAATAAAATGAAATAAAGGTATCAATTCAGGAGGCTCAAATGCATACTCGACATTGTTAAATGAATGAACAATAGCCCCTAAAATAGTCGTTCCAGATCGACCGATCCCTGTAAGACAAATGCTATTTTTGGCTAGATCCGTAATTAGAGAATCACGATAAAAAACTGTTTTTTCCATAATTTTCTAAATGAATCCTTTTTGCGCCAATTTTAATTCGTTCTTTTGCCCCACATCAAGCCAGTCTTCCAATATTTTCCATCCCCCCACATCTATGTTTTTAGAGAAACATTCATCGATGAGGTCTGTTATTGGAAAAAACCTGTTTGGAACACATTTAGCTACATCTGGATTGACAACATATATTCCAGCGTTTACATGTTTATTTATCGTTGGTTTTTCATAAAGCGCTATGACTTTTTTATCATTAAGCTCGACGCATCCATATGGAATTGAATGAGTGTAATCACTAAGTCCTAAAGTTATTCCATAATTTCCTTGTTTATGAAATTCTAACATTTCATGAATATTTGCTTGCGTTATGAGGTCCCCATTACAAACTACGAATGGATCTAGCATATTTCTAGGAAGCAGGCTTATTGCTCCACCTGTTCCTAATTCATTTTCTTCTATTAAGTAAGTTATTTTACATCCATATTTTGAACCATCTCCAAGGTAATCAAGAATCACTTGATAAAGATAATTAACTGAAATATAAATTTTACGAATTCCGTAGCTGGTTAAGTGGAGTATTATTCTTTCGATTATGGGCTTACCAGCCACTTTTAACATGGGTTTGGGGGTTTTACGAGTTATTTCACCTAGACGAGTCCCCTTGCCTCCCGCCATTATAAGCGCCCAATTCGGCCGCTCATAAGCACCAAGAACCTCATGCAACAAATGAATTCCAACTAAATACCCGCTTTCATCTATTATGGGAATTTGGTGTAGGAATCGAGACTGCATAATTTCTAACACCTCAGTTCGAGAAACTGAAGAATCAACACTTACAACTTGATGCTGGATATATGGCAAGATCGGCTCTTGCAAATTTTTTGTATTTATAAGAACTCTGCGCACGTCCCCATCCGTCAAAACTCCTGCTACTTTATTGTGAGAATCTTTGACGACAGCTATCCCAAGCGCCCCGTTTTGTAGCGCATGCATAACATCCAAGAGATTCCCATCAATTGAAACACATGCATTTTTTAGACGTAAATCTTCTTTCATTGCATATTATTTCACACACTCGGCAATCCACCATTCAATACTATGCGTTCCATTTGATACAGTTAGTGTTTTTCTATCTAAAGATATTTGCTTGAATGGAGAAAGAATTTCCTTGATCTGCGTATAGTCAAAGAACAATACAAATCCTCTGTTTTGCAATGGGCCATCAATGACTTGTAAATACTCGTTTTTCCCGTTTCCCGATATTCCTTGACCATTCCCCCAAGTTTTATCAGTGAAACTTGTTGAACTAAAATGGCCATTTGGTTTCAATACTCTTATGACTTCTTTTACAATTTTCTTACAGGCAATGAAAGGATTGGCGTAAATTGCCGCATTATCGATTACTGCATCAAAATGGTTATCTGGCCAATCTAATTTTCCTAAATCGCCTACTTTGAGTTCGCCAGATAGGGATTCTTTTTTGAGGCGTTCTTTACATCGTTGAATTGCAGTTTCTGACCCGTCAATTGCGCTCAACGCAAACCCCTCTCTGGCAATATACCATGAGCATGCACCTGGGCCACAGCCTAAATCTAGGATCCGGATTTCCTGTCTGTCTTTAGCGTGATAGAATCGCCTTGCAACAAAACGAATAATATGTTCAGGAGGATACTTTCCCCACTCTTCCTCGCGGAAGATTTTTTCCCAAGTAGGATCCCAGCTTTCGGAGGTATTTTGATTAAGCGCATTCATTGTAATTTTTTTGGTTGACGATATCCTAGTAGCCAATCTGGCGACCTGCCATTTTCATCCCGCCAAGTTTGGCATAATGCTTTAAAGACCTTCGGATTCGAAATAACCAGTGCGACTTTAAAATCCAAGCGTTTTTCTCCAACTCCCAGTTTAAACTTTAAGAGAGAGTCGTCAGGCGATGAAGTTCGCCCTCCTCCGAGGTGAATGCCCTCCAGACCACGCGCGGCGGCCATTTGAACCGCTTCTTGTAGGATGCAGTTTGTCGAAGTGTTGTCCGACTCAGGGCTTCTGACCGAGAGATGATAGTGTGCCCAGCGATTGCCAAACAAAAAAACGCTTCCTGCTTGAAACTCTCCATTCCTCCACACGCTGGCCAACTCCACACCGGGAAGTCCGCGTAATTTCGCGAAATAGGCAGCTGAAAAGCGCAACGCCTCTGGAGCAGTCAAGCGCTCCATGGCATGAGCGTATAGTCGTTCAAACTCTATCCAGCCCTCTGAATCGTTCCACTGAATCACGACCCCATCCCTACGGCCTTTGTTCACCATATTACGGTGGCGTGAACTAGCACTACTCCATGCGATATCCACCCCCTCACGGAGGTCAACATAAACCGTTTGGCGATCAGAAACAATTTCCGCATCGCTTGGCAACCACCGCTCGTTGTTCAGTAAGGGATGGAGTCGAAAAAACGCAGCGACGATGCCATTTTTTGCGCAACCCTGCCGCCATTCGTTCCAAGCACGTTCCAGGAATTCGTGAGTGACATTCTCTGATGCTACTGGTCCTCCGTAACCATTGCAGGTTTGGAGGTCGAAATAAGTGGCGCTTGGTTCATGAGACAGCCATGACGGAACTGGCAAACGGAGCCCCGGCACGAGAAGAGTCTGCTCCTTGTCCTGGAGCAGTGTGCAAAACACCTCCCCATTGCTGTTGGCGATATGGAGGCCGTGATATTCCGGCGTGAAGTAAACATCTTGGTTTTTGACAGGGAATTTCGAAAGAGCCTCGCTCCAGCCTTGCAGGTTCGCAGAAACGTTGAACTGAGTTGTCGTCATTAACAGGAGGGAACCCAATGTTTATTCAACAATTTCTGCTGGGTAGGCATCTTCGCAAGTGCGGCAAGAATGCGCCCAGTCGCTTCTCCGTCTCCATATGAATTCTTCATCCCGGCAAGAGATCGTCGAAAAAGGGGGGAAAGTGCGCGAGCGATACCTTTCTGTATTTTTTGTTGGGTTGCCTCAACATCAATCACGTTAGCCCCGCGCTCGCGTCCGCTTTGTCTGTTGCCAATATTCACCACTGGGACAGGAACAGTCGCTGCCTCAATCAGTCCGCTTGAGGAATTGCCCACGACCGCTCCGACTAAAGAGAGCAAACCCCGATACCGGAAACTTCCCAGACTTTCCACGAATGCGGTTTGTTTTCGTTTCTTCTGAAGCTTTAGAAATTCCCGACGGATCGATTCCCCGCCGGGGTCCGGAGATGGACCGGTTATAACGATTGGCCCCTTGAATGCGTTTAGTGCGATTGCAAGTTCACGGACTTCAAGAGGAGTTTTCTCGGGCTCCAACGTGACTGGATGATATGTCACAAGAAGAGTATTCGCATCTGGGATAAATCCGAGCACAGTTGCCAATTCATCAGCGGATGCATGCTGCCCACGGGTGAAATGGTCAAGCGCGGGGTCGCCTGCCATGTGTATCCGCCAAGTTTCTTCACCCATTTGCAGAAGTCTTTCAGCTGAATTCTTGGTGCTCGGAAAATGAAGATGAGCCAACTTGGTTACGGCATGTCGAACCTGATCATCGAAGGCGCCTTCGGTGATATCTCCTCCACAAATATGGGCAATGGGAATTCGATGAATGACGGCCGCAGTGGCAATCGGCAATAGTTCGTATCGATCCCCATAGAGAATAACAATGTCCGGTCGTTGCTGTTCGAAGATGTTGCTGAATTCAATCAAAGCGCGACCGGCATCCCGACCAAGTGCCCTGAGATCTCCAAGTCGTCCTAGAAACGGCACCCGTGTGATCCGGGGCCACCCATGCGCCTCAATCTCACGAATTGTATTTCCATGGTAAGGACTCAGATGAGAGCCTCCAACCAGTAGGTTCATTTCAAACCGCTTATCAGCAAAAAGATCGTGAATCAACCAATACGATGGCCCGTAATCTGAGCGTGCAGTGGTTACATAGGCAACCTTGATCTTCATAAGAAATCCCGTTCAGATATGGTCGATCTAGCAATGACAGCCCTTCGCAAATATTTATGCTCCAACTTTCGCGCATCTTCAGGACCAAAACCGTTAAGACCCAACCGAAGTGCTTCCATATCTTCCAAACATAGAGCATGACCGGCAGGGAGATCACAGGTGTAGACCAATGTCCGCCTGACTGCCAAGCGAGTGTTCGCCTCGCAGGGTGCCAGAGTCTTCACGCCGTCGCCTAGCATTGTTTCTGCCTTGCGGACTGCAGAAACCAGATCCGCAAATTCTGCCGGGTTCGCGGAAGAGGAGTGATCGGGCCCAGTAGCCGATTTATCGAGCGTGAGATGTTTTTCGAGGATGGCGATACCCACCCCCACTGCGACGAGTGCCGTTGTAGATCCTATTGTATGGTCTGATAATCCGACTGGGAATCCAAATTCCTTTCTTAAAGTTTCTAGGCAGCGCAGGTTCATTTCCTCCTCTGGGGCGGGATAGGCGCTTATACAATGCAAGAGAGCAAGCGGTAAATTGGCCTTGGAACGAATCGCTTCAATGGCGCTCCTGATCTCGCCAATGGTGCCCATGCCAGTCGATAAAATCAGGGGCCTCCCTAATTCGGCAAGTTGACGAAGGTATATATGGTTAGTTAGTTCTGCAGAGCCTATCTTTATTGCGGGTATGCCTAGCTGGCAGAGAAATACGGCGCTTTCAATCTCATCGGGGGTGCTAAGAAAAATGAGATTTTTTTCTTGAGCATGTTGCTGTAATTCCGGATGCCAATCGTAAGGCAACTCCAACTTTTTCAGCATCGTAAACTGGTCAGATTCACCAGGGCATTGAGCTTCTTGATATCCGGCTTTTTTTGCACCTTTAGCACAAATTCGCTCAGTTATCCATGTCTGAAATTTAATAGCATCCGCACCTGCTGCAGCAGCAGCATCAATAAGTTCATGTGCAGCATCAAGCTTTCCGTTATGATTTACTCCGGCTTCTGCAATGATAAAACATGATCCCTCTTTGCCAATTTCATGTTTCCCGATGTGAAATGCATTTACCACACAGTCCACCCCCCATCGACAAAAAGAACTTGGCCCGTTACATAAGCAGAAAGGTCACTTGCCAAAAAAGCCATAGCGCCCTTCATATCCTCTGGTTCTGCCATTCGACACATGGGAGTTGACTCTATATACTTGTTTTTAAAGATTTTCGGTTGGTTTGCCTGTAATCCGCCGGGAGCAATACAGTTTACACGAACAGTGGGCGCCATAGTCGTAGCGAGGTATCTTGTGAGCTGTATGACCCCACCTTTAGCAGCTGCATAGTGAGCTTCGTTCACCATTGAGGTCCCTTCATATAATCTTGGCACTGGTCCAACTGCTCCATAAATCGATGATATATTTATAATTCTACCATTCTTATGTGCAGATAACTCCGGCATGCAATGCCGAGACATAAGGAATGTTCCTTTTAAAATTACATCAAGTTGCGCTTCCCATTGTTGAAGATTTTGCTCGATAAGAGAAAAACCATCAGGTGGTAGTTGAATCGGAGCATAGGCTGCATTATTAACTAAAATGTCAAGTCTTTCATGAAATTTAATCAACTCTTCAACAGCTAAATTCACGTATTTTTCCGAAGAGATATCAGTAACTAAATAAGATGTTTTAACGCTATATTTGTCACTTATATATTCAGCGCGGCCTTTTGCTTTGTCAGAATTTATATCAAGAACACAAATTTCAGATCCCAATTCGGCCAAAGCCTCACAAAACGCGAGGCCCATATTCCCACCTCCTCCAGTAACCAGGGAAACCATACCCTTAAGGCTCTGCAATTCTTGAATGCTTCTCATTGCTGAACTCCCTGAGCTATTTATGAGTAAGAAATTTGGCGAACTCCAAATCAAGAGGTTCGTCAATGTCGATCGCGCGAGTTGCAGGGACTTCAATGCAGCGAACCTTCCCCTCAAAAAGGGATGTGGATCTCATAACAAAATCTGTCCTTACAGCGTAAGCAACCGTTGTAACATCAAAAACCTCTGGCACATCCTGCCGGCGAACATAACCATCGGACTGAATAACAAGACTACAGAAGCCATCTGCATCTTTTTTTACCATATTAAAGTAAGGGCTTCTGGAAGCTTTTTGAACTGTGATGACAGCATCGGCTTCTGGAAAATTGATTGATTCATTAAGACACTTCGTGACATCCTCTACAGAGCGAAGCGGAGAAGTCGCTGGTAATGATAACATGATATCAAACTTTCCTGATCTTGCAAACACTTCTTGAATAGCGTGCTTCCATGCCAAATACTCTGCGCTGGAATCTAACGCCAAATGCATGGGACGCATAAATGGAACTTCAGCGCCATAAGACCGAGCAACCTCTGCAATTTCTTGATCCTCGGTTGAAACAATAACACGATCAATCCTGTCAATGGAGTGAGCACACTCTATCGAATGAGCAATTAGAGGTTTTCCATCTAATATTTGTAAGTTTTTTTTAATAATTCCCTTAGATCCTCCTCGGGCAAATACGAATGCAATAACTTTCATGATAAGAAATATCTTGTTTATTGACTAAGAAAGGAGAACACATTTTAAGTTTTCAGCACTGTCTCGCCAAGCGTCACAGACCATCAATCCAGTTAAACCCTCATTTAATGAACAGATTTGCGTAGAGGAACCTCCGCAAGCAATCAGCAAAAACTCGCGCATTTGTCTCATGTAATTGTCATTTGGGTAAGAGGGGAAGGTTTGTTCATTCATGTTTTTCCCACAAGTTGCAATTCTCATTTTTTTGGTAATAAAATCATATTCCATTTCACCCGATTGCCCTAGAGCAATTATTGATCGCCTCGACTTTCTCGTAAGATAGTCCAGACCAATTGATAATGTTAATCCATTTTCATAAATCCAAATAGCTTGAGCAGCCTCCTCACTTTCAATATGAAGAGAAGAACCTGCTTTGAGCGTGCCAAAAATACCTACAGGTTTACCAAATAGCCAAAGACCATAGTCCACCTCGTGGATTAAGTCGCGCAAGACCCCTCCTTCCTCAGCGCGAGCCCAGTAACCCTGACGGTAATCCCTTCCTGGTCTCCAGTCGGGAAGATAAGAACGGCATTCGATTTGAACGCTATGGATTTGTCCAATTTCGGATAAATTCTCTCGGAGAGCAGCTAGACCAAGGTCGAAACGCAAAGGACAGCCTATGACGATTTTTTCCCTATACTTTATCGCTACTTGATGCAATTCAACAGCATTCGCCACTGAAGCAGCTAAGGGCTTTTCGACCATAACCGGAAGACAATGCATTACAGCTTCTTTGAGATCGGCAATGTGCCGCGCTGTATCTGTAGCAATAACTACCGCTTCAGCACCCAGTTCAACAGCAGCGGCTAATGATGTAGCACACACCCAGCCTTCTGCTTCAAGCTCTGAGCGCCTTTCCTGACGTATTGGTACAGCTATCGGTTTTACGCCGATGGAACGCAAAACATTTAAGTGACGATAACCAATAGAACCAGTCCCTAAAACAGCCACCGCACGAATTGGGATCTCTTTGCTACCACAATATGCACTGTTATTTGGTGAAAGGAGATTATTTTTCATTGCATAACAATGCGTTTCTTCAGCTTTCAGATTCAGGCAATATACTACTCGGCAAGTTGACAATCCGCGCTTCCAACCAAATGGCATTCGTCAATTGACCGCAGCGACAATTTGAATACATCGGCAAATGGTTCAACAATGCCCAAACTGGGCGCGTCATAATGCCGTTATTGTTGGTCGCCTTCAGCAGTGCATCGCGATGTTGAAGGTTTTCGCACAGCACAGCATTGAGCCAGTAGTTTGAACGACAGCCTGCAGGCTCACTGAAAAAATCCAGCTCGCTCCCTTGAAGTTGAGCCGCATAGCAAGATGCCAGATCACGCTTTCGGGCAATAAATGATTCAAGCTGCTCAAGCTGAGCACAGCCGAGTGCAGCATTCAGATTGGGGAGCCGGTAGTTGTAGCCAACTTCATCGTGAACATATTCGTAGGGATGAGGTTTTTTTGCTGTTGTAGTCAGATGCTTTGCACGGATTCCAAGTGCCTCTCCAGAAAGGATCATACCTCCACCGCCCGTGGTGATGATTTTGTTGCCGTTGAAGCTGAGAGCGCCGAGCGCCCCGAATGTGCCAGTGTGACGGCCCTTGTAATAACTACCTAAAGATTCCGCCGCATCTTCGACTAAAACGATATTCCACCGATGGCAAACGGCCAACAAACCATCCAAGTCAACTGGGTGGCCGAAGGTGTGCATAGGCACGCAGGCGCGCACAACACGCCCATCCGACTTAGTGCGACAGATTCCGGCATCGTCCAGCTGAGCATGCTCTTCAAGCCAAGCGCTCAAAGCATTTGGCGAGAGCCCCAGCGTATGCCGGTCAACATCCACAAATACAGGCTCAGCACCGCAATAACTAATCGCATTACAGGTTGCAATAAAGGTCAGCGGCTGGGTAATGACCAAATCCCCATGTTTTACACCCGCCAACTTTAAGGCAATATGCAAAGCTGCCGTGCCATTCATCGTGGCAACCGCACGCGGACTACCGGTATAGGTGGCTATCTCGCCCTCAAACCGGTCTACATAGGCCCCAACACTTGATACGAAGGTCGAATTGATCGTATCTGCAAGATATTCCCGCTCGCGCCCGATGAATACAGGCGCATGGAGCGGAATGAAGTCGTTGCTTCGATATTGATCGCGGATAAATTTGATCAGCGGTTCGAACATCCTGAACTCAAACGTTATAAATATCTGCCTTGTATTTAATGAGGTTCTCTGGGCGAGTAAACCATTCTATGGTAGCCTTCAAACCTTCGCGAATCGCGTGTTGAGGCTTGAATCCAGTCAGATCACGAATTTTGCTATTATCGCACCAAAGCCGAAAGACCTCGGATTTTTCTGGGCGAATACGCTGTTCGTCAGTGATAAACTCCACATCGCTATTCATCAGTTCGCGGATGAGATTCAGCGTTTCGCCAATAGAAATCTCAAAGTTCGAGCCAATATTTACTGTCTCCCCGATCGCCTTATCGCAACGAGCCAATGCAAGGAACCCTTGGCAGGTATCGGCGACGTAGTTGAAATCCCGCGTAGGCGACACATCGCCAAGTTTAATTTGCTTTTTGCCGTTGGCAATTTGGCTAATGATGGTCGGAATAACTGCTCGAGCTGACTGTCTTGGCCCATAGGTGTTGAATGGACGGGCAATTGTGAGAGGCAGATTAAAAGCATTAAAAAAGCTCATCGCCATGGCATCGGCTGCAATCTTCGAAGCGCTATAGGGCGACTGGGCTTGGAGGGGGTGTTTTTCATCGATAGGAACATATTGCGCGGTTCCATAAACCTCACTGGTTGAAGTATGAATAACGCGTCTAACACCTTTTTCCAAAGCCGCTTGGCAGATATTCAGCGTGCCTTTAATATTTGTATCAACGTAGCTGTCTGGCGCAACATAAGAATAAGGAATAGCTATGAGCGCAGCGAGATGAAAAACAATATCAATATCTTTTGTCATGTGTCTGCAGTAATGCGGATCGCGGACATCACCATTCAGCACCTCGATGTCATTTCGACCATCAATATCTTCCAGCCAACCCCAGTTATTGAAGGAGTTGTATTGAGAAAGGGCGCGGACTTTATAACCTTCCTTAACGAGGAGTTCGGTGAGATGCGATCCGATAAATCCATCTGCACCTGTGATAAGAACGTTCATGATAATTTAATACTGCCAAGGGGCTTTGTGGCGGATCGGCCAGAGGAGGGCGCGAGCACCGAGCAAGGCAAGTTTATAAGGAAGGTAAAAACTGGTTAAAAACAAGCCTACAAGCTTTTCCTCCAAGCCTTTTGTAAGCCAGATGATTTCCTCGCCCCCATGGCGTTCGATCCTCCATCCACTTTGCCCGCTCTCCCAGTGTCGCATGATCCTACAAAATCCTCGAGCGATCTGCTTGCGGGCTCCGGTTTTTTTCCAATCCTCCAGCAACGCATTCACCTCTGCCATGTAACGATTCGCGGTGCTACGGGAGTCGCCGTGGAAGCGGAAGGCAGCAAGCGGCGCATCGAGGCCATACACTGGGGCGTGCTTGAAGAACTCTCCCCAAAGGTGGAAGTCGGCTGCGAATTTGCATCGGTCTGGGATGCGAGAGCCGATTTGTTCCCAGAGGCTGCGGCGCCAGAAGACGGTTTCCTGCTGGATGAAGTCGGAATTTTTAGGCCCTCCATGCATTCCGGCATAGTAGCAGCGGCCAGCGAAACCGGGCATTTTCTGCATACCCTCGAAACTCCCATCCTCCTGCACACAAAACTTCCGCAAGGCGGTGATCCACTGCACTTCCGGAAATTTCTCAAAGATCTCCCGCACGGTGGAGAGGGTCCAGGGGCAGTAGAGGTCGGAGGAATTCAGCCAACCCATGATCTCGCCGGTGGTTTTATCGAAGCCTTTATTAATGGCGGCGTATTGCCCACCGTCCTTCTCACTGCACCAGTAGGCAAAACGATGCGCGTGACGCTCCAGAATCTCCCGACTGCCATCGGTGGAGCCGCCGTCGATCACCACATACTCGAGCTCCGCTCCGCAGCCATCCGCCGCAAGCAGCACGCTCTGAATTGTCTGCTCCAAATGCGCAGCTTGGTTATAGGATGGTGTGACGATGGAAATTTTCATGAAGAATTGGAAGCTGAATGGTTACAAATCGGAAAGAATTTGTTTTAGATCCTTGAGAAGTTTAGGAAAGTGCATCTCGACGGCGTCCCATAGAACTTCGTAAGCCAAATCCTCGTAGGCATGGCAAATGACATCCCTCATGCCAGTAATTTTTTCCCAAGGTATTTGCGAATGCGTATCTCGAAAATCCTGTGGAACTCTTTTAACCGATTCTCCAACAAGCTCCATGACCCGTTCAAAGGCTCGCAACTTGATAGGGTCGGCTAACAGTTGCTCCAAAGAAATCCCCACGACCAAAGTTTGAGCTTCTGTTATGAAGTCAATAGTTTGCGGCAGTGTGACAGCAGGATCAAACTTGCTCATAAAGCGGAAGAGATTCTATCTCCACGAATGGTTTGATGTATCGGTTGAGCTTGGAGCAAAAGTCCACCTTGCCTCCTAAAATTTTCTCTAAATCGGGACCGTAAGAAAAATAATCCAATCCGATGCCCCTTGTAGCACCGGGTTCGAATTCGGCTAAAACATCAAAATCGCTTTCGCCAAGGCGAAAATCATCGCGAAGCGCGGAACCGAACAAACTCAATTTTCGGATGCGACGAGCGCGGCAGAAATCCGCGAGAGCCTGGCGATCAAAATCAACTAGCATGTTGCGACTCATAGAACAAAATTTCTCTAATCTCAAGTTATTGATTGACACCTTCGTCAGGCGAACTGCGATGAGTGGCGCTCGCGAATTTCGCGACTGCTATCGGTGGAACCACCATCGATAACCACATACTCGTGCTCTGCCCCACATCCATCCGCTGCAAGCAGCACGCTCTGAATCGTCTGCTCCAGATGCGCAGCTTGGTTATAGGAAGGCGTGACGATGGAAATTTTCATGAAGACTTGGAGACGGATTGGACAGAATTAACAGAACACACACTTCAAGCTCACAATGGCTGGAGTATCTCGAGACGAAGACCGGCCGAGCGGAAAGCCTCAAAATCCGCATCGCGGGTCACCCATGTGCAACCATGCTCCAAAGCGACAGCCGCATGCTGGGCATCGGCTACCAGCTTGCCTTGTGCATTCGTGGTAGCACAAAATTCCTTGACCAATTTCCAGTGGTTTTCGCCAGGGTTGATCCATTGGCAATTCTTCAATGCTACCAAGGAGTCGATTACAGCAAACGCCTGATGCAGAGGCGTGGGGGAAGGCGAAAAACGCGGGTGGGTTACGATGCGGACGAAGGCAACAGCGACAAGAGCCGACAAGGCGAAGGGCTCTGATCCATTAGCCAATCGCTCCACCCACGCACGATAGAATTCATGGCTGGGATCCTCGCGGCGGTGGGCATAAACCAGAATGTTGACATCGGGCATTTGCATCAGCAGTCACCGCCCCTCATCCCGGAGCTCGGCCAACTGCTCGGCTGTATGGTGAAATTGAAGTGGCTCACCGTAAACGGGCTCACCGTAAATGGGCTCACCGTAAACGGGCATTGTAAAAGCACTGCGATTGCCCTCGGAGGGTTTGGAAAAAAAATAATTCCGAAGCGCTGTATTCACCAGTTCACTGAGGGTCGCCCCCTTATCGCCTGCCTCACGCTTTGCGCGTCGAAAAAGTTGATCATCCAATATCAGCGTAGTTCTCATACAGCCATACATACATATTCAATCCGATGTGTCAATACTTCCACGGTGCCTTCCGGCTTACGAGGCCGTAAACCGGAGCGTGGCGGAAGAACTCCCCAACACGGCAGTCGCAGACCGACGCTACATGGCTAAGTTGCAACATCATGAAATGAAACCCAAAAGATGCAGAGGGATGCATCTTTCGGAAAGTGAGACATCCGGGGCAAGGATGATTTTTTGATCAGCTTGCACACCTTTAAAATGCGATCGGCCTTTGCCCTTGCCGCCGATTTCAAAGGCGATTTTGCGGCCTTTGTGCTCGATCAAAAAATCCGGCGTTTTCTGACCTGTCGTCGATTTCAAATACTGGATGGGAATCCCCGCTTGCCGCATGGCCATTGCGAAAAAATCTTCTCGCAATCCGCCTTGAGCCTCATCCATTGGCCTATGGAGAAGGCGGATCGGTGGCATCAGCAGGACCTTGGGCTCACGCAACACATTTGTTCCAGCGGGAAAGATGCGTTGCAGAACGAATGCTTGCTCAAAGGCTTCAGCATATTGTTCTGCTTTATATTTCGTGATTCCGAGATTTTTTGCGAGGGAACTGTAATTGATTCCATCAACTTGGGCTCGCCCGATAAAAGCGAGGAGCTTTTCAAGGATTGGAAGCTCATCCACTCGTAACCCGCGCAAAGAAGGAATATCCCGTGAGATGATTTGGTTAATCGTGCCTCTCAAGAGGGGCAGCGGATCGGGCTCATCAAGCGAAAAAGGTAAAAGCCCACCAGCAAGATAATTTGAAAAATGCCTCGAAGATCTCAAATGGGTGGTGGAAATCTTTCCTGCCAGCAGATCGTCCATTGAAATTTTTTCAAGGGTTTCTCCGTGGTGAATGGCGAGATATTCTCGGAAAGAGAAGTATTCCAGTGGGTAAATGCGAACTCTTCGAGCAAGATCATGTGCGGAATCATGGACGGCCAACGCCACAGAGCTGGTAAAGACAATCTGAATATCTGGCAGAAAATCATGAATTTTCTTAAGGTCTCCCAGTGCATTTCGGAGGAAGTGGATTTCGTCAAAAAGGAAACACTGAAATCGGTAGCGCTCCGAAAGTTCCCTTGCAATCTCAAAAAGATCGGCACCATCCCCTAATGTATCCACCGAGCAATAAAAAGTTTCGTTATTGTGGACGGCGATTTGCTTCAAAAGAATGGTCTTACCTGCACCCCTGGGCCCCACAATCCCGGTCAAATGGCGTCCCTTTTCTTCGCGTAGAACCTCGAATAATGGGCGATGCTGCGGCAACCGCTGACCTTCACGGATGGCTAACTCGTGCAAGTCTAACAAATGGTCAAATTTATTCATTTTGTTTAATCATTTGACAAAATGAATGCGATTTTGTCAAATGATTGTCTGTATTAATCCTAAATTCAACTCGCAGATCAAAGGGGTCGTCAAAGGGGTCGGGAAAGAATTGTTGATATTTTAAGCGGATGGAGGAAGAGGAGTCTCGGCGGGTAACTGGTAAGTGCTGGCGGGTTGTAAAGCGAGGACTGAGAGCGAAGAGGGACGATATTACTTGATAGTCAAGTCTGATTTATCCCGAAAACGGATTTTTAGACACGAGGACAGGATGGAGAAGATTTACAGGAAAGGCTTTGGCTTTTGTTTGATATCGCACAAATCATTTCAAACATATCGAATCATAAACAATCCATCCTCTGTGTCCTTTGACTCGTTCGCTCCTCTCCGAGCAGGAAGCCGCTCGCTCGCCCTTCGGTCAAACCTCCAGTTGCTCTTTCTCGCACCTGTCCCTGTGCTCGATTGTGGTTAATTCTGCTGGATGCGCGATTACCCCAGTGCCTGATATTTTTCCAAGACCTCGTGGGGATTTCCGATCGCGTGGAGTTTGGATTTATGGATGAGCATGGCACGGTCGGCGAAGCGTTCCATGGATGCTGCGTTGTGAGTGACCAAGATAATCGTGCGCCTTTGTCGCCGACATTCCTCGAAATGGGCAAAACATTTCTCAGCAAATGCAAAGTCGCCAACAGCAAGCACCTCATCGAGTAGCAAAATAGGAGCTTGCACTTGCATGGCAACAGCAAAGGCTAACCGCACAGACATGCCGCTCGAGTAGTGTTTGACTTGAAGCTCCATGAAATCGGCCAGCTCGGCGAACTCGACAATCTTCCCGTAGCACTCCAAAATTTGTTGTCGGCTTAATCCCAATATGGTAGCGCTTAAAAAAACATTCTCGCGTCCTGTTAACTCGGGATTGAAACCCACGCCGAGTTCCAGCATGGGGGCAATGTGTCCGTTAATTGTAATCTGGCTTCCCGCATCCGGCTGATAAATTCCGGAAAGAATCTTGAGCAGCGTGGATTTCCCGGAACCGTTTCGGCCGATAATACCGAAAAATTCCCCTTCCATGACATCAAAATTGATGGCGTCAAGGGTTTTTCGTGCCTTGACTTCGTTGCGTAAGTGCATCTTCATCAAACGCTCGCGAAGTGTTCCCCGGCGTTCACCGGGAATACGGAAGGTTTTAGAAAGATTTCTGACAGTGATGGCAGGTTTCATGGAATTATAAGTCTTCGGTCATCTCTGCTTGCTTGGATTGAAATACGAAGACCCCGGTAGCAAAAATCAAACTGCTGATTGCTAAAACATAAGAAAAACCGATCGGTGTGACTTGACCGGTTCCAACGAGAAAGTTCCGCGAGTAATCCAATATTCCGCTCATCGGATTTATATACATATAGAAACGCCACTTTTCTGGAACATTGCTCATGGGATACATAACCGGCGTGAACCAGAAGCCGAGCTGGATGGCAACCTCCCATAAATTAATTGTATCACGAATTTTAACGACAACAATACTGAGTAGGAGGCCGATACCCAAGGCCAACAAATAGAGTGCGCCTACCAAGGGCACGAACCACAGCATGCGCCAATGCCAATCGATGCCATCAAAAAGAGCAAAGAGGAAAAAAGTGACCAGATTGAAAAGAAGCCCCACGAAAGCGCTCGAAACCGCCGAGAGAACCAAGACGATGCGTGGCAGATAGATCTTGCGAATGAGGGTATAGTTCCCGATAAAACCATTCATGCCGGCGGTCGTGGACTCGACAAAGAAGTTCCAGAGGATGATACCGAGCAAAAGGAATAATTTATAATGCGGAGCGCTTTGCTTCATGAACATCGTGAACACGATGTAAAGCACTCCAAAAAGCGCTAATGGTTTGAGCAAGGACCAAATATAACCTAAGATGCTGCCATAATAGCGCATCTTGAAATTAGTCCAAGTCAAGGTGCAAAAAAGACGCCAAATATAATTAAGTTCGAACTGCTGGTTCATTATTAAGTGTTTATTTTTTATCCACCTTCAATATTATTGTCGTGTTGATCGCGGATAAATATGCGGTTCTGGCGAGTGACAGGCTCATCTTCCACCATTTTCAATCCGGAGAAATCGGGAGCTGTTCATGCATGAAGAACAGAATAACTCCATCAATTCTTCATTTCTATTAAGAATTTTTCTGTGTGGAGGATTGAGTTTAGCAAGTCATCCGATAGCTGAATGATTTCCATGTATATTTCCACGAGATTTTCGCTTAGATATTCATGAGCAATAATGTTGCGAAGGTCTCTTATCGCTATGATTTTATCGGCGCTAGAAATAATTCTCAGTTTTTCGCACAGATTCACTCTGTCTAAAAAGGTCGGCGCGTCTTCTCGTAAGAGGAATATGAGAGTTTTAAGAACTTTCTGAGTGTAAATATCAGACACTCTGGAAAACTTGGAAGACAGAGAATCCAAGCTTTCTTCTGTTTCAAAGGAGATTGGTAGCGAAAAATCCAGATCACGACACTTCACGAGCGAGCGTTCGAAGGATGGCAGCGCTTGCTTGAGGAGGTTCCAGTTCAATTCGAGCAAGCCTTGAAGATTTGAAGCGTTCATAGTCTAATGGCGGATTCCAACGCTAAGCTCTTAAAAGGATGTGTTTTGGATTTTGTAAAATTAACGATATCAATTTTTTGCTCCCCTATATCGTTAAGAATAAGCCTTCGAAGCCGGTTAATGGAAACCAATGAAAGCTTCTCTTCAGTAATTAACAATAAATCAATATCTCCGCCTTTAGCAGAATCATCTGCGCGAGAACCAAACAAAAAAACATCGGCATTTGGGATGGATTCTTGAATGTGCTTCTTGATGGAAGAATATATTAATTCAGATATTCTCATAGTTGTTTTGATCTGTCTTAAAGTAGATATTACTGCCGAGCAATGCATGTTTTCTATGTTGGTGAACCCAAGATCGAGCAGCAACTAGAGATTGGAGTCGTCTTTGGTCGAAAAAAAGATCGGGATAGCTATGAGATCGCACAAAATACTCGACTTCCTTCAAATCGGGCCCTCCATCGGGCGGTCTGGTGAGAAGTCTCCCAACTCTTGGTCATTTTGTTAAAAAACTTGGCGACGGCCTTTGTCCTGGCGGCTCCTCATTTTTCTAAAAGGACTTCGAGCACTTGATCGACGCCGTGCGTCCACGCGGGCAAGTGGAGGCTGAAGGCGCTGCGGAATTTTGTGGTGTCGAGGCGGGAATTCGCCGGGCGCGCGGCGGGGGTGGGATATTCGGCTGTGGATATGGGCAGAATGCGGTCGGGGATGGTTTGGAGAGGTGCGTTGGCAGCGGCGGCCTTGGTGACGATGTGCCGCGCGAATCCATGCCAGCTCGTCTCGCCAGCGGCTGCGAGGTGGTAGAGGCCGAAGGGGAAATTTTCGCTGCCATGGCGGAGATAGCGCGCGGCGATGTGCGCGGAGACATCCGCGAGGAGTGCTGCTCCGGTGGGAGCGCCGAATTGGTCGGCGACGATGCGCAGTTCCTCGCGGCTCGCGGCGAGGCGCAGGATGGTTTTGATGAAGTTTTTTCCGTGTGCGCCGAAGACCCAGCTGGTGCGAAAAATCAGGTTTTCCGCACCACTGGCGGTGAGGGCTTTTTCGCCTTCGAGCTTGGTTTTTCCATACACGCCAAGCGGATTGGTGGCATCCTCTTCGCGATAGGCGACGGATTTTTTTCCGTCGAAGACATAGTCGGTGGAGTAGTGGATGACGAGCGCTCCGAGCTTGGCGGCTTCTTCACCGAGAATTCCAGGCGCGTTCCCGTTGACAGCACGCGCCAAGTCCGGGTCGGACTCGGCTTTATCAACCGCCGTGTAGGCTCCCGCGTTGAAAATAATGCGCGGTCTGGATGCCTGAACAGCCGCGCGGATGGAGTCGACATTCGAGAGGTCGCAGGCGTCGCGCCCGCAGGCTGTCACCTCGCCGAGCGGAGCAAGGGCGCGCTGCAGCTCGAAGCCGAGCTGACCATTGGCGCCAGTGATAAAAAAACGCGGAGCATTAGTCATATTTCTCACAATCCGCAAATGACGCGGCCTCAGCATCCTTCGGCGAGACGATCGGGTCGATGCCGATGGCGAGCGGCCAGTCGATGCCGATCGCGGGGTCGTTCCAGCGCAGGGACCGCTCGGTTTCGGGGCGGTAATATTTCGTGCACTTGTAGTGGAAATCCGCCATCTCGCTGACGACTAAAAACCCGTGTGCGCATCCGGCCGGCACCCACAGGCGCTCGTGGGCATCACTCGTGAGCATGTATCCATCCCATTTTCCATAGGTCGGTGAGCTTTTCCGCAGATCCACCAGCACATCAAAGACCGTTCCCGAGGTGACCCAGACGAGCTTGCCCTGCGCTGCATCGCCGATCTGGTAGTGCAGCCCTCGCAGCACATTCTTCGCCGAGCGGCTGTGATTGTCCTGCACAAAATCCGCGTCGATCCCGAGCTTGGCGAAGGTTTCCTTGTTCCAAGACTCGAGAAAAAATCCACGCGCGTCACCAAACACACGAGGCCGCAAAAGATAGGCGCCGTCAATTTTTGTCGGATATTTTGTCATGGGAAAAATGCGAAATGGGGAATTGCGAAATCAGCTTTGCGGAGCTTTGGACTGGCTCTGCTCGCCAAGGCGTTTGATGCGGTTCTCCTCAAAGCGCTTGTGGAGGCCTTCCATTTCCTCCATCCAAATAATTTTCTCACGGAGCGTCGTCTCCAATCCCAAAAGCAAGGAATGCAATTCCGCCCCTTCAAAAGTGCACCATTTCCAACCGGGATGTTGCGCGAGTTCCTGATTCATTTTTTGTAGGGATCGATTTTTTGAAGAGCGTCCAAATCCACCAAATCCTTGAGTCGATTCGCAGCGCGCTTCATTTTCAGCAGGGCCTCCAGTCGAACGATACGCACATCCAAACCGGTTGCAATGGCCTCCGAGACCGCCTGCTCATATTCCGTATCGAAGTCGAAAGGCTCGTAGACAAAAATATCAATGGGCGTTGTCCGGTGAATGTCGCTGTGCAGTTGGAAAACGAGCATTCCTTTTTCAGATCGCCATGTATCACGAATTGCGGGGTCGGCAAATTCCTCCGCATTGACGGGAATCCGAGGTGCATACCCTAAACTCTGGAGAGCCCTCAGGCCCGCCAACAAGTTGTCGCTTTTCAATTGAACAACCAAATCCACATCGACCGTCATACGCTGATACCCGTGCGCATTCACCGCGAGCCCGCCTACGATCAAGTAGCGCACCTCCGCGGCATTCAACGCCCCGACAATCGCCTCAACGCTCCTCAACTCCATTTCGCATTCCCCACTCCCGCGCGCAGCGCGGGCAAGCTGCCGCCCTTGGTCATCAGTGGAAATTTTTCCACTGGTCCACAGCCAATCCAAAATGTCTTCCCGTTTCTCACAGGTTCGCCGCGCCACGCGGCGCGGGTCATTTCACCAAAAATTTCAACAACCAAGGCAGCATGCTCTCACCGCGCTTGAGCCAGTGTTTGAGGCGTTCCAAGCGCTCCTCCGCCGTCGCGCGGTCTTCGGGATCAAGCTTATTGGCGAGTGATTCCATCGTGTCGATCCTCTCCAGAGCCCGGACCAATCTGGGTTTGAGGTCCTCCCGGATGAAGGCCGTGGCAAATTTGCTCAACTCCAAATCCGCCACATAGTGATCGCGGCGGTCGCCCGGTGTGTAGACGGCCTTCACCGCTCCCACCGTGCGCAAGACTTTCAGGCCCTGACTCGCAGCTCCCAGGCTGATTCCGAGTCGCGCGATCAGATCATCCATCGCCAAAGCCTGCGGTGCAACGAAGAGCAGGCCATAGATTTCGCCCACAGATTTCTGCAAGCCGATCAATTTGAAAAAGCTGATGAAAAGCTCAATCGACTCGATTTCCAAAGCCGATAACGTCCCTCGATCGGCTCCGGGCGTGGCAGCTGCAGAATACATAACGCGGAGAACATCAGAGCACTTCAAAGACTTCAATAAAAAATGAAACTTTTGAGGTTTTGTCTGGCACACGGCTTGCAGCAAGCGCTGCAAAGCAGGACACTGGCCTCAACATGCCACAGGATATCGAAGATTTTTTGATGTATCTGGCGACCGAGCGTGGACTGTCCGAGAGCTATCAATGGCTCGTGCAGCGTTCGCTCGAGGCCTTTTCGGCATGGCTCGAAAAAAACACACCGACTCGCGAGTGGCGCCAGGTCGAGCCGCAGCAGATCACAGATTTTCTTCTCTTCCGAAAACGATCCGGCCTCCAAGCCTCGTCGGTGCGCATCGATGCCGTGGCGGTGCGGATTTTTTTCCGCTTCCTGGTGGCCCGCCGTGGATGGAAGGAAAACCCCGCCGAGACGCTCACCCTGCCACGCCCCGAGAAGCATCTTCCCGAGGCTCTTCATGTGGACCAGGTGCGCCAGCTCATCGAAAGCATCGGCCCGAACGATCCCCTCGGCTTGCGCGACCGGGCGATGTTCGAGCTGCTCTACTCCAGCGGGCTTCGCGTTTCCGAACTCTGCGATGCGCGTTTGGAAAATATCGACCTGGAGGCCGCATTCATCCGTGTGACCGGCAAAGGCCAGAAAACGCGTCTCATCCCGCTTGGCCAACCCGCCTGCGAAGCCATTCGAGCCTACTTGCAGCGGGAACGACCCCGGCTTGTCTCGAAAAAAACCGGTGCCGAGATTTTTCTCTCGGTCCGGGGGAAAAAACTCACCACTCCCCGCATCCGGCAACTCATCAAGCAATACGCCGCCCGCGTTGGCATCGAAGTGAATGTCTATCCCCACCTCATGCGGCACAGCTTCGCCACTCACCTGCTCGGCGGCGGAGCCGACCTGCGCGTCATTCAAGAACTGCTCGGCCACGCGGATATTTCAACGACACAGATCTACACCCACATCGAAACAAGCGGCCTGCACGCAGTCATCAAAAAATTCCACCCGCGTGCGTGAGTGAAACCAATTTCTCTTTGAACTTCATCCCAAAGTAAGGGGGCAGTGGCGTCTCGGCCGTGTCAAGACTGGTTCGCCTGCTCGCGAGCGTCGTCGGCCCGAAACGCTGAACACCTCGAAGCGAAGGCATTGCCATCCGTCCGGCGCTCGGGTAATCGTTGAAGGCCCGTAGTGTGGCCTTACTAAAACCCATGCATCGCATCGCCCTGCTTTTTTTTGCTCCCATCGCCATTTCGCTTTCCGCCTGTTCGAGCGCGCCTCAGGTGAATCCCGCTGTGTTGTCGGCGGCGACTTCGCGTGGTGTGGCCCCTTCCACCGCATCGAAAATGTCTACCGGCGCGAAGCTCGACTTCTCGGATATCCGCAATCTGGTGGCCAGGGGAGTGCCGGATGACACGATTATCGCTTACCTGAACAGCACACGGCAGGTCTGTCACTTTCCGCCGGAGCAAATGGCGAATCTCAAATCCGCCGGAGCCGATGCCCGGTTGCTGTCATTCCTTGCCGACACACAAGGATACTACGGACACCCGCCTGCGCCGCGCAACGGGCCTGCCATGCGGCCCGCCGGGCAATACACCAATTCCCGTGGCTACCAAAACGAACAGCCTTTCGCCTACAACGAGCCGGCCATCGATGGATTCTACGATTCGGGCTACGAAGAGTCCCTCTACAGTCCGTTTTCGTTCAATTAACCCTGCCGAAAGGCACGCCGAAGCGTGACCGGAAGAGCCCCGCTCTGGCATCAGCGACTGCCCTTCGCGGCCTTGGTTGCGGCGGCATCAGCGGGCATTCTTGCTGCTTCTTGGAGTGACATAGGTTCAGGGATTCTTCTGATCCTGGCCGCTCTGGCTCTCGCGGCCTGGCTCCCTCTGCGCCGCAGTGCACTTGTCTATGCCGCCGTGATGTTTTTGTTCGCCGCACTGCAAGCCGTGCAAACGCGCGAGTCATCGGCCGCGAACTTGGCCAATCACCTCCAGGGCCAGCCCCATGTTGCGTGGATCGAGGGCGTGGTTCGCACCGAGCCATCGATCAGTGCGAGGGGAAAAGCCCGCTTCGTGGTGGCTGCCACGCAGATCGTGATTGATGGAAAAAACATCGCACGATCTTGCGACATCCTTGCCTCGGTGCCGGCAGCGGCACCCGGCTTGGGAGACTCGGTGCGCGTGACAGGTAGCCTCCGGGGCATTCCTCCTCCGCGCAATCCCGGCCGATTCGACACCCGGCGCGTCATGGCCCTCCGCGGTATCACCTGCGAACTGGCGGCCGCCTCGCCGGGGGATTTGGAGATCACCACCGCTGCCCGAGGATTTTCGTTGCCGCGCCTCGCCGCCGATTGCCGGGGGTGGATGGAAAACACCCTGCGCGCCGGCATTTCGGAGGATCCGCTCGTATGCAATCTCCTGGCAGGAATCGTGCTCGGCGTGACTTCGGAGATTCCCGACACCTTGCAGGACGAGTTCCGCCAGACGGGAACGTTCCATCTTTTTTCCGTGTCAGGGCTGCACGTGGGGATGATCGCGGTGATCCTCTGGCAGGTTTTTCGCATTGTTGGCATCGCTCGCGGAACGGCTACCGGCCTCATCATACCAGCCCTGTTTTTCTATGCGCTCCTGACCGGCTGGAAGCCCTCGAGTGTCCGCGCCGCCACGATGACAGCGATTTTTCTCATCGGCATGGTGGCTGGTCGGCAGCCGATTCCACTCAATTCCCTGTGCGCGGCAGCCTTTGTCATTTTGGCCGAATCGACGAACGAGCTTTTCAATCCGGGATTCCAACTTTCCTTTACCGTGGTCGCCGCGATTCTGCTCGTCGCGGGGCCGCTCCAGGAGCGCATCCGCAGCTTTCTCGAGCCCGATCCCTTCATCCCGGTTCCCGCCTGGACATTCTGGCAGAAGAAGCGTCACGAAGCGGCTGGAACAGTATCGGGCCTGCTCGCCGTCTCCCTGGCGGCATGGATCGGGTCGCTGCCACTCACGGTTTTTTATTTTCACATGGTCTCCCTCTCCGCTCTGGGAGCGAATATGGCGGTGGTGCCGTTGTCTTTTCTCATCATGTCCACCGCCGTTTTGGCCTTGGCAGGAGGTGTGCTTGGCGGAGCGGTGGCTGCGGTTTTCAACAATGCCAACCTCGCCTTCACAAAAATTCTCATTCTTCTCATCCAAGCGACGGCCGCACTCCCCGGCTCATTTGTTCCGATCGGAAACTGGCAGACCGCGCCTGTGGAGTTGACGGTTTTTGATTTCGGCTCCGGGGGTGCCACAGCCATTCAGAGCGGTGGACGCCTGTGGCTCGTTGACTGCGGGTCGAGGTGGGATTTTGAGAACACGGTGATGCCTTGGATGCGCTCGGTTGGAAAATGGTTCCCCGACGCCGTCGTGCTCACCCATGGAGATGCCGACCATATCGGCGGTGTTTCCACTCTGCTCGATCAAGGCAGCCTGCCGAAAATCCTCGACTCCCCGCTTGCGGACCGCTCGCCCGTGCGGCGACGTCTGCACTCCGCGAGGGAGGCCTCGGGAAATGCCAGTTCCCTCGCGCGCGCCGGCGACCAATTTGAGATCTCGAAATCCTGCATTCTGAAAATCCTCCACCCCCCGGATGACCTTGTCGCGAAGACAGCGGACGACAAAGCGATAGTCGCCCTCATGGAATGCTGCGGCGCGCGGGTTCTGCTTCTCTCGGATGCGGGCCCCGCGACATGCGAGTGGCTTCTGCAGAATCAGCGCCGGGAGATAAAGGCGGACATTCTCGTGACTGGACGCCACCGCTCCGGCTATGCGCCTGAAGGATCCTTTCTCCGCGCTGTGAATCCCTCCCTCCTCGTGGCTACGGTGGCAGGTTTCCCTTCGAGTGAAAATTTGGATGAGAACTGGGCCTCCATGGTTCGCACCCTGGGTATCCGCCTCTTCCGCCAAGACGAAACGGGAGCGGTGGGCATCAGCGTTGAAAAAACAGGCTTTACCGCCGAGGCGTTCCTGAACGGCGAGAAATTCACGCGATAAGCACGCGGGTGCCCACAGGCACAAGGTCGAACAGCTCGGCAATGTCCGCATTCCTCATGCGAATGCACCCGTGGCTGGCGGGGGTTCCAATCAAATCCTCCCGGTTGGTGCCATGGAAATAAATATATCGGTCGTGTGTGTTCGCATTGTCATCGTCGAGACCGGAGAGCCACAGGATGCGCGTCAGAATGCCGTCGTGCTCCCCGCCTGGCTCGGCGATGGAACCGGTGGGCTGTCGGCTCTTGAACTCGGCCCACAAAGGCGCGCCGGCGCCGATTTTCTCAGCCACGACGAATCGACCGGTTGGCGTTTTGAAGCTGCCGGGCTCGAATCCAAGCCCGAACCGCGAGGTGGAGACCGGCCAGGTGGCCTCCAAAGTGCCGCCTGAAATCAAATCCACCGATTGGCGGGGGATGTCTACACGCAATTCCAACTCTCCTGAGGATTGCCGTGCGGATGGTTGCGGTGTCATATTGGTCAACTATGTCAAAAACCCATCGAGTCGCAATCGTTGGCGCATCCGGTGCTGTCGGAGTCGAAATGCTCCGCGTCATGGAGCGCCGCAATTTCCCCGTCGCCAGCCTCCGCCTTCTCGCCTCCCCGCGATCCGCCGGCAAGACGCTGAAATTCCGGGGTGAGGAACTCACGGTGGAGCCGCTGCATTTGAATTCCTTCGAGGGGATCGACATCGCCCTCTTCAGTGCCGGCGGCTCTATCTCCCGCGACTTTGCCCATGCGGCCGTGACGAGCGGCGCCGTGGTGGTAGACAATTCCTCGGCCTTCCGCATGTCCCACGATGTGCCGCTCGTTGTCCCCGAGATCAACGGAGCGGATGTGAAGAACCACCGAGGTATCATCGCGAATCCGAATTGCACGACGGCGATCACCCTCATGGCGCTGCACCCGCTGCACCGCGCCTTTGGCGTGACGCGTGTCTTTGCCTCAAGTTACCAAGCAGTCTCTGGAGCGGGCGCCCGGGCCATCGAGGAACTCCGCCACCAGACGGAGGCGGTCGCCAAAGGCCGTCCAATCGTGAAGGACATTTTCCCGCACCAGATCGCGTTCAATGTCATCCCGCAGGTCGATTCGTTTTTGGACACAGGCTACACGAAAGAGGAAATGAAGATGGAAAACGAAGGCCGCCGCATCATGCACCTTCCCGGCTTCAAAGCCTCGGTGACCTGCGTGCGCGTCCCCGTCTACCGCGCGCACTCGGTGGCCGTGAGCGCCGAGTTTTCGCGGCCCATCTCGCTGGAGGAGGCCCGCACAGCGCTCAAGAATGCGCCCGGCCTGCAATTCGTGGAGGAGGGCTACCCGATGCCGCTCGATTGCGCGGGCAAGGACGATTGCTTCGCCGGACGCCTACGCCGCGACTGTGCGATGGAAAATGGGATCGCGTTCTGGGTCTGCGGCGACCAATTGCTCAAAGGCGCGGCTCTCAACGCCATTCAGATCGCCGAATTGCTCTGATGACCATCGAGCGGCTTATCTCCCTGCCGCCCGCCATGGCGCAGCACTTTCCCGGCACGCCGGAGGGCGCAGGCTGGTTCGCTGCGTGTGATCCCGCCGGCAGCAAGTTGGGATCCGGCGGCGGCGTCGCCCACTTGCTTGCCGAGGCCTGGCACAAAACGGCCGCAGACTCCCGGTTTGAGGATTGGTGCGAATCACCCTCTCTCAAACTCGCCCTCATGGCGGGTGGACAAAGCCGCCGCCTGCCCGCCTACGCCGCGACAGGGAAAATCCTCATGCCATTTCCCGCACTGCGGTGGGCGGATGGCCAGCGTCTCGACCAGACGCTCCTCGATGTCCAGATGCCCGGCTTCGGCCACATCGCCGCCCGGGCGCCGTCGCGCAGCCGCGTGATGGTTGCCAGCGGCGATGTCCTCCTGCGCTTCCCTCCCCGCCTGCCTGCCATGCCGGATGCCGATATCGTCGGCCTCGGAATGTGGGTTGATGACCGCACAGCCTCTCATTTCGGCGTTTTTTTCACTCCCAGATCGCAGCCCGAGGAGCTGGCTTTTTTCCTCCAAAAACCAAAGCCCGAAGAGATCGCCGGGCTCGCCGCTGACCACCTTTTCCTTGTTGATACCGGCCTCTGGCTGCTCAGCACCAAGGCGGTTTCCGTGCTTTTCAAAAAGTGCGGCTGGAATGCCAAGGAGGGCGGTTTTTCGAATGCCGTGCCGGATTTTTATGAACTCTACGCGGGCATGGGGCCCTGCCTGGGAAGTCGCCCTGCCGCGCATGATGACGACATCGCCGGACTCACCTGCGCCGTCGTGCCGCTGCCGGACGCGGAGTTTTACCACTTCGGCACAAGCCGCCAGATGATCGAGTCGGTCTCCGCCCTTCAAAACCGCAGCCTCGACCAGCGAGGCCAATCCCACCTCGCACTGAAGCCCCACCCGGACATGTATGTGCTGAATTCCGACTTCGCCTTCAGCTCCCGCTCGGCCGCCAATAAATTGATCTGGGTCGAAAATTGCACCCTGCCGGCGGACCTGCCCCTCGTATCCGAAAATGTTCTCACCAACCTCCCGGCTGGACTCGGTCAGCCCCTCCTCGCGCCCGGCGTTTGCATCGACTCGCCACCTGTCGGCGAATCTGCACGCTGCCTGCGCGTGTATGGATTCGACGATTCCTTCAAAGGAGAGCTTGGCGAAACATCCACTCTCTGGCTGGGCGAAAGCTGCGCAGTCTGGTTCAAAAGACGCGGTCTCACCTTTGCCGATGCAGGTCTGTCGCCAGATAAGGACATCCAGACGGCACGGCTTTTCCCGGTTCTTGAATCAAGCGAACTCAATCATCGCATGATTGACTGGATGACATCGCGTGAACCCGCCAGCGATACGGAGCTTTTGGAAATCTGGAAAAACAGCGAGCGACTGTCCGCGCAGGAAATCACGGAGCGCTTCAATCCGGCCCGCCTTCTCGCCGAGAGGCGCATCCAGATTGCCACCGCGACGCCCCGCCTTTTCACCCAGCGCGGGAACAACCCATTTTACCGACTCGACCTCGACAGCACGGCCAAGTTTTTTGCCGATAGTGGGGCTCCGTCGCCGTCGCCTGGCGAGCCCGGTGCTTCGGCGATGGATTTTCTCTCCGAGGCGATGTTCTGCGCCCAAGTCGCGAGCAGACGGGGCGACACCCAACGGGCCGGGGAATATGAAAAACGCGCCTTCTCCTTTTTGAACAATCTGGTGGTGGACCGAACGGCCTCAAAAAAATGCGCCCCGCTCCGCCATGCGGTGGATGACCAAATTGTTTGGGGCCGTTGTCCCATCCGCATCGATCTCGCCGGGGGCTGGACCGACACCCCTCCGTATTGTCTCAAACGCGGCGGTGCCGTGGTGAATGTCGCGCTCGATCTCAACGGCCAGCCGCCCGTGCAGGTCTTCGCCCGCGTTCCACTGCACCGGGAAATTGTGATCCGCTCGATCGATCTCGGAGCGGAAACACGCATTCGCACCTTTGAAGAACTCGAAGACTTCACACAAGTCGGTGGCGAGTTTTCCCTCGCCAAGGCGGCCATTGCCCTCGCAGGTTTCCACCCGCGCTTCACAGCCCACACCCGCGCGGCATCCCTCGCCGACCTCCTCGGCGAATTCGGCGGAGGTCTTGAAATCTCCCTTCTCGCCGCCACGCCGAAAGGTTCGGGACTCGGCACCAGCAGCATCCTCGCCGCCACGCTGCTCGGAACCCTCTCCGAAGTCTGCGGTCTCGGTTGGGACCATGAGGAAATCTCGACCCGCACACTCGCGCTCGAACAACTCCTGACCACCGGTGGCGGTTGGCAGGATCAGGCCGGCGGAATCCACCGGGGCCTGAAAATGATCGAATCCTCGCCCGGCCCCACCCAGCGCGGCCTCGTTCGGTGGCTCCCCCAACACCTCTTCAGCCCTTCGAATGCCAATGGCATGACCCTGCTTTACTACACGGGCATAACGCGGGTCGCCAAAGGCATTCTCCGCGAGATCGTGCGCGGCATGTTTCTCAACCGTCCGGAAACCATGTCCCTCCTCGATGACATCGCCGCCCACGCGCGGGACTCGTTTGACATCCTTCAACGCGAATCGTGGGATGGCCTCTGCAGCGTGGTCGCCCGCTCCTGGGAACTCAATTGCGCGCTCGACGCCGGCACCAACCCGCCCGCCATCCAAGACATTCTGCACCGCGTCTCCGATTGGACTGCTGCCGCCAAACTCCCCGGCGCAGGTGGCGGCGGCTACATCCTCCTCCTTGCCAAGGATGTCGAATCTGCGACTCGCATCCGGCACGAACTCACCACGCGTCCGCCGAATCCGAGAGCTCGCTTTGTTCGAATGGACCTCTCCGAAACAGGTCTGCAAGTGACGCGAAGCTGATCTGCCATCCGCTGAACGGGCACTGATCTTTTCCAAGTTCCCTGAAGTCCTGCCAAAACGACAGCAGGGGGCGGGAGGCTCAAGCGAGTGATTCGTAGAGGGCCTTGGTTTGCTTGGCGATGGAGGCCCAGGAGAACGTGTCGATGGCGCGTTGGCGTCCCTCCTGGCCGAAGGCCCTTTGTTTGGCAGGGTCGGCCATGATTTCGTTGATGCGGGCGGCAAGGTCGCGGGAGAAATTTTCAGCGTTCACGGGCTCGAACGGGCTCTCGGTCATTTGCTCGACAGGGACGAGGTATCCGGTTCCGCCATCGACGACAACTTCGGGGATGCCACCGACGGCGCTGGCCACGACGGCGCGGCCACAGGCCATGGCTTCGAGGTTGATGATGCCGAAGGGCTCGTAAATGGAGGGGCAGACAAAAACACCGGCGTGGCTGTAGAGCTCGATTTTCGATTTGTTGTCGAGCATCTGGTCGATCCAGATGATGCCGTCGCGGTGGCTCTGGGCCAGGGCGACAGCGGATTTCATTTCGGCTGCGATCTCGGGCGTGTCCGGCGCTCCGGCACAGAGGACAATCTGAAAGCCGGGGTCGAGGTGCTTGATGGCGTTGACGAGGTGGATGATGCCCTTCTGGCGGGTGATGCGGCCGAGGAAGAGCGCGTAGGGTTTGGCGGGGTCGATGCCGAAGCGGTCCTGCACGCCGTGGGTGGTGACGGCCTGGTATTCGACGGGGTCGATGCCGTTGTAGATGATGTGGAGGCGCGAGGGGTCGATGCGGAAAAGTTTTTCCACATCGCGGCGGGTGCCTTCGGAGACGGCAATGACGGCATCGGCCATCTCCAGAGCGGTGCGCTCGAGCCAGCAGGTGAAATCGTAGCCGCCGCCGAGTTGCTCGCGTTTCCAGGGACGGAGCGGCTCGAGCGAGTGGACAGTGATGACGAGGGGAATGCCGTAGTTCAACTTCGCCAGAATGCCGCCGAAGTGGGCATACCACGTGTGGCAGTGCACAACACTGGCGTCGATGTTGGTCGTGTTGAAATCCAGGCAGCGCTGAAGCGCGCCGAAGACCGATTGGATTTGCTTCGGAGCGGTCCAGCCGGCGGTGTCGAGACCGAAGCCTCGCGCGGCGAGTGGGCCCGCCGAGAAATTCTGGTCGCCAAAGCAGCGGACATCCACAGGCATAAGCCGAGAGAGTTCACGGCTGAGGTATTCGACATGCACACCGGCGCCGCCGTAGATGTGGGGTGGATACTCGTTGGTGAGGAACAGGGCTTTCATGAAGGCGGGCAGGTTCTACATTAAACGGCAGGGGATCGAGAATTGGAGCTGCCCCGCACCAGGCTCGAGCCAAGGGGCGTCAACAGCGGTGAGGGAGGCTTTTGTCACGACAATGGCACCAGGTTCGGTGGAGCCACAAAGATCCCCGATGGCCGTGCTGAAGTCCGGCTCGTGGCCAACGACCAAAACCGAGTCGCTGCCCGCATGGGGGGCGAGCCGTTCGAGCAGTGTCGAGGTTTCCATGCCGCAGGCGAGCCAGTCCGCGAGGGCGACTTCCATGCCAAGCGCCGAGGCGACGAGTTCGGCCGTCTGCCGGGCGCGCGTGACCGGGCTGCTGAGAATCGCCACGGGCACGAGTCCGTGGGCAGCGCAGAATTTGCCGACCTTCTCCGCCTGCTGGAGGCCCTTGGGCGTGAGCTTGCGATCGAAATCCGAGGCGGCGTGATCCTCGGCTTCGGCATGGCGTAGAAAGTAAATCGTCATGGAGGGGACGGCTCTCGGTTACATGCTCATACCGCCATCGGCCGCGAGCACCTGGCCGGTGATGTAGGAGGCTTCCGCGCTGGCGAGGAAACCAACCGCCGCCGCGATGTCATCCGTCGCACCGAAGCGGGCCACAGGGATCTGCGACAGGGCGCCCTTGCGAACTTCCTCGTTCAACACGGAGGTCATATCGGTCTCGATAAAACCAGGTGCCACGACATTGACTGTGATGCCACGGCTGGCGATCTCGCGGGCTATGCTTTTGCTCATGCCAATGAGACCCGCCTTGCTCGCGGCGTAGTTTGCCTGGCCGGGGAGGCCCATCAGCCCGCTCACCGAGCTGATATTGATGATGCGGCCGGAGCGTTGCTTGACCATGGCGCGGAGGATGGCACGGGTGAAATTGAACGCTCCCTTGAGGTTGGTCTGGAGCACGACATCCCAGTCCTCGCTCGACATGCGCATCGCGAGGGTGTCGCGCGTGATGCCGGCATTGTTGACGAGGATGTCGCAACGGCCGAAGTCGGCGAGGATTTGATCGCCGATCTTCTGCACCGCATCGAAGTCGGCGACATCCACGGCGTAGGGTTTGGCGGCTCCGGGCGTGGTGGCGTTGATGGCATCCGCCGTGCGGGCGGAGTTGGCCTCGGTGCGGCTGACGACGGCGATTTTCGCGCCTTCGGCGGCGAGGCGCTTTGCGATGGCTTCGCCGATGCCGCGTCCCGCTCCGGTGACGATGGCGACCTGGTTTTCAAATCGTTTTGTGCTCATGCTGGAAGCCACAGAAGACCACTCGCCAAGACGAATGAAAACACAATTTTCTAACGGCTGCCGACGGTGCGCGAGTCGGGTTGTGTCAGATTTTTGATGACGGTCATGAGGTAGACCGGCTCGGGGTGCCGGCCCCGGTATTTGGTGATCTCGCGTTTCTCGAGAACCCGGAATCCGAATCGCTCGAAGAGCTTCGCGCCGCGCCGGGACTCGAAAGTCACAACCTGGCCGAAGACCTCCTCCTCGCCATGGGCACGCAGGAAGTCGAAATACACTTTCGTCAGGGCTTGGGTGGTGGCGATTTTTTGCGCCTCGGGGAGGACATTGAAATGGAAGTGCGCCGTGCGGCGGGGTGCGGCGGGGACTTCGCGCCAGGAGTTTTTGAGGATCCAGCGAATGAATCCGCGCGTGGCTTCATTGTATCGGTGATAGCGCAGCATGCCGGTTGCGAAGAGGCGCAGGTTTTGGAAAAAGCCATACCACTGGTGGCGGAGCGGACGCCGCGAGCCGAGGAGGTAGCCTTTCACCACGCCGTCCTGCTCGAGCACGAAGGCCGCCTCGGGCTCCACATCGGTATAATAGGCGGTGAGGTAGTCCGCAAAAAGCTCGCGGTCCTCGAAGACGGAATCAATCGGCCGACCGAGAAAACCCGTTTCACAACACAGGTGACGCACCGCGTCCCGGTCGCGGGACTCGTAGTTGCGGATGATCGTGGAAGACGGCGTGGCCACAGGTCCCAAAGACTAAGCAGACCGCGCGGGACAGTGAAGGAAATTGAGGCCTTTGACTCGAGCAAGCGGGGCGGGACTCACCCGGGGGGCAGACGCAGTGACATAAAAAAAGACCGCCTGGAATCTGGGCGGTCCTGGTTGCACAGCGCGGGATCATGCCATCGCCTCTCGGGCGATGGTCAGTATTCGTCGCTGGTTTGTTTGGAGCTCGGCAAGGATGGCGTGCGAGGCGGAGGCGATTGGAGAGCCGAGAGGGAAGCCCGCACGGATTGCGCAGCCAGCGAAAAGCCCGCGCGGATCTCTCGCAAATGGAGAAGACCTTGCGCGATCAAGACCATGCCACCGATCGCCACGATGAAGACCAAATAGCCCGCGACAAGGTGAAACCACGAGGGATCGCTCAACGCGCTCTTTCCAATGGCAAATTCCGCACCGAAGACGACCGTGCCGATGGTCAGCATCAGGATGCGGGCGAGGTTCCCCACGATAGCCAGGGGCGCAGAGCAGACGAAGAGTATCCATTTCTGCCACCAGGTGTGCAATTTCATCTGCCCGTAGAGCGCGCTGGCCATCATCAAAGAAAAAAGCGAGCGGATGCCGGAACACGGGTCCGCCACATCCACCGCAAATTTTTTTCCCGCTGGAATTCCGAGAAGAGGATCGGGCGCGGACAAAATGCCTGTGCCGCTGCGCACGACTTCGATGCCCACGCTGTCAAGAAAAAATACGGCCGCGTGCGACATCAGCATGCGCAACGGGAAGGCGATATAGTTGTCCAGAAATGGAAGGGGCCATGCAAAAACCAGAAAGACCAAGGGAAAACCAAAAAAGACAACGGTTCGCCATCCCAACAGGAACCAGATCGACCCCGCCACCATACCCTGAAACGCAAAGAAGCCGATGTAGTGTGTGCCCATGCGGTGACCGATCCAGAAAAACAAGAACGAGAGAATCATCAAAATGACACCCAACCGCGAAGGGGACGGTGGCGGAAGTGGATTTTGATAAATGGCAAAAACGAACAGGCCGAATGCCAGCGGCAGCACGATCAGGCAATGCCCCCAATCTCCACTGTCTCGGGAAATGTTGAAAAGCTGCTTCAGCGCCGACTCCGGAACCTCCCCGTAGCCTTGGGAATAGGGCAGAAAGGCGAACAGCAAAAAAGGCACGGCCCAAGCCAACGCCAGGGCGGCAAGTTGCCGAGGCGAGGCGTGGGAGCGAATTCTTGGAATCAAATCAGTCACGAGTCGAACGGGAGCCTTGCATTTTGACACACTCTTCGACAATGGCAAATGAACGCGCATCTTTCACTGGATGCAGCGTCCAAGCGCCTTCAACCATTGCGACCGCCGGAGCCGGGCGTTTTTCCTCGACATTCTGAACAAAACGGCCTTGCGTCGCGATCGCACGAACGCGGTAGCCCAGGTGGTGTGCCGTGGTCGGCAGGTCAAGCTCCAAATACCAATCCGCAAACGTCTGGTCCGCAGCGACAGCGTCCCAAGCCTCCCGCCTCCAAAAGTGGCCGGTCCCGAGCATCGACAACGCCACGGGTTGCTCATAGCTGTCGGTGACCATCGAGAGCCAGTGCGGGTTTGTGGAGGCATCGACCCGGCCCAATTGGTAGGCGAGCACGTCCGCGTTTTCATCGGCCAGACAGCGCAGCATGCGGGTGGCTAAATCGGCAACCATCGGCAAATGATCGTATTCCTGAAAGAGGATGTGCGTTGTGGCTCGACCATGCAGCCAGTCGCTCACGCGGGAGAAAACCTCGCGGTAACTTTGCCTCTCTCGCTGGTGGTCCGAGGTTTTGTGCCTGGAACCGGTGAGCAGGACTTTGTTCGGGTGGGTGATTTTTTCGAAGGAATCTCGGCCTCCACCGTAGACGAGAAGCAGGTTGTTGCCTTCAAACCCGACCTTGTTCCAGAGGGCTATCGTTTTTTTGACGGTTTCCGCCTCGCGATGGTCGAGAAGAACGAGAAGGACACCCGGCGGTTCGCCCGGCATTGCAGGAATGGGACGCGCAGGGGAAAAATCCGGCTCCGGGTGCGCGGTGAAGCCGATGGACTGCTTCCAATAGGTCAGTCGCTTCTGCGGAAGGGGAACCGGAACCACCGCGCTATCGCAGCCCAGCAAGTGCAGGCGCCCGCCCCACCAAAAAACAAGCCCCCGGCCAAGCGGCTTGCCAGTCCGGCAGTCCCGAATCTCGGCCCCCACCAGACGAAAAAAAACCACGCCGACATTGCGGAGGGTTTGCTTGAGTTGTTTGAGCATGGGTCAATTAACGCAAGGACTTCACGTGCGGATAGTCCAGAATCAGGCGGTCTGTTGTGATGATCGTGAGCCCCTCGACTCGAGCGGTGGCGATGAGGATTCGGTCTGTCGGATCGCCATGGATGGGCTCGGGGAGCGAGTAGGACTCCTCTGCGACCTCAAGGGAAACGGGGAGGACATTCCAACCATTTTTTTCCACCTGCTCTCGAAACCACACCTTCCAGTGTTTGGGAAGAGATATTTTTCCTCGTTCTTGGAGGCAGGCGAGTTCTGGAACCGTGATGACGCTGCAATAAATGGCGTGATTTTTTGAACAAACACGTTCACAAGCCGCCGAACTCAATCGATCCGGCGCTGCAGCCAAATAAAGCAAGGCGCATGTGTCCAGGAGATACTTGCGTTAATCAGCAAGCATTTTCCACTGGTCGGTAGGGATGAAAGGGCCTTCCAATTCACCAAAAATCTCAACCCCCGGATCGAACCCAACTTGAGTGCGGTTCTCAGGAGTGCCTATCGAGATGATTTTGGCCACCGGCTTGTTGCGTGCACAGACAACAACAGAGTCCCCATTTTGAACTTTTGCGATAAAATGGCTGAACTGATTTTTCACAAGGGCGATGTTGGCCGTATGAGTCATAGCGTGAAACATAGCCATGAAGTTGGCTATGTCGAGGTGAATTTAGACAGGATTTCAGGATGTTCAGGAAAGACAGGAGATTTTTTTAGACAGAATGAGGGAGAGGAATCGCAGCGCAGAGTCCCGGGGAGCACGCCCGCCCTCGGGCGCAGTCGGGTGCGCCCCGCGCCCGACACAGAGCGGTTTCACCAGCCTGCGGCCGCATTTTTTTCGACTTGGCCCGCGAGGGCGCATGCCTGCATACCCGAGAGCAGGTGTGCTCCTCGGGACCAGCCACCCAAAGCTACAAGGAGTATAAGGTCCAAATCCAATGAGCTATGGGTATTACACCTCTCTGTGGTCAATTATTTTTCTCCCGGCGTCATCAATCTGACTTCCTCAAATTCCTTCAGCGCCATGCCTACGACCTGATCCATGTTGTAGTAGCGGTAGGTTGCCAGGCGGCCAATGAACGACATGCCTTCGCAGCCGCAGCCGCTCGGGAGGTGGATACCAGGCGCTCGGGCGGCTTCGTCGGCGAGGTCTTTGTATTTTTTGTAGAGGGCGGAGGAATCCGGCGCGGGAATCGGGTAGTAGGGCTCTTTGCCGGGGCCAAAGTCATCCGGATATTCACGCACGATGGTAGTGTTCGGGCAATCCTGGCCCGTGGCGTGCTTGATTTCGACAATCCGGGTAAAGGCCTCCTCGCCAGGGTAGTTGACCTGCATGGCGGGTTGATAGTGGCCAGTGGGAATGCGAAAGGGGGAATGGGGGGGTGCGAAATGCTGGGTCGCGAGCTGCTCGGGCGTGAAGGACTCTGGCTCAAAGCGAAGCGACCGATAGGGCAGGCGGCCGAGCTGGAAATCGAAAAACTCATCGATCGGGCCTGTGAAGACAAGATGCTTGAAGGCCACATGCGGCAGGATCTCGCGATAGGAGGTGTTCAAACGAATCTCCAGCTTGTCACCGCAGGCGCGGATCATGTTCTCGAAGAGTTTGGTATAGCCGTGCTTGGGAAGCGCTTGGAAATCGTCGCTCAAGTAGCGGTCATCGCGGTTCGTTCGGAGCGGGATGCGTCCGCAAACGCTGGCGTCCAAGTCCCTCGGATGCCGCCGCCATTGCTTGAGCGTGTAGCCTTTGAAAAATTTCTCGTAAAGCTCCCACCCGACTTGAGAGATGATGACCTCCTCGGAATTCGTGGGCTTATCCACCGCGACCCGCTTTTCCGCCAGCCACGACTCCATTTCCTCCATGGTGGAAGGTCGACCAAGGAGTTGCTCGAAGGTGTTGAGATTGATCGGGAAGCTCCAGTATCGGCCCTCGGTGTGGGAAAGGATTTTGTAATCGACGGGATGCCATTCCGTGAACTGCGAGAGGTATTCACGAATCCTCGGCGAATTCGTCCGGAAGTAATGCGGCCCGTAGGTGTGAATGAGCACACCATGCGCGTCGTAGTGATCATACGCGTTGCCGCCAATATGGTTGCGTTTGTCCACAACCAGACAGCGCTTGCCCAGTTGGGTGGTCAGCCGCTCGGCCATGGTCAAGCCGGAAAACCCGGCACCTATAATGAGGAAGTCGAACATTTTTTTAGACAGGAGGACAGGAGATTTTTTTGACAGAATGAGAGAGAGGAATCGCAGCGCAGAGTCCCGGGAGCGCGCCCGCCCTCGGGTGCGGTCGGGTGCGCCCCGCGCCCGACACGGAGCGGTTTCACCAGCCTGCGGCCGCATTTTTTTCGACTTGGCCCGCGAGGGCGCGTGCCAGCACACCCGGGGCGGGCGCGCTCCCCGGGGCCATGCGCCCAACGCTGGCAGCCGTCAAATGAGAGTCCAAAACCTATGAGTTGTTGGGCTTCATTTATTTAGCCGAGAGGCCAAGTGCTTTAGGATTTCCGGTGGTTTGCGATGAGCTCGGAGAGGCCGTCGAGACCGGTTTCGATGTGAAGTTGGCCCTTGTGCGCTCGAGCCATCCAATCCTTCCGATCAGCGGCAATGACCCATCGTGCGGCATTTGGATAAAGGCTTGTGAAAGGGGTAAAATCATCCGGTTCGCAGGCTGCTACGCGCCATTTGCATTGGATGGCAACCGGCTGGCCTCTGCGAGGTGCCCACACAAAATCGATTTCGTGTCTCTGCTTGTCGCGCCAGTAATGAATTTCCTCGGGAGGGAGTTCAAAATGGAGGAAGTCCAAAACAAGATGCTCCCAGAGAGTGCCCATATCCTCCGAGCGAAGGCTATCAAAACCGCGCACATGGCAGACGAAACCTGTATCAAACGCATAGATTTTCGGCATAGCCAAAATCTCGCGCGTTGGGTTTTTCGCAAAGGGGCGGATGACACGAACGACTCCCGTTGCATGGAGGATATCCAGATAGTTGGCCAAAGTTTGGCGACTCACTTGGCAGGGGGTCGCGAGTTGACTCAACTCGCAGAGCCCGCCGCTTTGAAGACAGAGGAGTTCGAGAAATTTAAAAAAGGCATGCCTCTTGCCAACAGCAAAAAGCTCAAGGATATCGCGTGCCCAATAGGCTTCCATCCATTCACGAAAGTCAGTATCGCTCGGGCTCGCCGCGAGCAATTGCTCCGGCAAACCGCCATGGAGGAGCCGCTTTTCAAGGGAGGCATGAAAAAGCGGAAGCTCCGTGGCAAGGATGGGCTGAAGGTGCAGGGAGCGTTTGCGTCCCGCCAGAGTGTCGCGAAACCTTGCGCTGGCGGATAGCGTGGACGAGCCAGTCGCCAAAACACGCGTGCCAGGAAAATGATCAGCGGCCACCTTGAGCAGATTACTCGGATCCTCAATTCGGTGAATTTCGTCAAGCACAATCCGGCGACCGGCATTCCTTCGCAGAAAACTCTCGGTATCCTCCACATCCCGCCGCTGCGAAGGGAGCTCGCAATCGATGTAAATCGTGTCCGCCAGCGACTTCGCCAGAGTCGTCTTGCCCACCCGCCTCGGAGCCGTAAGCCAAATGATGGGGCGCTCACACCAATAGTGTTCGATGCGATTTGTCCAAAGCGATCGCTGTATCATGGCATGTTTGTTAGCGTATAGTTATACTAAACGCAAACAGAATTTACTTATGGTTATTTTGAAACCCTGCGGGCACAAAGGCATTGAACATTTTTAGGCAGGATGTGAGAGGGTTTTTTTTAGCCCGAAAACGGATTTTTAGAAAGGAGGACAGGAGATTTTTTTGACAGAATGAGGGAGAGGAATCGCAGCGGAAAGTCCCGGGGAGCGCGCCCAAAGCTTGGAGCAATCAGAATGAGAGTCCAAAACCTATTAGCCATTGGTATGAGTTCAGCCAAACCGCATGAGTAGCGGCTTCAGCCGCGAAGTGCGTTGGGCGTCACATGCAACCACCCCGAAATCGTTTCGCGGGTAAACCCGCTACTCATGCAGCTCGCCGGGGGATCAGGACTTATACCAAAGTCAGCTTGCTCTTATACCAATATCCCCTAACTATTAGACTTTAGGTCGTGGCGGTAGCGTTTACTT
>JBAWVX010000011.1:0-67823 GCA_037147075.1 bacterium
CGATTCGTAATCGATAGGTCACGGGTTCAAATCCCGTCGTCGGCTCGCCTTCTTTAAAACTCCAGATGCCCATGGATAGAAGCTCTACGTGGTTTTTTCTGACGAGGTGGGTTCTTGGATCTTCAACGATTCATGAGGTTCATCCATGCACGGAGATGGATCACAAGAGGTGCTTTCAGATCGACTAAAACGGATTGGGAGTCCTGCAGAGCGAAAAAAATATGCAAGGTCCACCACAAGAAAAGCAGCGCCAGCCAATATGGCCAACTTTTGGCGAGCCATCGGAAAATGTCCTGCCACCGCGCAAGGGGGCGTCCGCAGAGGATTTCGACAACGCTCGTTACTGTAATCGACACGAGGAGTGCAAGAAACGGCATGGAGAGAGCGTTCAGACGCAGCGAATGGGAAAAATCGCCTTGAAGAGCGGCGCAAGCAGCGCGTGTGCCTCCACAAAAAGGACAAGGGAGGCCCGTCAAGTCTTTGAACGCGCATGGCACGGAGGGGAAAAACGGAAAGACGGTTTTCGAGAACAGGATCAGAAAAACCAGACAGGCTCCCAGGATGAGTCCCATGCGGCATCGAAACTGGTGCGGGGGCATTGACGACAAAATTCAGCCAGCCTCCTCCGGATCATCCCCCGGCTCGATGGCCTTGGAAGCGGCGGGAATCACCAAGGTGATCTCACCTTTGGGTGGGTGTTTTTGAAAATGCCGGAGCAGATCCGCCGGGGTTTCCCGGCGGTATTCTTCAAAGGTTTTTGTGAGTTCGCGTGCGACGCAAACCGTGCGGCTGGGGCAGATGCCATCCAAGGCGGCAAGCGTTTTGAGAAGGCGGTGCGGGGATTCGAAGTAAATGCTTGTCTCTCCCCGTGCGGCGGCAGCGGTGAGCTCCTTAGCACGTCGACCGCTCTTGACCGGCAGGAAGCCTCCGAAAAAAAAGCGGTCACACGGGAAACCGGAACCGACCAGTGCGGTGGGGACCGCCGAGGGGCCGGGGAGAACAGTCACGGGCAACCCCCGGTCAATGCACAATCGAATAAGGCGGTGGCCGGGGTCAGAAATGCCTGGCATCCCAGCGTCGGTAATCAAGGCAATATGAGCTCCGGCGGCTATCCGGTTGGCCACATCTTCGCAACGAAAGGACTCGTTGTGGCCGTGCAGGCTGAGAAAGGGCTTCTTGACACCGAGGTGTTGCAGCAGAAGACCACTGTGGCGGGTGTCCTCGGCCGCAATCAAGTCAGCCGACTTGAGAACCTCGACAGCACGCAACGTGATGTCCTGTCGGTTTCCAATGGGAGTGGGGACGACGCTCAGCACATGGATTGCCGACCGGTCACCAGCCCTCGGTCACTTGTGCCGCCAGGTTGTTTGCGAGGTCGATGGCAGCGTTGGAGAAAGCCTGCCTCTCGATCGTCTGCAAATCATTCCCGCTGAAGAATGAGGTCTTACCATTGACCGTTCCACTCATGAGATTCGCTCCGGTGGTTTGGTCCACAACCTCGTAGCGAACATAAACGGTCAGGCCAAACTCGCTCGTTGCAAGAACGTCGTTTTGAACCGACCGGAGAGCATTGCGGTCAATCTTGATGATTGTGCAATGAAGTATGGCGTCAGCCTGCCCCGAATTAACGATCCGGTATGTTCCGTCCTGCTGGAGGCGTTTGACGAGAGTATCGGCAAATAGAACCTCAATGCGGGGTTCATAAGTGTTGTTCTTGAATGTCGGAACGGAAAGTTGACGCACGGAGCGCATGGGCGTCGGACGTATTTCTCCCAGCTTGTATCCGCAACCGGAGAGGGCGAAGACTGCAGCCAGAACCGCGGGCAGTGACTTTTTCATGGCGTGGGCAGTGCGGATTCGACGGCTGGCATCGGGGCGACATCCCTCGAATCAGTGCGCAATTTGGGGGGGGTGGAAACGGGCAGTTCGTCGGGAACGATGTCTTTTTTCGGGGGGCCATTAAAATTGGCCAGTGCGGATGTCTCGACTTGCGCTTGGAGGCGACGGCGGAGGGCAGCTGTCTCCCCGGTTTGGGTCTGCTCCGGTCCGGTGCGAAGAGCGTCATCGCCGGCCTCGCTCCGAATCTCCTGAACCCTATCGCGTGCCGTGGAGGCTTCCTTTGAAGTCGGAGCGCGGCGAATCACATCGTTGTAGTAGATGGCGGCTGCACGATGGTTTTTGGACCGGTCGTAAAATTTGGCAATGCTGATAAGGTCGCCAGATTCCTTGGTGCTGAGCAGGGCCACATTGTCCTTCGCCTGCGCGGCTTTTTCGCTGTTCGGATACTGGATCAGGAAATCCTCAAAGGTGTGCTTGGCGGTGAGAAGAGCGGAGAGATCGTTCGTTTTGCCGGACTGGCCAAGCCGCATGTAGATGTAGCCGATTTGATACATGGCATCGTCTGCGATCGAACTATTCGGGTAGCGGTCCAACACGCCTTGGTAGGCCTTAGCCGCCTCTTGAACGCGGTTCTGGCGTTCATAAGTGAGACCCAGATTGAACTGCGCGATGGGTGCGTTTTTGCTGTAGGGCGCGTTTTGGATGATCGAGGCGAACATCTCCTCAGCCCTGTCGGTGCCGGAGAGGAAGGAGACCCCGAGGAGCTTGACTTTCTTACCGGCCAGGTAGTCGTTTGCGATCGCAACTTGGCGATTGACTGCGCGCTCGAATTCGGGTGTGTCGGGGTATTGTGTCACCAGGTTTTGGTAGGCATTGAAAGCCTTCGTGGACTCGCCGAGTTCCTCAAAAAGTTCGGCCGTGCGAAATTGAGCTTTCATTGCCAGAGGCGAGGCGGGGTGCTTTTTGATGAAGCGCCGGTAGGCGGCGACAGCAGAAGCCACAGAACCCTCCTTGTCCAAACCAGCAGCCGCATCAAAATCGGCCTGTTCCTCCGGAGTGGTGTCGGAATTTACCTGCTGGCGCTTTGGCGCCGACGCGGGGGCAGGTTCGTTTGTTTCGGGAACCTGGGCATGAGACCAAGGGCAAATGGCAAATAGCGCAGCCGACAAAAGCAAAAGGTATCTCATGGACATTTAAGGAAGAGCCTTTTAGCGGCATCTGTCCGAGGGCGTCAAGATTTCACGTGAGGCCGGTCTTAGGAGGAAAGAACTTCGATACATATTGCGGTGGTCGGTCCGAACGAATAAATAGGAGTCTTTCTAATTAAAAACTCATGCGCAAAAAAATTATCGCCGCCAACTGGAAGATGAACATGACTGTGGCCGAGACGGTCAGCTACTTGGAAAATTTCCGCAGCCATGTGGATGAGGTCAACGGCGTGGAAATCGTGATTGCCCCGCCTTTCACGGCCTTGCCCAAGCTTTCCGACCTCCTCGGCGGCTCCCAAAAAATCCGCCTCGGCGCGCAGAACATGTATTTCGAGATGTCCGGCGCTTTCACGGGTGAAATTAGCCCGGCAATGCTCCGCGAGCTCTTCGTGCGTTACGTCATTCTGGGCCATAGCGAGCGTCGCCAGATTTTCGGAGAGACCGACGCCTTGATTAACAAAAAAGTCCTGACGGCGCTTCCCAGCGGTCTGCGTCCGATCCTGTGTGTCGGAGAAACGCTTCAAGAACGCGATGCGGGTCGTGAAAAGGAAATCCTCGAAATTCAACTTCGAGGAAGCCTAGCTGGAGTCACTGCGGCACAAATGCACGATGTGGTCATCGCCTACGAGCCCGTGTGGGCGATCGGCACCGGTCGGAACGCCACACCCGAGCAGGCGCAGGACGCCCACGCCCATGTGCGCACCGTGCTTGCGGAACTCACCGATGCTGCCACGGCCTCCAAGGTGCGAATCCAATATGGCGGCAGTGTGAAACCGGCGAATGCCGCGACACTCCTCGGTCAACCAGACATAGACGGCGCATTGGTCGGAGGGGCCAGCCTCGAACCCCTCGCCTTTTCGGAAATTGTGAAGGCTGCGGTGGACAAGAATTAATCTCGCGACTTGGCGCTTCGCGCACTCGACAATCAGGGGCTTTGCCGCTCTAGACGAATTGGCGTTTGCACGAGCATCCCTTTAGGGAAACTATTTTCTCCATTTTGAAAATGACAGATTCGGAAACCCGACAAACCACGGAGACTATTCCGGTAGACAACTTGCGTGTGGCAGGAGTCACGCGGCTTATCTCACCAGCCCAGATCAAATCCCGCTTCCCTGCGAATCCGCATCAATTGCAACTCGTCTCGGACACGCGTGCGGCGGCCCGTAAGATTCTTGCCGGAGAAGACGAGCGTTTGCTGGTCATTGTCGGTCCTTGCTCGATCCACGATCCGGTGTCGGCCTTAGAATACGCAAAACGTCTGGCAGACCTCAACTACGCGGTTTCCGACCGCCTTCTCATCGTCATGCGTGTCTATTTTGAGAAACCCCGCACGACCGTTGGCTGGAAGGGTCTCATCAACGATCCACACCTCGACGAATCTTTCGATATCGGCTCGGGACTCACAACCGCCCGCAAGCTGCTCTTGGATGTTTTGGACTTGGGTCTTCCTGCGGCCACCGAGTTCCTCGACCCCATCGTTCCGCAATATATCGCCGATCTGATCAGTTGGGCCGCTATCGGAGCGCGCACGACGGAGTCACAGACCCACCGTGAAATGGCGAGCGGGCTCTCGATGCCTGTGGGATTCAAAAACGCAACCGACGGCAGCGTTCAAACGGCGATCGACGCCATGGGATCATCGCGCACGGCCCACAGGTTTCTCGGCATCGATCAGGATGGGGCCACCAGCATCATCAAGACGGCAGGAAACCCGGACAGCCATGTTGTGCTGCGAGGAGGCAGGAATGGTCCGAATTTCAGCAAGGAACATGTCCAAACCGCCCGCGAAGCGCTTCACAAGGCCGGCTTGAATGCCTCGCTGATGGTGGATTGCAGCCATGCGAATTCCGGCAAAGACCCCAAGCGCCAGCCCGATGTTTGGCGGAGTCTTTTGGATCAACGCGCGTCCGGCGGGAGTGGCATCATTGGAGCCATGCTGGAAAGCCACCTCCACTTCGGCGCCCAGCCTCTGGGATCGGATCTTTCGACACTGAAATACGGGGTCTCGATCACGGATGCTTGTATGGACTGGGAAACCACAGCTTCCCTCCTCCGCAGCGCTTGAGAGCGAAGGATTCGAATCTCAAGCCCTCGAATGAAAATCTCGGAGGTCCCTTTTGCTGCGATCGACTTTGAGAGTGCAGGCAGCGCTCCGGGTCTGACCGACGAGCCGGTGCAGGTGGCGATTGTGCATTGGCACATGGAGTCGCCCTCTGTGGCTTTGAATTCCCACATTCGCCCTTCGCGCCCGGTGACTTGGGCTGCGCAGCAGGTCCATGGAATCTCGGACTCCCAACTCCAAAGCGCCCCCCGATTGGTCGATCTTTGGCCGCAGGTCCGATCTGGACTTGATGGCCGTTGGGTCGTGGCGCATGGAGCGGCAACCGAGAAGCGATTCCTCCGCGCCTTTCCATTCCATGGCTTCGGGCCCTGGGTTGATACATTGGCACTCTCGCGAGCGATTTATCCCTCGCTTCCGTCTCATGCCCTCGGCGAGGTCGTCGGCACGCTCGGACTTCTGGAAAAAATTCAATTCCCCGGCTTTCGCTGGCACGATGCCGCCTCAGACGCTTTCGCCTCACTCGTTCTGCTTCGCCACTTGATCCAAGCCAGTGGAGTCTCGGATGAGCCGGCGGAAATCCTCACGCGTCCGAATTTGGGTGCCTATTTTGAAACCCGCAGGAAATGATTCCCGCTGGCGTGAGCAAGTAGTCCATCCGCTCATCGTGCGGCTCGGCGGGAAGTTGTGACAAGACCGACTCTTCAAAACACACCCCCACCCGCGTGCCGCTAAAGGAGCTCAACAAGCGATCATAGAAGCCTCTCCCCCTCCCCAATCGCACACCGCAAGGATCGAAGGCCAAACCCGGCACAAGGATCAGATCCGCCTCCGCTGGAGCCGGAGGAGCTTCGAGCGAAGGTTCGAGGATGCCAAAACTTCCCTGGATCAGGTCGCACGCCGCTTCCACAAATCGAAGTTCCAGAAGAGAACCCGCAACGCGCGGAAGGATGATTCTTTTTCCGGCTGGCCACGGCGTCAAGACGTCAGGCTCCGAGTCCAAAGCAACAAAAGCGCACACCGTTTGAGCATTGATCCAAGAATCCCATTGCACCAGGTGGGCGACGATTTTTCGCGATTCCTCGAGTCGGCGGACGGAATCCAGCGTTGTCAAAACACGCCGGGCCTCCGAACGGAGACTTTGCTTTTGTTCCAGGATCATGGAGGATGGTCTTAGGCATGGTCCGGAAGTTCATCGAGAGAAAAATCTCCGCAAGACGCAAGCCCGAGAACCATGTGGACATGAAGCTCGGCAGCGGATGGCATAAGAGGAACTTTCTCGCCGAAGTCGTCATTCCCTCGTTCTTTGCCAAGCGTCAGGGCCGCCGCCTGAAGCCTGTTTTTCCTGAACTCGAAAAGGGCCAATTCTGCATCACGTGGATCGGCCACGCCTCGTTTCTGGTTCAGACGCCCGAGCACAGTGTTCTCATCGATCCCAACTGGGCAAAGTGGCTGAAAGTGATCAAACGCATCAAGCAGCCCGGCATGGAAATCCACGACCTGCCGGCCATCGATCTGGTGCTGGTCACCCACGCGCACTTCGACCACTTGGATCGGAAGAGCCTCCGCGCGGTGGCGAGCGACCAGGCGATTGTCGTTCCCGAACATGTCGGCGGGCTGGTGCACGGCCTTGGTTTCAACCATGTGCAGGAGTTGAAACACTGGCAGTCCTTCGAACTCGGGGATTTGAAAGTGACCCTCACCCCCGCGCGCCACTGGGGGGCCCGCGTGCTTCACGACACCCATCGCAGCTTCGGCGGCTTTCATATCGAGTATGCCGGGCGCTCGGTTTTTCACTGCGGCGATAGCGCCTACTTCGAAGGATTCAGCGAAATCGGCGATCGGCTGCCCGTGGAAATCGCGCTGCTCCCCATCGGTGCCTACGATGCTCCCACCAAGCGCGATGTGCACATGAATCCCGAGCAGGCCATCGAGGCATTTTTCCAATTGAAGGCAAAAACCCTAGTCCCTATGCACTTTGGAACCTTCCGGCTCAGCTACGAACCGCTCCATGAACCTCCCGAAAGGCTGATACGCCATGCGGCCGAGCGCCGAATCCTCGAAAATGTTTGTCTGCTGGAAGAGGGCATTCCCACGGTTTTTTGATTTTTCCGCACCGGCTCTGCCTGAAAGATCGTAGAGTTTGAAAAGATGCCTCACACGTCCGAGTTCCAAGACCAAACAGACTTCATGATCTTGCCATGGGTGTCCCTTTTTCCCGGATCCCTCCTTCCGCTTTTTATCTTCGAGGAGCGCTATCGTGAAATGACCCGCGCCGCCCTTGCGGGAAACCGCATGTTTGCGATCGCTCATTCTTACGACGACGCCACGGTCGCCCCGATTGGGGGTCTCGGTATCATCCGTGCCTGTGTCACCAATGAGGATGGAACCTCAAATCTTGTTTTGCAGGGCGTTTCGCGGGTTGAGTTTTCGTCGGTCAGTTATCTTCCGAGGCCGCATGCCAAGATTCGAGTTCTTCGTGACAATGAAGAGAGTCGGAATTTGTCAGGACTTCGATCCCGGATTCTGACGCTTTGCGAAAGCCGCTTGGAGGGCGGAATGAAATCCCACGAAGGCTTTTCGGACTACTTGCAGGGTAACATCTCCGACTCGGCCTTTGCAGACCTCATCAGCTCGACGCTCATCCCGGACGAGACCCACCGTCGTGCGCTGTTTGAAACACTTGAGCTGGATGCCAGGTTGTCCCTCCTCCTCGATCTGCTTTCAAGCAACATCGAATCCGCTTAGCCCGCCCTCACGACAAACCGACCGATGCTTTGAAAACCCGAGCCGTGCCACCAAGGCTTTGCATCGAGTAAGTTGCTTCAAACGGGGCAAAAATGCACTCCCCAGGATTGAGATCGAGGGACTTCTCCCCGGATGTTGCACTCATTTGGCCATCCATCACAAACAAGATCTCCGGTCCATTCCGGAGACTCGAGATGTAGGCTTCGCCGGGTTGGCATGTGATGCAACTCAGCATAAATTCCGCAGCAGGGGTCGAAAAAACAGTCTCTCCGTTGCCACGTTCGATTCCACGTATGATATCCACCCCGCCTTCTTCGAAAGAAAGGACACGCATCAACTCGGGAACGTCCACATTTTTTGGAGTGAGCCCGCCGCGCAGAACATTGTCGGAATTGGCCATCAACTCGACATTCACGCCCTCCAGATAGGCATGCAATGTTCCAGCCGGTTGATATGTCGCCTCGCCCGGATGCAGCCGGACGAGGTTCAGGAGATAGATGGAAAAAATCCCACGGTCCCGGTGACCTCCCGGCAACGGAAACTCCCGTGCGGCTCGTGCTGCCCAAAAGTCAGGCAGGTCCTTGTTTGAGGGCTTTTCATTTTCGAGCCTCTTGATGAGTGGATTCAGGAAGGTGTCCACCTCGGCCTGCGACATCGTCATGACGCGACCGTAAAGTTCCCGCAGCAGGGTGGATCTGTTGACGGAATTGCTTCCGGCGAGCTTCAACCGGTTGCGGAAATCGGTCATCAAGCTTTGAAATTGCGGGATGGATTCCAGAGTATCGGCGATCTCCGCCAAGGGACGGAAGCCATGTAGCATCCAGAAATCCGTGAGGGCCACATGCACCTCCGGCTTGTGGTTCGGGTCTTTGTAATTCCGATGCGGTGCGGTGAGAGGGATTCCCGCGGCTTCCTCGGCATCGAATCCAGCTTGGGCTTGGGCAATGGTCGGGTGGGCCTGAATCGAAAGCATTTTTCGCGCATCGAGAATTTTCAGAAGATAAGGAAGTTTGTTTTCAAAGCGGGCCGCAATGTCGCTTCCCAAGACCTGTTCCGAAGCCCTCTGGATGAATTCCGGCAAGGGTATGGATCCCTCAGGAGACTCCACAAGGGATGGGCCGCCCGCGTGGGCGCCGAACCAGAGTTCCGCACAGGGTTGGAGCGAGGGATGCTTTAGACCCAGAAGCGCGGGAATGAAGTCAAATCCACCCCACTCGTAGTGCTTCACCACGCCGTGGAGTTTGAAAATTTCCTTTGTGTTCATGTCGATTGGGGAAGGTGATGCGGGACCGGCAGGGGGTTACAGCGACAAACCGGGAGGTGGGGTCTCGCCTAAGAGACCCGTCTGGTCGGCAGTAGCAAGAGGCACGGCTTCATGCAGAACTCGACGCCGAACCTCGTTGATCTCCCACCGACGAAGAAGGGCGTCGATCTGATGGCGTGTGGATTTCGAAACCTCCACCGGACGAAGCCCCGTCAGACGAGCCGCCCGCAACCAGGCGGTGGAAGCTTCGGAACGGATGGATTCGCCGGGATCGATGTCTTGGAGAGCATTCCACGCCTCCTCGACGACTTCGGGCGGCAGGATTTGCTCGGCCCCTGCATGAAACAGAACCCTTGAGAGAAGCCGGCCAAGCGATTTCCAATAGGCGGGATTTTTTGGATGTTCCGCGATGGATCGCGTCAATCGGCGCGAAATCGCGACACGAATTTCCATGGGCAGGGACTCCAAGGCTCCAGCCAGTAGAGCTATCTCGGAGGAGGGAGCGCTGCCTTCCTTCCATTCCGCAGCCGCAGCGGTCCAGATGGCCTTGGATTTTTCCGCCCCAAGACCTGCCGCGATGCGACGGGAAGCGATCCAGCGCTGAATCTTGACGGCTCCATTGGAGAACCTCGGTGGGGCGGCAAGAATTTCGGCCAGGCCAGCCGCACGTTCGGCATCACCCGTCATTCCGCAACCGGGACGCAGGAACCATCCGGCGAGGTGAAACCACGTCTCCTCATGCTCGGCGGAATGCAGACGTGAGGCGGAAGCCTCCAGCCAAATATCAAAAAGCCTCCTCACGATACCTGCGCTCCAAGCCGACTTCTGGTTGCCCAAAGTTTTTTCTCCGGAAGAAAAAACCGTATTCGCCGTGAGCTTCTGACGGGTCTTCCGTGAAGGGTCCAACAGGGCCACGAGCTGTTCTCCGGCGTGCGTGACCGCATCGGACTCATCAGCCGAGCGACCGGATGCGCCCCCACCCCGCCCGCGAAGGGCGAAATGCAATGGCCAGGGTGCCTCCCAGCGCAGGCCGGGTTCGGCGCAAAGCAACTCCACCCTCAAAAGCCCCGTGGATCGAAGCGAGGTGCGGATTTGAACGCGAACACCGGAATCACTCGAGGCGCGCAACCCTGAAGGCGGAGTGAGAATGGTTTCGACGGAGGGAAGGCTGGAGAATCGCTCGGCAAATGTAGAGACAACCTCGCCGGGATTATCCTGAGATCGGCGGGAGTTCCGCAGAAGCTCAAACGAGGCGGGGCGCCCCACAAGGGCACGGAGATTCGGATGGGATACGGTAGAGTCCTCATCAGCCGGAGCACCTTGGGACAGGAGACAGAGCGCTGAGTTCTCCCCGACCCGCATGTAGTAGGCATGGGAAGCCCCCGCTTGGATGCGCGAAGTATCGCCCGCTGCCCGGAGGTGGAGGAAACGTGCGGCCCCTTTGGCGACCGCCAAATCGGGATCGGTGTTCTTCAGGATCAGTGGAATGTGCTCAGGTTGCCAACGCTCAAGATTCTCCAAAATACGGCGCCGGACAGCCGGTGACTTGGTGACTCCGCCATTGAAAAGGATAAAATCCACCGGCGGGCGTCCCCGCAGAAAGTCGCTCAAATGCCGGCTTACGGCCGGGTCCTTGGCATAAGGCAAACCCATCTCGCGAAGACCTGGCGCTGCGCGGAGGGGTTGCTCGCCGGCTGTGACGAAAGGAAAGAATCCATCCAGCAGAAGCCGGTTGATTTCATCCGAGGAAACCTCGCATCGCAGCGTGCCCGCGAGGAGGGAGGAACCAGGCTTCGAGACGGCAACAGGCCAGAACTTGCCCGCGAGGGAATCATCGACCAACGCCTCCTCTTTGATGTCGCGGCAGCGGGCCAGGAGCTGCGCAAAAGTTGACGGCGGCAACTGGGAGCCGGGAACCAGTTTTTCCTCCAGATGGTGAGCCAAGGAGAGGTCAAGATTGTCACCCCCGAGGAGAATGTGTTCGCTCACGGCAATGCGCTCGAGGCCAGGGAGGTTGGAATCGGGCTTGGGCTCGACGGCAAAGAGGCTCAGATCCGTGGTTCCCCCGCCGATATCCACTACGAGGACATGGGAACGCTGACTTCGCCCGGCAAACGCTTCGGACAATGCGGAATCCCTGCCCAGCCAAGCGTAGAATGCCGCCTGGGGTTCTTCCAAAAGGACGGTGCTGCTTGGAAAACCGGCATCCCGCGCGGCATCGAGGGTGAGTTCCTGGGCAGCCGGATCGAAAGAGGCGGGAACCGTGACAGCAACATCCTGCAAAGCAAGCGGAGCCTCTGGATGGGCTTCGTTCCAGGCCGAAGCAAGATTCCTGAGCAGGAGCGAGAGCGCTCCGACCGGGCTGAGATGATCGCGGGAGGAGAGATCCGTGGAGCCCAAAGGGAGAAAAGAGGCCCGGCGGTCGGCCGCATGATGAACAAGCCAGGATTTGGCGGAGTGCACAACACGTCCGGGAACCTCAGCCGCACGGGCGCGGGCGAAGCGGCCAACCACCCACTCCCTGCGTTCCGGGGGAAGATACAGAAAAGAAGGCAGGGTGGATTGGGAGACCGTCGAGTGGTCTGTCTCTGGCTGCGAAATCGAGAGCACTTCGCTTCGCCCGGAAGTCGAATCCGAGGCCACGGACGCCAAGGCACAATTTGTCGTCCCCAGATCAATCCCGATTCGAAAGCGATTCATAGAGCAACAGCTGGCCCGGCGAGGAGGGCAACGAAGCGTGTGAGCCGTTCCAATTTTTTACTTCTTGTCGAAAAGAGGCAGGTATTTTCCATAGCCCTGCTTTTCGAGATCCTCTTTGGGGATGAAGCGCAGAGAGGCCGAGTTGATGCAATAACGGAGTCCAGTCGGCGCGGGGCCGTCTGGAAAGACATGGCCCAAGTGCGAATTGCCCTCCACCGATCGAACCTCGACACGTTCCATGCCATGTGAGTTATCGACTTTTTCCTCGATTGTTTCCGGATTCAGCGGACGGATGAAGCTCGGCCAGCCCGTCCCGGAATCGAATTTATCGAGTGAACTGAACAGTGGCTTTCCCGAGATGATGCAAACATAGATTCCCTCGCGCTTGTTGTCCCAATACTCGTTACGAAAGGGCGGCTCGGTGCCGCATTCCATGGTGACGTGCTCCTGGAGAGGCGTGAGGTTTGGTTTGGTGTCTTCGGCTTTCACAAGGGATAAAGAGGCGAGCAGGATTGCGATGGATTGAAGTTTCACAGGGAATTCTAAACCAGATTTCGTTATTGCACAGAAAGGATAAGTTTTCAGGCGGCGGAACGGCGCTCGTGAAGAGTGGTGAGAAGGAGAACCCAGAAGCATTGAATCAGCACTGCCGTCGGCAACTGCAGCAGTGGGGGCATGAAATAAACGAGACTCACACCGGGAATCCAAACGCACCAACCTGCAAACTGTGTGGGCAGAATTTTTTCAAGAGCAAAGTCCCAGGAAAAAACCTCGGAGACCGTCTTTGTATTCAGTCCCGAGGTCCGAAAGGCGAGATAGGCGTTGGAGAGAGGATTTGCGAGAAACGGGCTGTAGAGAAACTGATCCACCAAAACTTTGGCCGCGATGATCTGCCACGAGTTTCCCGTGCCAAACCAGTCATTCTGGCAACGGTAAAAAAAATCCGCCATCATTCCCATGGCAGCCCAAAGCGGAGCGGCGGTGAGAAAATTCCAAAAGTTAACCCGACGTGGACGACCGCTCTGAAAACAACAAATCCGCAAGAGCTCGGGGAGAAGCGCCCCTGACACGATGTAGGTTGCGAGCGAGAATTCGTAGCCCAATTCCTGCCGGGCTTCCCCCACCCTGTTGAGGAAATCGTGCGTGCCGTCGTGGAAGAGATAGGCCGCCAAGAATAGCAACATGAAGCCCTGCAGGAGCAGACCGGGAAGCAAATTGGCACGGGCGGCGCGGAGTCCGATCTGAAAGGCTTTGCGGAATTTCACAGTCCCCCCGGTTCCAGAAAAAGAACGCCGGTGCGCCGACGGGCGAAATGGTTTCCAGGGAGATTCACTTTTGCGGGGCCGTTCGCGACATCGAGAAGCGTTAAAACACGGCAGGTCTCGGCATGACCCGCCTCTGGAATTCCCAACTCGCGCAACCAGCGCAGCACCACGCGGGCACGCAAGGCGGGTTGCATGGCTTGGAGATCCTTGCAGAGAAGTTCGGTGCAACTCGGAGGCATGAGAGATGACATCCATTCCTCCTCGGAACGGAGAATTTCAGCAGCGCGAAGAATGGCTGAACAGCATGACCCGCCCATGACCTCTTCAAGGAGAGGCAGGACTCGATGGCGGAGTTTATTTCGCGTGTGTTCGAGTCCGTCGTTCGTCGCATCCTCGCGAAACCGGACTTTGTGACGCTTGCGAAAACCCTCGATGTCCCGGCGCGAGACGCCGAGAAGAGGACGGTGGACCGTCAGATTTCCGAGCCGCGAAACTGGCTTCATGCCTCCAAGACCTGCAGCTCCTGAACCGCGCAGGAAGTTGAAAAGGCAGGTCTCGACCTGGTCATCCGCATGGTGGGCGAGCACGAGAACGTTCGTCTTCATCCGACGCGCGCATTCCTCAAAAAAGGCCAGTCGCAGCTCGCGGGCAGCCAGCTCCAAGGATTTTTTTTGTTCTTGGGCATAAGTGGCCGTCGAGGCGCGGGCATGCTGGAAAGCAAGGCCAAGGCGGCGCGCCTCCGCAACCACGAGGCGTGCATCGGCATCCGAGCTGCGCCCACGGAGTGCGTGATTGAGGTGACAGACAACGAGGTTGTTGAATCCCGCCGCAACAAGCGCCTGGAGCAAAACCATGGAATCCCGACCGCCAGAAACGCCAACGAGGATTTTCTTTCGCTTCGGAATTCCTGACATGCCGTTTTGAACGGCCTCGACGAGGAAATCGAATTCCGAAAGACTACTTGGAGATTTTCGAGGCACCGAAATAAGGCTGGAGCGCGGCGGGAATGTGAATGGAGCCATCCGGTTGCTGGCCGTTCTCCAAAAGCGCGACATAGAGGCGCGCGAGAGCCGTGCCGGAGCCGTTCAGAGTATGGCAGAAGCGGTTTTTTCCATCCTCGCCCTTGAATCGCAGATTCATCCGGCGCGCTTGGAAATCCTCGAAGTTCGTGCAACTGGACACCTCCAGATAAGCATTTTGTCCGGGAGCCCAAACCTCAATGTCGTAAGTCTTCGCGGCACCAAATCCCATGTCGCCCGTGCAAAGTTCGATAACGCGATAATGCAGTCCCAAGGCTTGCAGGACGCGCTCGGCATCGGCGGTGAGGGCTTCAAGTTCGGCTGCGGATTGCTCAGGGGCGCAGATTTTCACCAACTCCACCTTGTCGAATTGGTGCATCCGGATCAGCCCGCGCGTCTCACGGCCGGCCGACCCCGCCTCGCGCCGGAAGCAGGGCGTGTAAGCGGCGTATTTGATCGGGAACTGGGCTGCATTCACAATCTCCTCGCGGTGCAAGTTCGTCACGGGAACCTCGGCAGTAGGCACGAGGAAAAGCCCGCCGCCGTCGATGCCATACATGTCCTCTTCGAATTTCGGCAATTGTCCCGTGCCGACCATGCAATCGCGCTTCACCACGAATGGCGGGCTGACCTCGGTGTAGCCATGGTCGCGGGTGTGCAGGTCGAGCAGAAAGTTCAGAAGGGCCCGCTCGAGCCTGGCTCCCTGGCCGGTGTAGACAGAGAACCCGCTTCCGCTGATTTTGGCAGCACGGTCCGGGTCGATCAGCCCGAGCCCCTCGGCCAAGGCGACGTGGTCCTTGGGATGGGCGATGGAGGGTTTTTGGCCATGAACGCGCACTTCGGGATTGTCCGCCGCCTCTTTCCCAACGGGCACGGCAGGCTGTGGAAAGTTTGGCAACATGAGCAGCAGAGCGGTTTGCTCATCGGAGAGACAATTGGATTTTTCGGAAAGGGCCTGCATCTCGTCGGCAAGGGATTTCACCTCGGCTTCCAAAGCGGCGGAGTCCTGCTTCTGGGCACGGAGTTTTCCGATCTCCTTGCTCAGACGGTTGCGTTCGCTCTGGAGGCCTTGCAGGCGGGTTTCCGAAGCCCGGCGGTCGGCGTCGATGACAAGAATGGCGTCAATCGTTTGGGAATAGTCGGCGTTGCGTGAAGCGAGGCGGGACTTGGCGAGGTCGGGTTGCTCCCGAAGAGTGCGGATATCAAGCATGGGTTGGACAGAATGAATAAAATGGTCAGAATGCCGAGAGCAAATTCACGAACAGATGTCAGCGCAATTTCGCGATTACTACCAAACACTCGGAGTCTCAAAAACAGCCACCCAGGCCGAAGTCAAAACCGCTTTCCGCAAACTCGCCCGTCAACACCACCCTGACACGGCCAAAGACAAGAAGGCTGCGGAAGAAAAATTCAAGGAAATCAACGAGGCCTATGAGGTGCTCGGCGACCCCGAGAAGCGCAAGCGCTATGATGAATTCGGATCCGACTGGCAGCACGGACCGCAGCAGCGCAGCGGTTGGCAACAAGCCGGTGCGGGCGGTGGATTCACAGGCAAGCGTGGCGCGGCGGCTTTCGAAGAGGACATTCAATTCGGTGGAACGGGATTCAGCGATTTCTTCGAGCAGATGTTCGGCGGACGACGCGGAACCCGCGCAGGGTTCGAGGAGTCGCCCCAGCGAGGTCAGGATGCCGAAGCGGACATTTTGGTGACACTGGAAGAGGCTTTGAACGGATCCTCGCGGGCTGTTTCATTCCGGCGCGGCGGATCGAAAAAAGTCGAGACTTTCACCGTAAAAATCCCCAAAGGTATCCGCGATGGGCAGCGCATCCGGCTTGCAGGCCAAGGAGGCACAGGAGCTTCGGGAGGCACTGCGGGCGACCTCTATCTCCGAGTCAAATATCAGCGCCATCCAGATTTTGAAATCGAGGGATCCAATCTAAATTACGATCTTGAAATCCCCGCGTGGGACGCTGTTCTGGGCTGCACGGTCACTGTTCCCACTCTCAGCGGGCGGGTGAAATTAAAAATTCCAGCAGGCACACAATCCGGGAAAAAGTTTCGCCTGGCGGGCATGGGAATGCCGGTCAACGCCGAAGCGCGCGGAGACCTATTTGCCGAGGTCCGGATCACGGTTCCAGAGTCCCCCGGCGAAAAAGAGAAAGTCCTCTGGCAGACGATCGCGGATTTCCACAAGGCCTGATGCCCTGCGGATGACGCGGGAGCCTTTCGATTACAGTTCGACCGCCTCGCCAATCGCTGGCAGGAGCAATTCCAAACCTTCTTTCGAAAAGGCCGCCTGAGCAGCGAGGGTGTCAATTTGGATCGGCGGGAAGGTGTTGTAATGGACGCCGACCACTTTTTTCGCTCCGCAGAGTTCAGCGGCTTTGATCGCATCGCCGACGCCCATGGTGAAAGTGTCGCCTATGGGAAGCACGGCAAAGCGCAACGAAAATTCCTCGGCGATGAGGTTCATGTCGAGAGTCAAGGCCGTGTCGCCCGCGTAGTAGAAGGAGCCTTCTGGCGTCTCCATCACGAAGCCTGCGGGGTTTCCACCATAGGTTCCATCCGGAAGTGAACTCGAGTGGATGGCGTTGACCATTTTGGCCTTGCCGCATGGAAGAGCGATCGTGCCGCCGTGGTTCATGGGCTGCGTGTTTGAGATGCCTTGGCGGCCGAGCCAGTCCGCGATTTCCCAGTTGGCCACAACCTTGGCACCTGTTTGCTTCGCCAGTGCGACCGCGTCAGAGATATGATCCGCATGCCCGTGGGATATCAAAATGACATCGGCTGGGATTTTTGTGACATCCACCGCCGAAGCCAAGGGATTGGGGGTAATGAAGGGATCAAAAAGCAACCGGGAACCGCTGGATTCTACGAGAAAGCAGGAGTGGCCAAAGTATGTGAGTTTCATAGCGCCTAAAACAAACCACAACCGCAGACCCGGTGCAAAGTTTAGAAGACCGCCAGCACGGCCTCATTCCAATCCTCCGAAGCCAAGGCGACACGGAAGCCGTTGCGGGCCACTGCGGCGAGTTCCTCTCGGGTGAAGGAGAGTTTCCCGGCCAGAAACTGATACTCATCCTCAAGAGTGTTACCAAAGCTGATCGGATCATCCGTGCTGACCGTGCAGACGATACCGGCATCCAGGAGGCGGCGAATGGGATGCTTCTCTGCGGAAGGCACGACGCCGAGTTTCACATTGCTGATCGGGCACACATCAAGGGCGATGGCCCGCTCGCGAAGGAGTTCGAGCACAGCGGGATCCTCGACCGCGCGAATGCCGTGCTCGATGCGCTGCGCCCCGAGTTTTTCCACGGCATGGCGAATGAAATCCGGCCCGCAGAACTCTCCTGCATGGGCTTTGGTGAACTTTCCGGCATCCCTCGCCTTTTGCCAGTAGCCGACCGCCCAAGCGCCCAGCGATGCGGTTTCGACACCGTGCAGATCGATGCCGTCAAGTTCAGGCCAGGCAAGAGCGTCTTCGAGAATAGGAGCCATTTTTTCTGTGTAGCCGTCGTGGTGGATGCCGAGAAAAATTCTCACCTCAAGTCCCGCAGGCACGGCGGCACGAATGGCGTTGGAAACGGCGCGGCCGTCAAGGTTCAAGAAGTCGATGCAGCCCGAAGCGAAGCTCACTTCGGTGTAGCGGATGTTGCGCGCGAGGCGGTCGGCAAACACAGCGCATGCACACTCATGGTAGCGCTCGGGCGACGTGAAATAATCCCCGGCATAGCTGAGAAGCTCGGACTCGAATTGGGCGAAGTCGCGAAAGCGGAAATCCGGCGCCCATGAGGCCGGCGGCGTCGGGTATTTTCCAGGATTGGCGTATTGGAGGAGAGACCAGGTAAGCGCGCCTTCGATGTGCAGGTGGGTCTCTGTCTTTGGCAGGGCGCGGATGAAGTCGTGTAGATCGGAGCTCATTTATTCAGCGAAGCAAGGAACGCAGCATCTCTTCGAAATCCCCGGCGGCATTTTCACTCGTGGTGGAGGCGCCCGCGATTCTGGCACGGCGGCAGGCTGCAGCGTGGGCAACGGGGTCTGAAGCCCAATCCAGAAGAATGCCCGCGAGATCACTGGGTTTCGCGGGGTCGATGACCAGACCGGCATCCTGCTCGGAAATCAACCGCGCCGCCTCGGAGTCGGGCGGGCCGATGAAGAGGCAGGGCCGCCCGGCAGCAAGGACTCCGTAAACTTTGCTCGGAACCAGCAAACCACAGAGGTTGGGCCGCATGGTGACGAGGTGGGCATCCCCCGCAGAGAGGCTTTGCGAGAGTTTGGCGATGGGCTGGGAAGGCAGGAACCTGATGTTTGTGAGCCCCTTTGCAGCGGCGGCGCGCTGCACCTCGGCTCGTCGGGGGCCGTCGCCGATCAGTAGAAAAACAACGTGACGATCTTCGAGGGTTTCAGCCGCTTGGAGCATGGCATCAAATTCGTGGGCCAGACCCATATTCCCCGAATAAACGACCACAAAGTCTCCTTCGAGATGGTGTTCGCGACGAAAGGGATTGTTTTTATGGTCAATCGGCGTCACCGCCGGAGCCCAGTTTGGAATGTTGAAAATGCGGGCGTAGGAGACGCCGCGCTGGACAAGGCGGGTTGTCATGCAGCGACCGATCGAGACCACGGCATCGCATCGCATCAACGACTGGGAAGAAATCCACCGCAGCAAGCCAACGAGTGGGCTTCCCTTCGGCAGCACACCTAGTTCCTCAGCCACCTCGGGATAGAGATCCTGCGCCCAATGAACGACCTTGTTGCGTTTGAAAAAACTGATCATCGGCCCCAGCACTGCAAGCATGGGGGGGTCTGTCATGGTCACCACGAAGTCCGTGCGTGGAAGCAGCAGGGCGCGAGCGAGCAACCAGGGGATCATCACGAAATAACTTGCTGCACGCAAAATCACGCTACGACGGGATAGTGCCGCCCCGGAACGGTGGATGCAAACGCCGCGCCGCGTTAGCGTTTTAGGTTCGCCGGTTTCGCCTGTTGTGAGAACGGAAACCTCCCATCCCCGCGAGGCGAGGGCCTCGGCGATGTCGCGCAGCATTTCGCCCGTGGCTCCATTTGCCGGGGGATAGACGCGATTGATGAAGAGGATGGATGGCATATCAATGATTGCTTGGCGATATAGGAGTCTTAATCCAGGGCGTGATGCCGTGGAAAATCCAATATGCCGGGATTTTCCACATTTCGATGCGGGCCCATTCGTCTTCTTGGTTCCGCCCTTGCGGTGTGTCCCACCATCCAATCCGGGATGTTGTAACGCCGAATTCAATGCCCGGAATGCGCTGCTGAAAGGTCGCCAACGCCCGGCGGGCGTGGAAAGAGGAGGTCACCAGCAAGGCCCGGCGCACCGCCGCCGCCTCGAGTAGCGGACGGGCGAATTCGGCATTTTCCCAAGTGGTTTTTGAGTTCTTTTCTATGCTGATCCGGTCGTCCGGAACACCTGCTTGGAGGAGTGCGCGACGGTTTTTGGTATGGTCGCCTGTTCCGATGATGAAAACGCGCGGCGCCACCCCTTCGTTGTAAAGTCGTGCCGCAAGAAGCGGGCGTGCCTGAGATTCCCCGCCGAGAATCACGATGGCGTCGGCTTGCTCGATAGGGGATTCGACCACCAGGAAAGATCGCCAAATTTTGGAAAACCAAACCGGGTAGCCAACCACAATGGCCACCAGAAAGACGCATGCCGCCGTGGCCACGCAGAAAGCCAAACTGCGCATTGAGGGCTTCATCTCCTCTTCGAAGCCACCTGCTCGAGCAGGGTTTCGTAATCCCTGATTCGGTCGGGCAGATTGAAATCGAGCGCCTTGGCCAGCGATGCCTTCCTCAGGCGAACGAGGGCGTCGCTGTTAGCGAGAAGGGAACGGAGATTTTCAGCAAAGGCCTGTGGCGTGAGATCGCAGAATAGACCATTGACGCCCTCATCGATGACATCGCTCAGGCCACCAATGCGGCTGCCCACGATGGCCAGGCCGTGCCGCAGCGCTTCAATGCCCGCCATGGGAAGTCCCTCGGAAGTGGATGTCATGAGGAGAACATCCGCCATGCCGAGGCGCGTTGAAACCTCATCCCCCGCAAGCCAGCCGGAAAAGGTGACGCGATCCTCAAGACCAAAGGAGCGCACCAGAGCCCTCATCGACTCGGAGAGCGGGCCTTCACCGATGACCTCGAAGCGCCAGGGCAGGTCTTGCACGAGATGGAGAGCCTGAATCGCGAGAAGAGGATTTTTTTGAACACTCAAACGCCCAACCATCAGGAGGCATGGTGGCTTACCCACTTGGAGAGTCGCCGGCGGAGGAATCATGGGAACCCCGTTGAGAATCACTTTGGCAGGGACTCCGCAGTTTTTTGCCGCGAGTCCGGCGACGAATTCGCTCACCGCCGTGACAGCGGTGGCACTTTTCCAGATTGGTTGGATGAACGGCCCCAGAATCTGGAAGAGCGAGTCGGTTTGCTCGGGCACTCCACCGGGAACATCGCCAAGGTGGGCGGTGAGCACATATGGGATGCCGGTAAGCAGGTGCAGGGCGAAGGCCAAGGCGCCTGTGGGAACCACAAAATGGGCGTGAATGACATCCGGCTTCCAAGCACGGCAGAGCCTCCAAGCAGGGAGGAAAGCCGTGAGCAAATAGAGCGCCATTTCATAAACAGAGCAGGTGTCCTCGCGTTTGCGGAACGATTCCGGGCGAAGAACAGTGACGCCATTGACTACCGCCTCGCGGGGCAGGTGGCAAAGACCTGCGGAGACGACATGCACCTCGTGACCGCTCTGCACAAGCCCCTCGGCGACCGATGCCGCCACGCGTCCCCCACCCCCGCCGACCGGTGGGTATTCGTAGCAGAGGACGACGACTTTCATGGCAGGAAGCGGTCGTAGATTTGCTCGACAGCGGAGGTCATTCGCTCGACGGAGAAGCTGGCATCGATCTTGGCGCGGGCATTTTTTGCGATGCGAGCGGAAAGTTCAGTGTCTTGCAACAAAGACGCAGTGCGTTCGACAAACAGGGCCGCATCGTCGGAAGGTGCAAGGAAGCCTTCGCGGCCATCGCCGATGACTTCGGCGATGCCATCAAGCTGCGAGGCCACGACGGGAAGGCCCATGGCCATGGCCTCAAGAAGCGTCATCGGCAGGCCCTCATAGCGCGAAGGCATGAGCAGGACATCCGCCGCGAGATAGACCAGCCGGGTATCGGCGACATAGCCCGAGAAGGTGACCCGATCCGCGATGCCGAGAGCATCGGCCTTTTCGCGCAGCATCTTTTCGTCGGGTCCATCGCCGGCGAGAAGGAAGTGCAGATCGGAAAATCGGCGAGCGAGCTGGGCAGCGATGTCGAGGAAAAGCGCGAAGTTTTTCTGGGGATTCAGCCTCCCCACGCCGGCAACTACGCGGGCGGATGCAGGCAGGCCGAGCGCAGCGCGAGCCTCGTTGCGCTGGGTTCCTGCGGGACTGAATCGCCGGAGATCGATGGCATTCGGCACGAGGGTTACATCCCGTTCTCGAATCGATTCGCGGGTGATCAAAAAATCCCTGCAAGATGAGGAGACAGCGATAATGTGGCTGGCAAAGCGGTTGGAGAAGCGGTCGAGCGCGAGCAGGAGAGGACTGTCAGCGCGGCGCGTGTCGTTTGTATGGTCGTGGTTGATGACCACAGGAACTCCCAGGAGAGCGCCGATCGGTTTGGCAATGATGTTTGAAGGGATCAGGTGGCAGTGGAGGATGTCCGGCTTGTCAGCTAGCAAGTGCCAGGGAATCGAGGCCAGATAGAAGGGAAGAAGCTTGTGCGGGGAGAGCGAATGAAGTTTGACACCCGCCTGCCTGAGACGCTCCCAATAAATGCCCTTGCCATGCATGGTGGCGACTTCATGACGGAAGCGGGAACTGCCACAGGTCGCCAGATTCAAAACAACCTCCTGCGCCCCGCCGAGGTGAAGGCTGTCGATGATGTGGAGAATGCGTTTCACGGAATCAGCCATGGAAAAGCTTTCAGGCTTTCAGATCAGGAGTTCTGATCTCCCACTGCTGCCAGACGTATTCGCACCACAGAAAGAGGCGTTCGTCGGATTTTCCTTCGAGGTGGGATGAGAGCTTTTCGCGCACCAGATGCGAATTCGCCTTGGGTGAGATGCGACCGCTGCGTAGCCAGCTCCCCACCGGTGTGCCGAAACCTTTTTTGCTGCGGTAAATGATGTCACGCGGGAGCAAGCCCTCGGCGGCACGCTTGAGGAGATATTTTGTGGTTTTGCCCCGGAGTTTGAAATGGTGCGGAAGGCGTCGGGCAAAATTGGCGACTTCGATGTCGAGAAATGGACTCCGCACCTCGAGGGAATTCATCATGCTCGCGCGGTCGGCTTTGGCGAGGATGCCATCCTGCAGATAAATCTCGGTGTAGAACTGGAGCGTGCGGTCCACCGGATTCGTTCCGGAGCAGGATTCCCAAGCCTCGATCGCCTCGCTGTAGATTTCCTCCACACTGAAGCACGAGTCGGTGAGGCGAGCGAGTTCCGAGGGCTCCAGGGCGCCAAGCCAGACGGGGTTCCAGAGGCGCGAGGCATGATCCAAGCCGCGCAGCGTGCGTTTGATTTTGAAGTCGAGGCTGAGATTGGCGTGCGAAACCGGCAGGCGGGCCGCCAGGAGGCGCAGCGCGGCGTGCAAGGGGCGTGGAACGAGGTTCGAGTAAAGCCCGGCCAGACGCAGGGCGCGGAAGGGATCGTATCCCGCGAAGAGTTCGTCCCCGCCGTCGCCGCTCAGCGCCACGGTGACATGACGCCGCGCAAAACGGCAGAGCAGCCAAGTGGGCAAGAGCGAGCCGTCGCCTTGAGGTTCATCGAGGAGATCGAAAATGCGCGGCATGACCTCCAACGCCGCATCGAGCCCGAGCGTGTCGCTATGGTGGTTGGTTTTTAAAAATTCCGCGACTTGAGCTGCAAAGGCGGATTCGTCAAAACTCGGCTCCTTGAAGCCGATCGTGAAGGTTTGGAGCGAGCGGTCCTGGACATTTCGCGCCGCCAGGGCCGCAATCGTCGAGGAGTCGAGACCTCCACTCAGGAAAATGCCGAGCGGGACATCCGCCACAAGGCGCCGGCGGGTCGCGCGGGTGAGAGTTTCCAGCAATTCCTCCGCGAGCGCGGCTTCGCTTTTTGGGTGATTCTGCGGCTCCAGCGTGTATCGCCAATAGCGTTGGATTCTTGGTGAACCACCTTCTGCATCAATCGAGAGATGGTGTGCAGCGGGGAGCTTGTAGACACCTTCGATGGGAGAATGCGGTGCCGGAATGAGGGCATGAGCGAGGAACTTGACGCGGGCGAGTTCCGATTCGTTACGCGGCGCCAGCGGGTGCTCCAGAAGCGCCGGCAACTCGGAGGCGAACGCAAGGGTGCCTTTGCGATAAAAATAGTAGAGGGGCTTTTTTCCGAAGCGGTCGCGGGCCAGAAAGAGACGCCGCGCGCGGGAATCGTAAATAGCAAACGCCCACATGCCATTGAGCCACTCAAGCATTCCCTCGCCCCATTCGCGCCAGCCATGCAGGAGGACTTCGGTATCCGAGTGGTCGGTGGCGAAAACATGTCCCTTCGCGAGGAGCTGGCGGCGGAGTTCCGCGTGATTGTAGATCTCGCCATTGAAGACAATCGTGATGCCTCCGTCGGCGGACACCATGGGCTGCGCGCCGCAGGCCAGATCGATGATCGAGAGGCGGCGGTGACCGAGAAACATGCCGACGTCCGGCTTTTCAAAAAAACCCTCCGCGTCGGGCCCGCGATGGGTAAGGCGACGGGTCATGCGCTGCAAATCCGCGCTGCCGCCCGCGCCGAGAAATCCGGCTATGCCGCACATCAGGCCTGACCGGTTTGCCCCTGGCAGTTGCGGGTTTTACTCACGAGATAGATGGATTTGTTTTGAGACTCGTGAAAGGTGCGGGTGATCATTTCCGCAAGGAGTCCCATCAGCATACAGATAACTCCTGTCATGAAGGAAAAAACCGACATCATCGGGAGTGGTGTTCCGGTAAAAAAATAGCCCTGGGTCCGCATGTAAACGGCCCAAGATCCGAAGACGAACGAGGCCACAAAAAACAGGAACCCCCAGAAGCCGAAAAGATACATCGGCTTGAGCATGTAGCGGTCCATGAAGCGCACCGTGAGGAGGTCCATGATGACTTTGAGCACGCGTTCGAGGCCGTATTTCGAGTGGCCTGTCTTACGGGCGTGGTGGCCAACGGGAAGCTCCGTGATGCGGGCCCCGTGCCACTTGGCATAGATCGGCAGGAAGCGGTGCATCTCACCGTAGAGGCGCACGCCCTTGATCACCTCGGCGCGGTAGGCTTTGAGCGAGCAACCGAAGTCGTGCAGCCTCACACCAGAGACTTGCGAAATCAATTTGTTGGCAAGAATACTTGGCAGGTTGCGCTGAAGGGCATTGTCCTGCCGGTCCTTTCGCCAGCCGGAACAAACATCGAAGCCCTCGTCCAATTTCGCCACAATGCGCGGGATATCCTGCGGATCATTCTGACCATCGCCGTCGAGCGGAATAATGATGTCGCCGCCCGCGAAATCGAAGCCCGCCATCATAGCCGCCGTCTGGCCGAAGTTGCGGCGGAAATGCACGACTTTGACCTCGGGATTTTTTTTAGCCAATTCGTCGAGCAGCTCAGCACTGCCGTCATGGCTCCCGTCGTTGACAAAAATGATCTCCCAATTGTTTGGGAAATCGCGGCGCATGACGGTCTGAACTTTTTCGAAAAGCGGGCCAAGAGCCTCCTGCTCATTGTAGACCGGGACGGTGAGTGAAATCATTCAAATAAATTACCACTCACTTTTTCAATTCCGACGGGATCAGCGTCAAGCCAAACCCGAGGCGACTCCTAGAGGCTCGGATCCTGACGCACATAGTTGTAGCGCGTCTCGAAGCCTAGTTCGGGCGGAAACTCCGAGTATCCCGAGTTGATCCATGGAATGTCACTGCGGTAGGGAGGCGTATAACCGCCCTTTTGAGTGGGGAATGGAAAGAGGGCCACTTCGTAAAAGCCATAGCCCAACCGGGCCAGAACACGTCCCGTGCCGCGGACGAGGCCGTAACTGAGTGCAGCGGAGTTTCCTTCCATCTCATTCACCACGGCCCATTGATAGGGGATCTCCGTGATTCCGAACGCGATGTTTCCAAGCCCACGACCGAGCTTGCGGGTTGGACCAAAATCGGAGGCAGGCGGAGCCTGAATGTCGGCAAAAGCAGAAGCGCAAAGAGACATCAAAATGATCGAGCAGAGGCGAACTTTCATAGCGCACTTATAAGAAACGGCAACTTGCGGAGACAAGATAAAAATCACGACCTCATTCATAAAGTGGTTTTTTGTGCAAACCAGCCGTCCCAAGACCGGTTGCTGGGCGCCCGGTCTTGGGTCAGCAGCAATTTACTTTTGGAAATAGACTCTTTCCATGTCAGCCCAAGATTTGTGCCCTTTTAATGGAATTTGCATTGGGTCACAGACTTTGAGCCATTCGATGTTGCGGGGCTCCTTGGCGAGCTTGGCCATATCACCTTTGTAATCCTTTCCAGTGTATTCGAAATACATGAACTCATACCATTTGCCCTCGATCTGTTTGAGGTAAATCGAGAAGTTGTGCATGTGATATTTGGTCAGCAAGTCACGAACACCCGGATTTGAGTCGGCATGAAGTCTTTTGTATTCCGCAATCATCTCGGGTTTGATTCCGACCACTTTACCGAAGCGCATGGCAGGTTTTCCTGATGACTTGGAATCTTGGCTTTGAGCTGAAGAGCTCATGATTCCGGCCGCGATCAGCAGGAATGTGATGGATGTTCGTATTATGGTTCGATGGGTGATAATCATATTTTTTGTTTCTAATTGTTTGGGGATTTGATTTCGACGCGGAGGATGCGAATCTCCGTCGAGAGCTTGGACGCCTCGGGGCCAGTGGAGAAATTGTTTTTTTGCGTTTTCTTTTACCAATTTGCGTCGGCGACACGGCGAGGTTCACTATTTGAAGGAACCGATGTCCATGCCATTTGGTTATATGGAGTTTATAAACGCTTTTCAGTGAGTTGAACCAGCAACCCGCGTCTGGTAATCGCGCGGAGACAGTCCCGCATGGTGCTTGAACACGCGGTGGAGATGGTTGGGACGCGTGAACCCTGTCGCCTCAGTGATTTCACGCACGCTCATTTCCGTGCGCAAAAGCAAATCTTTGACTTTATCAATGCGGATTCGAGCGATCTCGTGGTTGATGGTCCTGCCAACTTCGCGCTTGAAGGCGATCTCCAGCGGACGGCGAGAAATACGGGTCGCCTCCACAACGGAAGAGACCTGGAGATTGGAATCGGAATAGTTTTCCCAAATGTGTCGCAAGGCGCGGGCGACCTCGACGTTTTCGACGGCAAGCATGTCAGTGCTTTGTCGCATCATAATTCCCTTGGGAGGAATACGCGGGGATTCGTGGGCAACCTGCTCCCTATTCATGAGGCGCTCGAGCAGCGCCGCGCCATGATAGCCGACTCCTTCGAGGTCGTGCATCACGCTAGTCAGAGGCACCTGAACCGACTCACAGAGAAGCTCATCGTTGTCCACACCAGCGATGGCTACCTGCTCGGGAACCGGAATGCCAACCTCTTGACACGTGCTAAGGATGGTGGCGGCAGCACAATCGTTGTAGCAAAAAACAGCACACGGCTTGGGAAGGGCAGCGAGGGCATCACCGATCTTGGAAAGGTTTCTGCTCCAATTACCGCGCCAAGTGAAATTCCGGAGTTCGTGAAGCGTAGGCAGAACAACAAGACGGTGTCCCTCCTTCGCAATAGTTTCTGAAAACCCCTCGCGCCGCTCTTCGTTGATGGGATCGTTGGTGAAGGGAAACCAAGCGAAATGGCGGTATCCGCGCGTGAGAAAGTGCCGGGCGGCCAGCACACCGATTGCCCGATTGTCGCCTTCCACAAAAGGAATTCCAAGATCCTTGCGAACCGATGTCAGTTCGACACGCGGCACAGGATTGGCGCGGATGAAGTCGGCCAATTCATTCCAGTAACCCACATGAGAAACAATGCCATCGCCCTTCCATCCTTGTGGAATCGTGGCGGCATAGAGCATGTCGGTTGTCAGATGCCAGTTGTGTTCCCGGGCAAACTTTGCGACCCCCCGGTAAAGACCATGGTGGGTCGTGGTGATGGCGAGTAAAACATTGCGTTTCCTTTTTTTCATCAATTTCAAATTATTAAACAGAATCTAGAGCTCTGAACGTATTTTCGTATATTTTTAACGCATTTTTACTCTATTCGCGTTTTTATTTGAAGTTTAATTTCTAAAGTCTCAAGCCCCATGTCCCAACTAGCTCTTCAAAATATAAACCCAGAGATCGTCCGCAAAATCAAACTCTCGACAAGTCGGGAAATGCCAGCGCCAGCCTATGGCACTTTCCATTCCGACTGGGCTCAAGCCCTGATGAAAGAGGCCACGATCGAGTCCATCCGTCTCGGGTGGCGGCACCTGGACACCGCGCGCGCTTATGAAAACGAGGACATCGTTGGCGAGGCGATCCGTGAAGCCATCAAGCGTGGCTACATCCAGTCGCGCGATGAGTTGTTCATCACCGGCAAGCTCTGGAACGGCCACATGAAGCCGAAGGATGTGGCTCCCGCGTTGGAAGCGACGCTGCGCGACCTCGGGACCGACCGGATCGATCTCTACCTCAACCACTGGCCCTGGCCGAATGTCCACCCGCCCGGTTGCACCGGCGAGCAACGCAATCCCGATGCCGTTCCCTACATCCACGAGGCGTTCCTCGAAACCTGGGACGAGATTTGCAAGCTGAAGAAGGCTGGAAAGATTGTGGACATCGGCACCTCGAACCACACTCGCGCCACGATGGAACTCCTCTTCCGCGATGTGCCGAGCGACCAGCGCCCGGTTTGCAACCAGATGGAACTCCACCCTCTTTTCCAACAGACCGAGCTCCGCCGGTATTTCGAGTCCGAGGGAATCGTTTGCACAGGCTACATGGCGATGGGTTCGCCGAAGCGCCCGAGCCGCGACAAATTCAAGGAACACCGTTCCGACATGCATGATCCAGTGATTCAGGAAATCGCCCGCGAGTGCGGCGTTTCCGCCGGGACGGTCTGCCTCGCCTGGGCCGCCCAGCGCGAGAACCACAGCGGCGGTTATGTTGTCATGTCGACGAACTCCGATCGCATTCTCGAAAACCTCATACCCGCGACGAGGGACATCCTCAGTGCCGACCAGATGCTCCGCATCAGCGGCGATGGCACCGAGGCGAATCCCGGCATCGACGCCAACAACCGCCTCATCTGGGGCCAGGTCTTCCTCTGGCCAGAGGCTGACGGCGACTGGCGACTGCTCTGGGACGACTCGCAGGTCTTCCTCAGACGCGAGGGCTACCAGAAATTCAAAGCCTCGTGGAACGCCCACCATGCCTTGCAACTCGCGACCACGCACGGGAGGGCTGGACATTGAAAGAGGTTGGAATGCTCAACGGCCACATCGACTCGGCGCTCACCCGACAGGGGCACGGCGATTTGATGATGGTGGTGGACGCTGGTTTTGCCTGCCCGGACCATGTCGAAGTCATCGACATCGCGCTCCGCGAGGGAGTTCCCACCGTGCTTGAGGTGCTTGAGGAACTAAACAAGGTCCACTCGGTCGAGAGGATCGTGATGGCGAATGAAACCCGCGAGCACAACCCGACGCATTTCAAAAAAGTCTCAAAAGCTTTCGGCAAGGCCGTCGAGGTCGAGTCAATCCCGCACACCGAATTCAAAGTGCTCAGCCACCAGGCCAAAACCATCATCCGCACCGGCGACTTCACCGCGTGGGGAAATGTGATGTTGGTCTCGGGAGCAGGAACCCGCTGGAAGATGGAAAGGAAATAACACCATGAGACAAGCCACCATGACCAAACCCGGACACATCGAGTTCGGGACCGCCGCAGAACCAACCGCAGGACCGGGAGAAATCCTCCTCCGCATTAAAAAAATCGGCGTCTGCGGATCCGACATCCATGTCTGGCACGGCCAGCATCCCTACACCCCCTACCCCGTCATTCAGGGGCATGAGTTTTCCGCCGTGGTGGAAGCCGTCGGCCCCGGTGTTGCGAAGGTGAAGCCTGGCATGAAGGCCACCGCCGCGCCGCAGCAGGTGTGCGGAAAATGCAACCCCTGCAAACGCGGCGACTACAACATCTGCGATACGCTCAAGGTTCGCGGCTTCCAAGCCCCGGGCTGCGCGCAGGACCTCTTCATTGCGCCCGAAGAGCGCATTGTCCCCTTTCCAGACCATCTCAGTTTCGAGCAGGGCGCGCTCATCGAGCCTGCCGCCGTGGCCGCCCATGCGACGAATCGCGTGCCGTCCCTCAAGGGAAAAAATGTCCTCGTCACCGGCGCGGGCACGATCGGCAACCTCGTCGCCCAAGCCGCGAAATGCCGGGGTGCGAAAAAAGTTCTCATCACCGACCTCAGCGACTTCCGCCTCCAGAAGGCGCTCGAGGCCGGAATCGACGGAGTTTGCAATGTCCGAAACGAAAAGCTTGCCGAGAAATGCAAGGCGTTTTTCGGCGACGAGGGCTTTGATGTCGCGTTCGAAGCCGTAGGCCACGAGCGCTCGCTCGACGATGCCATCCAGACCATACAAAAAGGCGGCGACATCGTCGTGCTCGGAGTCTTCGGAGGCCGGCCCAGCGTGGATATGTCCACCGTCGGCGACCGCGAAATCAGCCTCATCGGCACCCTCATGTATCGCCAGGAGGACTACGCTCAGGCGGTGGATTGGATCGCCAGCGGCGCGATGAAAACCGAACTCCTCGTGACGAAGCATTTCGCCTTTGAGGACTACGAAAAGGCTTACCACTTCATCGAAGAGGAAGCCGATAAAACCCTCAAGGTCGTCATCGACCTCGATTAAAAATCCCCCTCCCTCAACCCCCAACCAACCTCGAACACCATGCATATCTCCCTCATCGATGTGGCGGTCATCGCCATCTACCTCATCGGCATCACCGCCTTCGGCATTTGGGTCGGCTACCGCCGCAACGCGACCTCCGAGCAATACTTCCTCGCCAGCCATTCGCTGAATTGGTTCACGGTCGGGGCCGCGGTATTCACCTCGAACATCTCGACGATCCACCTCGTCGGCCTCGCCGCGGGCGGCGCCAAGGACGGCATGGTCATAGGCAATTTCGAGTTGATGGCCTGCTCCACGCTGATCCTTCTGGCGTTGGTCTTCGCGCCGTTCTACATCAACTCGGGTGTCAAAACCCTCCCCCAATTCCTCGAACGCCGCTACTGTCCGCAGGCGCGGACTTTCATGGCTGTGATCGGCCTGCTCGGCGCGCTCCTGATCCACATCGGCATCAGCCTTTTCGCGGCGGCAAAAGTTTTCGAGAGCTTCCTCGGCGTGCCGATGGTTTGGACGATTTTAGTGCTTTCACTTTTCACCGTTGTCTACACCGTGCTTGGTGGTCTCAAGGCCGTCGTGATGACGGAAAATATCCAAGTTGTTCTTTTGCTCTTCGGAGCCACTCTTGTGACCGTGCTGGGCATCTTCGCCCTGCCCTCGGTGGGGGTTCACGACCTGGCGAGCTTTCGCGCCGCCCTGCCGGCCGATCACATGAAAATGCTCCACCCGCTTGTGAATTCCAAGGGCCACCTGAGCGAGTTCTCCTGGCTTGGGATTCTCCTCGGCTACCCGATTCTCGGAATTTGGTATTGGTGTGCGGACCAGACACATGTCCAACGCGTGCTCGCGGCCCGCAGCTTGAGAGACGGCCAGAATGGCGCTCTGTTCGCTGGCTTTCTGAAAATCACTCCCGTCTTCCTCATGGTTCTGCCCGGAGTCATTGGATATGTGCTCTGGAGCAAGGGAGCTTTTGAACTCCACAACATGCCCGGCACGAAGAATCCGGATTTCAACACCATGTTGCCGTCACTCATTACCCACCTCGTTCCGGTTGGCCTGAAGGGCCTGCTCGCCGCCTGCATGGCCGCCGCGCTCATGAGCTGTATGGCTGCCGCGCTCAACAGCTGCGCGACGCTGATCTCGATGGATATCGTAAAACGCATGCGCCCCGACGCAACCGACAAAAGCGTGGTTTTCACAGGACGCATCGCCACGGCAGTGATCATGGTTCTCGCCATGTTGTGGTCCACGCAGGGCGACCAATTCGGAACGATCTTCGAGGCTATCAACAAAATTCCCATGACCTTCGCGCCAGCCGTGACAACCGTCTTCGTGCTTGGTGTGCTGTGGAAGCGGGGCACGAAGGAGGCTGCCATGACCACGCTCTATCTCGGCTCCCTCATCGGCGTGGTCTATTTCATTTTCGACATGCCAAGTGTTGGAAGAATGATCCTCGGCGACAAGGCCGGCCCGGATTTTCTGGGTCTGGTGAGCGATCCCGCCATCGGCGTCGGTGTGCCTTTCATGCTCGTCGGGCCATTCATCGCCGTCCTGTGTTTTGTGATCTACATCGTAACAAGCCTCCTCACTCCCGCGATGGATGAGGCGGAGGTCGCGAAGGTTTGCTGGGACCATCCGCTGGCCTGCCTGAAGGGGCCTGTGAGCGCTCTCAGCGATCCGCGCGTTGTCACCCTGATCCTGCTGGGAACTCTGGCAGTGATTTATTTTTGGCTGCGCTAGCGTCACGTCCGCTCCGGTTTTCATCGGTATCGGCGGGTTGCTCTGGGATGTTTTCCCCGAGGGCAGGCAACTTGGCGGCGCGCCGCTGAATTTCAGCCATCACTGCGCCCAACTCAAAGCCGAGTCCATCCCATTCGTGCGGTGGCGAGATCCGCGAAATCCTCGCCACAAAAAATCAGCTCTCGAAACCTTACGATGCCACTTGCGAGGGCAGTCTAGAGAGTGGATTATTTTCAAGGTTCTTTGGATCAATTCAAAATGACAAGACAGCCATTTTGAGCCATTGTTATCTCACCTTTTCTTCAAGACTTCCCCCACTATTAGTCATGATCTCCACCCTACTACGAACACAGTTTTCCAAGATCCTATCTTGGGACAGCGGATTTTTTTCATATTTTGCAACCACGCCTGACAGGTCTCAAGGTAAATTCCGCTGTGAATCGACGGTTCGGTTTCTTGGAGTCTCGCAAACCAATAATCTGTTTGGCGTTTTTTCAGATGAATTTTAGAAGCTCTCGAGAAATTCAAAATCTCAACCGCGAATGGAAATTTCTGTTGGGCGACATGCCAGACGCCAGCGCAGCAGAGTTCCCAGACTCCGATTGGGATCAGGTTGGTCTGCCCCATTCTTTCAGTATCCCGTATTTTCGTTCACGGGATTTTTTTGTTGGCTTCGGTTGGTATCGCAGAACGCTCGAGATTCCGCCTGAGTGGGCTTCCGGTAAATCCCTGTTCCTCGAGTTCGACGGGGTTTTTCAGGAGGCCGAGGTTTTTGTCAATGGCACGAAAGTCGGTGCACACCGGGGTGGATACACCGGGTTTCCCATCGATATATCCAAGACCATCCACGCTGGATCGAACACTCTCGCCGTTCGTGTCAACAATCATTGGAATGCCTGTCAGGCACCTCGCGCGGGCGAGCATGTCTTCAGTGGCGGGATTTATCGCAATGTGCGGTTGGTGGTGACTGATTCGCTTCATGTGCCATGGTATGGAACCGAGGTCTCGACACCGCGGGTCTCGCGCGAATCCGCCACGGTGCGTGTGAAGACCGAAGTGGCGAACGACTCCGCCGACCTGAAATGCTGCACGCTGGTCACGGAAATCTGGGACCCCGATGGGAAAAAGGTCGGCCGCTTCGAATCCCAAACCAAAATTCCAGCGGGCTCGAGGGCGACAATTGATCAGACGGGCGAACCGATTGCCAATCCCATGCTCTGGCATCCCGACCATCCGCACCTTTACACCGTGAGGTCGTTGGTCTTCGACGGCGGACGGCTGGTTGACGAGTTCGAGTCTCCGCTTGGGTTTCGTTGGTTCGAGTGGACGGCCGACCGGGGGTTTTTCCTGAACGGCGAGCATTTTTATCTGCGCGGCGCCAATGTTCACCAGGACCATGCCGGTTGGGGCGATGCTGTGACGGATGCCGGAGCGTTTCGGGATGTGCGGCTCGTCAAGGAGGCTGGTTTCAATTTCATTCGCGGCTCCCATTATCCCCACAGTCCCGCATTTTCAATGGCCTGCGATAAACTGGGCCTCCTCTACATGTCGGAGAATTGTTTCTGGGGAACCGGCGGCTCGAAGAGAAACGGCTACTGGGATTCCAGCGCGTATCCCTTGCGGGACGAGGACGCCGCGCCTTTTCAGGAAAGCGTCAAGTCCAGCCTGCGCGAGATGATCCGCATCCATCGCAACCATCCCTCGATCTTTTCCTGGAGCATGTGCAACGAGGTGTTCTTCACCAGCCCGGAGACATTGCCGAAAGTGAAGAGGTTTCTGAGGGATTTGGTCGAATACACGCATGAACTCGACCCCTCGCGTTCGGCCGTGATCGGCGGATGCCAACGCGGTGATTTGGAGCACATCGGGGACATCGCCGGTCTTAACGGCGACGGCGCGAGCCTGCCGCAATTCCAGAACCCCGGCATCCCGAATCTCGTCACCGAATATGGATCGACGATGGCCGATCGTCCGGGAAATTATGAGCCTGGCTGGGGAGAGTTGCCGATTGTTTACGGGGTGGATGAAAACCAGCCCTACCCTTGGAGATATCCTTGGAGGAGCGGAGAGGCGATTTGGTGTGCCTTCGACCACGGAAGCATTGCGGGATCACGATTCGGCGGCATGGGGATCTTGGATTACTTCCGTTTACCCAAGCGCCAGTGGTATTGGTATCGCAACGAATACCGGAAAATCCCTCCGCCAGATTGGCCGGTTGACGGCATGCCTGCGGTATTGAGGCTCGAAGCCGATAAGAAGACTCTGCATGGTTGCGACGGCACCGACGACGCTCTGGTTGTCGTCACAGTGGTTGATGCAAAGGGACGCGCGCTGAGTAATTGTCCACCGGTGACCCTCAGCGTGGAGAGCGGTCCGGGTGAGTTTCCTACCGGGCCATCGATCACTTTCGAAGCGGACTCGGACATAGCGATCCGCGACGGCCAAGCCGCCATCGAATTCCGCTCCTACCATGCTGGTGAGACCGTGCTGCGTGCGACTTCGCCCGGTTTGACATCCGCCACCCTCCAAATCCGGACGGAAGGCTTCCCCGCCTACGAGAAAGGGCTGACGGCCAAGGTCAAGCCCCGGCCCTATGTGTGTTATCAGAGGGCGTTGGATCCGAATGCCGCCAACCACGCAACGGAGTTCGGCTTTGGAAACCCTGTTCGAGCCAGCGGTGAGGTCGCAGGTCATACTGCGCCAATGGCCAACGATGCCGACAAAAACACCTTCTGGCAAAGCCCTGACGACACTGGCGAAGCCTGGTGGCAGGTCAATTTAGAGCGATTTGTGACTGCCACTCGCGTGCGGTTGGTTTTTCCTACTGATGCGGCGCGCCATTATCGGATCGAAACCTCCGAGGATGGTGTGGGATGGAAAACAATCGTCGACCGCATCGACTCGCCTGTGACTGGAAGGGAACGCCCCGAGGATATCGCCCCGGGAACCATCCTCCATTGGGTCCGAGTCACATTCTATGGAATCCGCCTTGGTTCTCCTGCGACGCTCACAGAATTGAGCGTTTCCGGTAGCCTTGCAGTCCTGAATACAAACTCTTCAAAAAAGACCACAACTACGCTATGAAAAAAACCTCCTGTCTATCTCTCACCCCCCGTCTTCGCGCAAGAGCGACTCTAATGCTCCTCGTTGTAACGACTTTAAGTGGCCACGCTCAAAACGGCAACGGCACTTCGAACTCCGTTGATCTGCTGGGACCCTTGCCGCCCATGGGATTTTACACCCGCTTGGTCGATCCCTCCGAGTATCCCAACTACAACAGGCGTGGCTTCCTGATGCCCACTTGGAAGACTTTCGATAACCGACCGCAAATGGTCGGTGGTCGCTACCTGAGTTCATTTGATGTCAGCAAACCGCAACTCAGCGACATTCCTGAGAATGGTGCGGATATGACAGGCCGGCCTTGGCTGAATGGCACTGTTTACCAGCCAAACATTGGCATTTTAAGAGATCCGGACGATAAGTTTGTTAACGTCCTCAACCACATCAAAGACATCGGAATGTATTTGTTCAATGTCGGTGGATACGGTCCCGGGTCCCAACTGAAGGGCAGCTATGGCCAAGTCAAGGTCCCTGATACCAAGAAGAAAGCTTTGGAGGAAATTTTAGGCGACCGGTGGCTCGGCTTCGACTTGGGCGAGCAGGATGGTCGCTACCACAATGGTTTCGCGGGCAGACAGCTCCCTGCCCCAAGAGACCGCGTTTCCTCGCACCGGGAGTTTCGCGAATGGTGCGATCGTGTCATTGACGACCAAGGCGGTCGACTCACGATGCTCACCACGCTGTGGGGATGGCACTATCCCACCCAAGACGGGGCAATGACATTGATCGGTCCCGAAAGCGAAAGCAAATTTGGCATCACCTCGCCCCATGTGCAGTTCGCCTTCCTGCGTGGTGCAGGCAAGCAGTATGGCGTTCTCTGGTTTGGCAATACAGCCCTCTTCAGCGCGTTTGGGGTCAGGTATTGGCCTCTCTCCGAAGACGGCACGATATCCACCAGCGGTGCGGGCACCAGCTTGAACCTCATGCGGCGGCTTTACCTGACGCAGTGGCTCGGAAATTCCTGCATTCTTTCTCTGGAAAACGAGGGGATCGCACGCACCAAAGACCGCAAAAAAACCAAAGTCTCTCCCCTTGGACAGGTGCAACTCGACACGGAACGATTGATCCGCACAGGATTCACTCCCGGTGTCATGCAGACGCCGGTTGCCATTCTGCAGGATTATTTCAGCGGCTGGATGCCGGCGCGCACGAACACCACGCAATTCCAATCCTTCAACAGCCTCTCTTACACAGATGGGGACTACCTCACCGACAATCTGCTCTCCATGCTTCTGCCCGGCTACGAGAATAGCGGATGGTATTTCGACGAGCGGGGCGCCTTGTGTCCAACTCCCTATGGAGAAATCGCCGATTGCCTCCTGAGTGACGCCCCAGCCGAAATCCTCTCCCGCTACTCTTTGGTGCTCGTCAGCGGCATCGACCATGATTCGGATGGAGTGCGCAAAAGGCTGGACTCCTTCCTCTCGACAGGAGGCACCGTGATGGTCACCGGTGACGATGCAGCTCGCCTCTGGCCGGAATACTGTAAACAAGAAACCAAAACCCTGCCCGCTGGAACCGCAGTCCAATGGTCCAAAGGCCATCTCGTGGACCAGGAACAACGAGACTTCAAGCTCCACGAAGCCTCATTGCCGGCGGGAGCGGAAGTGCTGGCGACGGTCGACAAACAACCGGCTGTTGTGAGCATTCCCTTCAAATCCGGAACCTTGATTATCGCTCTAGCCTCCACGGGATTGAACAACACACCGATACCCTGCCAACCTTCGCGGAATCCCTACTCTCAAAAAGGCGACAACACTGGTCTGGAGCGGCCCTATTTGTTGCTTTCCCATGTTTCCAGAGCCTACGACACGGCCTTGAAAGCCCAGCGACTCTTCACCGCCGGAGATGGATTAAGCGTTATGACTGGTCGCCGTCCAGATGGGAAATTCGTGGTCACGATTTCAAATCCGGATCTCGAAAGCCGTCCGTTTGCCATCGACTCGCATATTGGTTCCATCGAGTCGATTAAGGAGGTCAGCTTGGGAGCGCCAGTTGACAACCTGCCGGGCTATTGGCCGGGTAATTTCGGCCCCTATGATCCAAAACCGAAATCCCACCGAGAGGTTCTTGGCGAACTGAAAGGTCAATCGACCGTCTCGGACGACAAGAACATTCGCGGCGGCGACATCCGCGTTTTTGAGGTCACTTTGAAAAACACCGCTGTAGCCGAACGACCCAACATTCCACCGCCTGCGGCTCCTACAAACAGGTTCTTGAAGTTGCCGGAACTGATCACCCTCAAAGAACGCCTGCTGGCATGGCCACGGTTTGCCTACGAATTCGACGGGGTCGATGTGAGCGCCAAATCCTTTTTGGATGCCGAGCCGATTTGGCTCTCCAGGAACGCGCCTTGGTTTAAACGCCACGGGATTCGAATCATTGTGGATACCCGGGGCTTGAATGAGGCCGAAATGGTCAAGGTAGCGGAGCGTCTGGCACCGTTTGGAAAATACGGGGAAATGATTGTCGAAAAAACCCCGGATGCTTTGCAAAACATCGTCAACGCATCGGGAATCCAACTCCTGTCTTCCGACAAGGTCGTCGTTTTCAAGCGCGGATCGGCTCCGAAGGTTGCGGCGGATTCCATCCAGATTTTGGAAGCGAATACCCAGTCCTGGGAAAGCGTGTATGCGGATGTGTGCGCCGCGTGGAAGGACTCGAAACCCGAAAACATTGCTGGCCCGACGGAGTCGAAGCCGGTGCAAGGTCAAGCCGTGGCCGGAAAGAACCGCTACCTGAGCTTGCGGGGCATTGGCGACCTGTCCGAGGCCCTCGCAGCCCGTCCGGGGCTTCTGGAGAAATTCGATGGACTGTCCCTCGATGCCGCCTGGTTGTTCTCCCAGAGCAAGGAGGCCGTTGCGAAAGATGCCGAGTTGCTCAAGAAGCTGGGTTTGAAAACAATCATCGATTTCACCAGTTCGATCAACAGGTTCCCGGACCTCACCTTCGCCAGCACCGTGCCTCATCAATACGAGGACTCGGTGGAATTCATCGACAATGCACTCGATAAAATGGCCATCCTCGGCAGCACCGATGCCATCATCTGCTCGCACGAGTGTGACCCTGCTGCCAAAACCTCGAAAGAGGACTGGCAAGATCAAATTCGCGGCATTGAACGCCTCTTGGACAAGGCCAGCACAGTCGGGGTCAATGTCCATTGGCGGCCTAGCACGATGCGTCCGCCGCAGACATTGAAAGCCCATGCGGATTTGGTCGCCGACCTGCAAAGCAGGCATTCCAACCTAAAGATTGCTGCCGGCATAGTGGATGAACCCGATCCCACCCGCCTGTTGCCCGCGTTGGAAAAAGCCGGCAAGCCGGAACTTTGGCTCTTGGCTGCTCCGGAAACCTCGACGGAGCGCACCGGTCAGCGCTATCTGCCGATCTCCACATTCCCAGCCTACCGCTTGCCTCGAATTCTGGAGCTCTCGAAGGGATCGAAGCAAGTTTTCGATGCCGACTACCTCTCGTGGGATGAAGTGCTGGCGGACTGCCAGCGCGCGCCTTGATTCGATCGGCCAATCCTTCTGCCCCATCCATGAAACGAAACCACCTCCTTCCGATTCTCGTAGCCGGACAATTGGCTGGGATGTTTCTGGCACGCGCTTCGGACTACCCGGTTCAACCCGTTCCGTTCACGGATGTGCAGTTCACCTCCGGATTGCTCCGCGACCGCCAAGTCGTTAATGAATCGGTGACCCTTCCATTCGCGCTGGAGCAGTGCGAAACCTCTGGGCGTCTGAAAAACTTCGATCTCGCCGCCGAGGTCATGCGACGCCGTGCAGCAGGAGAACCATCGTTCCAGATCAAGCCGCCTACGAAGTATCCATTTGACGATACGGATGTTTACAAAAGCGTCGAGAGCGCTGCCTTTTCACTCAGTGTCAAACCCGATCCAGCCCTCGCCGATCAATTAGAAAAAATCATCGCCCGCGTCGGTGCCGCTCAGGAACGCGATGGATACCTCTATACCTTTCGCACAATGCACCCCGATAGTCCTGGTCAAGAGTGGGTTGGGTCGAACCGGTGGGAAAAAGAATACCACAACAGCCATGAACTCTACAATCTGGGCCATCTTTATGAAGCAGCCTGCGCCCACCACAGGGCCACAGGATCGCACTCCCTGCTGGATATCAGCCTGAAGAGTGCAGAGTTATTACAAAAGGATTTCGGAAACGGGGAAAACCGTGTCTCCCCGGGACATGAGATCATTGAGATGGGCCTCGCCAAGCTCTACCGACTTACCGGCGATAAGCGCTGGCTCGATCTCATCAAATTTTTCCTCGATAATAGGGGACTAAATAACTTTCGGGGAGAATACGCCCAGAACCACAAGCCTGTTTTAGAACAAGACAAGGCCGTGGGGCACGCCGTGAGGGCAAACTACCTCTACAGTGGCATGGCGGACTACGCGGCCTTGTCGGGTGACATGCGTTATCTCACTGCTCTCGAGAAGATTTGGGGAAATGTGATCGGAACCAAATTGCATCTCAGCGGCGGCTGTGGCGCGCGCAAGGAGGGCGAAGCCTATGGCATTGATTACGAACTTCCGCACCGTTGTTATAACGAAACCTGTGCCGCGCTGGCTTTCATGTTTTGGAACCAGCGGATGTTTCTCCTTACAGCGGATGCCAAGTATATAGATGTCTTCGAGCGCACGCTCTACAACGGGGCCCTCAGCGGCGTGTCCCTGAGCGGCGACCGGTTTTTTTATCCCAATCCGCTGGAATACGACGGCTCCGCCAAAAACAACCACGGCTTCGCGGGTCGGGCACCATGGTTCGGGTGTGCGTGCTGCCCGCCAAACATCCTGCGCACCATCGCTTCCTTGAGCGACTATGTCTATGCCGTTCAGTCTGGTAAGCTCTTTGTGAACCTCTACGCTAGCAGCGTCGGCACCGTGCCGATAGGTGCTGATAAAGTCAAAATCGAGCAATCCACAAACTACCCGTGGGATGGCCGGATCAGCCTCAAAGTATTCCCCACGAAACCCCAGAATTTCGCCGTTTGCCTGCGCATCCCCGGTTGGGCCGAGGGCAAGCCGCTGCCCAGCGATCTTTACACCTACGAAAACAATGAGCCGACGAAGTGGAGCCTCAAGGTCAACGGCGCCCCCCTGACTCAGAAACCTCAAAACGGATATGCGGAAATTTCCCGCGAATGGAAGGCCGGTGATGAAATCACCCTCGATCTTCCGATGACCGTTCACCGTGTCGTGGGCAATCCCAAAATTGCCGCCACGCGCGGCCAAGTGGCCTTGGAACGCGGACCAATCGTTTATGCTTTCGAGGGAATTGATAACGACGGCTCCGTCTTTGACATCGCGCTTCCCGAAACCGCAAAGATCGAACCGGAATTCCGGAAGGACTTTCTCGGCGGCGTCACAGTTCTCAATATCTCGGGCGCCGAACGCGTGACCCGCAATGAGTCGGGCCAGATAGAAGTCCGCCCCGCCAGCCTGCTTGCCATTCCCTACGCGACTTGGAACAACCGAGGACTTTCATCTATGGCCGTTTGGATTCCAAAAGACCCAGCGAATGTTCGCCAAAATCCGAAGGGCGACTTGTCGTCCCAAGCTGCGGTGAAGGTATCATTTGCCAGGCCTGAAAAAAGCGCTGCACTGATCAACGATGGAATGGCCCCCCGAAATGCCACGGATGGATTTTCCGAAAACTTTGACTTCTGGCCACACAAAGGAACGACCGAGTGGGTGGAATACCGCTTTGAGAAACCGACTGCCGTCAAATCCGCCCAGATTTTCTGGTTCGATGACGCCGGAAAAGGCGAGTGCCGCCTGCCAGCCTCTTGGAAAATTCTTTACCGCGACGGCGACGGCGCTTGGAAGCCTGTCAAAGTCCTAAGCACTCCGGTCACTGAGAAAGACAAGCCTTCGCGGCTCGACTTTGAATCCGTCACCACCCAGGCCCTGCGCTTGGAAATTCAACTGCCAGAGAAGTTCTCCTCAGGCCTCTACGAATGGGACCTAGAATGAATCACAACCCCCAAACAAACCTCCAACAACATATCCACACGAAACCATGAAAATTAAAACACACTTAGTCCCACTGCTCGGTGCTCTTCTGCTCAGTCAGGTCGTAGCCATGCAGGCCGGTGAAATTCATGTGGCTCCCTCCGGAAGCGACTCCAATCCCGGATCGGAGGCGAAACCCTTGGCGACCTTGGCGGCCGCACAAAAAGCGGCACGCGCCCTCCTGCCGAAAGAGGCGGTAGTGGTAAAAATCCATGGGGGAAACTACTCCCTATCAGAAACACTCGTGCTGACACCTGAAGATTCTGGGACAGAGTATCGCGCCGTTGAAGGCGAGAAAGTGGTCATCAACGGTGCCGAAACGCTGGATCTCAAGTGGGAGCCCTACAAGGACGGCATCATGCAGGCGAAGACCGCGCCAGGCGTGGTGATTGACCAACTTTTTGTCAACGGCCAACTCCAACGCATGGCCCGCTACCCGAATTACGACCCGAAGGCAAACAAACCCAAGGGCATCGGACCAGCCGCCAGCGCGGATCCCGCCTCCCCGAAATTCAATGGTTCCTCTGCGAATGCAACCTCGCCCGAGCGGATCGCCCGCTGGGCCGACCCGACAGGGGGCTATCTTCACACCCTGCAAGGGGCCAAGTGGGGAAGCCTGCATTACCGGATTCTCGGCAAAAAAGCGGATGGATCGCTGGATTTGGAAGGGGGTTGGCAACACAACCGCCCGGACAAGGGCATGCACAAGGACTTCCGTTTTGTAGAGAACATCTTCGAGGAGTTGGACGCTCCCGGCGAGTGGTTCCACAATACAAAAACCGGCGTCCTGTATTTTTATCCTCCTGCGGATTTGGATCTGAAAACCGCCAAGGTCGAAAGCGTGAAACTGCGGCACTTGGTCGAATTCAACGGAACCAAAGAGAAGCCGGTCAAATCCATTTCCCTCAAGGGCCTGACCTTCACCGCAGCGGCGCGCACCTTCATGGAAAACAAGGAATCGCTGTTGCGTTCGGACTGGACGATCTACCGTGGCGGGGCCGTTTTCCTCCGGGGCGCGGAAAATTGCTCGATCGTGAATTGCGATTTCGAGCAACTCGGTGGCAATGCCATTTTCATCAGCGGCTACAACCGGGACATCATCGTCCGCGGATGCCTGATTCGCGAATGCGGCGCCAATGGCGTGGCATTCGTGGGCGAGTCGAAAGCGGTGCGCAGTCCCATGTTTTCCTGGGGGCCGGGCAATCCTTTTTTCGGCGGCAAGCCGCAGTTGGAAATCGAAGAGATCGACCGCACACCCGGTCCTCTGACAGACGACTATCCGGCGAATTGCCTCGTGGAGGATTGCTTGATCACTCGCATCGGACGCATCGACAAGCAGTCGGCGTGCGTGGAGATTTCGATGTCCCAGGACATCACGGTCAGGCATTGCTCGCTCTACGATGTGCCACGCGCGGGAATCAATGTGGGCGACGGTTGCTGGGGCGGGCATGTGGTCGAATTCTGCGATGTCTTCGACACGGTTTTTGAGACGGGAGACCACGGCAGCTACAACTCCTGGGGCCGGGATCGCTTTTGGTCGGGCTCCGAGACCCAACTCCTCAAAAACAACGCCGCCATACCCCTGAAAGAGTTTGCCTTCGCGGATGCCATGAAGCCGATCGTGCTGCGCAACAACCGTTGGCGCTGCGACTACGGCTGGGATGTCGATCTGGATGACGGTTCCACAAATTACCTCATCTACAACAACCTCATGCTTGGGCGTGGCCTCAAACTCCGCGAGGGCTTCCGGCGCATTGTTTGGAACAATATCCTCCTGAACAACACGGTTCACCTGCACTGCTGGTATCCATCCAGTGATGATATTTTCACGCAAAACATCATCATGCGGCCCTATGTGCCGACCCACATGCAAACCGACTTATGGGGCACTGAAGAGGAAAAAAATAAATGGGGCAAGTTGCTTGATTGGAATCTTTTTACGACATCAGACGCGGATCGATCGAAATACTTGGAGAATGGTTGCGATGCCAATTCGCTTGTCGGGAATCCCATGTTTGTCGATCCAGCCAAGGGAGATTTTCGCGTGAAGGAGGGTTCCCCAGCACTCAAGCTGGGATTCCAAAACTTCCCGATGGATCAATTCGGGGTGACATCACCACGCATGAAAGCCGTGGCCCGCGTGCCGGATTTTCCGATGCTCGAACAACCACGTCCTGCTGCGCCAGTCGCTAAATTCGAAGTCTGGCAGGGTGCGAAACTTCGCAACCTTGAGGAAATGGAATTCTCCGCTCTCCAAATCGCGGAAAGCGATGGTGGGTTGATCGTCGCGGAGTGTCCGACGGGCAGTGCCGCCTATCAGATGGGGCTTCGCACTGGCGACTTCATCCAAGCCATCGATGGGCGTCCGCTCAAGAAGGTCGAGGATTTTCTCAAGGCTGTGGCCAATCTGAAACCCGATCAAAAGCCGTCTGTATCGCTCCGCCGGAATCAACAGATGATGAAAGTTCCTTTGGACACTTCCGCGATTTCCCCGTCAAAGCCCTAGAATCGCCAATTCAAATCCTATTGCGCTGAGAATCTTTGATTTTTTGATATGTCCGTGACCAGCCAACAATCCAACCAACCTTTACGCCTTTGGTATCGCCAACCCGCGACCCAGTGGGATGAACGCATGCCGATTGGTAATGGGCGGCTGGGTGCGATGGTTTCGGGAGGCACAGCGAGCGAGCACCTCCAACTCAACGAGGCGACACTCGTCTCGGGATATCCCGGTTATCGCGACCTGAAATTGGATGTCGCCGGCAGCCTTCAGACTGTCACCGAGATGATCGCAAGGCGTGAATTTGCGGAGGCAGATGAGTTCATTACCCGACATTGGCTGGGGGCTTGCTGGGCATGCTACCAACCACTCGGCGACCTCCATATCGAGTTCGCACATACTGGGCCGGTCGAGGATTATTGTCGGGAACTCGATCTTCAGGACGGTGTCGTTCGCATCACCTATCGGAGCGGTGGAGTGAACTTTCGACGCGAAATTTTTGCCAACCATCCCGACGGGGTCATTGTAATCCGCCTCCAGGCTGACGATCCGCAGGCGCTGAAATTTCGGGTCCGTCTCGGCTCCATCCACCCGACCGCCGTGGTCGATGAACTCTCGCTGAGCGGGCAGTTGCCCAGTTTTGTCCTGCGCCGCACGCTGGAGTGGGTCGAGGAAAAAGGTGACACTTGGAAATACCCCGAGCTCTGGGATCAAGACGGAAATCGCAAGGCGAACGCCGCGCAGGTTCTCTACAACGGCCGGGGCCTGCATTTTGCCGCGAAGGCTGAGGTGCGGCATCCGAGTGCGGGCGAAGCCGTCTTGCTTTTGTCAGCGGCTTCAAGCTTCGGGGGAGGCGATCCTGCAGCCAAGGTTTCCTCCACTCTGGATGCGGCTCGAGACAAGACATTCGCTGCCCTTCTCGAGAACCACAGTCGCGATTACCGGAATCTTTTCGACCGGGTCACGCTGGATCTCGGCGAGAGCCCTCTTGATGTGCCGACCGACGAGCGCTTGAAAAATCCCGATCCCGCCTTGGCCGCGCTTTATTTCCAGTTCGGGAGGTATCTCCTGATTTCCGGCTCTCGTCCTGGCGGACAGCCCTTGAACCTTCAAGGCATTTGGAACAACGAGATCATCCCGGCGTGGGCTTGCCAATACACGCTGAACATCAATGCCCAGATGAACTACTGGCTGGCCGAGTCGGGCAACCTCGCCGAGTGCGCCGAGCCACTGCTGCGTATGACGCGCGAACTCGCCGAGGACGGATCTAAAGTTGCCCGTGAGATGTATCAGGCGCGCGGCTGGGTGGCCCACCACAACACCACACTCTGGCGGGAAGCCCAACCCGTGGATCACACGGCCGGCACTTCGTTTTGGCCGATGGGAGGTGCCTGGCTTTGCCAGAATCTCATGGAGCACTACTACCACTCGCTGGATAGAGACTACCTAGCGAGCCACGCGTATCCGTTGCTTAAGGGAGCTTGCGAGTTCTATCTCGACTGGCTTGTCACCGATGCCAACGGCCACTTGGTCACTCCTGTGGGCACATCACCCGAAAATGCCTTCCTCACGGAGAGCGGGAAAACGGCAAGCGTGAGCGGAGGTCCTACGATGGATATCGCCATCCTTCGCGAGTTGTTTTCCGACACGCTGCGCGCTGCTGAGATTTTGAATGCCGATTCGGATTTCCAAAAAGCGCTTGAGGAAGCAAGGAGCCGTCTGCGTCCCTACCAAATCGGATCTGATGGCCACATTCTTGAGTGGGCGGAGGATTTTAAAGAAGCCGAGCCAGACCACCGCCACATTTCCCATCTCTTCGGTCTCTATCCGGGCCACCAGATCACCCATCGCACCGCCGATCTCGCAGCTGCTGCACGGCGCACATTGGAGCGGCGGGGTCATGACGGCACCGGCTGGAGCATGGCTTGGAAAATCAATTTCTGGGCGCGCCTCCGTGACGGCGAGCAAGCGCACAAGATATTTCAAGCGCTCCTTCTCAAAAACACGCTCCCCAGCCTGCTGGACAACTGCCCGCCATTTCAAATCGATGGCAACCTCGGTGGAGCGGCGGGCATCGTGGAGATGCTGCTGCAATCCACGCGCAACGCCGAAATCGAACTCCTCCCCGCCCTGCCAAGTGCATGGCCCTCGGGAAAAGCCACAGGATTTCGCGTTCGCAGTGGTGTGACCGTCGATCTGAAGTGGGACGGCGGCGAACTCAAGCGCGCCTGCCTGACCTCAAGCCAACCGCAAACCCTCACCGTGCGCTATAGAGAATCTGCGATGACCCGACAATGCGCAGCGAACGAGCCTCTGGAAATCACCGGCGATCAATTCCACGCCTAAAGAACCATCCCTTGTTTCCCATGCCTCGCAAAATCCTCGCCATTTTATTTCTGCTGCCTCTCACGATCCTTTCGGCCACCGAGAAGCGCACTTCTTTTCGCCCCGGCGAATTTTGGCCGGACGACAAGGGGGTGCACATCAACGCGCATGGCGGCGGACTGCTGGTTGCGAACGGCATCACCTATTGGTTCGGCGAACACAAAATCGAGGGCAAGGCCGGCAACAAGGCTCATGTCGGTGTTCATGTCTATTCCTCCAAAGACCTCTATAACTGGAGGGACGAGGGCATCGCTTTGAAAGTGTCACCTGATGAAAAAAGCGAAATCGCCAAAGGTTGCGTGATCGAGCGGCCGAAGGTCATTTTCAATCCCAAGACCGGAAAGTATGTCATGTGGTTCCACCTCGAATTTCTTGGGCAGGGTTACCGCACCGCTCGAACGGGCGTGGCTGTGGCGGACAAACCCACCGGCCCCTACAAGTTTCTGCACTCCCTCCGCATCAATCCCGGCATCTGGCCCGAAAATACCCCCGACCACCTTCGCAAACCTCTGTCCGATGAGGAACTCGCTTTGCTTCAAATACCCCGCCAACAGAGGCCAAATCCACCCACCCTCGCCGAGGAGTCCGACTTTCTCCTGCGCCGCGATTTCGCTGTGGGGCAGGAATCGAAAGACATGACGCTCTTCGTCGATGACGACGGGGTTGCCTACCACATCGGAACCTCAGAAGGCACCCTGACGCTCAAAATTTCCCGCTTGAACCCCGATTTCACCGGCTTCGACGGTCATTATGTCCGCGTCTTCGTTGGCGATAAAAATGAAGCGCCTGCCATTTTCAAACGCAGCGGCAAATATTATCTACTCACTTCCGGTTGCACAGGATGGAAACCCAACGCCGCACGCCTGGCGGTTGCTGACCGAGTCACTGGACCTTGGACCCACTTGGGAAATCCCTGCCATGGATTCAACCCGGCCACTCAGCTCGGGCCTGAAAAAACCTTTGGGGGGCAAAGCACCTTTGTTTTCCCCGTTCCTGGAAAAAAGGATGCCTTCATCGCGATGTTCGATGAGTGGCGGCCGGATAACGCCATCGACGGGCGCTACTACTGGCTGCCGATTCGCTTTCAAGACGACCGCCCCGTCATCGAGTGGAAGTCGGATTGGGACCTCTCCACCTTCAAAAGCTGACACCAAAATGAAACTCCGCCACACCTTAGCCTCTCTCGTCCTGATCGGCATTGCCCTCGCCGGGGATTCCTCGACGACAATCTGGTTCCAAGAGCCAGCCACGAAACTCCAAGAAGCCCTCCCTCTGGGCAATGGACGGATCGGTGCCATGATCTTTGGCGGAACGGATGAGGATCGGATCATCCTGAACGAAAGTTCGCTCTGGTCAGGCTCGAAGCAAGATTCCGACCGACCGGGAGCCTACGAATTCCTGCCGGAAATCCGGAAACTCCTCCTGGAGGGGCGCCACCTTGAGGCTGAAAAGCTGGTGAATGAGAAATTCGTTTGCAATGGCTCCGGCAGCGGCAACAAGCCGGGTGACGCCGCTTTCGGCTGTTACCAAACTCTGGGAAACTTGCGCCTGAAATTTGATGACGCAAGCACACCTGTCGAAGGATACCGCCGCGAGTTGGACCTCGCGACAGCCAAGGCGCGCGTTGATTATTTGAGGAGCGGGGTCCGGTTTGAACGCGAGTATTTCACCACCGCCCCCGATGGCGTTCTCGTGGTCCACCTCGGCGCCGACAAACCCGGGAAAATATCCTTCCAAGCCACCATGGACCGGCCCGAGCGGTTTGAAACCATAGTCGCCGATGGACAGGACTTGCTCATGACTGGAACCCTCGACGACGGTCGCGGCGGCAAGGGTGTGAGCTATGTCGCGCGCCTGAGAGTTCAGGCTCGTGGGGGCACCGTGAAGGCCGAAGGAAACTCGATTCAAGTCGAGCAAGCCGATGAAGTCGTTCTCCTGCTCGCCGCAGACACCGACTACAAGGGATTCGCCGGCCGCAGGATCGACGACCCGGTTGCCTCGACCCGCCGTGATTTGGATTTGGCCGCAAAAAAATCTTTCGCCCAACTGCGGGCCGATCAGAAAGCCGATCATGAGAAGTTTTTCAACCGGGTGCAGCTCACCCTCGCGGAGACGGCAAACAGTGCCCTCCCCACCCTCGATAGGCTGAAAGGATTTGAAAACGGAGCGGAGGATCCCGCCCTGGCGGCGCTTTATTTCAACTTCGGCAGATACCTTCTGATCAGCAGTTCGCGCCCCGGAGGTCTCCCAGCCAATCTGCAGGGAATCTGGGCCGAGGAAATCCGCCCGCCTTGGAATGCGGACTGGCACTTGAACATCAATGTCCAGATGAATTATTGGCCGGCCGAGGTGTGCAACCTTTCGGAGCTTCACGAGCCCCTGCAAAAACTCACCAGCTCATTGGTCGAGCCCGGTCGCAAGACGGCGCAAGCCTACTACAACGCCAGAGGCTGGGTTGCGCATGTCATCACAAATGCGTGGGGATTCACCTCGCCCGGCGAACAAGCCAGCTGGGGATCCACCACACTGGGATCCGCCTGGCTTTGCCAGCATATCTGGGAACATTACGCCTTCAGCCAAGACAAGGAGTTCCTGCGTCAGGCCTATCCGATTCTCAAGGAAGCCTCGCTCTTTTACATGGATTGCCTCTTTGAGGAACCCGAGCACAAATGGCTCGTCACGGGACCATCGAACTCCCCCGAGAATCGCTTTTTCCTGCCGGATGGAAGAAAGGCCCATGTCTGCATCGGACCAACAATCGATATGCAAATCCTCCGGGAGTTGTTTGCAAACACTTCCCAAGCCGCAGCAGTCCTCGGGGTGGATGAGGATTTGCAAAAGGAATTCAAAACAAAAGCCGCCCGCCTGGCACCCAATCAAATCGGCCCCGACGGACGCCTACAGGAATGGCTTCTCCCCTATCCCGAGCCTGAGCCCACACACCGTCACATTTCACACATGTATGCGCTTTTCCCCGGATACCAGATCACCCGGAGCGGGACACCGGAACTGGCCGAAGCCTGCCGAAAATCCCTCGAAACTCGCGGGGACAATGGCACGGGTTGGGCTCTCGCCTGGAAGATCAACTGCTGGGCGCGCCTCGGCGATGGCGACCGCTGCGAGCGGTTGCTCCGGAGAATGTTGAAACCCACCACGGTGGAAGAGGGAAAAGGACCGAACGGACGCACCTACTTCGACGGACGGGGGGCTGGGAGTTACGCCAATTTGTTTGACGCACACCCGCCTTTCCAGATCGACGGCAACTTTGGAGCAACTTCGGGAATTGCGGAAATGCTGCTCCAATCACACCAAGGCGAGCTGGAATTGCTCCCCGCCCTTCCAAAAGCCTGGCCATCCGGGAAAGTCACCGGCCTCCGGGCGCGCGGCGGTTACACGGTGGACATCGAGTGGAAAAATGGTGTAGTCATATCCTATCTTATTCGCTCATCTGACGCGCGGCCGTTCAAGGTTCGTGTCAATGGAAAAACGGAAACCGCGCAAAAAGAGAAAATTTCAACCTCATAACCCTCCCCCATGAACCCCATTCGAAGCACCCAAGCTCTGGTTCAAAAAAGTCTCTCGCAATACGGATTTTTCCGGATCGCGGCAACAGCCTTTGCCATAGCGTCATTCTCGCTCACTGGCACTCAGGCAAGCGACGGAGGATACCTCTTTGCCACTTTCAAAGGGGAAAGCCCAACCGGGGAGCAAATTTACTTCGCCCTCAGCCGGGATGGGCGAACCTGGTCGGCGCTGAACAAATCCAAGCCTGTCCTGGTCAGCGAAATCGGAACCGGCGGTGTGCGTGATCCCTACATCATTCGCCTGGAGGGAGGCAACAAGTTCGTGTTGCTGGCCACCGATTTGTCAATTTACAAAAAGCGACTCGAAACTGGAAATGGTGTAGAGACTTGGAAGCAAGCCGTTCAGTCGGGTAGCCGTTCGCTGGTCATTTGGGAATCAACCGACTTGGTCAAATGGGTGGGGCCTCGTCTTGTGACTGTGGCCCCGGAGGATGCCGGATGCGCTTGGGCTCCCGAGGCGATTTATGACTCCGAGGCTGGCGACTATTTTGTCTTCTGGGCCTCTACGACTCCGGCAACAGGATTTAAAAAACATCGCATTCTGGCCAGCCACACCAAGGATTTTCGGGAATTCACGCCAGCCGTTCCATTTATCGATGAAGCAACAGGCGTGATCGATACCACCATCGTCAAAGACGGCGGGGTGTATTTCAGATTTAGTAAGAACGAGACACGCAAGGAAATCGTCATGGAGACGAGCGACAAACTGGCAGGGCCGTGGAAAGAAATCACCGAGTTCACTCTGAGAGGCATCCCCGGCATCGAAGGCCCGGAATGTTACCCCCTGAAACTGCAAGACACCGGTGGTCAAAAAACATGGTGTCTGATTGCGGACGCATACGCCAAGTCTTTGGGCTATCAACCCTACACCACGCAGAGCCTAAGCAGCGGCATCTTCACAAAGGCCGAGGACTTTTCCTTCCCGTTCAAATTTCGCCACGGCTGCGTGCTCCCTGTTTCCGAAGAGGAATACCAGCGCTTGGAGAAAACATTTGGCGTCGAAACAAAGCCTTAGAAATAAATTTTTTGCTCGAATAGAAAAATGAATCCCAAGAAATATCCCTTCTCGAACACACCGCTCAAACCACTTTGCGCACTAGTCATTGGATGTCTGGTTTTGTCACTTTCAGCCTACAAAGCATTTGCGGATAACGAAACCCGCGAGATCATTCCGATCGACAAGTGGCTCTTTGCGCCGGAACCTCCGCAGGAAAAAAGCCTTCAGCCGCCACCGCCTTCGGCAAAATGGGAGCCCGTGGAATCACCGCATGTTTTTCGCCAATCGGGTTTGCCCGACCAGTCCGCTGGTTGGTATCGCCAGACTCTGCCCATCAGTGCCGCAGACGAGGGAAGAAGTATCTACCTTGTCCTCGATGGTGCGGCATCCATCAAGGATGTGTTCGTCAATGGCAAACATATCGGCCAACACCGGGGTGCCTATTCACGTGCGACGTTCAACTTGACCCCGGCTTTGAAATTCGGCTCGGACAATGTGCTGGATGTGCGTGTCGGCAACCGCGATGACGAGACGCTCGGATGCCATTCCCGGTCCACCCTGTATTTCATCAATGGCGGCATGTTCCGCCACGCCTCGCTGCTCAAAACGGGAGCCGTGCATGTGAGCCCCGACTTGGGTTCCACCGGGCTCTATCTCACACCGACCAACATCAGCGAAAGAAGCGCCGATCTCCAAGCTAAGGCTTACCTCACGAACCCATTGGAAAAGCCGGTTGAGGCCACTCTACGCTATGAAGTGAAAGATCCGTCTGGCGCGATTTGCTCGCGCTTTGAGACGAAAAAGACCATTCCCGCCGGTGAAACCGTCCAAGTGAACAGCTCGGCTCCAATCGCCGATCCGAAGCTCTGGGATATCGGCAAGCCGAATCTCTACACAGTCCATCTGCAGGTGAGGGTGGAAGACAAATTATCAGATGAATTAACCGAGCGTTTCGGCATCCGCACGCTTGCTTTCCGCGACGGGAAATTTTTCCTGAACGGCAAGGAATTCCCGGTGCGAGGCGTCTGCAAACACGCGCAGACCGAACGCGAATGGAATGCGATTTCCCGCGAGGAAATGCGACGCGAGTGGGACGCCATGCTCTCCATGGACGTGAATGCCGTGCGTCTCGCCCACTATCCCCACGAGAAGTTTGAATATGACATAGGGGATGAAGCAGGCGTTGCCATCTGGGCTGAGAATGGTTACGCCGGCCAAACCTGGAAGGGGCGTGGAAACGAGGACAACACTCTGACTCCCGATGGCGAGCGGCTGAACCGTGAAATGGTCCGCCAAAATTGGAACCATCCCTCCATTCTTTTCTGGAGCGCGGGGAACGAAACCTATCCCGAAATTGTCAGTCGCTATGCCGAAATCATCCACGAGGAGGACGCCACGCGACTGGTCACCTACGCCGCCAATGGCAAGCCGCCGGTGAATTGCGATTTCGTTGCCCATAATACCTACGATGGATGGTATAGCGACCATTTGTCGGGATTCTCCAAATTGCCGAGGAACTCCATCGTCTCCGAGACAGGAGCGGGCAGCTGGGTCACTCATCATGTGCCCTATGGAACAAAGACATGGAAAGTGGATGTTTTCGAACCGACCGAGTATGCCCAAATGTTCACGGAATACAGGCTTCAGACTGTTTGTCGCAACGATATCCCGAACCGCCCCATGTTCTTCTGGTGGGTCTTTCGGGAGTTTTACGACAAGAAGTTTAAAAACAATAGAAACACCAAGGGACTGCTCACCATGGCAGGGCAACCCAAGGACATCTATTACCTTTTCAAAGCCTTTTTGAACCCCAAGAGCCCCATGGTGCATCTCTGCGACCGTTCGCATTTTCTGCGTTCGTTCGCGCCGGACAATGGGATCAAAGCCTATTCGAACGCTGCGGAACTCACCCTGATCCTGAATGGTGAGGCCAAGGAAACGCTGAAAAATGGCGACTACCTCCTCGACATCAGAAACCCGAAAAACCCATCCCACGAAGCCGCTTCCGAGATGAAGGTCGAGAATGTCTTTTTCTGGAAAACGCCGCTGAAGCCTGGTCGGAATGTGCTCGAGGTCACCGACGGCAAGGGAAATAGCGACTCGATGGTTATCTATCAGCGCCCGGATTCCTCCGCCCCCGCCGATTCCGATTCGTTGGTGCAAGACCTCCAAAGCTCAAATACCGCCAATCCGGCATTCGCTATCGACCGCCCGGTGGAAGCGCAAAGCCCGTTCTACACCGAGGTGGACGGTTCGAGCGACAACACCTTCGACAGACTGCCCACAGCCGTCGAGGGAGCCTCTTGGATCGCCACCAAACGCCTCAGCGACCCCGCCAACAAAACCGACCTCGCCTTCCAGATCAACCCCAAGACTCAGCAAGCCGATGTTTTTGTGCTTTTCTCAACAGGAGAGTTTCCAGTGGTGAGCCTGAAGCAACCCGATGCCTCGGCGGTGGATGCCGCGAAAGCGATGCGGGAAGCCCTCGAAGCCGCTGGATTCAAGAAACAGGAAAATAAAGACCTCCTCTGGAGAAACCAAGATTGCGAGTTGGCCTGCGCCGAACTCTGGAGTCGAGATGCCCGCGCGGGTGAATCCGTGAAAATTCCAGGTCAAACGCTCGACTATGTCGTTATGGTGAAGTCCATGGACAAGCCTCTCTCCCCCAGCCCTACAACCCCAAAACCCTAAATAAAACCCCATGATCAAAATCCCAAGTCCCTCTCTGAGATGTTTCAGCGTTATTGCAGGTCTTCTTGCAGTAAGCGCCCTATGCCATGCCGCCGAACCCGTCACGGTAAAGCCGTTCGGCAAGACGCCGGACGGGCAGAAGGTCGAGTTATTTACCCTGACAAACAAAAACGGCATGCAAGTCTCGCTATCGAATTATGGCGCGATGGTGGTGGACTTGCTCGTTCCCGACCGCAAAGGCCAGCTTGCGGATGTGTCACTCGGGTTTGATACCCTGAAGCCTTACTTCACGAAGAGCCCCTACTTCGGTTGCATCGCCGGGCGTTATGCGAACCGCATCGCCGAGGGCAAGTTCACACTCGATGGAAAAACCTACCAACTTGCGACAAACGATGGCCCGAACCACTTGCATGGTGGCGTGAAAGGCTTCGACAAGAAGGTTTGGAGCGCCGAAGTGGTGCGCGGAGCCAATCCTTCGGTGCGCTTCAAGCTGGTCAGCCCCGATGGCGACGAAGGCTACCCTGGAAAACTCACCTCCACGGTGACATACACACTCACTCCGAACAACGATCTTCGGATTTCTTATGAGGCCAATACGGACAAACCAACCGTCATCAACCTCACCAACCACACCTATTTCAATCTCGCAGGTGCCGGCAATGGAAGCATCCTTGGCCACCAACTCCTGATCGCAGCCGATCGCTACACACCGGTGGACAAGACACTAATTCCAACGGGCGAACTGAAATCCGTGCGGAATACTCCGATGGACTTCCGGAAACCCATGCCAATCGGTTCGCGCATCAAGGAAGTCGGAGGCAAACCGGTTGGGTATGACCACAACTATGTCTTCAACAAGCTCCCCTTCGTTTGCCGCCCCCTTGCGGCGGAGGTCTATGAACCCAAGAGCGGACGCGTGATGAAGGTCTACACCGACCAACCTGGCATCCAGTTCTACTCGGGGAATTTCCTCGATGGCACGATCCACGGCAAAGGCGGAAAAGTTTACAATCAGTATGATGGATTCTGCTTGGAAACCCAGCGCTTCCCAGATTCGCCGAACAAGCCTCAATTCCCATCCGTTGTTCTGCGTCCTGGCCAGACCTACAAGACAACCACGGTCTATTCCTTCTCCACAAAGTAGAAACTCAATTCGAAACATATGACGCACATCCCCATCCCATTCACGCCACTGCTGGCGCTAACAACCCACATGGCAGCGCTCGATTGGCTCGCGATCGCTTTGTATTTTTGCCTCCTCTTGGGCGTGGCCTGGTGGGTGGTGAGCAAAAACAAAGATACGGCTTCGGACTACTTTCTTGCCGGCCGCAATCTTGGTTGGTGGGTCATCGGCGCCTCGATCTTCGCCTCGAATATCGGCTCGGAGCATATTGTCGGCCTTGCCGGTTCTGGTGCCAAGGACGGCGTCGCGCTTGCGCACTACGAACTGCACGCCTGGTGTCTCTTGGTATTAGCCTGGGTTTTCGTGCCCTTCTACATGCGCTCGCAAGTATTCACCATGCCGGAGTTCCTGGAACGCCGCTTCTCGGTGGGCTCGCGTTATGTGCTCTCGATCGTCTCGATCATCACATTCGTCCTTTCGAAAATCGCGGTCGGCATCTTCGCCGGTGGCGTGGTCTTCGGAACTCTTCTTCCAGAACTCCATATTTCGATTGGAGGATTGGAGATCGACAGTTTCTGGATTGGTTCGATGGCCGTGATTGTTCTGACCGGCCTCTACACGGTAATCGGCGGCATGCGAGCCGTCGCCTACAACGATGCCGTGCAGGTAGTTATTTTGATCGGCGGTTCCGCCCTGCTCACATTCTATGGTTTGCACAAACTTGGCGGTTGGCAGGAACTCCGCAACATCTGCGGTCCGGACATGTTCAACCTTTGGAAGCCACTTGTTCCCGCCGGCCAGATCGCAACCTGGGCGCCAGTAAAGGAAGTGGTAAACGGCGAAATCGTCAAACAAGCTTGGTATTTCAATAACAACTTCCCGTGGCTTGGCATGGCTATTTGCGCCCCCGTCATCGGCCTATGGTATTGGTGCACGGACCAATACATCGTGCAACGGGCTCTCGGCGCGCCGAACCAGACCGTCGCCCGCCAAGGCAGTATCTTCGCCGCCTTCCTCAAGCTCTTCCCCGTGTATCTCTTCATCATTCCAGGCTTGATCTGCTACGCGTTGGTGAAAAAAGATGCCATCCCAGAGCTGTCGGCGGAATTCGCTGCCAAGGGATCGCAGGGGGCTTTTCCCATGATGGTGCAATACCTTCTGCCGCCCGGCCTGCGCGGCATCGTTGTCGCGGGCTTGCTCTCCGCACTCATGGGCTCGTTGGCGGGCGTTTTCAATGCGTGCTCCACCCTGTTCACGGTCGATATCTATGAAAAACTGCGACCCAAGGCGACCCAGCAGGAGTTGGTTCGCATGGGCCGGATCGCCACCATCGTGATGGTCCTGATTGCGCTCATCTGGATTCCCGTGGTGAAGGGAGCACACGGACTCTACGAATATCTGCAATCCGTTCAGGGCTACCTTGCTCCGCCGATCTTCGTGGTATTTTTCCTCGGAGTGTTCTGGAAGCGCCTCAACGCCCAAGGCTGTTTTTGGGCCATGGTTGTGGGATTTATCGTTGGAATCTTCCGCATGGCAGTCGATACACCAATCACTCTCGGCCTGTTCAAGAGCTACCCCGAGGGCACTTTCTTCTGGATCGTCAACAACATCAACTTCCAATACTTCAGCATCCTGATCACTCTGGTCTCGGCAATCGTGATGGTTGTTGTAAGCTACGCAACCAAACAGCCCGAAGCAGCTCAGATCCAAGGTTTGACCTTCGCCACTGCCACCGAGGCGGATCGCCGCGAGACTCGCGAAAGCTGGGGATGGAAAGAGGTTATCGCCTCCTGCGTGATCCTTGTCTTCATCATCGGCTCCTACCTCTACTTCACAGGTTAGAGAACTCTTCCGTTGCGTCCCGGAGGGCGAAATCCTCCGGGCTGCATAACATTACACTCAAGCGATTACCTTATATCATTGAACGAGATAAAAATGAAACGGATTGGCAAAAACCTAGCGTCCCTCGCACTTCTGGGGAGTATTTTCCTATCCCTCAACATCTTTGCCCAGAGCGTTCCTGTCTTCAAAGACCCCTCCCAGCCGTTAGAAAAGCGGGTGGACGACCTGATCAGCCAACTCACACTCGAGGAAAAAGCGCGTTTGCTGAACCATGTGGGCAAACCAGTCGAGCGCTTTGGCATTCAGCCAGACCGGTGGAACCAATGCCTCAATGGCGTGAGATGGGACGGCAAGCCGACCACCCTTTTTCCCACTTGCATCGCTTTGGGCGCGACTTGGAGTCCCGAATTGGTCCGAGAGGTCGCCACGGTTCTCTCCGACGAGGCGCGGGCCATTTACAATGGTTGGCATTTAGACCCGAATGCCAGCGGGGAAAACAAGGGCCTCATCTACCGCGCTCCGGTCATCAATGTCGGCAGAAACCCCTACTGGGGTCGTAACTACGAAATTTGGTCAGAGGATTCCTTCATGACCGGGCGAATGGGTGTCGCCTATGTGCAAGGGCTTCAAGGTGATGACCCGCGTTACATGAAAATCGCAGCCACGCTGAAGCATTACGCCGTGAACAATGTGGAAAAAAGCCGCAAGAAGCTCGATTGCACCGTCCCTGAGCGTTGGCTCCGTGACTACTGGCTCCCACATTTCCGCGACGCGGTGGTTGAAGGCAAGGCGGCTTCGGTCATGGCCTCCTACAATGCCATCAATGGCGTCCCGAACAACATCAACCACTGGCTTTTAACTGATGTTTTGAAAGACGAATGGAAGCACGATGGCTTCGTCGTCTCCGATCTCGGGGGCGTGGAAACCATGGTCAAAGGCCATACCAAAGGGCAGATGGACTTTGCGGATGCCGTTGGGCGGTCCGTGATGGCGGGCTGTGATTTTTCGGATATCGAATACGAGAAATACATCCCCGAGGCCGTTCGGAGCGGCAAGCTCAGCGAAGAGCGCCTCAACGATGCCCTGGCACGGGTTTTACGCGTCCGTTTTCGCTTGGGTGACTTTGATCCCTTCGAGTCCGTTCCTTACAGCAAAATCTCGCCGGATGTCATTTGCAGCCCCAAGCATCGGGCTCTGGCCTTGAAAGCAGCCCAACAGTCTATTGTTCTCCTCCAAAACAAGGACGGGTTCCTCCCGCTCGATAAAACAAAAATCAAATCCATCGCGGTCTTGGGCCCTTACGCCAACCGCATCGTGCTCAACTCCTACTTTGGAACACCGGATAAAAGCGTGAGCGCCTTGGAGGGAATCAAAAACCGTGCTGGAGACGGAATCAAGGTGCTCTTCGATGAAGCCAGCGCGAAGGCTCAGCTCGAAAAAACGGACGACAAATACGGAAAATCACCGGATGTCTTCTCCCTCGAAAACGAAGTGGAACTCGCCCGCCAGGCGGATGTCGCCATCGTTTGCGTCGGAACAGATGCCAGAACCGAAATGGAGTCCCGCGATCGCACCTCCCTGGGCCTGCCCCCGGAGCAGGAAGAGTTGGTGAAAAAGGTCATGGCAGCCAATCCCCGCACGGTCGTCGTCCAAATGAGCGCGGGGCCGCTCACCGTGCCTTGGCTCAAAGACAATGTGCCCGCAATGCTCCAGGCTTGGTGGGGCGGTGAGGAAGGCGGCAACGCCTTGGCGGATGTTCTTTTCGGCGATGTGAATCCCGGTGGCAAACTCCCGCACACCGTTTACGCCAGCGAATCACAAGTTCCGCCCCAAAGCGAATACGATATCAGCAAGGGCTTCACCTACATGTTCCTCAAAGGCGAGCCGCTTTTCCCCTTCGGCCACGGACTGAGCTACACGGCATTCGAGTATTCCGATCTCAAGGTGTCGGAAAACCCTCTTAAAGTCGAAGCGACCATCAAAAACACGGGCACGCGAGCCGGAGATGAAGTCGTGCAACTTTACCTCGTGCCTCCCAGATCCGACGAAATCCAGCCCAAGCAATTGTTGCGTGGCTTCGAGCGCATCTCGCTCAAACCCGGCGAATCCCAACGCGTCACCTTCACCGTTCCAAATGACAAACTCACCTTCTGGGACACGAAGGAAAAACGCTTCTCTCCGCTCAAAGGCGACTGGGGAGTCCTCGTCGGCGCCTCCTCCTCGGATATCCGGCTCCATGCCGCCAACACGCATTGAAGAGCTGAAATACGCAACTTATTACAAAAATGAATCATCGCCTCATTGTCTTGCTGGGATCAATTTGCCTTCTGCCTGATGCGGCGCCGCTGCGGGCTGATGTCACTCCGAATTTTTTGTTCTCGGACAACGCCGTCTTGCAGCGGGACAAGAAAATCCCGGTGTGGGGAACGGCAGCGGATGGTGAAAAGGTCACGGTGGAGTTTGCCGGGCAAAAAGCGGAAACCACTGCCAAGGACGGGCGTTGGAAGGTGGAACTCCAACCAGTGAAGGCAACTGCGGAGGGGCAGACCATGACTTTCACCGGTAACAATGTCGTCAAGGCATCAAACGTTGTTGTCGGTGAAGTGTGGCTCTGCTCTGGACAATCGAACATGGAACTTCTGCTCAAGCTCAGCGAGCGCGGGCGCGAGGTCGCCTCTTCCGCCAATGATGCCATGCTCCGAATGGTGTGTATCCCGCGGCGCGAGATGGATGAGCCCCAAAGCAATGCTGTTGCCACTTGGAGAATGGGCAATCCTAACTCATCAGCTGAATTCTCCGCAGTCGCCTTTTATTTTGGGCGTGAATTGAGGAAAGTCCTCGATGTTCCGATCGGGTTGATTGGAAGCTATTACGGAAACACACCAGCCCAGGCGTGGATGGACCGGGAGACTCTCGCCGGCGATGCCGATTTCAAGAAAATGCTTGATGAGCAAGCTAAAGCGGAATCAGAATTTGATCCGGTCAAATTCGAGGCGCAGGTCAGAAGCATCCAAGAGAAATTCGACATCGCAGCCGCCCAAGCATTAGCTGAGGGAAAGCCAAAGCCCAGAGGTCCAGTCCTGCCAGTGCCGCCAAACAAATTGAAACAGCGCCCGGCCTGTCTTTACAACGGCATGATCGCTCCGCTTCAGCCTTACGCCATCCGTGGCGTTATTTGGTATCAGGGCGAATCGAACAACGCCGATCCCATCCTTTACAGAAAACTCTTTCCCGCGCTGATCCACTCGTGGCGAGAACAATGGGGGCAGGGGGATTTCCCTTTCCTCTTTGTTCAAATTGCCCCCTTCAAAGATCTGACACCCGGGCTCAGGGAGGCGCAGTTGCTGGCCTTGGAATCCACCAAAAACACTGCGATGGCAGTGACAACCGATGTTGGAAATCCTGTGGATATTCACCCGACCAACAAGGAACCGGTCGGACATCGCCTCTCTCTGGCGGCCAGGGCGCTTGCCTACGGCGAGAAAATCGAATTCTCCGGTCCACTTTACAGCTCCATGAGGGTTGAAGGGAATAAGGCTATCGTGTCTTTCTCCCACACGGGTGGCGGACTCATCGCCAAGGACGGCGACCTTCGCGGCTTCATGGTCGCTGGATCCGACGGCCGCTTCTTTGCTGCGCAGGCGGAGATCAAGGGGGAAAGTGTGGAGGTTTCCTCTCCCGGGGTTCAGGTTCCCACCGTTGTGCGTTACGGTTGGGCCAATGCACCCGATGTCAACCTTTTCAACAAGGAGGGCTTGCCAGCTTCGCCCTTCCGCACCGACATTTCCAATTCATTCAATATGGTGCGTGGCGACTTGCCTCCTGCCGGGGCCGACCTGCTCGAGTCCACCGCGATGACCAATGGCCTCGTCCGTATCGCCAAGGAAGCCTCCTCCGTCAATGGCGGGGTGGAAGTCGGCACGAGCGAGGAGATTCTGAAGCCTTGTGAATACCTTTGGACAGATGGGCTTCCTCTCCAGTCGGGGCACCGATACCGGATATCCTACGACTACACCGTTCGGGGAGCTAACCCCGGATCTTTTTACAGCCTTTTTACGGGTGGCTCTGCCGACGGCAAGGCCGATAGATTCTACGAGGTCTGGAACGGAAATCCCGGAGATGCCGGACATCGTGATTTCACCGTTACAGTGGTCGCTCCAGCTACCCGTCTGATGATGGGGATCAAGAAAGGGGGTATCCGCCTCGACTCACTCCGCATTGAGGAACTCCCGACGACCAATGCGCCTGGTGCCAAATAAAAATCGATGGAAACTAACACGATTCCTGAAACATGCTTCCAATTCCAAAATCCCCCAGCTTGATGCAATTCCGATCGAGCCACTATTGCGTCGAATCTTTGAAAATCACGAATCCATAAAAAATAAAATCTGATTCAACTAATGAAAAAAATATTTCTCCTGTTGTTGGCGACCCGGGCATTCGCTGGAGATGTCGTGCCAACGCTGGACATCGATCTCTCGGCAAAACCGAAACCGGTCAGTCCGATCCTCTATGGTCTGATGACCGAGGAAATCAATTATTCCTATGACGGTGGGCTTTATGCCGAATTGATCAGAAACCGTGCCTTTCTGGATCCTTCCAAATCGAAAGATATCCCGAATTGGAGTCTGGACTTGAAAGCAGGCGCCCAGGGAGCGATTCGCGTTGTGGATACCACTCCCCTCACCGACAAGCTGCCCAATAGCTTGGAGGTGGAAATCCAAAGCGCAGGAGCAGACAAACCCCTTCGCGTTCTTAACAACGGATACTGGGGCATCCCGATCAAGCCGGATACCACCTACCGGGTTTCCTTCTATGTCCGGGGCAACCCGGCGAAATGGAACAAGGATTTGAAGAAAAACGATGTCGAACCGTTTTCCGGCAGCTTGGATGTCTCACTCGAGAATGCCGATAGATCGATCGTTTATGCCAAAACCTCCTCTCCGGCGCTCAACAAGCAGTGGCAAAAAATGGAGCTGACTTTGAAAACCGGATCTGATGTCAAGCCCACGACCGATGGGCGCTTTGTGATTTCCGTTAAAGATCCGGGCAAAATCTGGCTGAGTCTGGTTTCCCTCTTCCCTCCCACTTATAAAGACCGCCCGAACGGCTTTCGCATCGATCTCATGGAAAAAATGCTTGCCATGAAGCCAAAGTTCCTCCGCTTCCCCGGCGGAAACTACTTGGAGGGCGACCGCCTTTGGGAGCGTTTTGATTGGAAGGCCACCCTCGGTCCATTGCCTTTCCGCTCGGGTCATCAAGGGTGCTGGAACTACCGCTCCACTGATGGCATGGGGCTCATGGAATTTATGACATGGTGCGAGGACTTGAGCGCGGAGCCCGTTCTCGGTCTCTATGCTGGATATTCTCTCAAACAGCAATATGTCGAGCCCGGACCAATTCTGGAATACTATGTCCAAGAAGCACTTGACGAAATAGAATTCCTCACTGGCGATGCAAAGACCTCCTACTGGGGAGCGCTCCGCGCGAAATACGGCCATCCCGAGCCTTACAAATTGAGATATGTCGAGATTGGCAATGAGGATTGGTTTGACAAATCGGGCAGTTACGATGCGCGCTACACCCAGTTCCACGATGCGATCAAGGCGAAGTATCCTGATCTTCAGATCATTGCTACCTGCCGCAACATAAAATCACCCACTCCGGATCTCGTGGACGACCACTTTTACAAAAAATCCGAGTGGAATTTTAAAAACCTCGATTATTACGATAAGGAACCACGCGGTGAGGGACATCCGAAGGTCTTCGTCGGGGAATGGGCCACAGTCGAGTCTGGCTGGACCGTGAAAGAGGAAATCCCACCCACACCGAATTTCGGAGCCGCGTTGAGCGATGCGGCTTGGATGACAGGTATGGAGAGAAATTCCGATGTCGTGGTGATGCACTGCTACGCCCCGTTATTTGTAAATGTAAACCCTGGCGGCAGGCAGTGGAGCACAAACCTCATCGGCTACAATAATTTGGAGAGCTACGGCTCGCCGAGTTACTACGCCTGGAATCTCTTTGCCAACCATGTCGGCGATGTCACGCCGCCCTCCAAGCTTCAAACGGCTGAGAATGTCCAACTCCCACACTCCGTGACACGCGATTCCGCCACAGGAAAAACATTTGTGAAAATAGTAAACCCCTCCGACAAACCACAGACGGTCCGTATCAAACTTACCGGAGCTACCGAAGTCGGCAAAACTGGAAAGATTGAAACCCTGAGCGCGTCGAGCCCGAGTGATACCAACTCGATCACAGAACCGACCAAAGTCGTTCCGGTGTCAGCGCCGCTCGAGATTACCGGCACTTCGTTCGATCACACCTTCCCAGCCTATTCAATCACAGTTTTGGAATTTACTGCAAACACTCGAAATTGAACAAAACCATTAAATTAAAAAATCTATGAACATCAAAAAATCCCTACTGCCGCTACTACTTGCCACGGCATCCTCAGCGATGGCTCAAGATGCTCCCAACACTCTGGAAATCGATCTCTCGGCCAAACCGAAACCGGTCAGCCCGATCCTCTATGGCCTGATGACCGAGGAGATCAATTATTCCTACGACGGAGGACTTTACGCCGAGTTGATCCGAAACCGCGCCTTCTTGGATCCTTCCAAATCGAAAGATATCCCGAATTGGAGTCTGGACTTGAAAGCAGGCGCCCAGGGAGCGATTCGCGTTGTGGATACCACTCCCCTCACCGACAAGCTGCCCAATAGCTTGGAGGTGGAAATCCAAAGCGCAGGAGCAGACAAACCCCTTCGCGTTCTTAACAACGGATACTGGGGCATCCCGATCAAGCCGGATACCACCTACCGGGTTTCCTTCTATGTCCGGGGCAACCCGGCGAAATGGAACAAGGATTTGAAGAAAAACGATGTCGAACCGTTTTCCGGCAGCTTGGATGTCTCACTCGAGAATGCCGATGGATCGGTGGTCTATGCCAAAACCTCCTCTCCGGCGGTCAACAAGCAGTGGCAAAAAATGGAGCTGACTTTGAAAACCGGACCGGATGTCAAGCCCACGACCGACGGGCGCTTTGTGATTTCCGTCAAAGATCCGGGCAAAATCTGGCTGAGTCTGGTTTCCCTCTTCCCTCCCACTTACAAAGACCGCCCGAACGGCTTTCGGATCGATCTCATGGAAAAAATGCTCGCCATGAAGCCGAAGTTTCTCCGCTTCCCCGGCGGAAACTACTTGCAAGGCGACCGCCTTTGGGAGCGTTTTGATTGGAAAGCCACCCTCGGTCCATTGCCTTTCCGCTCAGGGCATCAAGGGTGCTGGAACTACCGTTCCACTGATGGCATGGGACTCATGGAGTTCATGACATGGTGCGAGGACTTGGGCGTGGAGCCCGTTCTCGGTCTCTATGCCGGGTATTCTCTTAAGCAACAATATGTCCAGCCCGGGCCACTTTTGGAATACTATGTCCAGGAGGCACTTGACGAAATCGAATTCCTCACTGGCGACGCAAAGACCTCCTACTGGAGAGCGCTCCGCGCGAAATACGGCCATCCCGAACCTTACAAATTAAAATATGTCGAGATCGGCAATGAGGATATGTATGACAAGGCTGGCACCTACGATGCGCGCTATACCCAGTTCTACGATGCGATCAAAGCGAAATATCCCGATCTTCAAGTCATCGCATCTTGCCGCGCAGTCAAGTCCCGCAAACCGGATATCGTTGACGACCACTTTTACAAAAAATCCGAATGGAACTTTAAAAACCTCGACTACTACGACAAGGAACGCCGTGGCGAAGGATACCCCAAGGTCTTCGTCGGGGAGTGGGCCACAGTCGAGTCCAGTTGGACGGTGAAAGATGACTCCATACCACCCACGCCGAATTTCGGAGCTGCTTTGAGCGATGCGGCCTGGATGACTGGTTTGGAAAGAAATTCCGATCTCGTGGTGATGCACTGCTACGCTCCGTTATTTGTAAATGTGAATCCCCGCGGCAGGCAGTGGAGCACAAACCTCATCGGCTACAATAATTTGGAGAGCTACGGCTCGCCGAGTTACTACGCCTGGAATCTCTTTGCCAACCATGTCGGCGATGTCACGCCGCCCTCCAAGCTTCAAACGGCTGAGAATGTCCAACTCCCGCATTCCGTGACGCGCGATTCCGCCACAGGAAAAACATTCGTGAAAATCGTGAATCCGTCCGATAAACCACAGACGGTCCGAATCAAACTTACCGGCGCGACCGAAGTCGGCAAAACCGGAAAGTTGGAGACTTTAAGCGCCTCCAGTCCAAACGATACCAACTCCATCACCGAGCCAACTAAAGTCATGCCGGTGACATCTCCGCTCAAGATACCTGGCAGTTCGTTCGATCAAACTCTCCCACCGTATTCGATCAATGTCTTGGAATTTAGCGCAAATACTAAACCTTAATATGAAAACACCGATAAACACCCGTTCAAGGAAACTCACCCGCTCGCTCGCAAGCCTGTGCCTGCTTGCCGCAACAGGCCTGACCTCTCCCGTGAAAGCCGCAGATCAACCGGCCAATAACGACGGCGATCTCGAAGTGGCCCCGCCAGTGCCCCGCAAATCATCCGTAAAAATCACCAAGGAGTCGGAAGAGCGCATCGCATGGTGGCGCGACACCCGATTCGGGCTTTTCATCCACTGGGGACTGTATTCCATCACCGGTAAGGGAGGATGGGACCTCTGGAGCCAGAAAATGAACTTGGAGGATTATGCCAAGCTCAAGGACCAGTTCACTGCCGAAAAATTCGCCGCCAAGGATTGGGTGCAAGCCGCCAAGGATGCGGGTATGCAATACATGGTGTTGGTTACCAAACACCACGATGGCTTCGCCATGTTCGACAGCAAGGAATACCCTTTCAACAGCATGGCCTCTGCGGCCAAACGCGATTTCGTGAAGGAAATCTCGGACGAGGCCCACAAGGAGGGACTGAGGCTGGGCTTTTACTATTCTCCGCTTGACTGGCAATATCCGGGATACTTTTTTCCCGATCTCTACCTCTCCAGCGCGGAAGCCATGCGGGAGAAATACCACCACCAAGTGCGCGAGTTGATGTCGAACTACGGCAAGGTGGACATCCTGTGGTATGACGGTGGAGGGCCAAACTGGCTCGCCTTCGGCGGAGTGGAATTCGGAGGGAAAAAGCCGGGCTGGAATTCCCGCGATCGCAGTGAACCCTACAAAGGAAAATTCAGCTGGCAGGATGATGTCATCAATGATGAGGTCCGGACCTTGCAGCCGGGCATCATCTTGAATGACCGCACCGCCACACTCGCGGATTTCGAGACACGCGAGGGCGGCAAACAACTCGGGGACTTCAACAACAAAATCCCTTGGGAACACTGCAACACCCTCTCCGGTCCTTGGGGCTACATGCCGGGTCGCACGCCCATGTCGCTGGAAAAATGCATTCAGCTGCTCGTGAATACGGTCGGACGCGACGGCAACCTCCTCCTCAATGTCGGCCCTCGCCCGGACGGCTCCATCGAACCAGCGGAGATCGAGCGTTTGAAAGAGGTCGGCCAATGGCTCAAGACTCACGGGGAAAGCATCTACAAGACGCGCGGAGGTCCATTCCTCCCCGCTCCCTATGGTGCCTCCACCCATGCCGGCAAGACGATCTATGTCCACTGGCTCGCACCCGGCAGCAAGCTCACATTGCCAAACATCCCGGCAAAAATTCTGAAAGCTTCCATCCTCGGTGGTGGACCGGATGTCGAATTCAGCCAAACCGACAAGACGATTGAAATTTCGGTTCCCGCTGCGAAGCGGCCCGCCATCGATACCGTCGTTGCCCTCGAACTTGACCGCAATGCTTCGGAGATCGAGCCTGTTGAAGTGACTGGCTTTGAAACCACCGACCTCACCGGCGTGCGTCTTGAGAGGAATATCGACTACCTCGGAGAAGGTTCGTCCGCACCCAAAGCGGATCTTTATTCACCCGAACACATCGCGAAAGGTCATCGGTGTCCCGCTGTCGTCTTGATCCACGGCGGTGGATGGGTCGGCGGAGATAAAGCCGATGGGCGCGAGAAGAACATCGGCACCACGCTGGCCCGCAACGGTTATGTCGTTCTCAGCATCAACTACACCCTCGGAGAAAAAGGCAAACCCACCTGGCCGCTCAACCTCCAACAATGCAAAACCGCCGTGCGCTGGCTCCGCAAAAATGCCGACAAGTTGAAAATCAATCCGGAAAAGATCGGTGCCATCGGCGGTTCGGCGGGAGGTCATCTGGCCTCCATGCTGGGTGTGACTGGCCCCTTCGACGGCCTCGACCCCGCAGGCCCCTACGGAGAATACTCCTGCCAGGTCCAAGCCGTGGTGGACATGTATGGCCCGATTGATCTCATGGCTTGGAAACACGAATCTGTTGCCATGGGCGCAACCAAGGCCGAAAAACCGGAAGTCTTCCGCCAGGCATCACCCACCAGCTACCTGAGGAAAGGAAATCCGCCGTTCCTTATCCTTCACGGCACCAAGGACGAAACCGTTCCCGTTGAACAATCGATCAACTTTGCTGAAGCACTCAAAGCGGCTGGAGTGGATTACAAGTTGGAGATTCTCGAGGGCGCGGAACACACCTTCGATCTCCAACCGCCCAATCAAAAGGACTTGCGACCCCTCGTCTTGGGCTTCTTCGACCACTTTTTGAAAGCCAACAACTAATCTCCATCAAAATCTAGACTTGTCCGATAAAGCGAGAAAAGCAATTGAACAACAAAATTTCTAGGTAAGCCAAGACTGCCAAACCTTTGCAAATTTCAAGGTAGTCACCTAGAGGGTGAATTGTGAGGGAACGATACTTGCTTCCTCACTCAATTCGTGTATTCTGTGAGATCGGCGGTTCATTCCTACTGCCGAATTTCGGATGGAAGATCAAATAAATAAACCTATTCCAGAATTTCGGCTCAATTCTCCACAAGGAAAATTTCTTTTGGCTTTGGCCCGCGATGGTGATTTCGCGCATCCCGGCGAAGATCGCATCATTGAATTAGTTGCAACTGGATTGCTTCCCCACAGGTCCCTTCGCTTGCTGGATGTAGGTTGTGGCAGGGGGGGGACAGCCCAATGGTTTTATGAGCATGATTTTGGGCATGTTACTGGTATTGATATAGATAAATCTTCAATAGAATATGCTCGAAACACATATCCCCATATTGATTTCAGGCACGCGGACGTGAGTCGGTTGACATCATTCTCTGGTGGTCTTTTTGATGTTATTTATTTATTTAATTCTTTTTATGCTTTTACCGACCAGATTTTTGCATTGCATGAGATTCGCAAGGTTGCCAAGCTTGGTGCGAAGTTACTGATCTACGACTACACCAAACCGCTGGGAGGGTGGCTTCCAGAAGCATTGGGATCAGAAATTGGCCAACCTATTGTTAAGGAGGATATTAAGATTTGGCTTGAGACTTCCCGGTGGAAGTTGGAATTTATTCAAGATTTCACAGATGTATACGCGGCATCCTACATCCAACTTCTCCAAAAGTTTGAACGGAAGCGCGATGAAATCCTGAAATCATCGGATGAGGAATGGTATGATTTTATAACTCGGTGGTATCGGGCTTTGCAATTAGCTCTTTCGCAAGGAACGCTTGGCGGCGCATTGATTTCGGCTATTGCTGTGGAATAAGTTTCCCATATTCTTGTCAGGCAATAATTATGAATTTTTTTTTCCTTTTAAGCCCCGCGAGGCTGTCATCATTTTCCAACCCCTTTCCTTGCGTAAGCGTTGCGCCGAGCACCACCTGCCGTAGGTAGTGAAGGTGTCGTAGTCT